>JAZNGH010000001.1:0-28889 GCA_045576335.1 Candidatus Scatosoma sp.
ACCTATGTTTATGGAATTTCGGTAGAAAATTCTCGCGAAGCTCTTTGCAATAACGAGAGAAATTCCCGACTCCTTAATAGCTATGGGAGCGTGTTCACGCGAAGAGCCGCAACCGAAGTTTGCGCCCGCAACCATAATATCACCCGGGCGTACCTTATTCACGAATTCCTTATCGATATCCTCCATACAGTGAGAAGCAAGCTCCTTGTGGTCTGCGGTATTGAGGTATCTTGCAGGGATAATTACGTCGGTATCGACGTTATCGCCGTATTTTATAGACGTTCCCGTAAATTTCATATTCGATCCTCCTTAAAGCTTTGCAGGGTCGGCAATATAGCCTTTCAACGCGCTTGCCGCCGCTACCGCAGGCGACGCGAGATAGACTTCCGATTTCACGTCCCCCATACGCCCGACGAAGTTTCGATTCGTCGTCGCAACCGCCCGTTCGCCCGCCGCAAGGATACCCATATATCCGCCAAGGCAAGGTCCGCAAGTGGGCGTCGATACGATACAACCCGCCTCGATAAACGCTTTTACGAGCCCGTTTTCCACCGCTTTTAAGTAAATATCTTGCGTTGCGGGGATCACGATCGCACGTACCCATTTGGCAATCTGCTTGCCCTTGATAATTTCCGCCGCCTCTTCGAGGTCTTTATAGTGCCCGTTCGTACAAGAGCCGATCACGACTTGGTCGATCTTCACTTCGCCGATCTCGTCGAACGTCTTGGTGTTTTCGGGTAAGTGCGGGAACGCAACCGTCGATTGGATCGACGATAAATCGATCTCGTACGTTTCGTCGTACTCGGCGTCCTCGTCCGCTTTGTATACGGTATATTCCGCGTTACCGTGTTCTTTTACGTAGCTTTCCGTCTGTTCGTCCACTTCAAAAATGCCGTTTTTCGCGCCTGCCTCGATCGCCATATTCGCGATCGTCAACCGATCGTAAACGGTGAGCGATTTTAATCCCTCGCCCGTAAATTCCATCGATTTATACAACGCGCCGTCCACGCCGATCTTGCCGATAATATGCAAAATCACGTCCTTGCCCGACACGTATTTGTTCAATTTCCCTTTGAGCACGAAACGGATTGCGGAGGGCACCTTAAACCAAGCCTTGCCCGTCGCCATACCGCACGCCATATCCGTCGAGCCAACGCCCGTGGAAAACGCGCCGAGTGCACCGTAAGTGCAGGTATGCGAATCCGCGCCGATTACGACGTCCCCAGGCACAACCAACCCCTTTTCGGGCAAGAGCGCGTGCTCGATACCCATTTGTCCTACGTCGTAGAAATGCGTCACTTCGTGCTTATCGCAAAAATCACGGCACATCTTGCATTGCGTAGCCGCCTTGATATCCTTATTCGGTGCGAAGTGGTCCATGACCATCGTCACCTTATCCTTGTCGTACACGCTTGTCGCGCCGATATTTTCAAATTCCCGAATGGCTACGGGGGAGGTGATATCGTTGCCGAGCACTCTGTCCAAATCGACGAGTATCAGCTGTCCCGCTTCCACCTTATCCAGCCCCGCGTGCGCCGCGAGAATTTTTTGCGTCATTGTCATACCCATACCCTTTATTCTCCTTTGTCGTCCTTTGAAAAACGCATGGCTATGTCACAAGAAACGACTAATTAGCAAAACAATCTCTATTTTTTGCGATTTGACGAGAAAAACGCAAGAAAGACAAACGCAACGCGAGAGCGCATACTCGTTGTGGTCTGTAACCGAGCGTTGCGTGCCGTATTTCACAGCGTTTTTCCGTCAAAAATCAGTCGAGTGTTGTGACAGAGCCAAACACATAAAAATCCACGGCTACGCCCAAAAAGGCGTAGCGTTAAGCGTGTTATTTATTGATAATTGCACCTTTATCTGCCGAGCTTACTTGCGCCGCGTAGCGTTTGAGATATCCGCTCACCTCTTTCTTTTTAAGAGGCATTTCCGCCTTGCGCTTTTTAAGCTCCTCGTCCGACACCTTCAATTCAATTTTGTAATTAGGGATATCGATTGCAATGATATCTCCGTTTTTCACGTACGCAATCGGGCCGCCCGAAACAGCTTCGGGGGAAACGTGTCCGATAGAAGCCCCGCGCGTTGCGCCCGAGAATCGCCCGTCCGTGATGAGCGCGACGTCCTTATCCAAGCCCATACCCGCAATCGCGGAGGTCGGCGAAAGCATTTCGCGCATACCAGGTCCGCCCGCAGGGCCCTCGTAACGAATGACCACCACGTCACCCTTGACGATTTTGCCGCCGTAGATTGCCGCAATGCACTCTTCCTCACTTTCAAAGACCTTGGCAGGTCCCTCGTGCACGAGCATCTCGCTCGCCACAGCCGCGCGTTTTACCACGCACCCGTCAGGCGCGAGATTGCCTTTAAGCACCGCGATACCGCCCGTTTTTCCAAACGCGTTTTCGGGCTTTCTGATGACCTCGGGGTCTAAATTGACCACGCCTTCCAGATTTTCCTTCATTGTCTTGCCCGTGCAGGTCATAACGGAGGTGTCCAAAAGGTTCAAATTTTCCAGCTCCTTCAAAACCGCCGCAACGCCGCCCGCCTCGTTGAGATCCTCCATATACGTCGGACCGGCAGGCGCAAGATGGCAAAGATTAGGCGTTTTTTCGCTGATTGCGTTCACCTCGTCCAAATCGAAGGGCACGCCGCACTCGTTTGCGATTGCAGGCAAATGCAGCATACTGTTGGTCGAACAGCCCAACGCCATATCCGCGGTGATTGCGTTCTTGATTGCCGCCGCCGTCATAATATCGCGGGGACGGATATTCTTTTTGACAAGCTCCATTACCTGCATACCCGCGTGCTTTGCAAGCTCGATACGCGCGGAATACACCGCGGGAATCGTTCCATTGCCGCGAAGCCCCATACCGAGCACCTCGGTCAAGCAGTTCATAGAGTTTGCCGTATACATACCCGAGCAAGAGGCGCAGGTAGGGCACACCTTTTTCTCAAATTCGGTGAGCTGTTCCTCGTTGATTTTGCCCGCGTTGTACGCGCCGACCGCCTCGAACATACTCGAAAGCGAACGTTTTTTCCCGCCCACTCTGCCTGCAAGCATAGGTCCGCCGCTGACGAACACCGTCGGGATATTCAACCGCGCCGCCGCCATCAAAAGCCCAGGTACGTTCTTGTCACAGTTGGGTATCATCACCAGCCCGTCAAAGCCGTGCGCCATTACCATTGCTTCGGTGGAATCGGCAATCAAATCACGGGTGACGAGGGAATATTTCATACCCGTATGCCCCATTGCAATACCGTCGCAAACGGTGATGGCGGGGAACATAATGGGCGTACCGCCCGCCATCGCAACGCCGAGCTTTACCGCGTCGCAAATCTTGTCAAGGTTCATATGTCCCGGCACGATTTCGTTGTACGAGCAAACGACACCGATCAGCGGACGAGCTTGCTCCTCGTCCGTCAATCCAAGCGCGTGATACAACGATCTGTGCGGTGCGTTATGAAATCCGTCTACTATCGTTTCTTTAATCATAATCATTCCTTACTAAACAATAACTGAAAGTTAAAAATTTAATTAGTTGTTAATAAACTTCTCTTCGTCAGCCCAGCTATACAGCTTTCTGATATCTTTGCCGACGACTTCGGAAGGATGCTCCGCCGCCTTCTTTCTCATTGCGTTGAAGTGTACTTGACTGCCCGCGTCGGACATATCAAGCAAGAAATCCTTTGCAAACGTACCGTCTTGGATATCTGCAAGCACCTTCTTCATTGCCTTCTTGGTTTCTTCGGTGATGATCTTCGGTCCCGTAATATAATCGCCGTATTCCGCCGTGTTGGAAATAGAATAGCGCATACCCTCAAAACCGCTCTGGTAAATAAGGTCTACGATAAGCTTCATTTCGTGGATACATTCAAAGTACGCGTTACGGGGATCGTAGCCCGCTTCCACGAGCGTTTCAAAGCCCGCCTGCATAAGCGCACATACGCCGCCGCAAAGCACCGCCTGTTCGCCGAAGAGGTCGGTTTCCGTTTCCGTACGGAAATTCGTTTCCAAAACGCCCGCTCTCGCGCCGCCGATACCTGCCGCGTACGCAAGGCCTAAATCCCAAGCGTCGCCCGTAGCGTCCTGTTCCACTGCGATAAGACAAGGTACGCCTTTGCCTACCTGATATTCGCTACGTACCGTATGGCCAGGGCCTTTGGGCGCAATCATAATAACGTTGACGTTCTTCGGGGGCTTGATACAACCGAAATGAATGTTGAAGCCGTGTGCAAACGCAAGCGTTTTGCCCTCGGTGAGATTAGGCTCAATGCTTTCCTTGTAAAGCTTCGCCTGCTTCTCGTCGTTGATAAGGATCATAATCAGATCCGCTGCTTTCGCCGCTTCCGCCGCCGTCATAACCTTCAAGCCCTGCTTTTCCGCTTTCGCCCAGCTCTTGCTGCCGTTGTAAAGACCTACGACTACGTTCACACCCGAATCTTTGAGGTTGAGCGCGTGCGCGTGTCCTTGCGAGCCGTAACCGATAATCGCTACCGTTTTACCCGCGAGCTTGTTCAAATCACAATCCTGTTGATAGAAAATTCTGTTTGCCATAATTTTATTCCTTTCCTTTTTATAATTTTTTATTTATTTTGAAAATAAGGTTGCCGTGCCGCGCTCTAACGCTACGATACCCGTACGGCACATTTCAAGAATCCCGAAGGGTTGCATAAGCTTTACGAACGCGTCGATTTTAGACGGGTTGCCCGTAACCTCGATACACATACCCTCGGTCGAATAGTCGATTACGCTGGCGCGGAATACGTCCACCGCCGTCATAATCTCGCTACGGTTTTGGCTTTCGTTCTTGACCTTGATGAGCATAAGCTCACGCTTAATCGGCTCGTCTTCAAGCACCTCGACCTTTTTAACGACGAGCAGCTTTTTCAGCTGATTGAGCAGCTGTTCCTTCACGTACGCGTCCCCGCTCATACAAATCGTGATACGGGAATATTCGGGGCGTTCGGTTTCGCCCACGGTGAGCGTGTCGATATTGAAGCCGCGGCGGGTGAACATACCCGTTACCCGCGTCAATACGCCCGATTTGTTTTCAACGTATACTGCAATTATGAATTTATTTGCTTCCATACTTTTTTCTCCTTTTTATCAAACGAGCTTTACACCTTGGTAATGATGTCGCTGATTGCGCCCCCTGGCGGCAGCATAGGCAACACCATTTCGTTCTTGTCGATACGCACGTCGATTACGACGGGCTTGCCTGCCTTGAACGCCTTGTCAAGCGCCTGCTTAAATGCAACCTGCGTTTCTGCCAAGTAGCCCTCTGCCCCGAACGCCTTTGCCAAAGCCACGAAATCCGTCTTTCTCTCCAAAACGGTGTTGGAATACCGTTTCCCGAAGAACAGCGTCTGCCATTGTCTTACCATACCCAGCACGCCGTTGTTCATAAGCACGATTACGACGGGGATATTATAGGTGACCGCCGTTGCCAGCTCGTTGAGGTTCATACCGAAGCTTCCGTCGCCCGTAATTAAAAGCGTGGGGTCTTTGGTCGCGGTATACGCGCCCATTGCCGCGCCCAAGCCGAAGCCCATCGTACCAAGTCCGCCGCTGGACACGAATCTTCTCGGACGGTCGAACGTCACGTACTGTGCCGCCCACATCTGGTGCTGACCTACGTCCGTGGTAATAATCGTACCCTCGGGCTTGTTCGCGTTGATGATATCAAATACCTGCTTGGGCGTAAGCGGCGCGGTGTTTGCCGCCGCGATCTCCTCTTCAAACGCAAGCTCCTCCGCTTTGAGCTGACGAACGCGCGCCGACCAAGCGGGATTGCTCTTTGCTTCGCATTTTTCCGCGATACGGCTGAACGAATCGTGCACGTCGCCCACGAGCCCCAAATCTACGCGTACGTTTTTGTTGATTTCCGCATGGTCGGGGTCAAGCTGTACGATTTTGCTCTGCTTGGCGAACTTGGAAACGTTGCCCGTCGCACGGTCGGAGAAGCGCACGCCGACGGCAAGAATTAAATCCGCCTCGTTTTGGGACATGGACGAAGCGTAATGCCCGTGCATACCCTGCATACCCAAAAACCGTTCGCTCTCTTGGGGAACGGCGGAAAGCCCCATAAACGAGCAACCGATAGCCGCGTCGATTTTGTTGGCAAGCGCGACGATTTCCGCGCCCATACCAAGCCCTGCCGCGCCGCCGCCGATATAAATATACGGTCTTTTCGCCTCGTTGATAAGCTTCACGGCTTCGTCTATCAAGACCTCGTCCACCTTGGGCAGAGGAATTTTCTCTACGACGGGTTGCGGCTCGTATTCGTAGGAAGCCACCTGCACGTCCTTGGGAATATCGATTAAAACGGGGCCAGGTCTGCCCGATTTCGCGATTTGGAAGGCTTCGCGAACGGTGTCCGCAAGATCCTCGATTTTGTTCACGAAATAATTGTGCTTGGTAATGGGCAAGGTCACGCCCGTAATATCGATTTCTTGGAAGCTGTCCTTACCGATTAAAGAACAGGGTACGTTTCCCGTGATTGCAACCATCGGAATGCTGTCCAGCATAGCCGTTGCGATACCCGTGACCAAGTTGGTCGCCCCTGGACCGCTCGTGGCGATACAAACGCCCACCTTACCCGTTGCGCGGGAATATCCGTCCGCAGCGTGCGACGCACCCTGCTCGTGCGCGGTGAGCACGTGATTGATTTCGTCCTTATATTCATACAGCGCGTCGTAAATATTGATTACCTGCCCGCCGGGATAACCGAACACGTCGGTTACGCCCTGCTCTATCAGCGTTTTGATTAAAATTTGCGCTCCTTTTAATTTCATATCCTTATTTCTCCTTGATTGTCTTTGTCCGTATGCGTTTTATAACATTCTGTTGACGGCGGAAACCAACGCCTTCACCGACGAGGTCATAATATCGGTGTGAATACCCGCGCCCCAGAAGGGTTTACCATTTTCCACGATACAGATATACGAAGCCGCTTGCGAGGTAGATTTTTCTTCCAAAGCGTGCTCCACGTATTTTTCCAACGTGTAATCTCTGCCCGTTACCTGCTTGATTGCCATACTCACGCAATCCAGTCTGCCGTTGCCCTCTACGTCCACGGTAGTCGCCTTGCCCGCGTATTCAATGACGATTTTGCCCTTGATCCGCTCCGAAGAAACGTCCTCGTAGCCCGCTTCCAGCACGTTGAGCTTTTCGGTGAGATTGACGAAATCCCGCACGAAAATATCGTACACCTCTTTGGAGGCAAGCTCTCTATGCTCGCGGTCGGAAATGCTCTTGACGTGATAGCCGAACTGCTCGCGCATTTTCGGCGGCAATATCAGCTTGAATTGCGTTTCGAGTACGTACCCGATACCGCCCTTTCCCGATTGCGAATTGATGCGGATAACGTCCGCCTCGTACACTCTGCCCACGTCGGCAGGGTCGAGCGGGAGATAGGGAACGGTCCAAGTTTGATCGTCCTTTTCTACCCTGTATTTCATACCCTTCGCAATCGCGTCCTGATGCGAACCGGAAAACGCCGCAAACACGAGCTGCCCGCTGTACGGCTGTCTTTCGCTCACCTTCATTCTCGTCACCCGTTCGTACACCTTGGTAATGGCGGGCAAATCGGAGAAGTCCAGCAACGGGTCTACGCCCTGTGAGTACATATTCAGCGCAAGCGTCACGATATCCACGTTTCCCGTGCGTTCGCCGTTGCCAAACAGCGTACCCTCGATTCTATCGCCCCCCGCAAGCAAGCCCATTTCGCTGTCCGCCACCGCACAGCCTCTGTCGTTATGCGGGTGCAGGGAAATGACGACGTTCTCACGGTTTTTGAGATTTTTGCACATATATTCCACTTGGCTTGCGTACACGTGCGGCATAGAATTTTCCACCGTCACGGGCAGGTTGATAATCGCCTTATCCTCCGCCGTAGGCTGCCAAATATCCAACACCGCGTTGCAAATCTCCGCCGCAAATTCAGGCTCCGTACCCGTAAAGCTTTCGGGGGAATACTCAAAGGTGATTTTGCCCTCTGCCTGCTCGCGATACTTTTTACAAAGCTTCGCGCCCGTCACGGCGATATCCACGATTTCCTTCTTCTCCCGCTTAAACACCTGTTCGCGTTGGGCTTTGGAGGTCGAATTATACAAATGCACGATTGCGCGCTTCGCGCCTTTGAGCGCGGCGAACGTCTTTTCGATAATATGCTCCCGCGATTGCGTGAGGACTTGAATGGTCACGTCGTCGGGAATGAGATTTCTCTCTATAAGCGCGCGGCAAAACTCGTATTCCGTTTCGCTCGCCGCGGGAAAGCCCACCTCGATTTCCTTGAAGCCGATTTGACAAAGCAGGGTGAAAAATTCCAGCTTTTCCTCCAAGCTCATAGGAATAATCAACGCTTGATTGCCGTCGCGAAGGTCAACGCTACACCAAACAGGCGGCTTTTCAATCGCCGTCTTGGTCATCCAAGCCATCGTCACACCTTGCGGCGCAAAGTATTGTTTTACGTATTTTTTACTGTTTTTCATATATCTACCTTTTACAAAAATCGTCTCTATCCCGCGCTGAAATAAGCGGGATAGAGACGAAGAATATTCTCCGCGGTACCACTCTGTTTGACGGAAATATTCCGTCCACTCACGTCCACAAAAGACTTCCCTTTAACGGAGGAATCCGTCCGAATCTACTTGGCGAATATCGCCGTTCTCTCGGCGGCTCGGGGAGGAGCTATGTTTCGTAATCCGTGTCGGCTTACACCCGCCGCCGACTCTCTGTTCTTTACGGTATTTTACGAATTTTTTTCCCGTCTTTGCCTTTAATAATAATGCTTGTATCTATTTTATACTACTTTCTTAATTTTGTCAAGAAAGTACTGTCACCTTTTTTCACTTTTTTACGATATTTTCTTGGAAAATGTTGCAATTCTTCGCTTTATTACAGCTTATGCACCCAATGGAAGGTGTCCTCCACCTTGCCCCATTGAATACCCGTGAGGATATCGTAGAGCTTTTGCGTGACCTCGCCGATTTTGCCGCCGCCGACCACGTATTCCTCGTCGCCGTACGCAAGCTTGCCGATTGGAGATACCACCGCCGCCGTACCGCAGCCCCAAGCCTCTTCCAGCTTTCCGCTCTTCATTGCTTCGACCAGCTCGTCCACGGACAACAGCCGTTCGTTCACTTTATACCCAA
Organism: Candidatus Scatosoma sp.; assembly: GCA_045576335.1. Classification (GTDB taxonomy): domain Bacteria; phylum Bacillota; class Clostridia; order Christensenellales; family Borkfalkiaceae; genus Scatosoma. The sequence goes on from JAZNGH010000001.1 coordinate 9,166, forward strand.
GCGATTTGAGCACTTCGATACAGCTCTTGCGCGTAATCCCCGGTAAAATCGAGCCGGTCAAAAGCGGGGTCACGATTTCGCCGTCGATTTTGAACATAACGTTCATTGCGCCGACCTCTTCGATATACTTTCTCTCCACGCCGTCCAGCCACAATACCTGTGAATAGCCTTTTTTCGCTGCTCTTTCGCCCGCACGCGTGCTCGCCGCGTAGTTGCCGCCGCACTTGGCGTAGCCCGTTCCGCCGCGCACCGTTCTAACGTCCTCGTTTTCAATCATAATTTTGACGGGATTGATACCCTCCGCATAATAGCTGCCGCTGGGGGAAGCAATCAGCATAAACGTCGCGCGCTTTACCGCGTGCACACCCAAGGTTTCGTCGTTGCCGAACATAAAGGGTCGCAAATACAGCGACGTGCCGAACGAATGGGGAACGAATCGCTCTTCCATTCTTACGAACGTTTCTAAAATTTCCAAAGCCTCCTGCTCGTCCAAAAGGGGCAAGCTCATACGCTCGGCAGAATTGTTCATACGGCGGATATTTTCCATAGGACGGAAAAGCTGTATGCCCCCGTCCGCTCTTCTGTAAGCCTTCAAGCCCTCGAATATCTCCGCGCCGTAATGCAAAACCGTTGACGCGGGGTGCAGGGAAATGCGTCCGAACGGCACGATTCTCGCGTCGTACCAACCCCTACCCTCTTCGTAGTCCATTACAAACATATGGTCGGTAAACACTTTCCCAAAACCCAGCTTCTCCTCGGGTGGCATTACGCTTGGCGTAGTCGTTTTCGTGATTTTGATTTCCATAATCAAGCTCCCGTTTTCAATTCAAAAAATGAATTGAACCTATCAATCGTATTTATTAATATGATTATACAATATAATAGCACGCCGAAAAGATTAAGTCAACGGTTTTTACGGTCTTTTTTCAGTTTTTAGTCAATTTTTTTAAGCGTTATCTTCCGTAGGAGCAGCTTCTTCCGCCACCTCGCCGTTTTCCACAGCAAGATCTTTAATAAACTGTTCGTTTTGTTCAGGATATGCCGAAAGCATAGGCGTTACGTCCTTGCCCGCCTTGCGGTCGAAATAGTTTTTGGTGATCTTGGCAACCAAGCCGCCCATAAACACCAAACCGATCAGGTTGGGCAACGCCATAAGCCCGTTGAAAGTATCGGAGATCTCCCACGCAAGCGTGTTGTCCATAATCGCCGCCACGATAACGAGAAGCACGTACGCGACCTTGAATACAATCGTCGCGATCTTTTGCCCCTTATCCCCCGTTTTGCGGAAGAGGAACTGCACGCATTTTTCACCGTAATACGACCAAGCGAGAATGGTGGTAAACGCGAACAAAGGAATGATGGTTGCGTAAATGACCGTACCCACGTCGCCGAACAAGCCTTGAAATGCTTTCATAGAAACGACGGTGGTAGAGAGTGACTTGCCGTTGGCGTCTACGTAATACAATACGTCGGTCATACCCGCTTCGTTTCCGAACGAAACAAGGATAACGAGCGCTGTAAGCGTACAGATGATAAAGGTATCGAAGAATACCTCGAAGATGCCCCAAAGCCCTTGCTTTACAGGCTCACGGTTAGCGGATGCGCTGTGTGCGATAACGGACGAGCCAAGCCCTGCCTCGTTGGAAAATACGCCGCGCGCAAGCCCTTTTTGAATGATTTGCGCAAACACGTAACCGCCTACGCCCGCGATCGCCGTTTCAAAGCTGAAAATGTTGGAGAAAATCAACGCGAACGCATTGCCTACCATCGTAATGTTGGCAAAAATAATGATGAACGCCATCAAAATGAAAACCACGGACATAAAAGGAACGAGAATGGAAGCCACTCTACCGATCGATTTTATACCGCCCAAAATAACGAGCGCGAGCACTACGGCAACCACGATACCGACGATCAATACAACCACGTTGGTGTCTACGCCCTGTACGCCGCCGAAGATATCCTCAAACGTACCCGCGATATTGTTCGTTTGCGCGCCGCTCATACCGATTGCGGCAAGCACGCAGAATACCGCTGCCATAACGCCGAGCACTTTGCCCAAGCCTTTGAGAAAAGAACCGCCCTTGCCGTTCACGTTGCGACCGATCCCCTCGGACAGATATTGCATAGGTCCGCCCGAAAATTCGCCGTCGCTGCCCTTTTTACGGAAATACATACCCAGTACGTTTTCCGCGTAGTTGGTCACCATTCCAAAGAATGCGGACACCCACATCCAGAACACCGCGCCCGGACCGCCCGTCATAATCGCGGACGTAACGCCGATAATGTTCCCCGTACCGACCGTTCCCGAAATCGCGGTTGCAAACGCTTCAAACGGGGAAATGGTCTTTTCCTTTTTCATTCCGCCGCTAACCTTGTCCTTTTTTACGACCATACTCTTAACGGTAGGAATGATGGTTTCGCCCCAAGACGTACCGAATTTACGGACTTGAAGCACCTTCGTGCGTACGGTGAGATAGATGCCCGTGCCGAGAATTAAAATAATCATCGGCCAGCCCCACACGACGCCGTTGATCGCCGAATTGACGCTCGCGATCCAAGCCAAAACCTGTTCCATAAAAGAACCTCCTATGTAAATAAAAAATAATGACGGAGCATAAACACACTCCGTCGAAGATACGAAAAACCGTAAAACGCCCCCCTTAATAAAGGTCAGTCGTTTATAAAGCAATTCTCTGTCCTTTTGCCTGAGAGATTAACGGCGGCGGTTTTCTTCGCCCTCCGCTTTGCCCCTTCGGCACTCGCCTTTTGCGAGCTTCTCCGGAGTGCTATCCGATAGCAGTTCCCGATTCAAAAATCACCTGAGAGCTTTACTCCTTCGGTCGAACGAAAACCCGTTCGTCTTCTGCCATCTTCACGTAGCGTGCTTTTCAATTTTCGTCTATGATAGCACACGCCCGCATATTTTGTCAATAAAATTTCACCCGTTTTTCATAATTTTTTCTTGAATTGCTGGATTTTTGGGCTATGAAATGCTATAATGGAGTGGATAAACGCTTTTACGAGGTTTTTTATGATTAAAAAAACGTATTCGTTTGAAAAGAACGGCAATGTCAACGACGTGTATACCCTTTCCAACGCCGCTGGCGCACAGGTGGATATTCTCACCTACGGCGGACGCATCACCCGCATTTCCGTACCCGACAAAAACGGGGTATTCGGCGACGTAATCGTCGGCTGTGCAAGGTCCGAGGATTATTACGGCAAAAACCCCTATTTCGGCGCGACGATAGGGCGTTACGGCAACCGTATCGGCGGCGCACGGTTTACCTTGAACGGTCAGGAATATACCCTCCAAGCCAACGAGCGGGGCAATATTTTGCACGGCGGCAAGGACGGCGATTTCTCCCGCAAGGTGTGGGAGGCGGAAATTGCGGGCAACACCCTCGTTTTGTCCCACGTTTCCCCCGACGGGGAAAGCGGTTTCCCCGGGAATTTGTCCGTGAAAGTGTTTTTCACACTGACGGAGGAAAACGCGCTCGTCATAGAATACGCGGCGGTCAGCGACAAGGACACCGTGTGCAATCTCACCAACCATTCCTATTTCAATATCGGCGGACAGGACACCGTGCTCGACCACGAATTGATGATTAAGGCGCGTAAAATGACGCCCGTGGACGGGGAATTGATACCCCACGGCGAATATATGGATATCGACGGTACGCCGTACAGCTTTTTCCCCGCCAAGAAGCTGGGCAAGGATACGTTCTCCGACGCGAAAATGATTAAGCAGGCAAACGGCTACGATTTCAATTACTGTTTGGAAAGAAGCGGCGAGGGCTTGGAGCATTTTGCGTACGTGTACGACGAGGCTTCGGGCAGAAGAATGGACTGCTATACCACCCTGTGCGGCGTACAGCTCTACACCGCGGGCGGTATGGGCAGGTACGAGGGCAAGCGGGTATACGGCAACCATTGCGCGCTGTGCTTGGAAACGCAAGGCTACCCCAACTCCCCCAACTGCCCGCAATACCCCTCCACCCTTTTACGGGCAGGTGAAAAATACGCCGCAACGACGGTGTATAAATTCTCCGTAATCAAGGCGTAAGGGTTGACAAACGCGATTTTTTCGCGTATACTATATACTAATAACGTTTAGGCAGGCGGCGATATGTTAAAAGCTTTATTACACAAATTAAAAGAAGCGGCGGTGAGCGTATTCCCCGTCGCGCTTATCGTATTGCTGCTCAATTTCACCCCTCTCGTCAATTTCACGCTGACGGAAGCGGTGACGTTTGCCTGCTGCTCCGTCGCCCTCGTGTTGGGTATGGCGCTTTTCAACCTCGGTGCGGATATGGCTATGACGCCTATGGGCGAACAGGTCGGCTCGGGCTTGCCCAAATCGGGAAAACTGGGCATATTGCTTTGCGTGTGCTTTATTATGGGCGTGTTCGTGACGATTGCCGAGCCTGATTTGTCCGTACTTGCTTCACAGGTACGGGATATCCTCGACGGCACGACGCTTATCGTCACCATCGGTATAGGCGTGGGCGCGTTCCTCGTGCTCGGCATTTTGCGCGTGGTCTTTCGGTTAAACCTTGCACACCTTATGACCTTTTTTTATCTGCTCCTTTTCGCGATAGCCGCGCTCATTTTGGAAAACGGCAACGGCAGCTTTTTGCCCCTCGCGTTCGATTCGGGCGGCGTTACCACGGGCCCTATCACCGTACCCTTTATCATGGCGCTCGGCTCGGGCGTTGCGTCCGCGCTCGGCGATAAGCACGACAGAGAAAGCAGCTTCGGCTTTATCGCGCTCTGCTCGATAGGTCCTATCCTCGCCGTGCTCTTTTTGGGGCTTTTTGCAAACGGGCAAATGGATTATACGCTTCCCGATTACACAATGCAATCGGGCTTTGCGCAAATTGCGGAAACCGCGCTGCATACTTGCGGCGAAGTGGCAATGGCGTTGTTGCCCATTATCGTGTTTTTCTTTATCCTGCAATTCCTCGTACTCAAATTGCCCAAAAAGCGTATTCTGCAAATCGTAGTGGGTATTTTCTATACCTTTTTCGGGCTGGTCATCTTCCTTGCGGCGGTGTCTATCGGCTTCCTGCCGCTCGGTTATAAAATGGGTACGCAGCTTGCCGCGCAAGACCCCGTTCTGCTCGTGCTGTTCGCCTTTTTGTTGGGCTTGACCGTCGTTTTGGCAGAGCCTGCCATTCACGTCTTGAACAAACAGGTCGAAACGGTCACGGGCGGCGCGGTGAAAAAGACCTCTATGCTTATCGCGCTCTCCGCGGGAGTGGGCGTAGCCATCGCACTTTCGGTCATTCGCGCGATTTTCGATTTCAGTATTTTGTATTATCTTATTCCCGGTTACTTCCTCTCGCTCGGGCTTTCGTTTTTCGTACCCAAGCTGTACACGGCTATCGCGTTCGACTCGGGCGGCGTTGCAAGCGGGCCTTTGACGTCCAGCTTCATTCTCCCCTTCCTTATCGGCGTTTGCGCGACCTTGCAGGGCGAGAGCAAGATTTTAATCGACGCGTTCGGGCTTGTTTCCATGGTGGCTATGACGCCGCTCATTTCCATTCAGGCACTCGGCTTTAAGGCGGTGGCGACCAAGCACTTGCGGGAAAAAATCGCCATGCGCCGTATCCTTGCCGCGGACGACGAGCAAATCATTGATTTTATGTAAACGGAGGGGACAGGTATGGCGTTAAAGAGTGTTTTACGAAAAAATAAAAAAGAAAAACCCGCCTCGACGGATTTCAAAAAGCTCAAACTGTTGATTACCGTAGTCAACCGTAACAAGGGCGAGTTTTATATGGATTATCTCGGCGGCTTTGAGGTGAATTTCCAAACGAGCGTTTTGGGGCAAGGCACGGCACATTCGGAAACCCTGCATTTGCTGGGCTTGGAAAATTCGGACAAAAGCGTGATTTTCAGCGTAATACGCGAGGACAAGGCGGAAGAAATTTTGCGCGGGCTGGACGAAAAATTCCAGACGGTGAAAAAGGGCAAGGGCATTGCGTTCACCGTGCCGCTTACCAGCGTGATCGGCGTGGCGATTTATCGGTTTTTGAGCAATAACAGAACGGTTTGAGAGGTGGCATTATGAAATACGAACACGAAGCGATATTTTGTATCGTAAACAGCGGTTACAGCGAAGCGGTCATGGACGCGGCAAAGAAATTCGGCGCGCGCGGCGGCACGGTCATCAACGCCCGCGGTACGGCGGGTAAGGACGCCGAAAAGTTTTTCGGCATCACCGTTCAGCCCGAAAAGGAAATCGTAATGATACTCGTTCCCGCGAAATGCAAGGACGATATCCTCCACGCCTTATATAAAGAGGTCGGTTTGGACAGCGCGGGGCAAGGCATTGCCTTTTCCCTGCCCGTTGACAGCGTCGTGGGTATCACGAGCGGAGAAGCAAAACCGCAAGAATAATAACACCGCCCGACTTGCTTTTGTGCAAGTCCGGCGGGGTTTTGTTTTACATTCCTTCCCGCTCGTCCAAGGTCAGAGAAAAGGACGGGATAAAATGCTCGAAAAAGTATTCGATTTCGGGCATTTTCCGCGAGTGTAAGTCCTCCTCTATGCTCTTTTTGGCTTTGGCAAATTCACCGTTCCCTGAACGTAATTCTTCCAAGCACTTGATATATGCCGAAAGTCTATCGGCGGCTTTGACGAGGCGGTATTCCGTGCTCGTTTCGTCCGCCAAAATATACGGCTCGATTGCGCCCTTCATTTTTTCGGGAAGCATATTCGACATTTTTTCACAAGCTTTTTTTTCCAGCTCCTTATACGCCCCGTGAATACCTTGATTGTAATACTTGATAGGCGTGGGCAAATCCCCCGTCATTACCTCGCTCGTTTCGTGGTAGGTCGCGTACAGCACCGTTTTCAAAATATCCGCGTTTCCGCCCAGCTCCTCGTTGTGAATAACCGCGAGCGCGTGTGCAAGCAAGGTCACGCTTTGGGAATGCTCCATTATATTTTCTTCCCTGACCGAGCGCATAAGCTGCCAACGCTTGATATATTTCATTCTGTCCATATACGCGTAAAAATCGTGGCGCATAATTTTTTCTCCTTTTTTGCTTCAAACTCTTGACAATTACCATAAATTGTCTTATAATGATACTACTAAATTTAATTATCCGTCGTGGGTGCCCAAAAGGCTGAGATTATACCATTGGAATCGGCAAGGTAATACTTGAGCGAGAGATTGATAACCGTTTTTCTTCCCGTAACGCCGCTTTGCGGCTTACTGTACGAAAAAGCTTTTTACGCCCACTTAAAAGCATTTAAGGCGGGCGTTTTGTTTTTCGGAAAAGCGCGTACGGCGGAGAAGGAGTGTTTTTATGTATCTTTATTCCCTGCTCGAAGTTTCCGAGCAAACCACCGACCTCGTGAAATGGATTTCCGTCGTCGGCGTAGTCCTCGTCCTCGGCGTAATCGCGCTAATCGCTTTCCTGCAAAACGGAAAACGCTTTGACGCGAAAAAAATCGCCTTTGCAGGTATTTGCGTGTCTATGTCCTTCACGCTCGCCGTCATCAAGTTCAGCCCCGTACAATACGGCGGCTCGATCACGATTGCCTCTTTTGTGCCTATCCTTATCTACGCCTACGTTTACGGCGTGGCGGACGGGTTGCTCGTCGGGCTTATTCACGGACTGCTCAATTTCATTGAAGACCCGTATATTCTCACACCTGCTACCTTCGTTTTCGATTATCTACTCGCTTTCACGAGCGTGGGCGTAATGGGATTTTTCGGAAAAATGAAACGCAAAGAAAAGGGTGTACTCCCTATCGTTTTGGGTTGCGTAAGCGTATTTTCACTCCGCTTTATCTCCCACTTACTTTCAGGAATGATTTTCTTTGCACAAGATTCCGTTTGGGTGAGCTTCCCCGAATGGGCTATGGGCAACGCGTTTATATACTCGTTTATTTATCAATGTATTTACGTGCCCGCGGACGCGGTCATTGCCACGCTGGTACTCGTCGCGCTTTGCAAAACGGGCGTGCTCGACCGCCTGACGGCAATGATGAAGCCCCAAAAGCCAACGGCTCAATAAACGGCAATTTCGTCGAATACGGATTTCTTGACGATTACCTTTTTCGCCTCGATATCCACCTTTACGATAACGCCTTTAACGGCAGGGAAAAGTATACTTTTCCCTGCTTTTTCTATGGTATAAACGTCGGAGGCGAGCAAGGAAATATCCTTGACCGTGCCTAAAAGCTCCCCCTCCTCCGTTTCACACGCACAGCCGATTACGTCCACGATATAATACCGCCCTTCTTCCAAAGTGGGTGCGTCCTCGCGCTTGCCGTAAACGAGCTTGCCGCGGAAAAGCTCCGCCGCGTTGCGGTCGGGAACGCCGCGAAGCCCCACGTACGCCGCGCCGTCGTTGCCGACGCGGTAAGATAAAATTTTATAGGGGGTATCGTCGATATACAGCGTTTTGAACGCCTTGACGTCCTCGGGATAATCGGTAAAGGTTTTGATTTTCAATTCCCCGCGAATACCCTGCGGTTTTAATATCTCGGCTATGACGAGCTTATCCATAAAAACACCTCTTTTTATAAGCCAAAAAAAGGCTTCCGAGAGAAAGCCTTTTTATTCGGTTTTTGCGGCAGCTTATTCGCCGTCGTCCGCGTTGACGGCTTCGCCGCCCTTTTCGCGGATTTCCACGACGTATTTTTTACTGCTCGCGGGCGTTGCAGCACGTACGATCGTACGCATTGCTTTCGCGATTTTACCCTGCTTACCGATTACCTTACCCATATCCGACGGGGAAAGCACGACGGTCACTTCGATTACGCGGTCCTTTTCCTTGACCTCGTATTCGACATTTTCCTTGTCCTCGGCAAACTGTTCGACGATATATTTAATCAAATCCAGCATTTTTTATGCCTCGCAATTCTTATTTCGATTTCTTCGTCTTGGTCTTGGACGGGCTTAATTTCGCGCTCTTTTCCATAGCACCCGTCTTAACGAGCAGGTTCTTCACCGTTTCCGTGGGCTGAACGCCTTTCGAAATCCAATCCTTCGCCTTTTCTACGTCAATCGTCAATTCAACGGGGTCGCAGGTGGGTCTGTAATGACCAACGCAATCAATGTACTCGCCCGTTGCAGCCTTTCTGCTGTCAACAACAACGACACGGTAGATAGGGTTCTTTTTGTCGCCCATTCTGAAAAGTCTCATTTTTACCATAATAGTATACCTCCAAAGTATATAAAAATTTTTTTATTTTTCGTTTTTTTAGAAAGGCAATTTGAATTTGCCTCTGCCGCCTTTGAGCTGTTTCATCAAAAGCTTGGTTTGGTCAAACTGCTTCAAAAGCTGATTGACTTCCTGCACGCTCGTGCCCGAACCCGCCGCAATACGGCGTTTTCTCTTGCTGTCAATGATAGCGGGATTGTCCCGTTCTGCTTTGGTCATGGAAAGAATAATCGCTTTCGTGCGCTCGATTTTCTTTTCGTCGATATCCCCTTCGCCGATTTTCATTTTGTTCGCGCCGGGGAGCATAGACAGCATTGCCCCTGCACCGCCCATCTTTTTCATCATTGCGAACTGCTCTAAATAATCGCTTAAAGTAAAGCTGTTCGCCAGCATTTTCTGCTGCATTTTCTTGGCGTCCTCTTCCGTGATTGCCTGCTGTGCCTTTTCAATCAACGAAAGCACGTCGCCCATGCCCAGAATACGCGAAGCCATACGGTCGGGATAGAACGGCTCTAAATCGGTCAGCTTTTCGCCTACGCCGATAAACTTGATGGGCTTGCCCGTCACCGCTTTAATGGACAGGCACGCACCGCCGCGCGTATCGCCGTCAAGCTTGGTGAGTATCACGCCCGTCACCGCCAACCGTTCGTTGAAGGTCTGTGCGACGTTCACCGCTTCCTGACCCGTCATTGCGTCCACGACGAGCAGCGTTTCCGTGACCTCAACCTCTTTTTTGATATTTTCCAGCTCCTGCATCAGCGTATCGTCGATTTGTAAACGACCCGCCGTATCCAAAATCACCGTATCGTAATTCATAGAACGCGCGTATTCGATGGCTTGCTTCGCCGTCTTTACGGGGTTTTGCGTGCCCTTTTCAAAGACTTCCGTTTGCGCGTTTTTGCCTACCACTTGCAGCTGGGTGATTGCCGCGGGGCGGTAAATATCCCCCGCCACGAGCAAGGGGCGTTTGCCCTGCTTTTTGAGCTGCAATGCAAGCTTGCCGCAAAGCGTCGTTTTACCCGCGCCTTGCAAGCCGCACATCATAATCACCGTCGGGAGCTTGGGCGAAACCTCTAATTTCGCGTTTTTCGCGCCCATAAGCGCAATTAGCTCTTCGTTGACGATTTTGATGACCTGCTGTGCGGGATTGAGCGAGGAAAGAATTTCCTGCCCCACCGCTTTTTCCGAAACGTCCGCAATAAACTCTTTTGCAACCTTTAAGTTGACGTCTGCTTCCAGCAAAGCCACGCGCACCTCGCGCATTGCCGTGCGGATTTCCAGCTCCGTCAGCTTGCCACGCTTGGTAAGCTTGGAAAATATATGATTTAATCTTTCCGATAAAGACCCGAATAAAGCCATTGCTACCTCTTTTATTCCGCTTCTATAATTTCCACGCCAAATTCTTCGTGTACCGCTTTCAAATCCGCTTTCAGCTTACGCACCGCTTCGTCCTCGCCGCGCTCGGCAAGCCACCGCTCCACCGTCGTCATATACGCGGAATATTCCCGCGAAAGCTCGGTAAGCGTATTCAAAAAGCCAAGCTTTTGCTCGTAAGCTTCCAGCTGTTTTCTGCATTTGTTCAAACAATCGGAAACGCTTTGGCGGGATACGCCCTTTTGCTCGGCAATTTCGCCAAGCGACAGATCGTAATTAAAATACAAATCGGTGATTTCCCGTTGCGTCGCCGTCAGTAAAGGGGAGTAGTTGTCCCAAAGTTGAAGAAACCGCAAATCGTCTTTCATATCCGCTTTCCCCCTTTCCGTCGTCTATTATAGCGCAAAATAATACGGGTGTCAAGCATTTTTACTTGACACCCGTAAATTTTTTAAGAATTTCCTATAAAATAAATTGCAAAACGTCTACCAAAATGGCGAATGCAAACAGAAAAATGATGCCTACGAAATGAATAATCGTTTCCACCTTGCGGTTGACGGGCTTTTTTCTAATCCATTCGATTATACAGAAAATCACCTTACAGCCGTCGAGCGCGGGCACGGGCAATAGATTGAACACTGCCAAGTTCACGCCGATAAACGCCGCGATATTCAAAAACGAGAGCGGGCTTGCGGAAGCCGCTTGCGCCGTCAAGCCGATCGTCGTAACAGGACCGCCCATCGTCGTGATGGCAAGCTTACCGGTGAGCAATTCACCAAGCGAGCGGAGTACTGTGCCGCCGATTTTGAACGAGTAGACAAAAGCCGAGCCGATCGTTTCGAAAAAGCCCTCCTTTAAGGTCACGCCGACGAATTGATATTGCGTGGCATCCAAACCGAGCGTGGCGTACAAGGTCGCCGTATCGTTCATATTTTGGAAATTACAATCGCTTCTTAACAGGATTTCCAGCGTTTTTTCTTCCCAAACACCCTCTGCGTTTTTACGCAAAATACGGAACGTCGCGCTTTCGCCCTGCTTTTTGCCTGCCAGCGCGTCGATATAGTCGGTGGATAAATAAATATCCTCACCGTTGACCGACAGCACGATATCCTTTGCCGAAAGCTCCGTTTCGGACACGACGGGCTCGCCCTCGCCCGCGTAGGCAAGATAGGAATGAATACACCCGTACGCGCCGAACATAATAAACAGCAAAACGAGCGCAAGGAGATAGTTCATCAGCGCGCCCGAAACAAGCACGATTATACGCTTCCAAGGCGGCTGGTCATTAAAGCATTCGCCCTTGGGCGTGGGATAGGCGTTTTCCGCGTTCTCCTCAACCCTGCTCCCGTCGTTTTCTTGTTCTTGTGCCAGCTCTTCAAACGGTTCTTCCTGTTTTTGCTCCGTTTCCTCGTCGTACTCGTCCTCACCGTCAAAGGCGCAATACCCGCCGAGTGGGATTATACGAAGCGCGAACAGCTCGCCCGTTTTTTTGCTCCGTTTTTTGATAATGGCAGGACCAAACCCGACGGAAAATTCGTTTATCTTAAAGCCGAGGATTTTCCCCGCAAGATAATGCCCGAACTCGTGAATGGTGACCATTGCAAGCAATATCACGATTGCCAGCAACACCCCGCCTATCGTCGTCATTACGTCCGCAAACGTAGTCAATAAACCGTTTATATACAATGTGACCGACCCCTTTCTACGTATTCTTTCGCCAAAGCGCGCGCCCGTTCGTCCGTAGCTTTGAGCGCAGCGTACCCGTCCGCTTTTACGCGTTCCGTCTTAAAGAGCGCGTATGCAATCGTATCCGCGATTGCAAGGAAGGGTATGCGCCCGTCCAAAAAGGCACGAACGGCAATTTCTCCCGCACCGTTGAGCGCGCAAGCATGGTTATCTCCCATTTCCGCGGCTTTGAGCGCAAGGTCAAAGCAAGGAAATTTTTGTCTTTCAAGCGGTAAAAAACGAATCGCACCGAGCTTTTCAAAATCCAACGGCTTCAAGCCGCAATCCAAACGGTCGGGATAGGTGAGCGCGAGCTGAATGGGCAGCTCCATAGTGGGGTAGCTCATTTGCGCCAAAATTCCGCCGTCGGCAAATTCCACCATGGAGTGGATAATGCTTTCGGGTTGTACGACGGTGTGGATTTTTTCCAAGCCGCACCCGTACAGCCATTTGGCTTCGATCACCTCAAAGCCCTTGTTAAGAAGCGTTGCCGAATCAATCGTGATTTTCGCGCCCATATTCCAAGTGGGGTGTTTGAGCGCGGAAGCGGGCGTGACCTTTTCCAGCCGTTCCCTATCCCAGCCGTAAAACGGACCGCCGCTGGCGGTGATGATAAGGCGCGAAAAGGGCGCGTCCAAGCGAAAATGCAACGCTTGCCAAAGCGCGGAATGTTCGCTGTCCACGGGCATTAAACGAATACCTGCCCCCTTGATTTTTTGCATGACCAGCTCGCCTCCACAAACGAGGGTTTCCTTGTTCGCAAGCGCAATATCCTTCTTTTCCTCAATCGCTTTGAGCGTATATTTCAAGCCCGCAAAGCCCGTTGCCGCAATAAACGCGGTGTCGCCGTAAGCAACCCCTGCTTGCGCCGCCTCTTCACCGTAAGCGAATTTGACGCCCGCGGGGATTTTGTCCGCAAGCGCCCTGCCCGCTTCCTCATCCGCAAGCGCGGCATATGCAGGCTTAAATTCGACGACCTGACGCAAAAACGCTTCCGCGGAAGCGTTTGCAACAAGACTTTCAATTTTGAAACGGTCGCTGTGACGGCGAACGACGGAGCAGACCTGCTCCCCGATCGAACCCGTAGAACCGATTAAAGAAAGCGTTTTCAAAATTCTTCTCCTATGCAATCAAATAAATGAGTGCGAACGCCGCATAAACGACGACGGTGGCAAACAGCGTGCCGTCGATACGGTCGAGCATACCGCCGTGCCCGGGCAAAAGATTGCCCATATCCTTCAAGCCCTTTTTGCGTTTGATACAGCTCTCGACAAGGTCGCCGAACGCCGTCGCGAGTGCCGCCAACAAGCCGATTGCCATATACACGGGCAACCACAAGCCCATATGCGGGAAGCCGCCGACAAAGGAATTGTAGATAAAGTAGATGAGAGTCGCGCCGATCACACCGCCTACCAGCCCGCCGATAAAGCCCACCACCGTTTTGTTGGGGCTTAAACTCGGCGCAAGCTTTTGGGGGAAAAACTTTTTCAAGGAAATACCCACGAAAAACGCCATACAATCGGATACTGGCGAAACGCCCAAGATGAACAAAATCGCCAAGTTGGAATTGAATTTCATTGCCTCCAAATCCGACGACGACGCCATCAGCTTTTCTCTAAATACAGGCTCTTCGCCGATATGGTTGGCAAGCACCAAAAGCGTCAAAAGCAAAGTGGGATATACCGCGGAAACGAACGCCGCGCCGATATTTTCGGGCGAGGATTCTTCGTTTTTGAACACGAGCAGGGAAAGGAGCGCAAGCGCGAGCACGAAGAACAGCACCGCCGTAACGTGTACGCCGTAACCATAGAAATATTCACCCAGCGCGCAAAGCGGAATACAAATCGCCGAAAAGATAAAGACTATCGTTTTTTCCGTTTTGGCGAGGTTGTCGCTCATGGCACGGACGATTTCAAACGTACCCGCCAGCGAACAGCCGTAAATGAGCACGTCAAAGCATAAATTTCCGTACTCGGGCACGAGTATCTTCAAAAGATAAAACGATAACACGACGACGATATAGATTATGCCCGATATTATCCGTTGTTTCATTGTTTACACTCCTACAAGGCAAGCGTTTTGCGTTTCAACGCATACCTGCTGCCTTGCTTTTATTATAATTGTTCGTCCGTCTTTCCAAACCGCCGCGTACGCTCGGAAAACCAAACGATTGCTGCTTCCAAATCCTTGTCGGAAAATTCGGGGAACATTTTGTCTGAAAAGTACAGCTCCGCGTACGCCGCCTGCCATAAGAGGAAATTGGACAAACGCACCTCTTTTCCCGTACGAATGACGAAGTCGGGGTCGGGCTGACCTTGGGTATATAAAAGCTGGGAAAAACTCTCTTCCGTGAGCTTTTCTCCACGCTCGATTGCAAGATTTGCCGCGCGCACGATTTCCGCACGCGAGCCGTAGCAAAGCGCCATATTTATCCCCTTGCCCTCGTAGCATTGCGTGCGCGCTTCGCTTGCACGGAGAATTTCTTGCACATCCGCGGGCAAAAACGAAAGGTCGCCGATGACGCGAAGGCGCACCCCGCGCGCGCATACCCGACGCATATATTCGTCGAAATAACCCCGAATGAGGTCGTACAGCCCTTCCAGCTCCGCTTGCGGGCGTTTGAGGTTTTCCGTAGAAAGCGCGTATACGGTGACGTACGAAACGCCGAGGTCGAACGCGTGCTCCAAAAGCCCGACCATACGCTCCATGCCCTGCTTATGACCAAAGGAACGGGGCATCAGGCGTTTTTTCGCCCAACGCCCGTTGCCGTCCATAATAATAGCAATATGGCGGGGAATTTTCGTGCCCGCTTTTATTGTATTCGCCCCCATAACTTATATAGACATCAATTCTTTTTCTTTCGCGGAAATAATCGTTTCCAGCTTGCTCATATATTCGGAAACCGTCTTTTCAACGTCCGCTTCGCAAGAAGAAGCTTCGTCCTCCGAAAGCTCTTTCGCCGTTTTCATCTTTTTGATAACGTCCATGGCCTCGCGGCGGTGATTACGTACGGCAACCTTCGTTTCTTCGCCCATTTTCTTGGCTTGCTTTACAAGCTCTCTTCTACGCTCCTCCGTCATATCAGGGAACACCAAACGGATCACGTTGCCGTCGTTGGAGGGGGTAAGACCGATATTCGATTGCAAAATCGCCTT
Source organism: Candidatus Scatosoma sp. (assembly GCA_045576335.1). GTDB lineage: Bacteria > Bacillota > Clostridia > Christensenellales > Borkfalkiaceae > Scatosoma. The sequence goes on from JAZNGH010000001.1 coordinate 24,608, forward strand.
TTCAACCGCTTTAAGCAGGGATTTGTCCCAAAGGCTGATTTGCAAGCACTTTGCGTCCAACGCGGAAACGTTGCCAAGCTCGATAAGTTTGCTCATACCGCCGTATGCTTCTACCTCTAATCTATCCAAAATACGGGGATTTGCTCTGCCCGTACGGATTGCGCCGTAATCGTTTTCCAACGCGCGAAGGGAATTTTCCGCCTTGTCTTCCAGCTCTAACATCATTTCTTCAATTCTTTCGTTTTCAATCATTGTTCGTTACTCCTTTATTTCCTTTTTATATACTTTTTATTCCTTACACCTTAATAATCGTACCGAGCTTTTCGCCGCAAACCGCGCGAACGATAGAGTTTTCCTCGTTCAAGCCGAACGCGAGCGTGGGTACGTCGTTTTCCATACACATCGTCGCCGCGGTGAAATCAATTACCTTTAAGTTGCGGTTGATGATATCCGCGTAACGCAATTCCTCGTACTTTTTCGCAAACGGGTTGGTTTTGGGGTCGGAATCGTAAATGCCGTCTACGTTCTTTGCCATAAGCAGGATATCCGCGCCGATTTCACAAGCGCGAAGCGCAGCCGCCGTGTCCGTGGAACAGAACGGGTTTCCCGTTCCACACGCAAAAATGACGATACGCCCCGTTTCAAAATGGCGCAAGGCTTTACGCAAAATGAACGGCTCTGCCAGCGACACCATATTCAAAGCGGTCTGTACGCGCACGGGAACGCCGCGCTGTTCGATTGCGTCCATCATTGCAAGCGAGTTCATGACCGTGGCCAACATACCCATATGGTCCGCCGTCGTTCTGTCCATATTCGTACCCTGTCTGCCGCGCCAGAAATTCCCGCCGCCGATAACGAGCCCGACTTGTACGCCCATCTTATGCAGCTCTACGATTTGCTCCACGACGGGCGCGATTACCTCGTGATTGAGCCCGAAACGCTGGTCGCCCGCAAGGGCTTCGCCTGAAAGTTTGAGCAATACTCTCTTGTAAATAGGTTCCATAATCCTCCTCCGATAATCCGTTTTATTTATTATACCATATTTCTTTGAAGAAAGCTATATAAAATAGGAAAAAAGTTGATGAAATTTGAAATTTTTTATCCGTTTACAAAACACCCCGTGAGCGTTTTCGCTCACGGGGTGTTTTAATTGAATTTTTTTAGTTTTTCATAGCCGCAACTTGCTTTGCAACTTCTTCGCTCAAATCTTCGCTCTTCTTTTCAAGACCTTCGCCCATAACGTAGAACGCAAACTTGTTGATGGAAACGCCCGCGCCTTTTACAAGGTCGGCAACCTTCTTGGAATCGTCCTTAATGAACGCCTGTTCCATAAGGCAGTTTTCTTCGTAGAATTTCTTAATTCTACCCATAACCATCTTTTCAGCGATTGCTTCGGGCTTGCCTTCGTTCATAGCCTGCTGTTTAAGCACTGCCTTTTCCTTTTCAAGCGTTTCAGCGGAAACCTCGCCCTTGGTAAGATATGCGGGCTTCGTGAACGCAATTTGAAGGGTGATATCGTGTGCAACCTCTTTCGCCGCGTCGGAAGCTTCGCCTGCCATATCAAGCAATACGCCCAGCTTGCCGCCGAGGTGGATATAGCTTGCCATAAAGCCGCTCGTTTCGTAACGAACAAATCTTCTCACCGCGATTTTTTCACCGATAATCGCGATTTTGCTCTTCAAATATTCCTCAACCGTGCCGCCTTGGCAAGCGCAAGGAAGCAACGCTTCTACGGAAGCGGGATTTTCCTTTACGACAACCTTTGCAACTTCGTTTGCGATTTCAAGGAATTGAGGGTTCTTTGCAACGAAGTCGGATTCACAGTTGAGCTCGATCAATACGCCCGTGTTGCCTTCGATATACGCCGCAACGATACCTTCCGCCGCGATACGGGAAGCCTTTTTATCCGCTTTCGCAATGCCTCTTTCTCTCAATAAATCCGCCGCTTTCGCCATATCGCCGTCAGCGTCCGTCAATGCTCTCTTACAGTCCATAACGCCTGCGCCCGTCTTTTCACGCAACGCCATTACGTCTTTTGCGGTAAATGCCATAATACTTTTCTCCTTATATTTATAATTTTGAAATTCTCGTCCGATTATATGCAATCGGACGAGCGTTGATGTTTTTGCTTACGCGTTTTCTTCCGCCGCCGCTACCACTTCTTCAATGGATGCGGGCGCTTCTTCTGCCGCTTCTTCTGCTGCTTCCTGCATAGCTACGAGCGCTTCTTCGCCCTGATTTGCTTCGATAACCGCATTTGCGATTACGGATGCGATCAACTTGATTGCGCGGATAGCGTCGTCGTTACCGGGGATAACGTAATCGATTTCGTCGGGGTCACAGTTGGTATCGGTGATTGCAACGATTTTAATGCCGAGCTTCTTCGCTTCCTTGATTGCGATATCTTCGTTGTGAGGGTCTACGACGAACATAACGCCAGGCATAGCCTTCATAGTTTTGATACCGCCAAGGTTCGCCTGCAATTTGCCCATTTCCTTCTTCAAAAGCATAACTTCTTTCTTGGGCAACGCTTCGAAATCGCCGTTTGCTTCCATAGCTTCAAGCTTTTCAAGGCGCTCTACGCGGCTTCTCATCGTTTTGAAGTTGGTCAAGCAACCGCCAAGCCAACGGCTGTTTACGTAATACTGACCGCAACGCTCTGCTTCTTCTTTGATAGCGTCCTGTGCCTGTTTCTTCGTACCTACGAAAAGTACGGTTTTGCCTGCTTTTACGCTGTCGCAAACGAACGTGTACGCCTCTTCGATAAGGTTAGCCGTAACCTGCAAGTCGATAATGTGAATATCGTTTCTTGCCGCGAAGATGTACTTCTTCATTTTGGGATTCCACTTTCTCGTCTGATGACCGAAGTGCACGCCAGCTTCCAAAAGCTGTTTCATAGTGATAACTGCCATAATTCAAACCTCCGTTTTACCTCCTCGCCTTGCGTTGGCTCGCAATTACGTTCGCATTAAAAGATTTTACGAACACGGATTGCGCACAATGAGCGAGTGTGAATTTTCAGCCTTACTATTTTATCATATCGGACAAGCGATTGCAAGCTATTTTATAGCGTTTTTACACTTTTTTTCCTTTTTTTATAAAAAACGCGGCTTTTCTTCCGCGTTTTTTCATCTTATCCGTTTGCTGTTATTCCAGCTCCATTGCCTCGTCGCTACCCTCGAATTTCTCGTACTGATAGCAAAATTCCGCGAATACCTCGTCAAGAAGCTGCTCGTCCTCCAAGGGCAAGAGCGTTTGCTCCGCTTCGTTGAGTTGGAAAATCACGACCTCGTCCTCTTCCTCCTCCGTTTCCGGCTCGGCTTTTTGGAAAATACAATAGTTTTCCCCGCGATACTCGATCGTCGCTATATGCAAAAATTTCTCTACGTTGCCCGCGTCGTCTTCAAGCTCGATAATGCGTTCTTCCTCGTCTGCCAACAATTCTTCGTTTTCCATGGTTTTCTCCTTCTTTTCTTTGATTTTTTCGCGCGACAGCCAGCTTTCCAAAATGTAGGAAGCGGCAATCGAATCCACCGTTTTTTTTCTATCCCCGCGTTTGACCCCGCCTGCAATTTGCGTTTCACGCGCTTGCATAGTCGTAAACCGTTCGTCCTCGATTTCGATAGGCAAGTCCGTTTTCTCGCGCAAGGCTTGAATAAAATCGCGCGTTTTCACCGTCTGTATGCTTTCGCTGCCGTCAAAATTGACGGGCATACCGCACACAATCACGCCCACGCCGCGCTCCGCCGCGATTTTCGCAATCGCTTCCACGTCCGCTTGAAAGCTACGCGTGCGGAAATACGTTTCACAGGGCATTGCGTATTCGTTGAAAGGGTCGGAAATCGCCACGCCTATTCGTTTGTCGCCTATATCAAAGGCTATCGCACGTTTTTTTATCATAGCTATATTATACCACAAACCCCGCCCGCCGTCTATCGTTTGACCGCGTATATTTGAAAAATTTTATCACATACTGTATATGGTCAATAGCCTTATAAGGAGGAAATTATGGAAAAATTTGTAATCGGTTTGGCTCTCGGCGGCGTGATGGGCGCGCTTTTGGCTTCGAATAATTATAAAATGCGTACGCTGGTACGCAAGGGGCAAGAAGAGGTGCAAGCAAAGCTCGACGAGCTGATGGACGAAAAGCTCCGTGAAATGGACGAAGCGGCAGAGGAAAAAGCCGAAGAAGAACAAGCGGAAAGCAAAAAAAAGAAATCCGCGAAAAAGTAAGCTTTTTTCGCGCATAAAAACCCCGCGTTTGCCTATTCGCAAACGCGGG
>JAZNGH010000002.1:0-42444 GCA_045576335.1 Candidatus Scatosoma sp.
GGTATATATTGGCTATTCAGATCATAATTGTTGCCTGTCCAAGCATTTTGTTTTTAAGGGAGACCGGGAGGCTATCCGAAAGCAGGCGACAATTGCTGCCCTGAATCTTATCCTGGAGCATAATTAATGAACGATTGCAAAATATTAAAAGGGTCAAGCCGGCGGCTTGACCCTTTGATGGAGCTACTGGCCGGACTTGAACCGGCGACCTGCTGATTACGAATCAGCTGCTCTACCGACTGAGCCACAGTAGCATATTTAACTATCTTTTTACAGGTTTTTTTACAATTTTTTTACAGGTTTTTTTGATAAGGGGCTAAAATCAGGTATTTTTGATTGTTTTTATATGTTTTTAACCGTTTTTCAATGGTTAAGTATATAATTACGAATCAGCTGCTCTACCGACTGAGCCACAGTAGCATTACGTTGTTGCTCTCTTAACGACAGCTTATTCATTATACTCAATTAAAAAGAAAAAAGCAAGCGTTTTTTCCTGCTTTTTTCAAAATTTTTACCCTTTTTGAGAAAATTTATTTTTATAGCGCAAACGCACCCGCCAACTCATTATAAGACACGCAAAGCTCGCACAGCAAATATCGCAAATCTTTTGAAAAAACCGTCCCCGAAATAATCGTATCCAACGCCCTTTCCGCTCTTTCGCACAGCGAAGAAAAAGCAGGAAAGCTTTTTTTATACTCTTGATGCAGATAGTCGTATTGCTTTTGCAAGATTTCCAAAAGCCGTTTACTCGATTCTTGCGTCGCGCCGCCGTCTAACCTTACAATCTCGTCGCTTAAAATTTCTATACAGCTTTTCAAACACGAAAACGCGCCTTTGAGCACGCCCGCGTTGTTCTTCTCGCTTTGTGTTTTCAAATACAAAGCGTTCGGCTTTTTGCAAATCAACACCATTTCTTCTGCCAAGCCCTCTTGCACGCGCAAAGCCGCTTCTTCCGTAAAATAAACGGACGTCACGGCGTATTCACGGCCGTTTTCCTCCAAAATATACCCCGCACCGCCCTTTTGCACGCTTTCGAACGCGCCAACCTCTACGTTCATATTCTCGGAAGCAAGGAAATAAAATTGTTCGTTCAAAGCGACCGTTTGTACCTTGGACAACACACGAGCGTAAATACACGCGCCTATCGTAATAAAAAGTCCCAGTGTGCACGCCGCTATGCACGAAATTTTTTTGCATAAAAAAACCGTCGACATAACTTATCCTATGCGACGGAAATTTTATTTAGTCCATATACAAGACACATTCGCCCTTTTTAAGCGTTTTTTGTACGTCTATCACTCGCTGATTGGACGAACCGCGGAATTTCAAACGGATATCGTGCAGCTCCTCCACGTACGGTCCGTCTACGAGCACGTCAAGCAACGAAACAAGTTCTTTCGTATACGGCGTATTTTTATTTTTTTCAACCAGCTCGCCCGTTTTTTCGTCTAAAACAAAGCCCGTATAGCACCAAACCGTTTTTTGCGGAAAACGGCGTTTTACTTCTTTTACGAACGGATATAACGCCGTTTGATTTTGCGGCTCGAACGGCTCACCGCCGAGCAAAGACAAGCCCGCGATAAAGGGCGAAGCAAGCTCCGTTAATATTTTATTTTGGACGGCTTCGTCAAAGGCATCGCCGTAGGAAAAATCCCAAGCGATTTGATTAAAGCAATTTTTGCAACGGTGGGTACAGCCCGATACGAATAAGGAAATACGCACGCCCTCGCCGTTGGCTATATCCGTCCATTTAATCGTTGCGTAGTTCATTAAAGATGCAGCACCCTATCCTTAATTTCCTGTGTTCTGCCTTGGTTCCAATATTGCGTACCGATATAGCCGCACGTGCGTCTTGCGACGTTCATTTTCGCTTGGTCGCGGTTTTTGCAGCAAGGACATTCCCAAACGAGTTTGCCCGCTTCGTCCGACTGAATTTGAATCTCACCGTCGTATCCGCACACCTGACAATAATCGCTCTTGGTGTTCAATTCCGCGTACATAATGTTTTCCTAAATAAATTTCATTACGGCAAGTACAGCGGCGATATTGTTTTGCATATTCGGAACTTCGACGTACGAAATCGCGCCACCGGGCGAAAGCTGTTGGAACTGGCTTTCAAATTTAAGCTTGGTAAACGCGTCGATTTCTTCGGATACGTGTACGTGATAGCTGTTCGTGATATAATTTTTATCGGTAACACCAGGGATAACACCAAAACGCTTTTGCAAGCACTTGGAGAATTTATACGTCGTGCTTTCAAGCGGCGTTCCGTATAAGGAGAAATCGATATTTTCTTTTTCTTTCCATTCCTTGCACTTATCGTTCATTCTTTGCATAACGGCAAGCGCAAACGGCTTCGCTTCGTCGTCTGTATGCGATTTTCCCGTCATATGCTTCACACATTCGTACAAGCCCGCATAACCGAGCGAAATCGTCGAATAGCCGCCAAAGAGCAATTTATCAATCGTTTCTCCCTTTTCTAATCTCGCCAACGCACCGTATTGCCACAAAATGGGTGCGGCGTCGGAAAGCGTACCGCGCAAACGGTTGTGTCTGTGCATCAAAGCACGGTAACAAAGCTCCAAGCGTTCGTCGAAAATTTCCCAGAATTTCGCTTGATCCTTGCCCGACGAAAGCGCGACGTCAACGAGGTTAATCGTTACGACGCCCTGATTAAATCTGCCGTAATATTTAGGCTTTCCGTTTTCGTCGACGTAAGGCGTAAGGAAGCTTCTGCAACCCATACAGGTATAGCAATGCCCCTCGCCGTTTTTATCCACCTTATATTCGAGCATCTTCTTTTCGGAAATATAATCGGGAACCATACGCTTTGCCGTACATTTTGCCGCCAGCTCGGTGAGATACCAATAAGGCTGTTCCTCGGAAATATTATCTGGTTCAAGCACGTAAATAAGCTTGGGGAACGCGGGCGTAATCCAAACGCCAGACTCGTTTTTAACGCCTTGGATACGCTGTTTGAGCGTTTCCTCGATAATGAGCGCAAGGTCTGCTTTTTCTTGCTCGTTACGCGCCTCGTTGAGGTACATAAATACCGTTACGAACGGAGCTTGACCGTTGGTGGTAAGCAAGGTCACGACTTGATATTGAATGGTTTGAATACCCCTTCTAATCTCGTCGCGTAAGCGTTTTTCTGCCATTTCCGCAATATGCGTTTCGTCCGTCACGCCAAGCCTCGTAAGCTCTTCCGCGACCTCTTTGCGTATCTTCTTACGGCTGATGTCCACGAAGGGCGCAAGATGGGTAAGCGAAATACTCTGTCCGCCGTACTGGTTGGACGCAACTTGCGCGATAATTTGCGTGGCAATATTACACGCCGTCGAAAAGCTGTGCGGCTTTTCAATAAGCGTACCCGAAATTACCGTGCCGTTTTGCAGCATATCCTCTAAATTGACGAGGTCGCAATTGTGCATATGTTGTGCGAAATAATCGGCGTCGTGGAAATGGATAAGGCCTTGGTCGTGCGCAGCAACGATATCGTCGGGCAACAAAATACGACGGGTGAGGTCTTTGGACACCTCCCCTGCCATATAGTCGCGCTGAACACTGTTGACCGTAGGATTTTTATTGGAATTTTCCTGCTTGACTTCTTCGTTATTACATTCGATAAGCGTCAAAATTTGCGCGTCCGTGGTATTGGATTTTCTGACCAACTCACGGGTATAACGATAAGTAATATATTTGCGTGCAAGAACGAAAGACATAGACGCCATCAAGCGGTTTTCTACCATATCTTGAATTTCCTCGACGTGCGGAGAACGACCGAGGTTTGCACATTCCTCCGTCACCACGTCTACGATGGCAAGCAAAGCTGCTTCCGAAATGCGGTGACGCTCGCCCACCTCTTTATTTGCCTTACGGATAGCCGCGATGATTTTTTCCTTATCAAATACGACCTCTTGTCCGCTTCTTTTAATGATTTTCATTTCCTTCATACCGTTCCTCCTCCTACGCTTCTTTCCCCGAAACGCTTTTTTCTTTCGTATACACAATTCAGCTTGTGTTTTTCCGTCCACCTTAATACAATATATAGTGTATTCTCTTAACCGTGCCTTAATATTATACCATATCTTGTGGTAAAGTCAAGCTTATGAACACAAAATATGGTATAGAAAAAAATTATAGATAAATTTCAAAAAAATGGAAACGCAAAGCGAAAAAGCGCGTGTTTTCAAGCAAAAAAAGAGATGCTTGAAAAAAGAAGTATTTGAAAATAAAATAGTTTCATTTTTTTTCCTCGATAATTGCAAAAAACGGACGGTTTTTCCGTCCGTTTTTTGTGGGTCAGTTTTTAATTTTGCTTAAAAATTCTGCAAAGGATTGACTTTCTTGTAACGCCGACAAAAGCTTTTCCGTGCCGTAAGCGGGAAGATAGTCTAACCGTAGATATCCTTCTAAATCTTGGGTCTGATACAAGCTCTCGTTTTGCGCGTGCGAAGAGAGTAAATCGAATGCGGGATATACGCGCCGCGCCGCCAAAGCGTCGTTGAAGCGAATATCCAAATTCGCAACGGCGGTAAGCTCGCGGCAAATGACATCGTCGGCAGGATTACCCGTTCCCGAAGAAACCGTGCCTATAATCGTCAACGAGCCGCCCTCCTGCAAACAGCGCGCCGAAGCAAAAAATTTCTTCAAATAGTACACCGTTTTGCTTTCCAGACCGCCCTCCAACAATTTTCCGCCCGAGGAAGCGTCCGTGTCGTTATACGCCCGAGCAAGCGCGTTGAAGGAGTCTATGAGCAATACCACCTCTCTGCCGCTTTCCACCAGCCGTTTTGCCCTTTTCAGCAGGAAATCCGCTGCAAAAACCTGTTTTTCGGGCTCGTCCTCGTAAGTGGTGCAAACGAGATTGTCTTCTTGCAAAAGCGAACGGAATTTGACCGCGTTTTCGGGCGATTGATCTACGAGCAACACCAAGAGCGTTACGCTTTTATTCGCGGCGGGAATGGCCTTTGCCATATCGTACAAAAGCGTTGTTTTTCCGCTTTTGGGCGAAGCGACGATACAACCGCGCTGTCCTTTACCGATAGGGAAAACCCAGTCCAAATATTTCATCGCAACGGAGTTCTTTTTCTCGCTGTGAACAAAGCACAGCTTTTCTTTCGGATAACAAGGCGAGCACTCGTCGAAGTTTTTACGGCGGGCGTCGTCTTGCGTTAAGACCAACTCGTTTCGCGTCAAAATTTTATCGGCAACGTAAGCGTGTTCACCCTGCTTTGCGTTACAAGTGACTATATCCCCTTCGCGCAAATCGTATTTTTCCATTTGCTCCGTGGATAAAATTACGTTTTCTTGGCTTTCTCCACAATCCAAAGGCAAAAGGCAGGCTATATTATTGAATATCTGCAACTGTCCGCGATGCACCCTACCGATAAAAAGCGGATTGCCCTCTAATTCCTCTAATTGCTTGCGGTTGTCGGAGTCAAAAGAGAAAATTGTCCCGCGAGCAGGCATATCGTGCTTGGGGTCGGCTTTTCGAAGGAATAGATTTTCCAGCTTCTCGATATATTTCGGGATTTCCGGCGGATAATAATCATTGCGAAGCGGCGCACCGCGCGTAGACTGTTCAATCGGTCGCAACGTGCCCGTTTTGATTGCAACAATCGCTTGGATTAACCCCTCTTTCTTTTTTTCCGTAGGTTTTTCCACGCCTACGCTTCGACCGTACGCACGCAAATAATTGATATTTTGTTTAGAGAGAAATTCTTTCGCCGCATCGACGAATTGTTCGAGAGATTGCTTTTCAAACATCTTTTCTTCGCTCCATATATATAATTTCCGTTTTCTCACAGATTATCCGTTGAAAACAAGAATACCCTAAATATTTGATTTTCATACCTTACGTTAGTTTTGCAAACAAACGGATATGCATATCCTGCGGCTCTCCGCCCGTCAATAATTCGTAGTGCAATGACAGCAACAAAGAATTTTCCGTTAAAGAATACGCCAAACGACGGGTTTTTGTATGAATTATCCCCGTCGCGCCGTTAAGCCCCAAGGTCCCCTCACGGATTTGCCCCTTTTCAAGAACGAGAAAAAGGGAATAATCTCCCTCGCGGTGAATGGTCACGATTCCATTTTCCAAAGACAACTTAACCTCGGCGTTTTCTTCCAAATACACGACCTGTGCGGAAAGCAACGACAAGTCCATTTTCCCTTGACGGGAAATTTTGCTTTCTCGTCCATCCGTCTTGGTCGATATCGTCAAATGACAAGCTTGCATAACGCCCTTTCCCTTTTTTCGACTTTTTTCGTCATTATTATAGCAAATATTATTCAAAAAGTAAACTCTTTTGTAAAATAATCATAAAAAAATCAGGATTTTTCAATAAAAACCCCGATTATTGAAATAAATTCATTTAATCGTTTCCGCGTTTGATGCTTTCTCTGATCAATCTGCCCTCTTTAAGCGTTTGTGAAAGCTTCTCGTCGTCCTCCGCGAGCAACGCGTCGCGGTACACCGTCAAGCGGTCTATCAACCCGCCGAGCTCGTGCGCGATATTTTTGCGGTTACAAGCGTATAAGGGCGTCCACACCGTTTCATCCACGCCCGCAATGCGCGTCATATCTTGAAAGCTACCGCCCGTAAACCCTTCGCAATTTTCCACCTGTGCGCTTTTCACGTACGCGTTGGATACGATATGCGCGAGCTGAGAAGTCAACGCAATCTTTTGGTCGTGCTCCGCCGCGCTACATTCCACGATTGAGCCAAAGCCCATTGCGGCGGCGTATTTTTTGATTTCGGAAACGTCCACCTCTTGCGTTTGCGCCGCGCGGGTAATAATCAAGTTTGCGCCGCAAAAAAGCGTGGGAGTGGCAGACGCGATCCCCGAGGTTTCCTTACCCGCCATTGGATGTATACCCACGTAGCGGTAATTGCGCGGCCGTTCGTATACGGCTTTCTCTACGACTTCCTTCACGCCGCAAATATCCGTTACGAGTGCGCCGTCCTTGAACTTGGCGTTTCTTAAATACTCCAAGGTCGCATAAGGCGGCACGGCAATAAACACCACGTCGTAATCGGAAAGATTATTCGCTTTACCGCGAATATATCCCGCCTGTAAGGCGTATTCGACGGAAGCTTCGCCACGACTAAACCCGTCCACCGTATAGCCCGCTTTGGTAAGCGCGCCGCAAATAGAGCCGCCGATAATACCAAGTCCTACAACCGCAATTTTTTTCATTCGTCCTTCTCCGTAAATTCGCTTTTCTCTATATTAACACTTTTGAGAAAATTTTTCAAGCGTTCAACGCCTTAAAAAGAAAAGAGGTCGGTTTTTTTCCGCCTTCTTTTCTTTTTACGACTGTTTTGCTTCGCGCTGATATTTTTTTTGCGTGGCGATACCGCCGCGAATATGCCGTTCGCTCAAATTTAGCTTTAAGACGGTTTGCACCCGTTCGTACAAATCCACGTCTATGTACTTTAATCGTTCCGAAACGTCTTTATGTACCGTTGACTTGCTGATTTCAAAGTGCGACGAGCAAGCCCTTACCGTACAACCCGTCGCAACGATATATTCCGCGCATTTGATTACTCTTTCCTCAATATAATCCCACAAAATCCCGACCTCCGTAATTGGTTAGCCTGTTCAACATAATCCGACCTCGATTTTGATTGGCTACGAAATATATTATGTCGGTTTTTCGTTCATTATACCCTATTTTATCCCTTTTCTTTCTTCAAACGCTTGACTAATCTTTTTAATCGTATTATAATATAACAAAACTTGTAAGACAAGTTTGCAAATTAAGGAGAAAGAACAATGAACACGTTGAAAAGCAAAATTCAAGCAGGCAAGAAAATTTTTGGCTCGCATATTACGTTTGGCGAAACTTACGTTGCGGATATATACGGAATGACCGATTACGATTTCGTATGGGTAGACACCGAACATTCGCCGATGGATTACGACAAGCTCTTAAACAGCGTAACGATACTTAAAGCGCATAAAAAGCCCGTAATCGTACGCGTGCAGGTAGACAACTACAACCACACGAAAAAGGTGTTGGAAATGGGACCTGACGGGATTATTTTCCCTATGGTAGACACGCCCGAATACGCCGATAAATGTATGAAATCCACCTTATATCCGCCCCTTGGAAACCGTGGCAGCGGTCCTTTGCGCGCCATTCGCTACGGTATGGACAGGATAATGGATTACGTTGCAGACCAAAAAGATAATCTTTGCCGTTTTATCCAAATCGAGAGTATTACCGCCGTCAAGAATTTGCCCGAAATCGTCAAAAACCCGTATATCGACGGATATATTTTCGGGCCGTTTGATATGTCGGGCTCTATCGGCAAACTTGGTGACGTGTACTGTGAGGAAAATATGTCCCTCATCAAAGAGGCAATCAAGATATTAAAAGAAAACGGGAAATTTATCGGAATGTCCATGACCTCTACCGAGGAAAAGGAACAGCGTTTTTGGTTGGATTTGGGCGTGGATATGATATCCAGCGGTGCGGATTTTGATTATATTATGCGCGAAAGCAAGAAAAATGCCGAGCAGCTCCGCCGTATCTTCAAGGAGTATTGAGAATGGATACGCCCGAACGCAAGGCTCTTTACGAGGTCATAGCCGATAAACTGGAAGAAATGATTTTGGGCGACCGTACGAACATAGAAAAAAAGCTCCCCTCCGAGCAACGGCTCGCCGAGAGCTTTTCCGTCAGCCGTCCCGTCATTCGCGAAGCGTTGAAGCTCTTAAAAGAGCGGGGCTTGATAGAATCCCGTCAAGGCGCGGCTTCGGTAATCGTCGAATACTCCCCCGAATATCTTTTGAAAAGCATCACGCGTTTTACGCAAACGAACGACACCAGCCCCGAACAAATCCATCAGGTTCGAACGGCGTTGGAGTTGTTAGCCGTCCGTATGGCAAGCGACAACGCCACCCAAGCAGATATCCTGCTTCTTAAAGAGCAAAACGAGGCTTTGGCGCAAAGCGAGAGCGTTGCAGCGCACGCAAGCTGTGATATCGCCTTTCACAATACACTCGTAAAAGCCTCTAAAAACCCTTTGTTGGAGGTTATTTACAACGCTTTGACGGATTTGATAAAGCCCGTAATCGAAAAATCCACTACTGCCGATACCGTACAAGACGGAGTATTTTGGCACGAAAAAATTATTACCGCCCTTGAAAAAGGAAATAGGGAGCAAGCCGTATCGCTTATGCAACAGCACCTGCTCCTCTCCATTCGAAACTTCGAATATTTCAACGAATTAAAAAAACCGAAAGCGTAACGCTTTCGTTTTTTTTATCTTACTCGTCCTTTTTATAGGGCAACGGGATTACCCTTTCGATTGAATTTTCCGCATAGCGCGAAAGCTTCTTCGCTTTCGAGCTCTGCACGCTGATAAATACGTCCTCGCTGGAAAGCTCGGATACGGCGTGCGTCTTTTCCACGATTGCAAGCATATACGGAACGGTGACGTAGCTCGCCGACAATACGCTCGCCCCGTCGCGAAGCCCGACGATTATATTTCCTTTACGGTATCGCTTGGACGGCTCGATTTGCGAGGAAATCACGCGTTTGAATTTAGCCTCGTCCGTCGCAATTACAATTTCGCCCTCGCCGTTGATTTGCGTCATCAGCACTACGCTGTCACCCTCGCGAAGCATAATACCGCGCACACCCGTCGAAATTCTGCCTTGCGTGGGGATATCATCCTTCATAGCGTTGAGGCAGATACCCTCTTTCGTGACGATAATAATCGTATCCTCTTCGCTCGTATCCTCTTCGACGTTGATAACCTCGTCGTCCTCGCCCAGCTTGACGGCTTGGAAGCTGTCCTTGCGCTGTTCGTATTCGCTCCACTCTGATTTTTTAATCATACCCTTTTTCGTGAAGAACAGCAGCGCACCGTAAGGCATATGCTCGTCCAACGCAAAGAGCGCAACGACTTTTTCGCCTGTTTCGGCATCTTTTGAAAGCTCTTTAAGGGTCACACCCTCGTCGGTGAGCTTGCAGTCAAGAGCTTCGTCGGAAATATTCAGTTTATAACAATTACCGTAGTTGGTAAACGCAAAAATCCGTTTATCCGTTACCGTTTCCAACGTTTTTAACGCGATAAGCTGTGGCTTGAACTTACCCTCTAAAGGCTTTTGGAGCGCGTCCGCCTGCTTACCCGTCAATACCTTAAAGGTATCGTCGGCGGTATATACGAGCGTACAAGGCACGCCCGCCTTTTTCTCGGGCGCGGCGGATACCATTTCGTCCGCTTCCTCACGCGTATACACCAAACGCGATTTTCTCGGCGTGGGATAGGCGTTTCTGATTTCCGTAATCTCTTCTTTCACGACTTGGAGCTGTAAATCGCCGCTCTTAGAGATTGCCGTAAGCTTTTTAATGAGCTTCTTCAAGTCTTTTAATTCGTTTTCAAGCTTGAAAATTTCCAGCTTGGTAAGTCTTGAAAGCTTCAAATCCAAAATCGCTTGTGCTTGTACCTCGGTAATCTCAAAACGCTGCATAAGCTTGGTTCTCGCGTCCGCGGTGCTTTCCGATTTTTTAATAATCGCAATCACCTCGTCAATGTTTTGAACGGCAATAATCAAGCCCTCCAAGATATGACAACGACGCTCCGCGTGTTCCAAATCAAACAGCGTTCTACGCTTAATAACTTTTTGTTGATATTTCACGTAATGACGGATAATTTCCATCAAGCCGAGCTGTTGCGGTTTTCCGTCTGCAATCACAACCATATTGATACCGAAGGTCACTTCTAAATCGGTATATTTATACAGACATTTCAAAATCGCGTCCGCATCCGCGTCTTTTTTGATACGAATGACCGCGCGCATACCCGTTCTGTCGGACTCGTCCGCAACGTGGTCGATCCCCGAAAGCTCGTTTTCCTTTTCGTCGCAAAGCTCCACGATTTTACGGAGAAGCTGGGCCTTATTAACCTGATAAGGAAGCTCGGTAATAATTAAATTCGTTTTACCGTTCTCCGCCTTTTCCGCCGTAATTTTCGCGCGAATGGTAATCTTTCCGCGACCCGTTTTGTACGCCTGTATCAGCTCGTTTGCAAGAATGATACCCCCCGTCGGGAAATCGGGCGAGGGAATATGCTCCATCATTTCTTCCAAGGATATCGCGGGGTTGTCGATATACGCGATTACACCGTTGATTACCTCTTCGAGATTGTGCGTGGGAATATTCGTTGCAAGACCTACGGCAATACCCGAAGCACCGTTTACGAGCAGGTTAGGATATCTGCCCGGCAATACGTCGGGTTCTTCCAAGCTGTCGTCAAAGTTAGGGGAAAAGGTAACGGTCTGTTTATCGATATCACGCAACAATTCCAAAGCCAAGGGTGCCATTCTCGCTTCGGTATAACGCATTGCGGCGGCGGGGTCGCCGTCCACCGAACCGAAGTTACCGTGTCCGTCCACGAGCGTTCTGCCCATATTGAAATCTTGCGCCATACGCACCATAGCGTCGTATACCGAGCTGTCACCGTGCGGGTGGTATTTACCCATACAGTCGCCGACGATACGCGCGCTTTTTTTATGAGGCTTGTCGGGGGTAAGTCCCATTTCGCTCATCGTATACAAAATACGGCGTTGAACAGGCTTCAAGCCGTCCTCTACGCGCGGCAACGCGCGGTCAAGGATTACGAACTCCGCATACGGTAACATAGAAGAATGTAAGACTTTTTCTAAGGGCTGCACGAAAAGCTGACCCTTGGGGTCAATCTGTTCAGGCTCGTTTTTCTTTCTTGCCATCTTATTCTTCCTCCTTACGTTCCGTCTTCTTCAAGCGTTCGATAAAACCGTCGCGTTTATCAAAGTTCGCGTATTTAGCTAAAAATTCCTTTCTTCCCTCAACCTTATCGCCCATAAGCGTCGTAATCATACGCTCCGCTTTCGCCGCGTCCTCTACCGTGACTTGAATCAGGTTTCGCGTTTCGGGATTCATAGTTGTTTCCCAAAGCTGTTCCGCACTCATTTCACCAAGACCTTTATAGCGTTGCAGCTGATAACCTTTACCTATCTTTTCAATCTTCTCGTCAAGCTCTTTATCGTCGTACGCGTATTCTACCTTGTCCCCTTTATACACTTTATATAAGGGCGGCATACCGATATATACGTGCCCCGCGTTAACGAGCGGACGCATATAACGGAAGAAGAAGGTAAGCAATATACAGCGAATATGCATACCGTCTTGGTCGGCATCCGAAAGAATGATAACTTTATGATAATTAATCTTGTCCAGCTTGAAATCGGGGTCGATACCCGCGCCGATTGCACTAATCATAGTACGGATTTCTTCGTTTTCAAGGATTTGCGCAAGCTTTTTCTTTTCTACGTTAAGCGGTTTGCCGCGAAGGGGTAAAATGGACTGAAATTGTCTTACGCGGGCTTGTTTTGCCGTACCGCCTGCCGAGTCGCCCTCTACGATAAACATTTCGTTAAATTCAGGCTTTTTCCCCGAACAACCCGCAAGTTTGCCTATTAGCGTCAAACCGTCGATTTTTTTCGTTTTGCGGATATTGTCCTTGGCTTCCTTTGCCGCAATACGCGATTTTGCCGCGCCTTGCGCCTTTTTGAGGATTTCCTCCATCGTCTTTTTGTAGCCACGGACGTTTTTGAAGGCGTTAAAGCCCTCTATCACCGCCGCTTCTACGGCAGGACGCGCCTCCGTGTTGCCAAGCTTGGTTTTCGTTTGTCCTTCAAACTACACGACGGCAAGCTTGACGGACAGTACGACGGTCAAGCCTTCGCCAAAGTCGTCACCTTGGAAATTTGCGTCCTTATCCTTCAAGAAGCCGTTGCTTCTTGCATAATCGTTCAAAACACGCGTAAGCCCCGAATGAAAACCCATTTCGTGATATCCGCCCTCGGGGGTAGGGATATTATTTACGAACGAGAACATTTTTTCACGATAGCCGTTATAGTGTTGAATGGCAAACTCTACCTGTACGTCATTTTTGACCGTGGAATAATAGATAGGTTGCGAATACAGCTTTCGTTCGCTGTCGTTAAGGCTTTTCACGTAATCGGAAATACCGCCGTCGAATTTGAACACGACGCGATATGGCTCGCTTTCGAGCGCAAGCTCGTCCACCTCCGCAAACAGCGATTGTTGCGGTTGCGCTTCCTCAAATTCTTCTTCCCCCGTTTCCGTCGGCTCACCGTCCAACGCTTCCTCGCCCTCTTGCGTTTCCTCTTCGCCAAACAGCATACGGGTACGCTTTGCTTCCGCCATGGAAATACGCTCGTCGATAAGCGTAATCTCCACGCCGCGATTCAAAAAGGCGAGCTGATTTAATCTTTCCTCCACCGTTTCCAAATCGAAATCCGTTTCGGAAAAGACCTCGGGGTCGGGCTTAAAGCGGATAAAGCTACCTTGACGGTTGGTTTTTATCCCCGTATCCTCCAAAGGACCGTCGGGAAGCCCCGATTCCACCTTTTTCTTACGCGCGTTATATTTAGAATGGAAGCTCATTTTATAAATGCGTTTATTGCGGTAAACCTCGACCGTCAGCCATTCGGACAACGCGTTGGTAACGGACGCGCCTACGCCGTGCAAGCCGCCCGAATACTCGTAATTCCCCTGCCCGAATTTACCGCCTGCATGCAATTTGGTAAAAACAAGCTGAACACCCGAAACCTTTTCTTTCGGGTGTACGTCAGTGGGAATACCTCTTCCGTTGTCCTCAACGGACGCGCTGCCGTCCGTGTGCAGCGTTACTTTGATTTTGTTGGCAAAGCCGTTTGCCGCTTCGTCAATCGCGTTGTCTACGATTTCCCAAAGAATATGGTGCAAGCCTTTGATACCCGTCGAACCGATATACATACCGGGACGCATACGTACGGCGTCAAGACCTTCCAACACTTCCAAATTTTTCGCGCTATACTCGTCTTTTTTCTTTTCCGTTTTCTGCTCTTTTGCCATTTTACCCTCGTTTTTTTCAGCGGTTACGTTTTTAGCAGCCCAAAAAAGTCGCCGCAATCTACCATTTTATACCATTATAACATTTTTTTCGTTTTTTTTCAAACGTTTGAGCATAATTTTTTTTGCTCAATCGCCAATTGTTTTCAAAATCCGCAAAATTTCCTCAAAACCGTGCGCCACGTACGTAGGCGTAGCCTGACCAGTAATCGGTTTTTTGTGCGGATTAAACCAAATACTGTCGATCTTTGCATCGTTTGCCGCCCTAATATCCGCCGACAAGCTATCCCCTATCCAAACCGCGCGTTCTTTTTCAAAGCCGTCGATATGCGACAGCACGTACTGCGTATATTCTTTCGCGGGCTTATCAAAGCCCACCGTCTGTGAAACGAACGCGGCTTCGCATTTATCGTTCAAGCCCGAAATTGCGAAACGGGATTTTTGTATCCAAGCTGTACCATTGGTAACGATAAAAACCCTGCCCATTTCGTTCAAGGTCGCTAAAAACGCTTCCGCACCGTCCACGTAAACGGGATTATTTGCAATGAAATGCAGGTACCGACGGTTAAATTCTCCGCCGTCAACGTGCTCGATACCAAGCTGCTTCAAAAACAACGGAAAACGCATTTCGTGCAATGTTTCGCGCGTCAATTCCTTTCTTTCCAAGCGTTCCCAAAGCCCGTCGTTGAGTATTTTGTATTCGACGGCGAAACGGTCTTGCCAAATCACGCCGAAATACGCGAACGCATCTTGAATTGCGTTTGCCGAAGCCTTGTGAAAATCAAGTATAGTATCGTCCGCGTCTACTAAAAATATATCCTTTTTCATATCACTCGTCCTTTGTTTTCATTTCTACGACGGCAAGGTCTTTAAGTGCGCGGGTATACGCGATATACAGTTCGCTCGCAGAAAGTCCGTTGGGCACTACCGCGACGGAGGAAAATTCCAAGCCTTTACTTTCATAAACGGTCATAATATTGATTTTCGTGCGGGAAACCTTGCCCTTTTCGAAAAGGTCGTTATACGCCTTTCGCATCAATAGCGGCTTAACCGCCTCCGAGCAAATAATTGTTTTTAAGCCCTTTTTATCCTTAAAAAAGCCTGCTAGCATACGCGGCGATATATGCTCTACTTCCGGTCCGTCAAAACCGATAGGCTGCATATCTACGTCCAACGTATTTGAAACGTAATCCACGATTTGATTAGTATTGCGATAATTTTGGTTGAGCACGTAAGGGGTAAAATCCTCAAAAACCTGTTCCCAAGCCTTTACGCCGCGCCAAGGGGTCACGTTCTGTGCCAAATCTCCGAATACGTTAAACGCTGCCTTTTTATTGATTTTACGGAGCAAATCGTATTCACACGGTGAAATATCCTGTGCTTCATCCACGAATACGTACGAATATACGGGCGAAAGACGGTCGGTAAGCCCCGCGCATACCACGCAAAGCGCGTACGCATCCGAACGGTACATTTTTTTGGAGGTCATACCGTATTTTTTCTTGTATTTTTTTACGGTTTCACGGTAAAAATATCGTACGATATCGATAAAACCGTTTCCGCTACCGATTTCACAAAATTCCTTTTCCCCGCGAAGATAGCCGTAAAACTCGGCAAACGCGGTATTGCTTTCCCCGATTAGGCGCACTTTATCGGCAACGACGCCGACTTCGTCCACAAGTTCTTTTCGACGCGCTATGCGGTCTGCGTAAAGATAGACGTCTACGCCGCCTATGCGCTGACGGAAGCGTTTGAGGTCAAATATTTCCTTTTCCAAAGCAATGCGAAGCTCCTCCAAGGAAGATTGTGCTTCGGCGACTATTCTTTCGGTATTACGGGCTACGAAGGACGCGCTCTTATAAAAAGAGGTCATTTGCCGATAAAAATAATCGGGAGCTTTTGCCCGCTCGCTTTGCAACGTTCCTTCTAAAAAGTCTTCTACGTCCAACAAGCAATTCATCAATTCGCGAAAAGGCTTGGTGTAATACAGTCCGCCCTCTTTGCGCTCCTTTATTTCGCCAAGGACGGCGCGGCGAACGCGCATAGACGCGTTTTTCACGCCCTCGTACGCCAAAAGCTGCTTTTTGCAAGCCGACAATATCGCCGCAATAAATTCCTTACATTCCGTAGCCGTAAATAAGCCGTATAAATCGTCGTACACCTTTTGCAGGCGTTTATTTACGTCCGCAACGAATTTAGGCGAGTATACGTAGGCAAGATATTCTTCGTTTTCTTTTTGCGCTTCGTCGATTTTGTCCGTCAAATCGATTTTTTCATTTTTAAGGACTTGTAAAAAATAGTCGTACGCCGTAAGCGTTTTTACGCGTTCAAGCTCCAAGATTTCCGCAAGCTCGTCAATAAAAGCGTTAAACGATTGACTGGGCGTAATCACCAAAACGTCGCGAGGCTTAATATCCTCGTTATTGTACATCAAATAACTCAAACGGTGTAGCATAACCATCGTTTTACCGCTACCCGCACAGCCCTGTAAAACGAAATTTGTTTTTTCGGGACAGGTGATAATCTCGTATTGCTTTTCCTGAATGGTTTGAATAATGTCTTTTACCGCCGCTTCCTCTTTACGGTTTTTTATGATTTCGCGAAGAAAGGGGTCAAGTACGTTTTCCTCGTCGCGGTCAGCGATTTCCTCTGCGGAAAGATAATCTTTTAAGGACAAATACTCGTTCTTGAAATCCAAAACCCTACCGTCTTTCGTGCGGATCGCGCGGCGGAGAACGGTCTTATATTCGTATTCGTTAATCTTGAAATAGGAACAGCTCTTTTGATAATATCTACGGGCGAGCGGCGCGCGCCAATCCACGATTTCCAGTTTCACGTCGCCCTTTTTACCGATATAATAGCTGTTATATCCCTCGATATTGTCCACGAGGTCCATACGCGCAAAATACGGCTCGTCGAAAAAAGGACGAAAGGCGTTTATCTTTTCTTCCTGTCTTGCAATTTCCGCCATTAAAAGCGTAATTTTATGGTAATTTTCCGCGGTATTCCGCTCCTTTTCCAAACGCTCTATCTCCGTTTTTGCCTCTTTCACGGCGTTTTTATGCGGACGAATATGCGCGATACGCAACATTTGCATTACCGCGTTCACGCGAACGTCCTCGTAGTTTTTTTGCGCCTCGTCGTCTAAAAGAGAAAGAAACCACTCGTGATTACCCTCTTTCTTGGGATCGATAAGGGCTTTTAAGTTTTCAAAAGTTACCTTGTCTGCCATATACTATCTCTAATAATAACATATTTTCCAAAAAAATGAAAGGGTTTGACGTAAAATTTTTTTAATATTTTTATAATTATAGGTCGTTTTTTATTTTTAGACAAGAAAACACGCCCCGTGAAACGAAGCGTTATCTGTTTTTAACGATTTTTACATTTTATCAGGAATACCGATACCGAGAAGCGCAAACGCGTTTTTCAGCGTTTGCAAAGTAGCGTTCGTAAGCGCAAGACGGAAATTCCTCGTTTTCTCATCCTCTGCCGCCAAAATCTTGCAATTAAAATAGAATTTATTAAATTTTTGCGCCGTATCTACTGCAAAACGTGCGATATACGAAGGCTCGTATTTTTCAGCGGCGGAATTAACCGCGTCGGGGAAGGTCGCCAACGCCTTCGCCAGCTCGATTTCCTCCAAGCATAACGTAGGAATTTCAAAGCTTTCCACCGCGCCGCCCTTTTGAAGCACGGAATTTGCCCTTGCACAAGTATATTGCACGTAAACGCTCGTTTCGCCGTCGAAATTCAGCACTTTATCGTAGGAAAAGACGATATCTTTGATTTTATTATTATACAGCGCGCCGAATATGACCGCGCCTACGCCTACTTTCTTGGCAACCTCTGCTTTGTCCTCCAAATCGGGATTTTTCTCGTCTATAATCGTATACGCCTTTTCAATACACTTATTGATAACGTCCTCTAAAAATACCACGTTCCCTTTACGGGTGGACATAGTGCCCTCTTCCAAGGATACCATACCGTACGCCACGTGCACAAGGTCCTTTGCCCAAGGCTTGCCCATCATTTCCAAAACCTTGAAAAATTGCTTAAAATGCAAATTTTGTTGGTAAGCCACTACGTACAGACATTTGTCGAAATCGTACGTCGTCTTTCTATACGTTGCCGCTGCCATATCGCGCGTTGCATACAACGAGCTGCCGTCCGATTTCAAAATAATGCAGGGCGGCATGCCGTATTCCTCCAAATCAACTACTTGCGCGCCGCGGCTTTCCGTCAGCAGTCCCTTTTCTTTCAGCTCGTCCACGACGGGCTGCATTTTATCCGAATAAAAGCTTTCGCCAGCATAAGAATCGAAGCGGATATCCAGCATTTCATAGATTTTCTGAACGTCCTTTAAGGTCAGCTCCTTAAACCACTTGAAAAGAGCCAAACATTCCTCGTCGCCTTGCTCGATTTTCTTGAAATACGCGCGCGCCTCATCGTCGTATTCGGGGTGTTCCTCCGCTTCTTTATGAAAACGGACGTATAACTCGTTCAAAGCGCGAATACCGCCTTTTTCTACGGTATCTTTATCGCCCCAACGCTTATATGCAGAAATGAGTTTCCCGAATTGCGTACCGTAATCGCCAAGGTGATTGATACCCACCGCCTTATAGCCCAAAAAATTAAAAATACGGTACAACGCGCCGCCAAGCACCGTCGTAGATAAATGTCCGATATGGAAAGGCTTTGCGATATTGATGGAAGAATAATCCAAGCAAACCGTTTTCCCCGCTCCCTCGTCAGACGCGCCGTAACGCTCCTTTTGCGAAAAAATCTTATCCAAGGCTTCCTTTACGAAACCGTCCTTGTTGATTTTGAAATTCAAATACCCGTTTACAGCCGAAACCTCCGAAAGTACTTTGTCAGACAAAATAGTTACGTCTGACATAATACCGTTTTTCAAGTCCTCCGCAATCGCAACGGGGCTTTTGCGTAAAAGCTTGGCAAGCTTAAAGCAGGGCAAGGCATAATCCCCCATTTCCGTGTTGGGAGGAAGAGAAATGAGCTCGTAAAGCTCGTCCTTTGTCATACCCTCTACGTTGATTTTTTCAGCAATATACTTCTTATAATCCATAATACTTTCCTTCGTTTTTCTTTTATCCTTAATAATATATCATATTTTTTTAATTTCGGCAAGTATTTTTCTATTTTGGGCAACTTTAATTTGCCAAATTTTGAATTTTGTATTATAATATATGAGAAATTTCAATAAAAACGCAAAAAAGGAAGATATTTTTATGAAACTCGGCGTCGTAGGACTCCCCAACGTAGGTAAATCCACTCTTTTCAATGCAATCACGCATGCCGGTGCAGAATGTGCAAACTACCCTTTCTGCACGATTGAACCCAACGTCGGCGTCGTTGCCGTACCCGACGAAAGACTTGACAAGCTCGCGGCTTTATACGACAGCAAAAAGGTTACGCCTGCCGTAATCGAATTCGTAGATATTGCGGGGCTCGTCAAAGGCGCGTCCAAGGGCGAGGGTTTGGGCAATAAATTCCTTTCCCATATCCGCGAGGTAGACGCAATCGTGCACGTCGTACGCTGTTTTGAGGACGCGAATATTACGCACGTGGATAATAAAATAGACCCCGTAGACGATATCGAAACGATTAACCTTGAATTGATCATGTCGGATATGGAAGCCGTACAAAACAGAATGAATAAGGTAAAGGTTCAGGCGCGCGGCGGTTCGGATAAAAAAGCCGTGGAAGAATATGCTTTTTTGGAAAGACTGTACGCTTTCCTTGAAAGCGAAAAACCCGCCCGTAATTTTGAAATTACGAGCGAGGAAGAAGAATTTATGAAAAACTGTTTCCTCCTCACGACCAAACCCGTGATTTATGCGGCAAATATCAAGGAGGACGATATGGGCAAGGACGAAAATTCTCTCCCCCACGTCGTTAAAGTCAAAGAGTTCGCCGTAAAAGAAGGCGCGGAGGTTTTGGTCATTTGTGCAAAGACGGAAGAAGAGCTTTCTCAAATGGAAGCGGAAGACAAAGCGTTGTTTATGGAGGAATTCGGTCTAGGCGAAAGCGGGCTTGACCGATTGATTAAAAAATCCTACGCGCTGTTGGGGCTTATTTCCTACCTTACGGCAGGCGAAAAGGAAACGCGCGCTTGGACGATTGTAAAAGGAACGAAAGCACCGCAAGCGGCGGGTAAAATCCACACCGACTTTGAAAAAGGATTTATCCGTGCGGACGTGGTAAACTGGGAAATCCTGTTAAATCTCGGCTCGATTGCAGCTGCAAAAGCAGAGGGAAAAGTTCGGTCCGAAGGTAAAGAGTATATTATGCAAGACGGCGACGTCGTGGAATATTATTTCAACGTTTCCAAGAGCAATAAATAATACAATATGCACCCCAAAAGTTTGATTAACTTTTGGGGTGCATATTATTTCACGCTTTATTTTTCAAAAAATTTGATAGCCTCCAACCAAGAAGCTTGTTCAACCTCATCAAACACGGAATTAAAAGCTACTTCTTGGGCAATTTGTATTCCCGTCATTAAAGAGGCAAGATAGCGGTGATGCCCGTCTACAATATATACCTTTCCATCTCGCACGGCTATCTTTACAGGAGGAAGAATCTCGCCGTTTTCTAATCTTTTCGCGTATTCATTTACGATAGTTTCATTGAATTCTTTAACGTTTTGCGTTGCGTATAAATGCTTGGATACGCTTTCAAAATGAATTATATCTAAAACCAAACGCTTCGTTGTTTCCAAATCGTTGTTCGTTATAATATAATTATATTCGTGTTGATGGCTTTGTTCCATCTCGTATCTGCCAAGACGCTTTTCAATGTCCTTTTCTTTACGTTGCTTTAATCTCTCGACCAAAACCTCTTTGGAATCGACTTTCAAAAAGATAGTAACCAGTTTAATATCCGTTCCTATTCTATTCACCAAATTGTGCGTGCCTAACACGTCAATATCTTTTAATAAGATATTTTTTGTCTTTTGCTTTTCTTTTAATAATTTTTTCGACGTACCGTAATAGCAACCGTGTACTGTTTCATACTCGTAAAATTCATTCTCTGCGATTTTTTGTTCAAATTCCGCATTCGTTATAAAAAAATACGGATTGCCGTCGCTTTCCGTTTCTCGTTTCGCTCTTGTGGTGTAAGTGGGTAATAATTCAAATCCTTCTAATTTCAACAACTCTGAAATTACCGTATTTTTACCAACCCCGGAACCACCCGAAAAAATCACTAACATATCCTTTATTCCTTTGCTTCCTGTATTTTGATACCATTATAACACAACGAAACAAAAAAAACAAGCATATTTTACGGATAAAAACAAAACTCACGGAATCGTCCTACGATTACGCTTATAAGCACGTCTAAACCTTTTTATCTTCTCCATAGCTCCTCAAAAAAGCCGATAAAAACGCCTCGTTTTTACGTTCAATAATCCGCTTAAAAGCCCCGTAAACCACAGGAATTTTCGGTAGCTTGAAATCAATTTTTCTCTTAATATCCTCTGAAAGAAAGGAATAAAGAACATTCCATCGTTTACTGATTCCACCAAACAACGTAATCTCGCAACGTTCTTTCCCGTATACGTTATATACCCCTAAAAGTAAATTCTCAAAGTTGGAAACACATCTTCTTAATATGTTTTCCGAAATGCAATCTCCTTGCTCGTAACCCTTAAACACTAACGGCGCAAACGAAGCCACGAACGATTTTCCTTTTATATAAACCTCTTTTACGATTTGGTTAGCAGTCGTGTTTCGCTCTTCTTCAAACAATTTCGTCAATAACGTATTCTCGCCTCTGCCGTCGGCTTCGGATAATACAGCGTTAAGCACCTCGCGTCCAAGGTCGTACCCGCTCAACGAAAGGTCTATCATATATCCCCCGCCACCGATTAGTTTATGTATACCGTTTTTACGGAGATACCCAACGCTACCCGTGCCGATAATCACGATACATCCGTCGTAATCGTACGCCGAATCCAAGGCGATTTGTACGTCGCTGCAAACGTCCACGAAACCGACCTTATCAATCCCTTTAAGAGCTGCAATCAACTCGTCCTTGCACCCTGCAAAACCGACGCCCGAAAGCCCCATACATACGTCGACGTTTTCCGTGTCAATAGGCATATTTTGAGAAATGGCGCATACCATGTCTGCAATCATTTTCTCTTTTCCGATATCGTTCGGGTTAGAGCTGCCCCTGATTTCCCTTAAAACGACCGTTCCGAACGCGTCCGTCCATACGAATTCCGTTTTCGTTCCACCGCCGTCTACACCCACGTAATATTTCATTTTCTATAATCCTCAACAATCTCCACGATAGAGCGACCTTTGGAGAGTTCTGCCTTTGCACTATCAACGCCCATCCCCGTCAATGTGTCGCAAATTCTTGCCGCGCGGTCAAACAGCTTGATATTCGTCGGCGCAACGTTGACCATTAAATTTTCAATGACCTTGCCCGTACGTACCATAGATACGGTCGAGAGCATATTCAAGACCATTTTATGTGCCGTACCCGCTTTCAATCTTGTAGACCCCGTCACCACTTCCGCGCCCGTGTCCGTCAATATAGTCACCTCTGCCACTTGGGAAATGCGGTTTATGGGATTACCCGTGAGCGCAACCGTATGCGCGCCCGTATCCCGCGCATATTCCAACGCGTCGTAAATATACGCCGCGTCGCCCGATACCGAAATACCCACTACCGTATCCTTATCCGAAAGACCGATATTTTTCATATCTTCTACACCGCGTATACCCTCGTCCTCCGCGCCTTCTGCTGCCTTGAACACCGCATTTCGCCCGCCCGCAATCACACCCAGCACCACTTCGTGCGGAATACCGAAAGTAGGCGGACATTCGCTTGCGTCCAAAACGCCCAAACGACCCGAAGTGCCCGCTCCAACGTAAACGAGCCTACCGCCTTTATTTAAGGAGTCAACCACAAGGTCCACCGCACGTGCTATCTCGGGCAACGCCTTTTCTACCGCGTACGCAACCGTCTTATCCTCGTCGTTCATCAGCTTTACTGCCTCGTAGCTCGTCATTTTATCCAAATCCATAGATTTTGGATTTCTTTGTTCCGTGTTTTTCATATTCAAATCCCTCGTATTTCCTCGTAACAAATAGGAATTATCTTATTTTCATAAGGTAAAGCGGAAGCGTTAAGCTCGTCAAACATTCCGCAATGCAACGGTACTGCTTTTGCTTTTATCCTTTCGGCAAAGCGAGCCGCGTCGGCAAAATTCATATTATTACCCTTGCCGTTGACAGGCAAAAATATTGCTTCTATCTCTATCTCGGGTAAGCTTGCAAATACCTTTTCGCTATACAGCGTATCTCCCGTTACGTAGTAATTTTTGTCCTCTACCGCAATGATTACGCCTATCGCATATTCGTCCGAATGCTCCGCCTTTACCGCGCGAAAACAAGCATAAGCTTCCGTCCACGTCGTTCCCTCGTTGAACATTACGTAGTTGTTTTTGCTTCCGCCAAACGAACGCACCTCTTGCCAAGCCCCGTTCGGTGCAAGCACCGTTACTTGACTGTTTTCGCTTAAATAATGACACAGCGTTTCCTTATCCAAATGGTCGCCGTGATTGTGCGTTATCACGATAATATCGGGGTTAATCTCTAAAAAACGCTCGTCTACGGGTACTCTACGGTAATTTTGCGGTTGTGTTTTGGCTACGCTGTTCGACAGATACGGGTCTATTAAAATCTTTTTATCTTTTACCTCAAAAAGCAATCCCGCCTGCCCAAGATAAGTTATTTTCATCCTTTACTCCTTTGGTATGATAGGATACAACTGAATACTATTCCCACCATCCACGACGAGCTCCGCACCCGTCGTATTTCTTGCCCCAACGGCAAAATACCATACCGCATCCGCAATATCTTCTCCTACGGCCACGTCTTGCAACGGAGTATAACGCGAAGGCACGTCTTTATAGAAATCGGGATTTGTTTCCCATCTGTCCGTCTTTATCATTCCGGGCAATACGGCGTTTACGCGGATATTGTATTTCCCCAAATCCAGCGCAAGTCCGCGCATCATCCCAAGCTGTCCGCCCTTGCTTGCTTCGTAGGCTATTCTATCGGGAATGGCACGGTACGCCGTGTTTGAGTTGATAAACACGACACTGCCCCCGCCGTTTTCTTTCATTCTTCGCGCCGCACGTTCTACGAATGCGTAATTCCACGTCACGTTCGTGTTCACTACGCGCATAAAATCCGTTAAGGGATTTTCAAATATTTTCATTCCCAAGCCTTGGTCGGCGGCGTTCAACACTAAACATTCGATAAAGATTTTCTTTTTATCCAAATCAGCAAACAACGCATCAATCGCTTGCTCGTCAACCGTACGTTCGTCTATAAGCGAGTTTATCGAATATCCCTCAATGGCTACGTTTGGAAATTGCTCACGGTACGCTTTTTCCGCAAGCGCTACCTTGTCGGGATTTCGACCCGTAAATACAACGTTCCAGCCCTCGCTTGCAAACCTTTTCACGATGGCTACGCCCGTATTGACGCACGCGCCCGTTATTAAAACCGTTTTATTCATGCTTCTTACCTCAAAAATAAAATTCCGTTTTGGGCGGTCGAATGTCCGTAAGCGCACCCGTATAATGCCGTAAATTATGCTCTACGTACGGGTGTTTTAAGCATTCCTCTTCGTTAAGCTCGATACCAAGACCCGCCTTATTCCCGATTTTTATTCTACCGTCTTTATATTCAAGATTTTCGTTCGTGATAAATTTACGGTAATCTACGTCTGAATACATAATTTCCAAAACACAGAAATTAGGACAGCACGCCGCGATTTGTAACGTTGCCGCATTCGCAATGGGTCCGCTGGGATTGTGCGGCGCAAAGGGAATATAGTTCGCCTCGGCGATTGCTGCAAGCTTTTTAAGTTCCATT
Source organism: Candidatus Scatosoma sp. (assembly GCA_045576335.1). Lineage (GTDB taxonomy): Bacteria > Bacillota > Clostridia > Christensenellales > Borkfalkiaceae > Scatosoma. The sequence continues at coordinate 24,840 of JAZNGH010000002.1, forward strand.
ATCCCGCCCGCGTGCGAAATGTCGGGTTGGATATAATCCGCCGCGCGAAGCCTAAATAATTCATTGTAATCAAAGCGCGTATATAATCTTTCTCCCGCTGAAATTGCTACGGGGGATTTATCTCGCACCGCCTTTAACGCTTCCAAATTATTCGGCGGCACGGGCTCTTCCAAAAACATAGGCTTGAATTGCGCGACCTCTTGCGCTATTTTAATACCCGTAGGCACGTCAAATCTGCCGTGCGCTTCGATAAGCAAATCCACTTCCTTTCCAACTGCTTCCCTCACGGCAGCTATACAGCGCAAGGCTTTGTCTAATTCGGCGTTGGAAATTTGCAGATAATTCTTCCCAAACGGGTCCCACTTCATTGCCGTAACACCCTTTTTGACCGCTTCTTTGGCTTTTGCGCCAAATTCTTCGGGCGTTTTTGCGCCTGCAAACCAACCGTTTATGTAAATCCTACAATCCTCGTTGACTTTCCCGCCTAACAACTGATACACGGGTACGTTAAGCGATTTACCTAAAATATCCCAAAGTGCCATTTCTACGGCGGAAAGCGCGCTCATAAGCACCGCCCCGCCACGCCAGTATGCGTCGCGGTAGATATCGTGATAATGCTTTTCGATTTGGCGCGGGTCTTTTCCTACAAGATAGCTTTTGATATGCTCAATTGCGCCCACGAGCGCTTTTTCTTTGTATTCGAGCGTGCCTTCTCCTACGCCCGTAATTCCCTCGTCCGTATACACTTTTACAAATACCCAGTTCGTCCTGAAACAATCCACTACAAACGTTTTTATATCCGTTATTTTCATACGCTCTCCTTTCTATGTAATAACAACCATTCGTACGTATTTGCATCGGTAAAGGTCACCGTCCATACGTCGTGCGCTAATTCTTGGTGAATAACAAGCTCCACTTTTCCACCGATTGCATTGATACGTTCTGCCATAATCTCACTTTCACGAGGCAATACCGTTCTATCCAACGCGCCGTGTACCAAACGAATAGGTATATCCACGTACTCGAAATTCGCCCAATATTGACCTCCACCACAGCAAATGATTGCCGCTGCAAAAAGCTGCTTTTTCGCCATTAAAGCAAGCCACGCCGTATAGCCGCCCATGCTGCTACCCGTGAGATACAAGCGGGATTTATCGCAAAACTCCGCGTTATACACGTATTCAATAAACGCACAAAGTGTTTCAAATTGCAATATCCAGCTCGTTTTATTACAATGCGGCGCAATCAATATAAAAGGCTCTTCGTTGGGTATACGCTCACGTTGCAAGGGACAGCTACCCTTTAACCTTTGCAAATCTCCGTTGACAAACCCGTAGCCGTGTAAATATAAAATGACGGGGTAACGCTTATTCGGTGCATACTCTCGCGGATAATCGATTGCATACTCTATACGTTTACCTTGATATTCAAATACTCTGTCTTGGTACATTTTAACTTTCCTTGGTCGTAAACGACACTCCTTCCAACTGCAAATTACGAACGTAACGAATCACGGGTTCGCGGAAAATGCCGCATATCGCGCCGTGCGCCTCAATGTTGGGTATTTCGCTTCCGTCCGTGACAACGAATTCACAATTATGCATTCGGATATTCTCCAAAGCGTTTCCTTCTCTCCCTTGGAACATAAAAAACGACGCGCCGTTGGCAAAGATATTTGAAAAATTCAAATTACGAACCGCGTTAATATTTACGTGCTCCTTCACTCCAAGCTCCACACGTATAGGCGCACCGCAAATTCCTTGCATTACGATATTATCAAAGCTTAAATTTTCCACGAGCGTCGCCTCTCGCCCCACGTCCGTATCACCTTTGTCACGGTTTACCCAGTCGGGGATTAAACAGCTTATCCCCACGGACGTATCCGTCATAACGAGGTTGGAAAATACACAATTACGGATTACGCCGTCATTTATCCAGCCGATACGAATTCCCGCCGAATAGCTCGTCAGATTACAATTCGTTACACAGACCCGTTCGCAAACCTTGTTTTCCTTCAAGGATACGCTGTTCGCTCGAACGATAATACAATCGTCGCCGCAAACGATATTACAGTTAGATACGGTCACGTTGCGGCTACAATTGATATGAATACCGTCGTTATTCGGATAATCTACGTTTGCGGTAATCGTTACTTTATCAAAATGCACGAAATCGCAATCGTGCACCCAACACGTCCAGCCCGCGGGTAAATTCTCTATCGTGATATTTTCCACCAGCACGTTTTTACAACCCGCAAAGAAAATCGCGCGTGGCGGAGTAGGCTTTTGAATACGACGATATTTCCAGCCCTTTTCTCCAAAATAATATACGAAATTCTCACCGTTGCAATCAATTTTTCCTTGCCCGCAAATGGATACGTTTTTACATTCGTCCGCCAAGATTATCGCCGTATTTTGCTTGCGCGGCAGCCACTCGCTATCCACGTGCTTCATCTCTTCGCGTTCGGGATAATCTTCACAATTCGGCGAACCGAGCAATACGGCGTTCGCCGCTATATACAATTCTACGTTATCCCCTAACGATATGCTCCCGCAAAGGAAAGTCCCGCCTTCAATCAAGACTCTGCCGCCGCCTTTCTTTACGCAATCGTTGACGGCGTTTTGTATCGCCGACGTATTCGACGTTTTTCCATCTGCTACCGCTCCATAATCTCTAATGTCAAAAACCATATTTCACCTCTTAATCTAATACGTGGACGACAATTTTTTGTCCGCGCAATTCGTCATTTTCAAAACGTACGTTATCTACGGGATCGTCGTTTACGAGGTATCGTCTTTTTCCATTCTTTTTCTCGTACATAACGGCTATTTCCGCTCCTTTCAATTTTAAGGAAATGGACGCATACTTAAACGGTAAAAAGCTTGCAGGCGTTATGCTAACGCCGTTCAAATCTGCCTTAATCCCGAACACGTACCACGTCAACACCTTCAAAAGTACGCAACCGCTGCCCGTAAACCAATCGCTCATGGATTCCCCGTCAAAGCCACGTTCTTCATTGTAAACGTAAGAATTTGGCATAACGAAAGGCGTCGTAGATATCCGTGCGTGCGTAGGCGGTAAAATTTTCAATAACTGCTCCCAAGCACGTTTCGGTTCATTCATCTCAAATAGCGACCAGATAGCAAAGAGCGTAGCGTGAATATATACGGCACCGTTTTCCGCCGTACCTTTGGGCAAACGGATAAGTCTTCCAACCTTGTCATTATCCATTCCAAAATGCGGTTCAAACGTCTTTATGCCGTATTTTGAATCCAGCCTATCGTATACGGATAAAATATCCTCTTTCCACGTTTCATCCCATTTCAAAGCCCCGCAAAGCACCCAGAAGGCGTGGGAAGTCAAGCTGTCGCGCTCGTAACCGTCAACGTCGCCAAAGCTTGCCACCTTATGTTCTATTTTATCGCCCCAACCGTGAACAATCTTGCGTTTGCCCGCCCCGTTTTTCACGATTGCGTGTTTTTGTAAGCCCTGACGGATTTTTTCACGGATAGCTTCGTAACGCTCCACGTTTTCCGTCTTACCCACGTAGCGTAAAATCTTACAAATTTCATCTAAATTTTTATAAAATTGTAAAGTTGCCATTACGGATACGCCGCTACCGTATTCTTTATCTTTGTCCTCCGTTTTCCCAAGTCCATCCAAAGAATCGTTCCAGTCCCCGTAAAGCGCATGCAAACAGCCCGTTTCTTCGTCAAGGTTAGCAATCAAAAATTCACAAATACGAAGCAAATGGCAAAGCACGCTATCCCGTTCCTGACTAAAATCTATGCCGATTGCATGAAACGGAAATTTATAATACCCACATTCTTCATCTAAAATAGAAAAATCACCCGTGTAACACAAATACGTATATACGGTAGAAATAATCCAAACGCCTTGATCTATATACGGACGCATATCCATAGCAGGCAACGTCGTAGATGATGCAGGATAAGAGTATTGGCGCGGCGGTCTACCATTATCTCCTATATAATTTAATGCCTCCACTATTTTTTCACGACAATATTCGGGAATCCACATTAACGCCGCTTCCAGCTGTTGAAAAATATCACGGATACCTATGAACGGCCCTGCATAATTTTTGGCTCGCGCGCAAAACTCTGTTTGTCTATATACATTTTTCAAAAAGAAATTAAAGGACGTATCTCGCAAATCCGTTCCATCAAAATCGAGCAGGGTGATATCGGGAATATTTTTGCCGACCTCGCTTTTATTTCCCTCGTATAACAGCCAGTCGATATCTGCCGTATTCATTCGTTCTTTTGCCAAACGTTCACACGCGTTTTCGTCGTTAGACACGCAAAGAGTATAGCTTACGGCATATTGCTCGCCTTTTTTTAATACGAGTGGAATAATATCCCCTTCAATAGCCGTATCCACAAATTCCGTATACGCTTGTTCCTTTTCAAATTTTCCTTTGCGTAATGATGTAGAAGCGTACAGCTGATTGTGCATACCACCGTTAAAATCCGTCTTTGAGGTAGTGGAATATACCGTCACGTCTTTCGCATCACGGGCTATATAGGCATAATGCAGCAAACACGTTAAGCGGTCTATACATTCTGTTACCCCAACGGCAAAGCCGTCCTCCGTCTTTTTTGAGCGGCGATACCATTTCGTTTCAATCCACTCGTAATTCATATGCAAAAGCATACAATTGAAATAAGCGGAAATATAAGTTGACAAGTCCTCTTCCGTTTCGTTTATAATGGCAACGGTAAAGCGTATATTCTTTTTATCGTCTACGAACGCACGGACGCACGCCGTAAAAAGCGGCGTTTCGGTAAAATAGTAACAAGCCTCGGGCGTAAAGACGGTGTAGCGTTTTACGTCGTTTTCTATCGGTTGTCTTGCAAGTCCCGTCAAAGAAACGGGAAAATACTCTTCCCCTGCTTTAATACCCGCAAAAAAGCATAAATTCGGCTCTTTGCCCTCGCAAAAATCCAAAATGACGTTAAACGTACTTTCTTCAATTTTGAAATTCCCCGAAGAATACGCCCAAAGCGTCAGTCCGTCACGAGAATACGGGTATCTCCCGTCGCCAAAATCACGTTTATAGCAAAGAATTTCGTCTTGACTTAAAAAATAACACCCGCTCGGCATTTGATTTTGCCGTTTAGCCTCTTCGTTATTTTCCAAGGCTTTTACCTTGGCTTTTAACTCTTTTGCTTTACTAAATATGGTTTTCATCTTTTTTATCCTTCTTAAACAACAAACTGATTCCTTTTTTTAACATTGTAGGAAAAACGTATTCTATTCCCGTAAATTCGTCCTTAAAACGGGTTTGACCGTTTATCTCAAACGTATATTCACCCTCCTCGGCTGTATGTAAAAATACATAGCTATCCGATTCGTAAACCACGCCGCGCCTATTGATACAAGGCACGATTCCCATTTCTTGATACAATGTTTTCAACGCTTCCACACTCATATCCATATTCGTTTCGTCTATGACGATTATAGGTGTTTTTGCGTTTTTCGCTCTATCGATACAAGCGTGGATTTCTGCGGTATGAGCAGTCACGAGCAGTACGAGCGCATTATACCGATGACGCACCGCCTCAAAATCGGATAACAGGTAAATATCGTACGGTACGCCCGTTAAACCGAGCGTGTGACGAAAATCCCGTCCCACGATTAACCGTTTATCCCCGTCCTGCAACGCCGCATAAGCTTTTTCGTCGATAAACGCGGCAACGCGTGCATTACTCGTTTTTGGCTGATATAACGCCTCTACGGCAATCTCGCGAGCTCGCTTCATTACGGATAAATAATCCTCATCCGCATACCAACCTCCCCACATATCGAACCACCACATAGCATGACCGTGGGTGAGTGCACGTGAAAATAGCAATTTAAGAATTTCCAAAGTGTCTTGCTTTTCCGTCGGTTGCCAAATCCACGTATTATAAGCAGGTAAATTGTTAGGCGGCAAAGTCAAATGCGTACGTTGATCGCATTCTGCAAAATATAATTTGCCGTGCAATTTCAAAGAATCCAGCGGCAACATATTCACGTGGTCGCGCCCCGTCGAACGGTAATGTGCGTAAGAAACGGGAGAACATATAAAATCGATATTTTTATTCGATAATACTTTATATAAAGCGTGATGGCAACTCGTTCTGGACGGACATTCAAGCGTATATCCGTAAAAAACGCCTACGAGCAGCCTATTTTGTATAAACTCTTTTATGGTTGCGGCAAATTCACACAAACGATTTGCCACCGTTTCGGAAAGATACGTATAATACGCTTCTTCATTTTTCTTTGATTGAGTAGCCAAACGATAGCTTTCAAATCCCTCGCGAGAGCGCTTGCCGATAGAGCCTTTCAAATCGAAAGAGAACCATTCTTCCGTATTACCTCCGGCTATTTGATAGCCTATAACGTGCTCCTTATAGGCTGACCGTTCTATATACGCAATAAAATCACACAACAACCTTTTTACTTCATTCGCCCATATATCGGACGAAAAGCACGCGCGTTTATGCGAGGTAAAGCCGAAATCGCACGTTTCATCAGGATTTTGTTCTTCCCAACGCTTCGGCAAGGAAACGTTTACGCGAGGAAAAATATAGGCGTTAGGACAAGCCGTTATTATCCTCTCAAACGCATCATCGATAAGCGCGTAATTTGGCGTGCCTCCGTCGTATATCTCGTCGTAAATCCCCTTTGAAATAGGCGGACTTTGCGTTGCCTCGTTGATTGTTTGAGAAGAAAACGACAATGAAACGGAAAATAAATCGTAACCGATTTTTTGAAAATCGCCATATCTACCGCGATGGGTATAATACGTCATATACGCCGTTTGGGGAATCGCCTCGCCGTTTACGGTAAGAGAAGGCACGCCGCCGATTGTTTGTAATTGAGCTATCATTTTTATTTTACCTTCAATACAATTTTCCCTACGTGTTCGCCGCGCCGCATAATAGCGTGCGCTTCCTCCGCTTCATCAAGAGGAATTACTTTATATATCGTAGGTACGATTTCCCGTCGAGAAACCTTTTCCCAAATATTTTCCGTTAATTCCCTTAAAATACGCTCTTTCATTTCTACCGAACGGCTACGAAGCGTACTACCGATTAACTTAATGCCTTTCATATACATTGTACGCATATTGATAGGCGATACGTCGCCCGCCAAGGTCGCGATAATAATCCATCTACACCCACGCGCCACGTAAGGTAAGCACTCGCCCATATTCGTGCCGCCCAAGCAATCGATTGCAATATCCACGGGCGCACCGCTTTTCTCCTCTCTTTCTAAAACCTCGGATATACTTTCTTTCTCCAAATCCACGATTACGTCCGCGCCCAAGCTTTTAATCGCGTCTTTCTTTTTTGCGTTACGCAAGGTGGTAATTACTCTTAATCCAAATAATTTTGCCAAAGGTATGATGACGCTCGCCAAGCCACTCGCGCCTGCGTGCATCAAGAGAGTATCGCCTGCCTTTGCACCGCCTTCGATAAATAAATCCAAATACGCCGTCGCAAAGGCTTCGGGTAAGGCAGCTGCCTCCGCCATTGATAACCCCAAAGGCATAGGCGCAACCATTCCGACGGGCACGGAAACGTACTCCGCGTATCCGCCTCCCGCTAACAACGCGCACACCTTATCGCCAACGGAAATCCCGCTTTTGGCTTGCGCTTGCTCCGTTATTTCCTTAACGACACCCGCAACCTCCAAGCCGCACCATTCAGGCGCGCCGACTGGCGGCGGATAATTGCCCTCAACCTGTAATAAATCGGCACGGTTCACCCCCGCCGCATAAACCTCTATCAATACCTCGTCCCCTTTTAATACGGGTTTTGGTACTTCTTGGGCAATCAAGCGTTTATCTTTTATGACAATTGCTTTCATTCGTTCACTCCTTCGCCAAAAATGCGAAACACGTCTTTCACGTCCGACAACAACGGCTTTTCGGGAAACGTTACCGCGCCGTACTTCAAATGACAAAGCGCAAAAGCCGAACCGAAAAAGGGTGCTATCGGGCGTACGATTTTACCGTATTTGCCGCCGCATTGATACATATACGGTACGTGCAAGTGTTTTTTAAGCTCGGTTATCGTGTGTAAAATGACGGGAATATGCTCTTTGCTTTCACAAGTCGTAATGATTTTTACAATATCCGCACCACGATTTTCTATTTCCTTTGCCAAGCTAATCGCTTGTTCACAGGTCAATTCCGTACCTACGTGCGCGGAAATTAAAACCTCCGCGCCTAATTCGTGTGCCTTTGCAATCAAAGCCCGCTGTTTTGCAATACAGCTTTCGCGCATCGTAATCTCTTTGGGGCGAGCCGTAGCAAAAGCTTGCGTACAATTTTCCAAGCTCGCAACGCTGTCGTAATCGAACATATCACCCCAAACGTCAATCATATTCGCACCGCATTTGATTGCTTCTAACAGCAGCAAGGAGCGTTCTTCATCCACCGCCGCGCTTTCGCTGCCGTCTTTCGCGCGATAATTGAGAGCCATTACGGGCAAATTAGTCGCCTCAAATATCTTTTTCATTCCGCCAAGAGTCCGTTCCTCTTCCTTCAAAAGCTCTAAATGCACTAAAAAAGCTTGTGCACCCTCGCTTTCAGCGTTTTGAATATCTGCCACCGCTTCATTGACCGTTTCCATTCTAACCGATTCAACTAAAACGGGTCTTGATAATTGCGTATATTTCTTTTTAATCATAACCAAACGGGCGTTGCAAAACGCTCCGACCTCCGTCCACGAAATAATTGACCCCCGTGATAAAGGCAGCCTTGTCCGAAACGAGATAATGAATCATATCCACAATTTCTTCCGTCTGTGCCGCGCGCCCCAAAAGCGTACGCATTTTTGCCATTGCCGAACGGGTCAGCACGGGCCCTGGCGACACACAGCACGCACGAATTCCGTATTTTGCACCTAATTGTGCCAAGGATTTCAAGAAGCCCGTCATAATTGCACTTTTGGCTATGGCGTAATCCGAGCCGATCGGGTCACCTTCTTCGCCTGTAATCGACCCCAAATTAACGATTACGCCGCCCTTGGCTTTCATATATCGCATTGCCTCGTGACAAAAATATATCGTACCGTTCAGATTGACCTCCAAGCCCCACATTATATGTTCCATAGGACGATCGCAAAAATCAATACCTTCACCGAATACACGCGCGGAATTACCGCCGGCACAATTGACTAAAATATCCACGCCGCCGAATTTTTCCACCGTTTTTTGTACGGACGATTCCACTTCATTAAAATTTCTTATATCCGTTCGTAAGGATAAGGCGTTGGGCATATCCTTCAACGCCGATTCCAACGCTTGTTCGTTCACGTCTACGAGAGCAACGTTTGCCCCATTTTCATACAAGCGTTTCGCAGTAGCAAGACCGATACCCGACCCCGCACCCGTGACGATTGCAGTTTTATTCGAAAACTCCATAGTTCTTCTCCTTCACGTTTTTAATCGTTACTCCTCCGCATATAAAACACACTTACCCGTAATACCCGTAGGCGTAAGAGGCACGAACATACTCACGTTATCCTGCAACGCATTTGCAAGCGTCGTATACACGACTACTTCCAGCGTGTTTTCTCCCACGTGAACGGCGTCGGTAACATCGTAGCGATACGGGGGACAAATTCTCATCCCGCAAGCCTTTCCATTGATGAATACCTCTGCGTTTTCGCCAACGTTTTCAAATTCGAGAACCACACGCCCTTCTTTATCCAACGTAAAGCTCGTTTTATAACGAATAGCCCCTGAAAAAGTAGGTAAACGGTCCGCCGCGTTTATAGGCTTCAATGCACGCGTTTTTTCAAAAAACGTAAACTTGCGCATATTTTCATAAGATGCTACACTCACTGTGTATTCACCTTGGAGTTCACGAGCTTGTAAACCTTGCAACAACGGTGTTTTGCGTTCTACCCCGTCCGCGTTAAAGACAATAATCACCGATTGATAAGGCGTTAAAGAAATTTGCAGCTTTCCGTCGCAATACGTAGTATACGCGTCGTCGCTTAACAAATCCGTCACCACGCATTTGCCGCTCACGTTCAACATAATTTCCCCCTCGAACGATTTAGTAGCGTCCTCGTTGAAGAACATAAACACGTCGTTATTGTCGCGTTTTGCGTGATAATGCCGAAGGTACGGTGCATTCTCCACGGCTACTTCTCCAACGCCGTTGAAACGAAGCGTATTCGACAATTCGTCAAGCGATACGGTATTAGCTTCCCCATAACCGCTTGGTACACCGTTGACAAATAATAGTTTCCCGCCCTTCTTTTCCAACTCGTGTAATTGCCCCATTAAACTATTCGGTAACGTAGGCGCGTAAGGCACTACCAAATAATCGTATTCCGCTTGTAGAATTTTCAATTTACCGTTTTCCACGCGTAAATTGCATAAGACGTCCTCGGCAATAACGTCGTAATCCAAATGATTGTCGTACAGACGCTTTGCAACCTTTTCCGTCGTCATATACCCGTTGGTATTATACCATTCCGCAAACGCGTGATATAAAACGCCGACGCTCGCCACGTGCTTACCTTGTAACAAATGACTCGCTTTATTGATATACGTAAGCAGCTTGCATACGCCCTTAAACTGGGGCTCGCAATCTCCCGTCGCTCCAAAATGCGGCGCGTGCACGTTATCCAACGCCTTGGGGCGGAATGCGTGCGTAACGAAATGATTTGTACCGCGAACCAAAAGAAAATCCACCAACCACTTTGCAAGCCTCGTTCCTTCCGCCCAGCCGTAAGCAATCATAACCTCACACAACGCCTTTCCAGCATATTGCGGATAAGTATGTGCCGCCGAAGAATTTAATTTCCCTAAAAGATAATGAAAAAACTCGTTATCCATAGCGTGACCGTTTACACCGCTGCCCGTACAATTATAATCGGCAAATCCTGGCATAACTTGATGCATAACGATATCGATTCCCGGCATATTCTGACCGCTTTCCGCTCGGAAATAATGCCCCGCACCATGCCCAAAACGGCAATGTAAGCCGTTATCCTCGATTACGTGACCGATATATTGTACGCCGTGTTCTCGACACCATTTCCCCACTCTTTCGGTAAAATTCACGCGATATAAGTGGCTCAACGCATCCATATAGGCAAAGCGGATCTCTTTTTCCGCGCCGTCGCAATCATACCAAAGCATAGGCAAATACGGCTCTACGTCGTAACCGAGCTTTTCATCCATAAGTGTTTTCAATTCGTCAGTCCAAGCCAACGTAAGTCCGATTGTACCGATTTTTACTTCACTATAACGCGGTACTAGGTAACGATCGAACGAATAATTATTATCAATCGAAGGCTCGTCCGAGAAAAAACCGACTAACGTATTGCCAAACAAATGTCCGTAACGACGGTAATAATCCTCGTATACGTACTCTAACAGCAAATCCACAGACTCTTTATTGATAAAGTCAATAAAGCAGTCTTTGGTCACCTCGACGTATTTTCTCGTTTTGAAAACGTACATAATTCGGTACGCGCCGTCGGGAATATCCCAATACAGGAAATTCCCCTTTACGTTTTGCGTTAAAGGAATGGGATTTGCTATATCGATTTCGTCCCCCTTCCCCAAACGCTTATACGCATACGCGCACAACAGCTCGTCCTGTTCTTGCGTTTGTAAAAACACACCCGTTTTGCCCAAAATCAAGCAAGCGTCCTTGCTTGGACCGATTACGTCCACGTGCGCCTCAACAAGATGTAATTTCCTTCTTTCGGGATACTTCGTGGAAACCAACCCGTAAACGTGTCCCGTCGGAGGCAGCTGTGTTTCGTCCACAACCCAAACCTTCATATTTCTTTTTTGCGCTTCTGCAAACAGAACGTCCAGCTTTTCCCACCATTCGCGTTCAAAATCGCGAAATCCACGCGGCTCAATACAAAACGCCCGCGCACCCGTTTGATAAATACGCTCTACGGTTGCCCGAAGCTCGTCTAACGGCTCGCCGCCAACCAACCATAAAAAGGGCAATAAATAATTATCCTGTTCACCGTTTTTTACTTGCTGATATCTAATATCCATATCTTTTACCTCACACAATACCAGGCGTTACCACGTGATTCCAACCGAACATAATGTAATCGTCCTCCGTGGGATTATTTCTGTATATATTGGGCCACAATCTTTCTTCTTCAAGCTCGGGGATATTCTTCACTTTCCCCTCCACGTACTCGTTCAATCGCTTGGATACGTACTCCAAACGGAACACGAGCCCGCCGATACGTTGACATTGCGCCTCAAATCCAAACGGTTTATTTTCTTTGCGCCATTGATAATCGAACGCCGAGAAAAAGTCACGAATACGCTTAATCACTTCGGGAATCGTCACATTTGCAATTTCCGTAATTTTTGCTTTATCGTCGTTATCGTACGCTGCTTTTAATTCACGCCCCAGCTCCGCCTTCAAAGCCAATACGTGGCACAACTTACCCATCGTCTGCAATACGTAGGTATATTCGCCGCCGTCTGCATTCAACAATAACTCCGCCGATTTTGCATAATCAACGCCCGTGTTTTCAGATAAAAATTTACCGTATAAATCCAACAACAAATCGTTATATAAATAATACACACATTTAGTGCTGACCTCTTTATATCGATTGTCAAAATGCGGTTTATTAGGCTTATCAACAAGCATAAACACGTCGAAATCCACACCCGTAAGAGCCTTAAACTTCTCTTTATCCAAATCCTCTACACAGGTAGCGTTGCCATACGCGAGCTCGGACGCAAAGAACAACGAGGGCAATATACTAAACCAGCTTGCCTCAGCTCCCCAATCCGCCCAAAGACCAAGCTTATAACTGTTCACGCCACATTCGTGGGCAGTTGACATATTCATTTGTAAAGATTTGAAAGAACGTGCGTTATCGGGAGCAAAGCCAAACCATTTCAATGCCGCGCCCGTAAAGCTGACTTTATCGGTAAGCTTGAAATGATTACGAAGATCACGTGCGAGTTCCTCTTTATCTAATTTAATATAACTCCAATGTGAAAGCGTGACGTTTTGAGGAAGTAAATCTTTTACCGCTTCACGCACCTTTTCTTTGGGCATATCCAAGAATTCTTGCTTCAGGACGTGACGAATGAACATATCCGACCACATTTCACAAACGAAGCCGTATTTTTCCGCAATCGCCAACACGCGTTTTAAGTGGTCGGTCATTGTCTTAAATCTGTCCTGATAGCCGTGCAAGGAGAGATATTTGCCCAAGCCTACGCCAAACGCCTCATCCATACCGATATTGATATTGCGAGATGAAAAATATTCGGAAAGTGTTTTGAACATCTTTTCAATCAAAACGTACGTACGCTCGTCGCCAATAAGCAACACCTCGCGATTATCCATATAATCTGCATAAGTCCCGTATTTCCCAAGCTTCCCTAAATGTCCAAGCGTTTGTATAGCGGGCATCAGCTCGATATTTTTGCTTTGGCAGTACAAATCCAGCTCGTGGATTTCTTCTTTGGTATATCTGCCGCGCATATAACCAAAATACGGCTCACCTTCGATTTCATACATAGTTTCCATAACGAGATACAAACCCGTATAGCCCAGCTTTTCCAAATAATCGACAAATTTCTTCAAAGCCGTAATATTGGGCACGCCGTTGGATTCGCAAGCAATGGATACGCTAAATTTATCAAACATACACTTTTTCATATTTTTATTCTCCTTGTATTTATATATGAACACGTACTTTCGTGTTTTTTGCATACGGATTGAAAGCTCGTACCGTTTTTCCGTCTTGTTCGATAAAGGCTACGTTGTCAAAACAAAATTCGGTGTACATAGTATCGGGCTTTTCTATAAGGATTTCCGCCTCGCTCCCGTTTTTCTTCCATTCCACGGTAATTCTGCCCTTTTTGCTATCGTAATGTCCCTTCGCATACGTAACCTTGCCCGTCACGTCGATATAGGGCTTAATGGAAAGCTTTTCAAAACCCGCTTCCAAAGGCTTAATACCTAACATATATTCGTAATACCATTCCCCGCACGAGCCCAGCGAATAGTGATTAAACGAATTCATAGTTTTATCGGCAAAACCGTCTTTTAGCGTATAACTGTTCCAACGCTCCCAAAGCGTCGTTGCACCGTTGACGATACTATACCCCCAAGAGGGATAGCTCGTATTCGTCAAAAGCGCGTACGCCACGTCTTTTAACCCAAAATCGCACAATGTGGGCAATATAAAGCGTATTCCCAAAAAGCCCGAATGTATGTGGAAATTCTTACGCTTTAGCGTTTCATACAAATTCGGCTTCGCTTCACTTTCGTCAACCAAGCCTGCCTTGTAGGCAATGCAATATATCGCTTGCGAATCTCCCTTTATCTTGCCGTCTTGACTGACGAACGAGTTACGGAACGCCTTTTTAATACGTTCGTAAAGGTCGTAATATTTCTTCCCGTCAAAGCCCGCGGCATCAAACATTTCCGCTATCATTTTAACGCTCATTGCCTGAAAGGCAGTAGCCAAAGCAGGGCGATCACAATCGTCGTCCACGTTCAGCCAATCCCCGTAATAGGCATCCGTCCAAATATAGTCTTTTGCCGTTTCCATTTGGCGTTCGACGAAATCCTCCAACGCCGACTTGTATTTACGCACAACGTCAAGATTGCCGTACATTTGCCAAAGATTATACGGTACGACGGTAACGACGTCCCTCCAACCGCAAGAATCGAAAGGCGCGACGCCAAAATAGGGCACGACGTCGGCGATTTTTCCTCCTCGTCTATCGTCGTCAATTCTCATCATCTGTTTTTCATAAAACCGCTCCGCGTCCGTATTATACATTCCCGAGCGAGAAAAAACTTGCGTGTCGCCCGACCAGCCCAAACGCTCGTTACGTTGCGGGCAATCGGTGGGTAATTCGATAAAATTATCCCTTTGACTCCATAAAATATTTGAGAATAACTGATTGACAAGCTCGTTGGACGTTTCCACGTCACCCGTTTGCGGAATATCCGTCGTCAAAGCGCAAGCCGTGATTTCAAGAATTTCCACGTTCCCCTCAACGGCAATTTCAGCGTACCGAAAACCGTGATAGGTAAAGGTAGGCGAATATTCTTCGATTCCCTCTCCGCTTAAAATATACGTATCCTTTGCCTTTGCCACACGCAAATTATCCGTGTACAACGTACCGTCGTCGTTCAACATTTCGCCGTGACGCATCACGATTTTCGCGCCGCGCTCGCCCTTACATTTCACGCGCAAAAAGCCCGCGATATTTTGTTTCACGTCGTAAATAGCACCCGTCGATACTTTATGTAAAAAGATAGGCGTAAGCGTTTTGAATATCCGTACGGGCGCACACTCGAAAACGCTCAATCTGTCCGATTTATCCTCGCAAACGCATACCTGCTCCCATGCTTTGTCGTCAAACGCAAAGGTCGAGCATTCCGCGTGCGGCAATCTTGCGTCGTATTCCTCGCCGTACAAAAAGTCGTTAAAGCCTATTGCGCCTTTACCGCCCAACCAGCTCTCGTCCGTAACGATACGCTCCTCGCTACCGTCCACGTACTTTACGGTCAACTCCGCATACAGCTCCAACGGGTATTTCCCGTAACGGTTTCTGCCCAAGATACACAAATATCCTACGTACCAACCGTCGCCGACAGCCACCGCAATCGCGTTGTCCTTTTCAAGCATATCGGTAACGTCGTATTGCATAAGCAAAACGCGTTTTGCATAATTCGTCCAGCCGGGAGTGAAATATTCGTCTCCCACTTCCTTTCCGTTGATAAACGCCTTAAAAATACCAAGCGAGGTGATTTTCAGGGTAGCCTGCTCAATTTTTTTATCCTGCAAAGAGAATTTTTTTCGAAAATACGGAGCTTCCATACCGTGAGAGATATATACGTTGCTCTCGTCAAAATTTTTATCCGTTTTATAGCCTATCCATTTAATATCCATTTCTTCGTTCATTTCCTTTATTTCTCGTAGGCGATTGCGCCTTTTACGGATATTTCATTTTCCGAAATATCCCACACCTCCGACCACGCCTCGTACGCCGCGCCGTCCTTTTGCTTAAAGGATAATTTATCCTTAAAGTCCCCCTCGTAAACGGACCCGTTCGCACCGCTGATAAAATCCGTTATCGTAGGATAATAATATACGTCTTCCGCAAGTGAAGCACCCATTGCCGCGCTTGCGAAGCTCCAAGTATCATTCACAAACCGCGCCTCACCGCCGTTTTGAATGAATACGCAATTGTCATAATTACTGCCTGCCTTTGAAAGGCATACCGCTCCGCCGAGTTTCCCGTTTTCCGAGGTCAACACCTCGTTACCGTCCTCGTCGAAAACCGTTAATACAAACACCGTGTTTTCACAAGCAAAGCCGTTTTTAGTGCTGCCGATAATCGCCGCTCTATCATCATACTCGTACGCAAAAGAATATTCGTGCGTAATAATATCAGGATCGTTCTTAATCGGACGTAAAACCGAGTTAAACCAACAATTCTCAATCCGTCCCGCACAATCTTGATATACGGCGCAAGCCGTAAATTGTGCGCCCGCTTGTACGTAGGTATAATCGGCGTTCAACACGATATTTTTCAAAACGCCCGTTTCCGTCATAGATACGAACAACGCGCCCGCGCCCATAATCGTATCGGGACGATACATAAGCGGTCTATCTACGAGCAAATCAATCGTATACCCATTTCCGTCAAGCGTGGCTTGTAAGGGCTGATTGATAAAGCATTTCACCCCGCCTACGCCGCTTTTATACTTCATTTCGGCAAAGGCATACCCGTACGGCGTTTCTAATTGCAAATTTATGTCGTCGTGCCCATAATACGCTATATCCTCCGTCAACATAAAATAATCGGAGGAAGAATACTCTCCCGAAAGCACCGTTTGGAAATTCCCTTCGTTTAAGGCGCGTATACGCATTTTTTGCGACGCACTTTCCAACACCTTTTGTTGAGAATCCAAAGCCTCAACGTGGATTTGCCAATCGCCCCAAGGCGCAAGCGAGTCCTCTACAATTGCGTCCACGACGGCAAACTCCGTACCGTCCGTAACGCCCAGCACCGAGGAATTTGCGCTAATCCGATAGCTTTCCGCCGTAGAATACGCTTCCCAAACTGCCTCGCCGCCAACGAGCGATATTTCAAAGGGCTCTTTTTCTGCCGAGCTTGACGAGCCGCTTAAACTGCTCGTAGGCATACCGCTTATACTAATCGAACAACCCGTAAAACAAATTGCCAACAATATCGGCACTAAAAATCTACTTATTTTCATAATTTCTAACCGTTTTTTTGTAAACGACCCCGTTCAAGGGTGATCGCTCACCCTTGAACCGTTCGTTTCAATGAATGTTTTTAAGCGTTAACCTCGTAAACCGTCACACCGCAAAGGGTAATACCCGTTGCCGTTACGTTCCACGAGTTAGAATTATTGAGAACGCTCCATTGCGTACCCGTAGCCGCCGTTTCGGTGTACGTATACGTTTCCACGGTGGTCTGGTTTTTGTATACGCCCTCGCAAAGAATACCGTTCTTGCCCTCCAAGAAATCGGCAAGCGTTGCGTATTTTACGCAATTCGTTACAACGCCTTTATAGCCG
>JAZNGH010000003.1:0-3154 GCA_045576335.1 Candidatus Scatosoma sp.
CGGCTATAAAGGCGTTGTAACGAATTGCGTAAAATACGCAACGCTTGCCGATTTCTTGGAGGGCAAGAACGGTATTCTTTGCGAGGGCGTATACAAAAACCAGACCACCGTGGAAACGTATACGTACACCGAAACGGCGGCAACGGGCACGCAATGGAGCGTTCTTAATAATTCTAATTCGTGGGAAGTGACGGCAACGGGAATCACGCTTTGCGGCGTAAATATTTATACAAAATCTTGAAACAATCCGTGAAAACGGAAAAAATAAAGGAGGTATTTCAATGAAGGTTTATCAAAGACTGTCGTTTAGAATCTGTATATTAGAGAAAAACGACGTTATAACCACGTCAGGGGAAGATGGTGTCGTGAAATTTAACTCTGACTGGTTGGATCAGTACGGAGGGTTTGGAGCATGAGAAAGACGAGTAAAAAACAAGCAATCTTATTATGCTCCGCTATTGCGGCTGTGGCACTTGGCGCGGGCGTGTTGCCTACGGTGTCGGCAAACGCCGTTACGACGGATTTTACGGCGACGGAAGGAAAGTTTTACGTGGTAGACGGTGCGTCCGTAAAAATCGACGAAATCGGTATTCGTTTTACGACAGTAGTCGAAAAAGAATACCACGACGCTTTGAAAGCGGCGTATCCTAATGCGGAATTCCATACGGAATTTTACGATGCTTTGACGGGCGGCTTGTTGCAGGATAAGAAATATGAGTACGGCTTAAAGTACTACGAAAACGGCGCGTCGAATATGTCCAACACCGCAAAAGACGTAGACGGTTACGAATATTACGTAACTATGGAGTACGACGAATTGTCCGATTTACATCGCACCATTGCGCTTGGCTATGAAATGTACGTAAAATCGTACGTAAAGCTTGACGGTACGACGATTATTTATGCGGACGATAACGAAGTGGTTCGTTCTATGAAAGAGGTCGCGGAAATGGCAAGCGCGGCAAATATTGAAGGCGTAAGTCAATATCACGAAAACGTATATATGAACGACGACGTGGCGTATTTTGAAAAAGCAGTTGCGAATGAAACCGTACCCGTAACGGCTTTGCCCGCGGACACGACGGAAACGGGCGCGTTGACGGCGTATATCGGAAAAAATGCTTTGGCGGACGTTACGTTTAGCGAGGGCGCGGTAAGCTTTGGCGAAGAAACGCTTGCGAATTTGCAGGCAGGCTATGATTATCGTTTGACAATCATAGGCGCAAACAAAGGCGTTTGGTTCGCTCCGTTTACCTGTATCACCAAATTCGTCACCAACGATAGCTTTATGGAGGATATGGAAGCCTATAAAGCGGATACTACCGCGTATCTAATGTTGAGCGAGGACGTAACGCTTGGTTACGAAGCATATAAGTCTTTATCGTCTACTGACGACGGCGGCGGTAAATATCAGGTTTGGAAAAATATTTACGCGTTGGACTTATTTAACGCAACGTTAGACGGCGACGGTCATACAATCAGCTTGCGTTTGGACTATAACGAGGCACAAGCAAACAGTCTTACGAATAAAGGCTGGTACTTGGGTGGGCTGTTCCAAAGCTTGGGCGGAACGGTGAAGAATCTCGAATACAATTGCGTTGCTACTTATTTAATTGGCGACAGTAGCTCGGGCGATAGAGGCTTCTTTGCTTTCCAAATCGGAGCAACCACGAAGGTGGAAAATTGTTATATCCACGCTACCTTAATTCCCACGACGGACGGAACGACGAAGGGAGTTGACGAGAAAGCGACGCTTATCGCAATGGGTCTGAATACAACAAGAAACTACGTGGTATTCGAAAACGTGATTTTTGACGTGAATTACGTAACGAGCGAAGGTACTCTTGCCGACGCCTATGTAACGGGACAGACGGTTAAGGGTGCGAATATGCAAAATTGCGTGATTATCAGCGGCGAGAACTGGAAGAAAACTTCCACGGGTGCAGAACACTACGTTAATTTGACGAGTTGTTACAGATACGCTTCCGTTGAAGATTTCCTCGCTGGCACGAACGGTACGGCGTGCGAGGGATATCATAACGACAGCAAGAACGTAACGCATTCGTATACGGAAACGGCGATTGAGGGTACCGTTCAAAAGCACGATACGTTCAAAGCAACGGGCGTTTGGAGTTTTGATAACGCTAATATCTCTCTTTGCGGCAAAAAAGTATACCCCGAAGACCGTGTGATTACGGCGACCGTTTCGGGTGATACGCTCACTGTTGCGGATACGCAAATCATAGGTGCATTTACGTACGACGTGTACGTGGGAACGGAAAAGGTCGGCTCGTTTACGGGCGAGTCTTGTAACCTTTTGGCAATGCTTGACGGAAAGCTCGTTGCGGGAGCAAATAACGTTACCGTAACGGTGAAAACGGCAAGCGGTATTGCGGCGGAAACGACGGCAACGGCAACGTATATCGGTTTGACGCAAGATAATTTCTTGGAAAAGGTCGGCGCGTCCACGGCAACCGATTATATGGTAATGCTTGACAACGTAAGCTTTGGTGACGAGGATTACAATACCACGAGTAGCGCAAAAATTTGGGGTTATAGATACGGTATTCTCAAAACGCAAGGCACGTTAGACGGGCGTGGTCGTAAAATCAGCGTAACGGTAGACGGGACGGCGGATTATTACGGCGGTTTATTCCATACGATTGACGGTACGATTAAAAATTTGGAATACGATATAACCGCGACGTACTTATATAGCAGTTCGCAATTGAAAAAAGGCTTCTTTGCCTTTAATACAATGCAGTCTACGTTTGAAAATTGCTATATTCACGCAACGGTAACGACGAGCGTAACGGATACGGGCGCGTATTTGATAACGACCGCGCAAAACGGAGCGAATGCAAGCGCAACGACGGGCGAAGGTTCGTTTAATAACTGTATCTTTGCATTAAAACGCTACGACGTAGACAACGGAAGCTACGTAGACGGTTGTTTGACTGGACCCAACTCGTATAACGTTACGACGAAGAATTGTGTATTTATTACTTCGGGCACGGGTGGAAGCGCGTTGTTTGGTACGTTTGCCTCTACAAACCCCGGCTATAAAGGCGTTGTAACGAATTGCGTAAAATACGCAACGCTTGCCGATTTCTTGGAGGGCAAGAACGGTATTCTTTGCGAGGGCGTATACAAA
>JAZNGH010000004.1:0-9199 GCA_045576335.1 Candidatus Scatosoma sp.
TCGAAATGAAAGGAAGGTTGATGTTGGTAGAACTCATACCCGAAAGCTCGATTTTCGCTTTTTCCGCCGCTTCCTTCAAACGCTGCATCGCCATCTTGTCTTTGGAAAGGTCGATTGCGTGAGATTTCTTAAACTCGTCTACGAGGTAGGAAATAATCTTGTTGTCCCAATCGTCGCCGCCGCGCTTCGTGTCGCCGTTCGTCGCAAGAACCTCGAATACGCCGTCGGAAATTTCCAAAATGGAAACGTCGAACGTACCGCCGCCAAGGTCGTAAATCATAACCTTGCCGCCCTTGTCTTTGTCAAGACCGTACGCAAGTGCCGCCGCCGTCGGCTCGTTGATGATACGGAGCACGTCCAAGCCCGCGATTTTACCCGCGTCCTTCGTCGCTTGACGCTGACTGTCCGAGAAGTATGCAGGACAGGTGATGACCGCTTCGGTCACCTTTTGTCCCAAATACGCCTCCGCGTCCGCTTTGAGCTTCGCAAGCGTCATTGCGGAAATTTCTTGCGGGGAATAGTCCTTATCGTCGATTTTTACTTTATAATCCGAGCCCATGTGCCGTTTGATGGAAATAACGGTCTTGTCGGGGTTAGCAACCGCCTGACGCTTTGCCGCCTGACCGACCACGCGCGAACCGTCCTTTTGGAACGAAACGACGGACGGGGTCGTTCTTGCGCCCTCTGCATTTGCGATAACGACGGGCTCGCCGCCTTCCATAACCGCTACGCACGAGTTGGTAGTACCAAGGTCAATACCGATAACTTTACCTGCCATAATAATTACTCTCCTTTTGTTTACGGCGATATTCCGCCGTGCAATTCTTTTTTACAATTTATATGTAACCACCGCCAAACCGCCTTAAACATAAAAAATAAAAAATTTTCAAATATTTACAAAAAAAAGCGAGGTTTTCACCCCGCCCTCTCTTATAATTCCTTAATAATTTTTTTCTTTATTATCGTAACGCCTTCTACGTCCTCATCCTCTTCATTCAATTCCTTTATACTTTCTACTGCACTTTCCATATTATCGCAAACTGAAATCTCAATCGTATTAAAAATCAAATGTCGCCAAAACACATAAAATTGACTTTTTGTTTGTAAAATAAGAGCTTTTTCATACGAAAACTCAAATTCCTCCCCATTAAGATACTTATCTGTTTCTATTTCCTGAACGATAAAAATATTCTCTATCCTTTCATTTATAACGCTTTTTTTATTTTTTCCACCAACGACATAAGGCTCCAAAGGTTGATTATTTGCCACTTCCACACAAGAAAAACAAGAAAACTCAACATCTTCTCCATCAGGCTCCACATACAAGACGTAATCATTTTCAATATCAAAGTTTTTATTCTCTATACACAACCGAACAGCCGTAACATAACCGTCGTCAGAGTTTTCAATATACGATTGCAAAATTTTACCTTTCCAACCACACATCTCCTCTTTCATTTCTTCCGTAAAATCTAATTGATTATTCATTATTCTTCTCCTTTTCAAAATGAATTTTTTGATTTTTAACTTTTCCTTTCATTTCGCTTAAATTAACAGCAGGACTATCTGGCGTTGAAGTTTTTTCACGATAAACCACTCTACCACCGTCTTTCATTATTTTTTGCTTTCCGTGTCCATTTGATAAAGGTTTTTCTTTTCCTCCGTTTCCTATTTTAGAATAAAAATCATTCGCTGTTGCAAATTGATTCTTACTTCGAATAACGCGCACAGGTTCTTTTTTGCTTGCTTTCCCTTTACTCTTCCCTTTCTCACCAAAATATCCCCCTTTTGTTGTTGGATATTTTTTCCTGTTTTTGTGGGCATTATAGTCCACTGTACCTCTTTTTCTTTTTTGCTTGGTGCAACCAAACAACCATTTTATCAGTCTCATTATAGACCTCCTCTGTAAAATTGTCAAGTATTTTCTACTTGCACGCATATTGTAACAAATTTTTGTATCATTGTAAATAGTTAATTTTTAATCTTTTTTGTAATACAAAAATTTTATAAAAAATCAATAATTTTTTCTAAAAAATCACCTTTTTTAGTCATTTACAATGTTTTTTTCTTGACTTTTTTATTACAACTTGTATAATAAAAGTATGATAAATGCAGATAATCTTATATTTCTTTCTCCCATCTCTATCCGTTTACCAAGCGAATTGTACGACCTTATTGAGGCAGACGCACGATTATTTGGTTTTAGAAAGAACGGTAAAGGCAATATCAATGGTTTTTTGAACGAGTTATTGCCTTCTATCGTTGAGGTACAATCAAATATTTCATCCTCTGCTTTTTTCACCACTGGCGACGAGCAGATATCTTCCTTTTCAAGCAATGCAACGTTTTATCTTGATAGCATTTTTAAGCCATTATTGAAAGGAAATAACGTAACTATTTCTTTTAGAGTAAACAAGGCACACGAGAAAGATTTTCAAGAGATTTATGAAAATATTTTGCCCGTTTATAATATGGATTTTTCCGCGTTGCTCCGCTCTTTACTTACCTTTTACATAATCAATAGGCTTGCTATTCGCGAACGCTTTTTACATTTTGAAACCTACACGGAAATTTCTAATGCAATTATAGAGAACAAGCAATGTCTTCTCTTTCTTAAAAAGGAAAGTTTACTGCTTTCTTACATGCTAATTCTTGTTTCTCCCGTCAGCGACCACAACGTACTTTTAGGTATAGAATCAAAAACGGGAAATGTGCACGCTATTCCTTTCCATCTCGTAACAAATGCCGTCACACAAGACGAAGACGGCATTGCAATAAAAAACAATCTCAAAATTCTAAAAAAGGCTTTTCTTGAATACCTAAAAGCCGAAAAAAAATTACAAGAACATTAATAATTTCCCCCGAGCGGTCACGCTCGGGGGATTACTTACGATATATTCAGTTTTATATTTTCCAAGGCGTTTTTTTCCAAACGGGACACTTGCGCTTGGGATATCCCCACCTCGCGGGAAATTTCCGTCTGCGTTTTTCCTTCGTAATACCGCAAAAACAAAATCTTTTTTTCTCGCTCACCTAGCTTCCCGATTGCCTCGCCCAAAGCCACGTGCTCCGTCCAAATCTCGTCCGTGTTCTTCTCGTCGCAAAGCTGGTCCATCAGTAGCAGCGTATCGCCCGCCTTATTATACACGGGCTCGTAGATGGAAACGGGGTCGGAAATCGCGTCCAGCGCGTACACCACCTCGCGTTCCGCCACCTGCATTTCCTCCGCGATTTTTGCAATCGTCGCTTCCTCGTCGCGGCTCTCAATCGCTTCCCTTGCCTTCAATGCCTTATACGCCGTGTCGCGGATAGAACGGGACACGCGCAAGGAGTTCCCGTCGCGGAGATACCGCTTGATCTCTCCCACAATCATAGGCACGGCGTAAGTGGAAAATTTCACGCCTACGCTCATATCAAAGCCGTCAATCGCTTTGATAAGCCCCACGCACCCCGCTTGAAACACGTCGTCCGCGCCCAAGTTCTTGATACGAAACCGCTTTACGAGCGACAGCACGAGCCGCATATTCCCTATAATAAAGGTATCGCGCGCTTCGCGGTCGCCGTTTTTGATTTTTTTCATCAGCTCTTCGTTTTCCTTGTTGGAAAGCTTGGGCAAGCCCGCCGTATCCACGCCGCAAATTTCTACTTTTTGCATATTCGTTCGCCTCCTTTGAGTAGCTGAAAAACACGTTCTCTTTTTCGGCTATGTAGGAAAAAGGAGCTAAATGAGTATGCTCCACTTTACGGTTTTTATACGCGCGGTACGCTTCTCTAATCGTCGAAATTTCTTTCCTCGGAAATAATATACTTCGGGCGGTTTTGTACCTCTTTATAAATCATACCCGTATGCATATTCGCCAGCCCTTGGCAAAAAAGCAGGATTGCCGTCGCAAGCGCAATAGTCGGAAACAGCCACGCCGTCAGCCCGCCGAACGCCACGCCGCAACAAGCGAGCACGATAAAGGTGATAAAGCACGCCACGCTCAAAAAGCCCAAAACAAGCGCGAGCTTTAAGGCAAAAGTAAGCGTATAATCGGTGTTGGGAAGCACCCCCGCCTCCGCAAGCCGCCACATCTTTTTTAAGGTGTAATGCGTTTCCCCCGCCACCCGTTTGGGGCGGTCGAATTCCACGACCGTCTGCTTAAAGCCTACCCAGCCCGTTTGCGCGCGAAGCAAGCGGTCGTGCTCGGGCATAGCCAAAACGGCGTTTACAACCTTCCTATCGTACAGCTTGAAATCTCCCGTATCGTAAGGCATGTTCAGCCCCGTGAGCTTGCGCGTAAAACGGTAATACAGCGAAGCCGTCGCTCTCTTGAACGCCGTTTCCCCCGCGCGTTTTTTGCGCTTGCCGTGTACGACCTCGTAGCCCTCTTTCCACTTTTCAATCATACGCAGCGCGACCTCGGGCGGGTCTTGCAAATCCGCGTCCATTGCAATCACCGCTTCTCCGCTCGCCTTTTCAAGTCCGCAAAGCAGCGCGGCTTGTTGCCCGAAATTACGGGAAAAATGGCAAACCTTTACGCGCGTATCCTCGGCGGCAAGCCCGTCCAAAATCTCTTTCGTTCCGTCCCTGCTACCGTCGTTTATAAAAATCAGCTCGTATTCCTCGCCCGTTTGTGCAAGCATAGGCGTCACCGCGTCGTAAAACAGCCGCAAGCTCTTTTCTTCGTTGTACGCGGGCACGATTATTGAATATTTGACCATACTCTTACCTCTTTTTTCCATTATACTATACTCGTCGCCGTTTGTCAATAAAAACGGGAAAATTGATTGCGTTTGAACAATTTTATTGACTTTATAAAATCGCCGTGTTATACTATAAAAGAGGTGGAATATGAACAGCAAAAAATTATGGCAAGCATTTTTCATCATTTTCGCGTACTTGGTTTTTACGGCGGTAATTTCCTACGCGGCGGCGCGGCTCGCCGCCGTCCTTTCCCTGCCTTGGGGCGTTCCGCTTGGCGTGGGCGTCGCGCTTTGGGTGGCAACGCTCGTTTTGTATCTGTGCCGTGAAAAGGTGCGTTTTGCTTCCTTTTTCGCCTTATTCGTGTGTATGCTTGGGAGCAGTTTTTTGATTGCCGCGTATATCGTAGGCACGAACAGCTCTATTTCCCTCGTTGCGTTGCTTTTGACCGCCGTATTTTGCGGCGCGTGCTATCCTTTATATATGCTTTTGCTCACCGCTCCCTTAAAATCGCGGTTGTGGTTCGTAATTCTTTCCTTTATCCTGTGGATTGCGGGAAGCGTTTTGCTCGGTGTGTTCCTTTCCCCCGTGCTTTTGCAGGGCTTAAACCTGCCCGCCGATTTCGGCACGTTTTTGCTGTTTTTCTACCTGCTTTTGGGGTCTATGGCAATCGGCTCCGTCCTGCCCGCCGAGGACTTTTCGGATATGGCGGCGACCCTGCTCGCGCCCGCGCTTTGCGCGACCTTTTTTATCGGCGTAATCGTCGTCGTTGCGCTTGCGTGTGGGGATAGCGGGGATTGCGATTGCAGTTGCGGCGATTGTTTTGGCGATTGCGGCAGCTTTGATGGCACGAGCTATAAAAAGAAACAAAATACGACTATGCAAAAGCTTTCTCAATAACGACGGAATATCAAAACGCCCAACCGTTTGCACGGTTGGGCGTTTTTTATTCTTTCGATTAGTCCATTTTTTCAAGCAAGCGCAAGTCGATACCCTTTTCGCCGATTTTTATAATTTCCACCTTTACCTTGTCGCCGATATTGAGCACGTCCTCTACTTGGTTTACTCTCTGCTCGGAAAGCTTGGAGATGTGAATCATACCGTCCTTACCGGGCGCAAACTCAACGAACGCACCGACCTTGGACAGAATACGAACGACCACGCCCACGAACATATCGCCGACCTCGGGGTCGTGTGCAATCGATTCCACGATAGCCTTCGCGCGGTTTGCGTTCGCCACGTCGCCGAAGCAAGCGATACATACCGTACCGTCCTCCTCGATATCGATTTTCGTACCCGTCTGTTCAATGATTTTATTGATGACCTTACCCTGCTTACCAACGACGTCACCGATCTTTTCGGGGTTGATTTTGAAGGTAATAATTTTGGGCGCGTAGGGCGAAAGCTCGTCCTTAACAGCAGGGATACATTCAAGCATTTTGCCAAGGATATGGCGTCTTGCCTCCTGTGCCTGTGCGATTGCATCAAGCATAATCTGCTCGGAAATACCTTTGATTTTGATATCCATTTGGATAGCCGTGATACCCTTTTCCGTACCCGCTACCTTGAAGTCCATATCGCCAAGGAAGTCTTCAAGACCTTGAATATCCGTCATAATGACGTATTTGCCCGTTTCAGGATCTTTGATAAGACCCATAGCGCAACCTGCAACGGGTGCTTTAATGGGCACGCCCGCGTCCATAAGCGACATAGTAGAACCGCAAACGGAAGCCATCGACGACGAACCGTTGGAGGACATAATGTCGGACACGACGCGAATCGCGTACGGGAATTCTTCGGGCGAGGGAATTACGGGAACGAGCGCGCGTTCTGCAAGCGCACCGTGACCGATTTCACGGCGACCGGGGCTGCGAAGGGGTTTCGCTTCGCCCGTGGAATAGCCGGGGAAATTGTACTGGTGCATATATCTCTTTTCTTCTTCCTCGTCAAGACCTTCCATTCTCTGTGCTTCGCCGAGCATACCCAGCGTACAGGTGGTAAGCGCTTGCGTTTGACCGCGCGTGAACACCGCCGAGCCGTGCACTCTGGGCAACACGCCGTGCTCGCACCAGATAGGACGAACTTCTTTGAGCGTTCTGCCGTCGGGACGAATACCTTTATCAAAAATCTTCGCACGAACGATACCCTTTACGATATAGTAAATGGAATCCTTTACCTCGCGCATTTGATCGGGATAGATTTCCGCGAAATGCTCGATAATTTCCTTTTCCGCCGCCGCTTGACGAGCTTGTCTTTCCTGACGGTCGAAAGTATCCAAAGCCGTTTCCAGCTTTTCGTAGCCGTACGCTTTAACCGCCGCGTCAAGCTCTTCGGGGATATGGTAAAATTCCATTTCCTTCTTGGGCTTGCCCGCAACCTTTGCAATTTCTTCGATCCAAGCGCAAATCTTCTTGATTTCTTCGTGACCGTACATAATCGCGCCGACCATTTCCGCATCGGTAACTTCGTTTGCGCCTGCTTCGATCATCAAAATCGCGTCCTTCGTACCTGCAAGGTTGAGGTGGATCGCGCTCTTTGCTCTCTCTTCTACGTTGGGGTTGATAACGTACTGACCGTCAACCATACCCACAACGACCGAACCCGTAGGACCTGCCCAAGGGATATCGGAGATGGAAAGCGCGACGGACGAGCCGATCATAGCCAAAGGCTCGGGTGCGATATCGGGGTCAACGGAAAGCGCGGTCGCAACCACGACTACGTCGTTGAAAATTCCTTTCGGGAACAGGGGACGGATAGGTCTGTCAATCAAACGGCTGGTCAAGATCGCCTTATCGGACGCTCTGCCCTCGCGTTTTTTGAAGCCGCCGGGGATTTTACCTACGGCGAACATTTTTTCTTCGTAGTCTACGGAAAGGGGGAAGAAATCCATACCCTCTCTCGCCGTTTCGCTCATACATACGGTAACGTTTACCGCGGTGTCACCGCAACGCACCAAGCACGCGCCGTTCGCTTGCTCGGCATATTTACCAAGCTCTACGATAAGCTCTTTACCCGCGTATTCCGTTTTGAATACTTTGCTGTTTTCTAAATTTGGCATTGTAAAAATTCTCCTTGTCTTATAATTCTTTTTTGTTCTTGTCCGCCCGTGTCGCCCGACGACGGACGGTGGCTCTCGTTTCGGGCGAGAAAACAAGCTTATGCCGAGGCTTGTCCTCTTTCCCTCACGCTTTTGAGTTGCATTGAAACTGCTCCTTATCACAAAAAAAGGCGAGTTAAAATAACCCGCCCTTTCGTGCTTGCATTATTTACGAAGACCCAACGCTTCAATAATCGCTCTGTATCTTGCGATATCTTTCTCTTTAAGATAGTCAAGCAAGCCTCTGCGCTTACCTACCATCTTCAAAAGCCCGCGACGGGAGTGGTTGTCCTGCTTATGAGCCTTCAAGTGCTCGTTGAGGTGATTGATTCTCTCCGTCAAGAGCGCGATTTGTACTTCGGGCGAACCCGTGTCGCCTTCGTGGATTGCGAATTTTGCAATGATTTCATTTTTTTCCATTTCTTTTTATCCTCCTATGGAACGTATCTCGTACCGCAAAGGGAAACGTGGAGATTCGATTCTCTTTGCGACCGTTATTATTATTCTACCACAAAATTTTGAGAATGTAAAACAATTTTGCCGTCTTTTTTCGTTTTTTTCGCGCTTTATTCGAAAAATTTGCGTTTTTTGACAATCAATTCGTCGATATTTTCAATATACGTCCTTAAATCCTTCTGGGAAGCGAAACGGGTGATAAGTCCCTTTTCCGTAAACACGCGCTTGGAAATCGCGTTCGCGCCTACGGCGAGATTATCCGCCGTTTCCTCCATAACGTCCACGTTATACACGCACGCTTTATTCGGCTTCGTCCAGCCTACGTTCTCGTTGTTTCCCGCTTGGTATTTTTGGCGGTACATATAGTAAGGTACATACCCTGCCGCCGACAAAATCTCACGCGAAACGGATACCATCGCTTGCACCGAATCGTTTTCCACACGGGAAATCTCTTCCTTGAGCTTTGCCCCGCTCTTCAAAGACAAACAATGCACCGTGATATTGTCCGCGCCCGTTTCGACCGCTCGAAGAACGCTCTCGCGGAAGGTTTCCACGTCCTCGTCTTCAAGCCCTGCAAACAAGTCCACGTTGATGATAAAGCCGTATTTCTCCGACATCTCAAAGGCACGGTAAATATCCGCTTCCGTGTGTCTGCGCCCTATCTTTTGCAAAGTCTCGTCGGAAAAGCTTTGGGGGTTGATGCAAATCCTCGTCACGCCGTAGTCCTTCAAAAGACGGAGCTTGTCCTCGCTGAATGCGTCGGGTCTGCCTGCCTCCACGGTGTATTCCGCCGTCGGCGCAAGCGTTTTATAGATGCCGTCCACCCCTTGCAAAACCCTCTTTAATTCAGGCGTGTCGAGCGCAAAGGGCGTACCGCCCCCGATATAGACGGAGCGAAGGTTACCCACGCTCTCTTTTGCGGCGAGCAGCTCCTTATCCAAACAATCGAGATAGGCAGGCAA
>JAZNGH010000005.1:0-42571 GCA_045576335.1 Candidatus Scatosoma sp.
AAGATGCTTGCAGAGAACATACTGCGCCTGGTTGGTGTCCTGATACTCGTCTACAAGCACATAACGGAACTTGTTCTGATAATATTCCAAAAC
Organism: Candidatus Scatosoma sp.; assembly: GCA_045576335.1. Taxonomy (GTDB): domain Bacteria; phylum Bacillota; class Clostridia; order Christensenellales; family Borkfalkiaceae; genus Scatosoma. The sequence continues at coordinate 94 of JAZNGH010000005.1, forward strand.
ATCGGGGAATGTGCGGAGTAGCTCCACGGTTTTGACTATCATATCGTCAAAATCAAGTGCATTCAGCGCCTGCATCTGCGCCTCATAGCGTAAAAATACACGGGCGGTTATCTGAAGCATTGGGTCAGCGCCCGCTTCTTCGGAATATTGCTGTGCGGTCTTCAACTCATCCTTAGCCTTTGAAATGCTTGAAGCAATGGCTTTTGCATCATAGCGTTTTTCATCAACACCCAGATCTCTGAGTATAGAGATTATAAGCTTTTTCTTGTCATCCTCGTCATAGATGGCAAAGTTGCTTGAGTATCCCAATTTGGTAATATGGGAGCGGAGTATTCTCGCACAGCAGGAATGGAAGGTGTGCGCCCAGATATCTGCACCTTCAGCACCGCAGGCAACATTAAGTCGCTCGCGCAATTCACCCGCCGCCTTGTTGGTAAAGGTAATGGCAAGGATTGCCGAAGCGGGCACGCCAAGCTCCTCGATAATGTACGCGATACGCGAGGTGAGCACGCGCGTTTTTCCGCTGCCCGCACCCGCAAGCACCAAAACCGCGCCCTCCGTTTGTAAAACGGGTTTTATCTGCTCTGCATTAAGTTTCTCAAAAATTTCGTCCATTTGTGTCATAGCTATATTATAGCACAAGCTTTATCCTTTTGGCAAGCGACTTTCAAGCTTTTTCTAGCAAGGTTTCAAATTCACATTCCCTTCTGAACCGTTCCAACGCGCGCAAGTATTTTTCGCTTAAAGAGAGGGTATAGCGTTGCTTTTCCTCGTAGGACAGGGTGTCGTAATAGGGCTTGTCCGTAAGTCTGCCGATTGCGTCGCTCACCTCGCCGTCCGAAAGGAGCATTTGCTTTACTTTGAGATAAAACTCATCCTCCTTCTCGCCCGAAATTTTTGCTGTTACCTGTGCCGTGAAATACCGCCCCGCCTTGCTTTCGTTGACGCCCTGTTCCCGCGCAAGCTCTAATTTTTTGTCCATATCCTCTTTACATTCCGTCCAAAACCCGTTTTTAATACGGGATTTTGCGCGTCTTGCTTCGTCCTTTAACGTACGGTTTTCGTTTGACATACTCTGCCTCCTTTTTTCTCGCCGACCTTTTTCGACGGTAATTTCCCATTTTCGACAATGAAAAAAGCTCACGGATTCGTGAGCTTTTCTTTCGTTAGTTTCTGCTTCTCTTACGAGCGGCTTCCGACTTCTTTTTTCTTCTTACGGAAGGCTTTTCATAGAATTCTTTTTTTCTCAAATCGCCGATAATACCGTCGCGGGAGCACTTTCTCTTGAAACGACGCAACGCGCTTTCCACGTTTTCGTTTTCACCTACTCTTACCGTAGACATACCTTTTTTCACCGCCTTTGCACACAAGCATTTTTTATTTACCACCAAATTATAGCAAGAAAAGCGTATGATGTCAAGTCTTTTTTCGCCGTTTTTTTGGCTTTTTTAGGAAATTTTTAACAAGGAGCATACGCTCGGGCTTTCCTCACGCCAACGGCTTGAAATCTTCCTTGGGATGCTTGCACCAAGGGCATAAAAATCCCTCGGGGAAATCCTCGCCCTCGTGTACGTAACCGCACACCGTGCACACCCATTTTTTTACGCCGCCCTCTTCCGCTTTTTGCGCGGCGGGCTTGGGCTTGATATGGCTTTGATAGTATTCGTACGTCACCGATTTTTCACTCGAAAGCGTTTTCGCCTCCGTCACTTCTGCAACGAACAGCGTATGCGTGCCGTAATCGAGCGCGTCCACCACCCTTGCGGAGAGCACGGCGTTGGCATTTTCGGGCAAATAATATAAGCCGTTTTCCGTCTTGGGATAGGTCTTTCCCGCAAATTTATCGGTATCTCTGCCCGAACAGAAACCGAACTGCTTAAAGACGTCAAACGGCGTGCTTTCGGTTAAAATAGACACGTTGAAAATCCCCGTTTTACGAAGTAACGTTTCCGAATAGTTGGTCTTGTTCACGAAGACTACGATACGCTTCGGTTCGTCCGTGAGCATAGATACCGTATTCACGATACAGCCGTTTTGCTTCTCCCCGTCCGTCGTCGTCAACATAAACAACCCGTACGTGATTTTGAACATTGCTTCTCTTTCTATCATTTCGATTTCTCCTTTTGATATCCGTATTTTATGCAGTCACGCCCGCGCCGAGCAAGAAAAAATAAGCAAGACGCGAGCAAGACAAGGCGCGCGAGGCTTTTCGACGGGAGTTTACTATGCGTAAACGAGCAAGAAAAACGTAGCGCAACGAAGTATTGCGAAGCGTATTCTTATTTTTTAACTTCTCCAAAGACCGTGGAGATTACAATAAGCATACACCGCCACAAGCTGATCTCCGTCCGCAAGCGAGAACGTGCAAACGGGCGCGTCCCCAGCTTTGAGATATTTCACTTGATAGCCCTGTGCCGTTTCGATTGCCACCCATTCGATAAGATGCTCTTCCGTCATAGGATGCGAAACGCTGCCAACGTCCACCTTCACCTGTTTACACTTCTTGCTCACTACGGGCACGTGCTTTTCTTGCGCCGCATCCGTCGAGCCTGCAACCAATTCTTTCCAACCCTCTAATTTAAGTTCCTCACGGCTAATAACCGTCTTTTTGCATTTTTCACATTGATATACCTTCATTTTCATTCTCCTTAATTTTTATTATTGAGATTTAATCTCAATAATAGTATAGCATATTCAAATATGCTTGTCAACAGTTTTTGCAAAAAAATCAAAATTTTACCGTGTGTATTTATATAAAATTTCGTCGATATACTCGCAAGCGGTTTTAAGCTCTTGTTCCTTGCCGTAATCTTGGATATACACTTCTATCAACAGCGCGCCGTCAAAGCCGATATCCTGCAAACGTTTTACGAGCGTTTGGAAATCGAACGTACCCTTCCCGGGCAAGCACATACGCCCATTCTCGTCGATATCGGAGATATGCACGTATTTAAGCCTTTCCCCCATTTCCTGTAAATACTGCTCGTAGGGCTGCCCTGAAATTCGCGCCTGCTTGATATCCAACACCCCGCACAAATCGGGTAATTCCTTTTTTATGCGTTCAAACACGCCCACGCGGTTATACGTAGACCATTCCACGTTTTCAAGGCACAGCGTGACGTTCTTGCTTTTGCAAGCGGTGATGATCCCGTCAAAGCCTCTAATCATAGCCTCAAAATCGTCCCTTTCCCCCGAACGGGAAGCGCGTTTTACCCGTGCCGTACCGTGAAAGGTGTAATAGGGTGCCCCCAAAATATTCGCACAGTCCAAGACCTTATCCAGCCACGCGTACGCGTCGCTTCGAACACGCGGGTGCATATTGAAAAGCTGTGGCTCGAACTGTGTATTGAGAATATGCACGGAATTAACTTCAACGCCCTCCTTTCGGGAAGCGAGCAAGCGCGCAAAATTGGGTTCGTACTCGGAAAAAGAGGTCAGGAAAACCTCGGCATTTTCCACGCCGAGCGTATGCAAAAGCGGCAAAGCCTCCTCGTTATTCTTCCGCAAAAACAGCGAAGCCGTCGAAACACCCGTTTTCATTTTATTCCACGTAGTATACCCAGCGTTCCTTTCTGGGCTTTTTTGCGGGAACGGTAGCGGGATACCCCACGATACAGTTCCCTATCCCCTCGTACTCGCCCTCGATACCGAGGTCTTTCAATATTTGCTTCCCCTCGTCCGTTTCAAAGGTTTCCTTTGCGCGGTGTATCCAGCACGCGCCAAGCCCCAAAGAATGTGCGGCAAGCAACATATTTTCCATCACGAGCGAGCCGTCGTAAACGTGTGTAGGCACGCTTTTATCCGCCAAAACGACGAGCACGACGGGCGCGCCGTAAAACGGGTCAACGCGCTTGAACGGGTCCTTTCCCGCATTGAGATAGGACAGTTTATCCCGAATTTCCTTGTTCGTAACCGCCAAGATAATGGGCGATTGCTTGTTCAAGCCCGTCGGTGCGTGCGTACCCGCCTCGACGATTTTTTCAATCAGCTCCTTGGCAACAGGCGTTGCCTGATAGCTTTTTACGCTCACGCGGCTGTTGATAATATCCAAAAATTCCCGCATCTTTTCACTCCTTATACCGTAAGTTTTCTTCTTTCCAACCCTCTAAAACGGCGTACATATCCGCCGCGACCGCCTTTGCGCCCAAAAGGTCGTGGTCGAGATAATTTCCACATTCCCGAGGGGTATTCCCGGGGATTTCCCCCGTAAAATCACGGATAAACCGCATACTTTCTTGCACCAAAGCGATTGCTCTGCTATGCGAAATCCCGTCGCGCACGAGCAGATAAAAACCCGTTCTGCAACCCATAGGCCCGACGTAAATAACGTCTTTCCCTGCCTCGCTGTTGCGGGCAAAGGTCGCAAACAAATGCTCGATTGTATGTGCCGCGCTCATAGACAAATAATCCCCGCCGTTGGGACGTTTCATACGAATATCGTACGTAACCACGTCGCCGTCTATGCGTGAAATATACATTCCCTTTTCCAAGGTGTCGTGATTGACGGTAAAGCTTGCAATTTTTTTCATTCCGATATTTCCTTATAAATATGTTTTGCATACGCCGCCGCGACGTTTACGCCCGTAACGCGTTCCACACCGCCGAAAAAGGCGTTGGAATTAACCTCGCAAACGATCGGCGCGTCCTTTTCCCCGAACAAAATATCAATCCCGCAATAATCCAAAGCTAACAGCGCGGCTACCCGTTCGCAAACGGTGCGCGTTTCGTTGGAAAGCTCGTACGCGCTCCCCACGCCGCCAAGCTCTATATTGCTTCTGAAATCGGTATCTGAACGCCGAAGCATTGCCGCTTGCACCTTTCCGCCCACGACGATTACGCGCAAATCCTTGCCCACGCTCGTTTGCACCGTAGCTTGAAAAAGGTGCGGACGGCATTTGAGCATTTCCGCTATACGCGAAAGCTCCTCACGGTTTTTCGCCATATACACGCCCTTACCTAGCGACCCGAAGCTTTCCTTGACGATTACGGGATAGCCAAGCTCGCTTTCAATACGCGCAAGCGTTTCTTCTCTTATGCGTTCGGTCGGCTCGTAGCAAAGCAATCCCGCAAGCGTTTTCGCCATAGGCACGCCGTTGCCCGCAAGGGTGATATACGTCTGCATTTTATCGTCGCAAACGCGGATCGCCTCGTGCCTGTTAAACAGGCGCAAGCCCGCTTTTTCAAGCATTTCCGAGGTGTATTTATCCTTATCCAAGTACACGCAAAACGCGTATTCTTTCGTAAGGCTTTCCTTAATATCGCATCCTGAAATATGCGCGAAAAACCCGTCGTTGCGACGGATATCCGTTTCAACGCCGAGTTTTTCAAGCTCTTCCTTCATACGAGCCGCTTGCGAGAATTGCGACTGCAATTTCAAATATGCGTTTATGAGTATCAACCCTTTTTTCATATTACGCTTATTTTACAGTATTTTTGCACCCGCTTTTTCAAGCAACGCAACCGCCTTTTCGGGCGTACCCGTCTTAAAGCCGATTTGCGCGTGTCCGTCCTTGCCCGCAAACGAATACATATATTCGATATTCACGCCGCCCTCGTACAATTCGATAAGCAGCTGTGCAAGCGCGCCCGATTTATCGGGTACTTCGATACCGACCAGCTCCACGATAGAGGACAAAAAGCCCGCGTTTTTGAGCGTAGCCAACGCCTTTTCGTTGTCGTCGGTGAGCATACGCAAAATGCCGAATTCCTTGGTATCCGCAATGGAGATGGAGCAAAGGTTTACCCCCGCATCCTTCAACACCTTACAACATTCGCTCACTCTGCCCTCTCTGTTTTCCAAAAATACCGCCACCTGTTTTATCATATTTATCCCTCCTTATATTTTCCGTCTGTCCGTTATTCTCTTTGCCTTACCCTCGCTTCTTGCCACCGTCCCGGGCGATACGAGCGTGATTTTCGCGCTGACCGAAAGTGCGGAAGCCATATCCGCCGTAAGCTTTTTACGGATATCCTCTACGTGTGCAATCTCGTCAAGCGCGATATCGGGCGAAAGCTCTACCACGATTTCCATGGTGTCGAGATTGTTCACCCTATCCACGTTGATATGGTAATGAGGCTGAATATCGGAATTTTTCAAAAGCACACTCTCGATTTGCGAAGGGAACACGTTTACGCCGCGAATGATGAGCATATCGTCGCTTCTGCCCGTGATTTTATTGAGCTTAACGCTCGTTCTGCCGCAAGGGCAGGGGTCGTCGTTCAAACTCGCGATATCGCGGGTACGGTAACGGATAAGGGGCATACCCTCTTTGGTAAGCGTGGTGATGACCAGCTCGCCCGATTCCCCATACGGAAGCGGGTCAAGCGTATCCACGTCCACGATTTCGGGATAGAAATGATCGTCTTGGAAGTGCATACCCGTCTTAAATTCGCAATCGCAAGCCACGCCGGGGCCCGCAATCTCCGAAAGCCCGTAAATGTCGCAAGCGCGAATACCCAACCGTCTTTCGATATCCTCGCGCATACCCTCCGACCAAGCCTCCGCGCCGAAAACGCCGCCTTTCAGCTTGATATCCTTGCCGATTTTTAAGCCCATTTTTTCGATTTCCTCAGCAAGATAAATGATATACGAGGGCGTACAGCAAATGATATCCGCCCCGAAATCCACGATGAGCTGGATTTGCTTTTGCGTATTGCCTGCCGAAGCGGGTACTACGCAAGCCCCCAGCTTTTCCCCGCCGTAGTGCATACCGAGCCCGCCCGTAAACAGACCGTAACCGTAGGCAACGTGCACGATACTCTCCGCGCTGCCGCCCGCCATTACGAGGGAACGCGCCGCACATTCGCCCCAGACGTCGATATCGTTCATAGTATATCCCGCCACGGTCAATTTACCCGTCGTCGCACTGGAAGCGTGCAAACGCACGAGGTCTTTTTTAGGTCTTGCCATCATACCGAACGGGTACGCATCGCGCAAATCCTGCTTGACCGTAAAGGGCAATTTATAGATATCGTCAATCGATTTAATATCTTCGGGTTTGAGCTTGATTGCGTCCATTTTCGCACGGTACGGTGCTTGATTTTCGTACGCATACTTCACGATTTTAACAAGCCGCTCCGACTGTAACGCGCGCTTGTCCGCCTTATTCATAGTTTCGATTTCTTTCTGAAAATACTGCATATACTTTTTCCTTCCTTTTTTATACTCGTTCAAAGCCCATACGGAACGCCTTTTCGTTGAGCTCCCTGAATTTCGCGGGCACACACGCCGTCACAGCCTCTTCCATAAGCTCCTTATCAAAGCCGTACAGTTTACAAATACAACCGAGCATGACGATATTCGTCGCCTTTTCGCTGCCCGCCTCTCTTGCGATTTCTTTCGCCGCGACGAATTTCGCGCCGCTTATCCGCGCACAGATATCCGCTTTGATATCCGTCGGGTACTTCGCCGCGCCCGTAATGCACGGCATAGGCAAGATTTTTTCCTCGTTCACGAGCAAAATCCCGTCTTTTTTCAAATAATGCGCCATTCTCGCCGCTTCCAGCTCCTCAAAGGCGATAATCATATCCGCGCTCCCTTCCCAAACGACGGGGGAATGTACGCGCTCGCCCATGCGTAAATGCGTCGTTACGCTACCGCCGCGCTGGCTCATGCCGTGAATTTCGCTGATTTTACAGTCCTTTCCGCAAAGTAATGCGTATTTGCCGAGTACGCGGCTGGCAAGCAAAGTACCCTGACCGCCAACGCCCGAAATGAGTATATTCATTGTTTACGCCTCCTCGCCTTTAATGCACTTGAACGGGCAAACCTGTTCGCAAACGCCGCAACCCACACATTGCGTTTTATCGATTACGATCCCCTTTTCGCCCTTGCTGATTGCAGGACAGCCTATCTTCATACACTTTCCACAGTTTTTGCAATCGTTCACGCAAACGGTGGGCTTTTTCAGCTTTTTATCGAGCAACACGCACGGACGTTGTGCAATGATCACGCTCACCTCGTTGTTTGCCGTCGCCGCTTTCACAGCCCTTTCCACCGCTCCCAAATCGTACGCGTCCACGATTTGCAAGTCCTTGACGCCGCAAGCGCGACAAAGCTCGTCCAAAAGCACGGCGGGAGCAGGCTCGCCGCGAAGCATTTTGCCCGTCGCGGGGTGCTGCTGATGCCCCGTCATACCCGTCGTAGAATTGTCGAGTATCAAAAGCGTAATGCCGCTTTGGTTGTACACGGCGTTGATCAGCCCCGTCACGCCGCTATGTAAAAAGGTGGAGTCGCCGATCACCGCAACGTTCTTGCTCGCGCCCTCCGTCGCCTTCTTAAAGCCGTGCGCCATGCCCACCGACGCGCCCATACAAACGCAAGTGTGCATTGCGGACAACGGCGCGACCGCGCCGAGCGTATAACAGCCGATATCGCCGTTTACAGTCAAGCCCAGCTTGCTCAAAACGTAGAACACGCCGCGGTGCGGACAGCCCGCACACATTACGGGCGGACGAACGGGTACTTGAACAGGCGCGGGAATTTCTCTCCCCTCAAACGCCTGCAAAATCGTCGCCACCGACAATTCGCCCTGCAAGGAAAACAGCTCTTTCCCCACGCAAGCCACGCCCGCCGCTTTGAGCGCGTCCTCCATATACGGTTCAAGCTCTTCCACGACGTACAGTTTTTTTACCTTTTCCGAAAACGCGCGTATCGCTTCTATCGGCAAAGGATAGGGCGTACCCACCTTAAACACGTTGGCGCGCGGCAACGCTTCCTTGACGTACTCGTACGTCACGCCCGAGCATACCACGCCGATTTCGTTTTCGTCGGTATACTCCGCGCGGTTTATTTCCAAATCGTTAAAATACGCCGCAAGAGCCTTGTCCCGCTCCTCCACTGCAATATGCCGTCTAATGGCGTTCGCGGGCATCATCACGTACTTTCTCGCGTCGTTTTCGTAGGGGCGCAATGCTCTTTCTTCGCGTTCGCAAAGCTCCACCACCCCGTGCGAATGCGCCACGCGCGTCGTTTCACGGAGCAACACGGGCGTATCGAATTTTTCGCTGATTTCAAACGCCAAACGGGTAAACTCTTTGGCTTCTTGCGCGGACGAGGGCTCTAACATCGCCACGTGCGCGCTCCGTGCGTAGTAGCGCGAATCCTGCTCGTTTTGCGAGGAGTGCATACCGGGGTCGTCCGCCACAACGAGCACCAAGCCCCCGTTCACCCCCGTATACGAGAGCGTGAATAAAGGGTCGGCGGCAACGTTCAAGCCCACGTGCTTCATACACGCCATCGCCCGCGCCCCCGCGATTGCCGCGCCGATTGCGACCTCGACCGCCACCTTTTCGTTGGGTGCCCATTCGGCGTACACGCCGTCGTATTTGGCAAAATTCTCCGCAATCTCCGTGCTGGGCGTGCCGGGATACGCGGACAGTACCTTCACCCCCGCTTCCCACGCGCCGCGCGCGATTGCCGCATTCGTAAGCATCAATTCCTTCATATTCTTCCGTTCCTTTTATTCTCGTTTGGTATCCTTCACAAAGCCCGTGAAATGGCATATACACACCGTTTTCCCCTCGGCGTTTTTGACGGTGACCTCGGAAACCGTGGTATGCCCCGCGCGTTCCGTTTCCGTCGCAATCGCCGTGATCTCATCGGTAAAAGCAGGACGCATATACTGAATATGTCCGCTTTGCGTAACGGTGGAGGGGTGCAGATAATTCCCCAAAACGGCAAACGCGAAATCGGCGACCGTGTACAGCATACCGCCCTGCACGCAACCGTTTGCGTTCAAATGCGAGGGCAATATTTTCGCCCGCACGACCACCCGATTTTCCGAAATTTCTTGGATTTGCGCGCCCGTGCGCTTAACAAACTCGTCCTTATCGAAAAAACGCTTCAAATCCTCTTGCACTTCCCTTTCGTCCATGGCACGTCTCCAAAAAGCGTATATTTATATTATTATATCATACCTTACCGCGCAATGTCAATATTCGGTAACAAAAAAATGCCGTTTGCAAACGGCATTTTATCTTTCTTATTGCCCAAACAACGCACGGAACGCGGCGGGTACGCTTGCACCCACGCTGATTTCTTCTTTGGTGACGGGGTGGATAAAGCTCAATCTCGAAGCGTGTAAACCCAGCCGCTTCAACGGGTTCTTGGACGGACCGTATTTGTCGTCGCCGACGATCGTATGCCCAAGCTCTTGCATGTGTACGCGGATTTGGTTTTTTCTGCCCGTATCGATTTTTACGCGAAGCAAGGAATACTTTTCGTTTTCGCCCACGACCGTATAATGCGTCACCGCCTTTTGCCCCGTGGGGTCTTGCGTGGAATACATAATATTGTTTTTATTCTCTTTGAGATAGGAAACGACCGTACCCTCTTTGTTTTCGAATACGCCCTCCGCGACGGCGTAATACTCCCGCGCCGTCACGCACTCGTTCCAGCGCATTTTCAGCATAGAATGTATTTTTGGATTTTTGGCAAACAGCAACACGCCCGAGGTTTCTTTATCGATTCGGTGCAAAATATACGGACGGGCGTTTTTCGCACTTTGGCGAAGATACTCGAAAACGTAGGCAAACGCACATTCCGTTTCCTTATCGCTCTCCACAGACAAAAGCCCCGCGGGCTTGTCGATTGCGATAAAATCCTCGTCCTCGTAAATAATTTTAATTTTCGTGCGTTCCTGCTTCTCCCGTTTTTGCACGGGCGTTTTCTTGCTCGCGACGGGAATATTCCCGCTGACCGACTTTTTCGAAAGCTTCACCTCGTCGTCCTTGGCAAGCGGAAAATCGTATTGCGTCACCACGCTTCCGTTGACGAGCACCTGCCGCCTCGTCAACAGCGATTTTACGTTATTGCGCGAAGTGTTGCATTTGCGGAGCAAAAACTCCATCAACGTATCGCTTCTATTCACCTTGAACGTAGCCGTGTACGCGTTTTCGGCGCGTACCTGCCCCCGTCCTTTCCCGTTTTCCTTGCGTTGCATAATCCTTCCTTACAAAAAGTATACGTCCGTACTCATTTGTACGCCGTCCTCGCCTTCGTAGCGCGCAAAATACGCCTTCGCGCCCGTCGGCAGCGTCGCCTTATACCCACGGCAAGCCTTCGTCGCCTCGACCTCTTCCCACGCCACGTTTTTCGCGTGCGTGATTTCCTCTTGCGTATAAGCAAGATATACCTTTTCCACCTTGTCGGAAACCTTGATTTTCACCTCCGCGCCGCCAAGCGTCGCCTCGATTTTCACGAGCGGCTTACTTAAAGCAAACACCGCGTCCGTGAACGCGTAGGACTGCTTGGGCGTCCAGCCCTCCCAATGCCCGTGCGGGAAATGCACGAAATAGGAAAATTGCTTTTGCGCGCTTACAAGCTCCGTCGTGCGTTTTCTGTTCACTGTCGAAAACGCCGCGTCGTCCATACCCGCCGTAAAGAGCACGGGGGCTTGTATATATTCGAGCGCAACGGCAGGGTCAAGATAGTCCTTGTACACCCCAAGCTGTTCGCTTGTCAGCGTTTTCACGTTATGATTTTCCATTGCCCAATCGGTGTCCCAATGGAACGCGCTGGAATAAATGACGCTCACCGCGGAAAATCGCGGCTCTACCGCCGCCGTATGTAAGGACAAAACGCCGCCCCAAGAAATACCCGCAAGCGCGATTTTGTTTTCGTTGATAGGCGCGTATTCTTTGAGCGCGTTGATAGCGTACCCAAGCGCGAACGGTCCGAAATACATCCAGCTCCCCTCTACGTCGTCCGTTTCAAAAAACGAGCCGTAGCGTTGGAGCTTTGCCTCGGGCGCGCCCTGCTCGTTTGCAAGCGCGCGTTTTTCTGCCGACACGCCGTATTGCCCTGCAAGGTCGGGCGCAATCGCCACGTAGCCCTTATCTACCCAATGCTCTACCCATTCGAAGTAGGCGCGTCCGCCCCCGCCGTGCGCGAGCACGATTGCGGGATAGCCGCCCTCGGGCGCGGGCGTTCTCGGCTTGCCGATAAAGGCAAACACCTTGTATTTTCTGCCGTTCGCCCCAACCGCGTTATAAAACGCCGCTTCCGAGCGCACGTCGTACAACACGCCGTCGTCGCCCTTTGCCAAATATCTGCCGTCCTCTGATTGCGTTTTTTGGAAATCGAAGGGCGCGAGGGTCAATCCCGCCGCTTTGTCCTTCACGTTCGCCTGCTTATATAAATCAATGAGCTTTTGCATGATAAAAATCCTCCGTCGTATATATTATACTTCTATAAAAAATACTTGTCAACCGTTTGGCAAAATTTTCTTTTCTTTTCGGTAGCGTAGCGGCGTAACGCCGTACCGTTTTTTGAACGCCGTAAAAAATCCGCTCTCCGTTTCAAATCCCACCGCTAAACGGATTTCGCCCACCGATTTATCCGTGCCTTGCAGCATTGCCGCCGCGATAGCTAGCCTTCTATCGTTCAAAAGCCGCGGAAAGGTGGTATGGAAATGCTTTCGCACGATTCGCGACACCTGCCGTTCGCTCAAAAACAAGCTTTTCGCAACGTCTTTGATGGTCAAACGCTCCGTGTAATTGCGGGCAACGAGGTTGGCGATATCGTAAACGTAGGGCGAAGTGCCCGTATCCGCGCCCCCGCGCGCTTGCCCCGTCGCTCCGCGCGTGTTCAAAAGCCGCAAAAACACGAGCTGTAATACCGCCTTTGCACGGTATTCGTCCCCCGCTTTTTCCTCTCTGAAACAATCCGACAATTCCTCTAAAAGGTATTCGTACGCTTTCGCGTTGCCAAACGAAAGCACCGCCGACGGCGTAAAAAAGTCGCAAAATCTCTCAAAATATTTCTCTTGCCCCGCTCCGTGCTTGCGCTCGAAGGAAAACACGAATGCAAACGCGTCGTCAAAGCTCGCGTAATGCAAATAATCGGGCGGGAGAACGACCACGCTCCCCTTTTCGAAAGAATAAACACCGTCTGCCGCGTGGATATACAGCGCGCCGCTTTGCACGAAAAATATTTCGTATTCCCCGTGCGCGTGCAAAAGCAAAAGGGAATCCTGCGCTCTGCTTTGCCTCCCGAACCTGCCCCACGCCGCGCTGAACTTCGCGTCGCCGATTACAGTTGACACGGAATATCTATCCTTCCTCTCGGACATACCGCCGCCCTCCTTTTTCTCTATTATACGAAAATCTACACGAAAAAGCAAGAACATAGCATACTCTTTTGCTAAAAACTTCAAAAATCGGACATTTTGTAAAAATGTCGTCCGCCGTGGGGATTGCGTAAAAATACGGAGCGTGATATAATGGTACGCGTTGGAGTGAAACTACTATGAAAGAAAAAATAACTGCAAAAAAATTTTGGCTGGATTTGTTCCCTATTATTCTGACGGGGCTTGCTTTAATCGTGCTGGGTATCGTATTCAAGCAGAAATTTATCAAGCTGTTGCCCACGCTCGTGTCCCTTATCGTAATGCTGTTAAGCGCGCACGCCAACCGTTTTACGTTCATTCTCGGCGGTTTGAACGCTATCGTGTACGCAATCGGATATTTTATGGAGGGATTATATCCCTCGGTGGTGTCCGCACTTTGTATCAGCTTCCCTTTTCAAATCGCAAGCTTTATCCTTTGGTCGAAAAACCAAACCAAAACCAAGCAGGTGCGCGTACAACGCTTAACCGCCAAAGGCGGAATTTTAACGGCGATTGCAAGCGTAGCATTTTGGATTATTTGCTATTTTATCTATAAGCAAATGGGTACGACGAGCTTGATTTTAGATAATACGACCTTCGTATTAGGGATTTTAGGCACGGTATTAAGTATGCTTCGCTATATCGAATATACGTTTATAGGTCCTATCTCCTCTTTCATTTCTATCGTTATGTGGATAGAGCTTTCGATAAACAATATCGCAAATATCACGTACGTAATTTACACGGTATACGCCTTGTACAGACAACTCCAAGCCACCTGCACTTGGATCAGACTATACCGCTCGCAAAACCAAAGCGAGCCTTTGCAAACGGAATAACGCCTCCGCGCAAAAAAATCGCGCCCCTTGCTTTCGGCAAGGGTCGCATTTTTATTCGTTACGTTTTATTAACCTGCATTGATGATACCAACGATACCTTCCATATAACCAAAGCCTAACGCGGTCATATCTTTTGCAAATTTCACGTAGTCGTTTATAGGCGAGCCGGCGTTCGCGGGATCGGTTTGCGCCTTCACCAAATCAAACATAGCCATATTCACGTCTACCGAGCCGTGACCAATGTCGTCGGTTACCCATTCGGAATTATCCCCAGGGCTCTTCATAAGCAATATGAAGTTCACGTATTGGTCGGTCGGATTATCCGTACCGTTCTTAATAATCGTTCTCTTTGCACCGCTATACTGGGAAACCACACCTTCTACTTCGGTTTTCAGTGTAGGAACAATCGCGGATACGTTGTATACGTCAAACCAAGTTTCCGTACCGAGTACCCAGTTCTCTACCTTCGTACCGTTAAGCATATCCAACGCACAATTAACGGGCGTCGCGCTTGCAAGCGAGTCGAAATGGATAGCCGCACCGCTCGAAGCACCTACAAACGAACTGTCAAGCGTAACCTTACCAAAGCCCCACGTATACACGTTGTTTGCCCAGCTGTTTTCGAAAATACAGTCTTTTGCGTATACGCTGGACGCGTGCAACGAATTCGTTTCGTTATTCGTCGTTTTCTTCGGATTAACCCCGTAAATCGCCACACCGAACAGACATCTTCTCGCCGTTACGTTATCCATATAAAGGTTACCGCTTCTCACCGAAACACCGATAAACGAGCCGCTCATAATCAACGCTTTTTTGTCGTTAATAGTGTAATCGCTTTCCGTGTTCGTCGCTTTATTGAAGTTACCGATAATATTAAGATTCTCCATCGTAAGCTTATCGCTTATATCGCTATCGTCTTTACCAAACTTAAAGAGCGCGAACTGCACGTTATGCAAAACGTTACCGTTTTGACATACGTTAAAGCCTCTGTCACCGTCACGGTTATCCACAAGCGGAATATTACCGCCGTTTACCGTGAAGTAGTTACCGTTGATTGCCAAGTTACCCGACACACGGTCGTAAACACCCGCGCCGCCATCAGGGTTTATAGGTGAAGTAAATTCTTCCGTAACGGTATAGCTATCGTTACCGTTGGTTTTGAAGCCAACACCCGTCGTATTCGTACGCTCTGCAATCAACACCGCGTTGATATTGCGAAGCACGTTGATTGTGCTTACGTTAGAATCCTCGTACGCCAAGCGGAGCTGTTCGCTATCGTACACGTTCACGCCGCTATTTACGACAAACGTAAACGAAAGGGTCTGCCCGCTGAAAATCGCATATCTGGGCGCAAGCGTTACGGTAAGCGTCGTTCCGTCTGCCACAGTGCTTCCAAACGTAATCGCGTTACCGTCCGTCGTATAATCGGTCACGAGCGTATCACCCGCTTTAACGGTGATTTGCACGTTCGCTTCGCTAAGCGAAAGCGTATCGCCTGCCGCGTTCTTGGTGATTACGACGTCGGGGATAAAGTTCGTTCTACCCACCGTCATTGTCGAATTCTTTTCGTCGTTGTCCCAAACGCTCGCGTCGCGATGAATCCAAGCATTGCTGTAATCCGCGCCCGCATTGAAGGTGTAAACCTTTTCAACGATCTTAATTTTCATTGTACCCGTCTTGCCGCCCTGTACGTAATCGAGCGTAAATTCACCGGGTGCAAGCGCAACCAATTTGCCCTTGCCGTTTTCGTTGGAAACGATAGCGTAGTCGTTCTCTACCACGGTAAACGTCGTACCCGAGAAATTATAGGTATGCCCTACGAGATATACGTACGTCCAAGCCGCATTTTCGTCCGCTCTTTCTTGGAAATTATCGCCGTTATCACGGAAATTCGGGTCGCTTCCGTTGTCCTTCACCGTCCAGAATTCGTAAACGGTGGTATTGCTTGCCACCTCGTAATAGGTCAAAAGGTCAACCTTGTTTCCCTTACCGTCTTTTTCCGTAAACCAACCGACGAACGTATAGTTATCGTGCGTAGGCTCGCTGATTGCAGGCACTTTTCCGTATTCTACGGTGTATTCGGTCGCCGTCGTCTTATCTCTTTCGTAAACGTAAATCGTATACGTATTCACCGTAAACCACGCGTAAAGGTCGATATCCGTCGTAATTTCGCTGTTGAAATCAAACAAATTATTTTCCGACGGCGCGGTCTGGCTCGTACTCCAACCCTTAAAGGTATAACCCGTCTTTTCAGGTACGGCAGGTGCACTCACGGTAAAGCCGTTCAATACGCTCGTTTCACTCCAAAGCCCGTTTTCGCCGTAGAATTGAACGCTCTTTCTATCCTCGTTCCAATTCGCGATAAGCGTGATATCGTGTGCAAAGCTATATACGTCCGCCGTAAATTCTACACCGTTCATAGTGTAGCCCGCAAAGGTATACCCCTTCTTCGTAGGCTGCTTCAAACCGATTGCCTGACCGTAGGTCACTTCGACGGTCACGACGTCGTTCGTCGCCGTTTGTCCCTCGTAAACACCCTCGCCCAACGTGATTGCGATTTCGTAGGTATTCGCGGTATATTTCGCGTAAAGCTTGATATCCTCGGTCATTTCACCCGTAGCGTCGAACGCCGCAGTAAACTCTTTATCGCTATACCATACGGTATCCGCCGTATAACCCGTCTTAACGGGAGCAGCGGGAAGCGTTATCGTGCTGATATCCGTACCGCCCTGTTTTTCAATACGGAGCGCGGACAGCTCGGTGTTGCCGTCGTAGAAATATACGTTGTGGTAAACGCTATCCCATTGTGCGGTAACGGTGATATCCTTCGCCCAAGTATACGCACCCGTAAGCGCGAAATCGTTGCCGTCCTTATCCTTAAAGCCCTTGAACTCATAACCCTCGCCTCTGTCGGGTGCAACGAGCGTATAGTTTTCGCCGTATTTCACGGTCGGGTTCTGATAGCCGTCCTGTGCGCCGTTTACAATAATCGTAAACGTTTTCGCTTCGTATTCAACGTAATACGTCGTTTCCGCCGTAATCGTCGCCGTAGCCAAATCTACGGGCGTTTGCTTATCCGAAGCGTACACCGCTTTAAGCTGATAACCCACGCTTGCAGCAGGCGCGCTCACCTTGTTGCCGTGTACGATATCCGTCAAAGTAGTATTCTCGCTATCGTCCATATTCTTGAACGTTACGGAATATTTATTGATGGTCCAGTTCGCTTTAACGACGATACTGCTTGCGTGCGCGTACACACCCGTCTTATCAAAGCTTGCGCCGTCAAGCGTATACCCCGTAAAGGTGTACCCCGTTTTCGTAGGCGTGGGAAGCTCGTAAGAACTTGCGTACGTTACCCCTACCGCATTGCTCACGCCCGCGTCCAAAGCCCCGCCGTCAAGCGTAATCGTCACCGTGTACGCGTTCGGCGTATATGCCGCCCAAAGCGTCACGTTGTCCGTGATAGGCTGGGTTTTGTCGAACTTGGTTGCGTCCGTTTGCGTTTCGTCGCTCGTGTACCAATCTACGAAGGTATAGCCCGTGCGTACGGGAGGTCTGGGCGAATAGGTCTTGCCGTATTCCACCTCTGCCGTTTCAGACGCATTAGAGAAGCCGTCTTTGAGCGTAACCGTATACTTATTGATGGTATAGTTCGCGTTAATACGGATAGACGCGTTCCCAGGGAACGTACCCGACGAGGGAAATTCTTTTTCCTCGCCCGTTTCCCCGTCTATATACGTATACCCCGTAAAGGTATACCCCGTTTTCACCGCGTCGGGAACGACGTACGCTTCCCCGGGCGTAACCGCGATCGGGTTAATCTTTTCCCCGCCGTTCACGTTTACGCTGATGTACAGCGTAGACTTGTTAAACTTTGCGTACAGCGTCATACCGTACGTAATTTTACCCTCTGCATAAGGCTGCGTTAAGGCTTCGTCCGTATACCACCCCACGAAAACATGACCGTCTTTGGTCGGGTCTTTGGGCAAAGCCATGTCGGCATTCAGTTCGTACGATTGTTCACGGTATACCTCGCCGTCGACCATATAGCTTACCTTCACCTCATTAGAAGCACAGCCGACGAACAAGCAGCCCGCAAACAACGCCGAGCATACTGCCAGTAAGACTTTTCTTATCTCCTTTTTCATAAGAAAATCCTCCTTTTTTAATATAATATCTATGTTATTTCAACGTCACTCTCAGTATCCCGTACGGGAATGAGTGTGATGCTGTCGTTTTTACCGCTTCCGTCCAACACGCGAATGGTGATTACCACGTCCGTTTCTTCCAAAAAGGTAACGATGCCCGTTTGGTCGATAATAACGCTTTCAGGTTTGGAGGAAAGGAATTCCACTTCCTTGTTCGTGGTGTTTTTGGCAACGATTTGCCAATACAGCCGATAGCTCAGCTGTGTATCCGAAAGCTCCACCTCCAAGCCCACGTTATCCTCTATTTTCACGCCCGCCTCGTCCACGAAATAGATATCCTCGCAAAGCACGTCCTTTCGCGCGTCCTCAATCGCCTTTCCGAAAAAGCTGACGATCAACACCGCAAGGATACATTCAAGCAAAACGGCTAATATAACCAATTTTTTATTCATAAGTATTATCCTTGAATATCGTTAAAGTATACTTTAATATTGCTGTTCAACAAATACAGCCTTGCCAACAAGAAGATAAACGCAAGACCGAGCAAACGCACCCAGCCGAACACGTATTGATCGACCAAACACAAAAGCCCCACGACCCCCGCAAGCGTTGCCACGACGAAACTAATTCCAATCGCCTTTGCTACGTTCACGTTATCCACTACGCCGTCGCCCTTGGTTGCGTAATCGGTAATTCTGGGATTGCGCAAGTCAAATTCAAAGCTCCACGCAATCTGTCCAACGCTGATGAGCAAAATCGTCAGCATTGTGAAAACGATATCAACGAGCTGTAATCTCGTCGTAATTAACAGCATAATCGCCGTAACGACAAGCGACAGCAGATTGACAAGCCCTGTCACGGCAATCTTCGCCCAACAAATGGCGGAGGTATCCGACGGCGCGGTTTTCAGCACCGCAAATTCATTCCCCTCCGAGCTTAACGAAGCCGCGGTATTCGCGTTATGCGAGCCTAACAGGGACAACGTAATCATTACGTTGAATGCAATCGTCATATAATCGCCCAGCGTGCTGGTATTGATTGCCGACAAAACGAAATTGAAAACGTAGGTGATAACGGGGAAGATAAACACGACGGTAATCAGCGAAGTCACCGATTGAAAGCTACGGAGCATAATCCGCAATTCCTTACGCAAGAAGGTAAAGAATAAGCTGCCGTGTTTGAGCTTGCCATGGTAATGCTTTTTCTGACTGCTGTTCTCCGCCGTAGAGCTTGCCGCCTTGAAATAAAAGGGCATAGCCACGAGGAAGCACAGCGCGCCAAAGCCCGCCAAAATCACGATTGACAGGGGCAAATACAGCCATACCATTTGTCCAAAAAGCGCGTCGCCGATAAAATTATAGAACAATGCGAATTGATTGATAGCGACGAACGCCGCTTTCACCGCCTCCACGAATTTTCCGTAAATTGCCACCAAACGAATGGGCACGGGTACTTGGGAAAGCACCGAATATATCCCGATAAACGCCGCAATGATGACTGCAATCAAGAGAACGGCGTAAATCCATACGTGCGTTTGCAAAAATCTCTTTATGTACAGTACGGGAATGGAGAGCGTCGCGCCGATAAACACGGGCAAAAGACACAGTGCAATCCAAAACAGAGGCAATTGTAACCAGTACTCGATCCCTACGCCCGCGTTCAAGCCAAATCCGATTAACAGCGGCAGCAGGAAGTAACAATTTTTCTTAAATTCCTCCAACGCAAACACGACGATTTTGCTCACAAAAATCTCCGTATAATTGCAGGGAAAGGCGAGCAGCATCGTATTTTCCTTGCTCGCAAACAGCACGAGCATCATACCGCTCAAACAGGATATCACGCTGATTACTTGCGTAATGAACAGAATGGTGACGAGCATATCCCGCGACGGCGTAAGTTGGAACGTGGTGTTCAACAGCATAAACAGGACGAACAGCGCGACGGTCACGAGTGCGACGCCGAGCAAGCGCAAGCCCACGGACGCAATCAATTTTTTACGGTTGCCCGTTTTGAGCGCACGCACCTCGTCGCCTATCTGCATAAGCGTCAAATATTTTACACGTCTTAACGCCGTGTTTTTTTGGTTCTCTGCTTTCGTCATTTTTTATAAAGCCCCGTCCTGTCCTTCTCCCGATTTTTTCTGTGCGTATTGCAGATACAGCTGCTCCAAGGAAACGCCCTCTGCTTTCAGCTCCTCCATCGTACTAATACGGCGGAGCTTCCCTCCGCTTATGATGGCGATACGGTCGCAAATCTTTTCCACAACCTCGATAACGTGGCTGGAAAAGAACACGATATTGCCCGCGTCCGCGTGCTGGCGCATACATTCCTTGATTTGATAGGAGCTGGTAGGGTCAAGCCCCGTCAAGGGTTCGTCCAAAACCCAAACCTTGGGGTTGTGAATGAGCGCGGCAATGACCATCGTCTTTTGCTTCATACCGTGCGAATAGCTCTTAATTTCGTTGTCAATGGCGTGTTCCAACTCAAACATCTTCACGTATTTTTCGATACGCTCGTTTTTGTCCTTTTCACTTACCATATACAAATCGGCAACGTAGCTTACGTACTCTCTGCCCGTAAGCTTTTCGTACAACGCGTGATTGTCGGATACGTAACCGATACGAAGCTTTGCTTCGAGCGGCTGACGGGCGATATCGTAGCCCTCGATTTCAATCGTTCCTTCCGTAATCGATTGAATACCTACGAGGCTTTTAATCGTCGTCGATTTCCCCGCGCCGTTGTGCCCGATAAAGCCGAACACCTCGCCGTCGTGAATTTCCAAGCTCAAATCGTCCACGGACTTCTTATCCGAGCCGGAATACGTTTTCGAAAAATTACTGATTTTAACCATATTTGCTCCTTCGGGTCGTAAGGGAGAATTAAGCGGTCTGCCGTCCAACTCTTTAAGAAGGTTTAATCTATCCACTCTCTGCATTTTCTTGCGCTTTGCAAGCAATCTGTGCGAGTCCGAAATATTGAATATCATCATATAGAAGCCCCATATCACGAACGTCAGCAAAATGAACACCGCGTATATGGCGAACACGAACAGCGGGTACGCCGTTACGGGCGCACCAAATAAGGTATACTCCCATACGAAATCGTATTTTAAGGGAATTGCAAACGCAAATTTATCAATGAAGAAATCGCTGTATAAGAAGAAATAATCGGCGTTATATTTCCCCTCGAATATCGGACTGTTGAGATAGGAATTGAGGAAAAATACACAAACCACGTATATCGTAAACACGATTAACGACGAACTCATAAGCTTTAAGCTGGGACGCTTGAATACGCCGAGCGCAACGCCGAGCAGAGGCAGGAAAAACGCGTAATAGTGGTTATACCAATACACTACGTTTTTCATCAAGACGAAGTGGTCGGACGAGCTCGACAAAATAATCGCACAAATCGCGCCCAAAACGTTGATAAAATAAGTAAAGTAGTAGATGCTCTTGACCTTGAACGCATACGCGAAAAACATTAGCATAATCGCGGTGTTGCAAAGGTGCAAGGGCAAAATCGCCGAACCCGTACGGTGGGGTTGGAACGCAAAGTACTGTATAAATCCGCTCAACGCCAACAATACGAGTAAAAAATGCTTTTCCTCGTCGCTCTTACGGCGGTTAAAGAAATAAATCGCCACGGGCACGATAAAGCAGCCGTAAATGAGCAAACGGTGGGTCAGCGTAAAATCTTGTGCTTCCTGCCCGACCGCGCCGAATAAAAGCTGTAAAAAATATACGGGCATAAACGCGACGAGATATAAAAATGCGAATAAGCACGCCTTTGCAATACGTTTGCCAATGCCCGCAAAATCCTTCTTTGCAACCGTTTCCAGACAAATACTGCCGCAAATCAAGCCCGACAGCAGCAATATCCCCTCGTGTAAAAACGTTCTAAAATGCAGCATATCCGCCGCGCCGAGTATGGAAACGACCACAGGACGAAGCGCGACGATATTTACAAGCACGATTATAGAACCGATAAACGCGCAAAAATCCCGCGCCACCTGCTTTTTGAAGAAGGGCGTGAGAATACAGACGGCAACCGTCAGCGTCGTCAACCATTCAAGCACGGCAACGAGCACGTATCCCGCGGACGAAAAAAGACCGCCCTCTAACCCAACTTGATTGCTGATTACTTCAAGTCCGAAAAGGTGCGGCAAGTATGCACAAAACAACAACGCCGCCAATCCCTGTAACAATAGAGTATGTAGATCACGTTGTTTTTTGAAAACGGTTATAGTTTTATTTTTAAGTACCTTTCCTGCAAAGAACACGCCAGTCGTGCCGCCAAGCAGGCAAAGCGATAAAATTAATTCGTTCATCTTTACGTAAGGTCGGATTTCGCTCCGACGGCGGATATAAAAATTCGTTTTTTAATACACGATACCTCTTTCCCCCACACGAGGGAGAAACAAAACTGTACTCTCATTTTATCACACCCCCCCCCTCTTGTCAAGCGTTTGAAAGTATTTTATTTGTCACAGATATTTATGATAAAAACGCAAAAAGGCGTTTTTGCCGCTTTTTTAGCGAAAAAACGCCCAAATATGCCCGTTTTTGCAAAAGCAACGGCAAAATTTGTAAAATTTTCTATACAATTTAAGGCTTTATATACGCCCAAAACGGGTAAAATTACGCTTTTCGGGACAAACAAACAACGACTTCGACACTCGATTGGGTTTCCCAAAAAATTTTCCTCACTTCTTTACCGCCTTTATACAAAGGGAAATTAAACTCTATTGATTTTAATGGCATCACACAATCGCTTTGATCATTAGGATTTATTTGTATTTCCTTAATCAAATACGTGATTAGAGTTTTTTGTTCCTTGTCATCCATTATATCATATATTTCTTCAAATGTCCTTAAAATTTCATAGATATTTTCCAAAGAAATTGATTCCATTTCAATTCCTTGCTTACGAAGTTTCGCATCTTCAATCAATTCTTCCAAGTCCACCATCGTTTCATACAAGCTATCAAGCCTTAACGACATATCGTGTAATTTTCTTTCTCTAAACTTTGCATCAATCGGCATACAGTCCATTTCGTTTTCCAAACGCACCTTATTCAAATCTATTTCTTTGAGTTTTAATTCGTATTTTTTAATTTCTTCGTCAATCTTACTTGTATCGACTTTTACACCGATTTTATCTTGTATCGCTTGTGCAAATTGTTCATCACGCACTAAATCTTTGATTGCCTCAACCACATAAGGTTCTATATCCGTCTTTCTTAATTTTGCTCGGTAATCACAAAGATGTCCGCGATCCGCTTTACTGTTTCCACAATAATAGTAGTAAACGTCGTGATACGAACCATCCTTATTTTTCCAAGTCGTCCTGTTGCAATACATCAAACCGCCACACTTTGGACAACGGATTACCCCCGTAAGTAAATGCACCCTATCCCTACCGATTCTCGAAACGGGTTTAATACCCGTTTTCTTTCTTTTCTCTTGAGCTTTCTGCCACATTTCTTCGTCTATTATAGCTTCGTGTTTCCCATCACACAATATGTAATCATCCGCAAAAACTGTACGATATTCATTCCGCGTGCCTTTTACTTTCTCTCGCGTTCTCCGCCCAAACGCTATTTTTCCACAATATACGGGATTATCTAAAATAATTTTTACGAAATGAGCGCTCCACCATAATGTTTGCGTTGATTTTCTCGGATTCTTATCTACTCCTTGCAAATTCAAATATTTTGCTATACCTGAATAACCAATATTTTCATATAAAAACTTATGATAAATCGCTTTTATTATCTCCGATTCTTTCTCATCTATTATCAACTTATTGTCCTTTAAGGAATACCCATACGGCGCAGGACCTCCGTTCCAACCACCTTGTCTTGCTTTTTCCTTTCGTCCGTTCATCGTTTGTTCAAGGATATTTTCTCTTTCAATTTCCGCAACCGCAGACAATACGGAAATTAAAAGTTTACCACTTGTCTGCGACGAGTCAATCCCTTCTTCTACGCAAATCAATTCCACCCCATAAGACTGTATTAAAGCCAATGAGTTCAAAATGTCTGCCGCATTTCTACCAAAACGGGACAATTTATAAACTAAAACGTAATCGACCTCTAATCCATTCTCAATATCCGCAAGTATTCTCTTAAAATCAGGTCTTCCCTCAATAGACTTGCCCGATTTCCCAGCATCTTCATATTCTCCGACGCATATCATTTCTTCACGTTCGCCAAAACGAATAATTCGATTATTCTGTCCCTCCAAACTAAACCCGTCCACTTGCATTTCGGTACTTACTCTTTTATAAGAAATATACCGTTTACCTTCTCTGTTCATAAATTGTCCTCCGTTTTTTAGTAGTAATTTATTTGTTTAACACTCTATTGCCGTATTTCCTAATAAGCAATGTGAGCGTATCCACGAATCCGTTAAAACATTCCAATTCCTTTTCTTTTTCTTCCTTAGTTCTCTCATTCCCCTCAATCAAATAAACCTGCAAAGATTTCATTTTCCCCCTATCTTGCTTTTCTATTTCTTCGTCTCCTTTTTCGATATTCAAATTAAGAAAAATAGAGAGTCCGTTTCGTTCTTTTCAAACAAAACAAACCCTCTATGCTATTCATAGGATTATACATTGCAAAATAAGCGCGTAAATATACTGTTCATATAAAATATGTACTATCTGTTCACTATAAAGGACATTTTGCTCCCTTGTAGGCGGCGATAAATCCTCGTAGATATGTTCGACAATATGAACTACAAATATTAAGTTGTATTATAATCGTCGCTCTTAATGAGCAACAAAGCGAATCTATTTGTCCATCGCATAAAAAATATCCCCTCCTCTCGAAAAACGGGAAGCGGGGATTAGGCGTGGCTATACAGTCCCGTCAAACCTCGTTTTTTTTATTTGGCGGAACTCATTTGTATGTGTTTTACTGCTTTTAATACGTAAAAACGCCGTGTCCATTTTAATGTGGGCGCGGCGTCTTACGTCTGGCTATTCAATTTTTACGGCTTTATTATACTATATTTCTGTCGTAAGAATATCTTGTTTTTTGTCGAAAAATAAAATCATTTGTCTTTTTTGACTTCGGTTATAATATATTTCTCAACGTGAATGAGCGTTTCTTGTTTACACCAAGTACAAAACAAAGGAAAATCTTTCATTATCGTCGTTTCCTTTACTTTTACTCTTGTTTGTTTGCCACACTTCGGGCAGGAAATCCATTGTGTTTCTTCTTGCATATCCTTAAACTATTAAAGAACAAACATTGATTTATTTATGCGTTTCAATAAATTCTATCACTTCTTTTCTTGTATGCAACGACGGAATTGCCCCATTCTTCGTTACGGTCAACGCCCCCATAGCGTTAGCAAATTTAACGGCTTCTTGTAACGTTTTTCCTTCCGTTAAAGCAACGGCAAATGCGCCGTTAAAGCTATCTCCCGCCGCTACGGTATCCACCGCTTTAACTTTGTAGCCACTTACAATTTCAATATTCTCATTTGTGGTAATCAATGCGCCACGGCTACCAAGCGTTGCGATAATCGTTTTTGTACCATACGACAAAAGTTCTTTCGCCGCCACGATTACTTCTTCATCGGTTTCCGTGGGTAAACCCGTTAAAATGGAAAGTTCCGTTTCGTTCGGCGTGATATAATCCACCATTCCAAGAATTTCTTTTTCAAGCTTTACGGCAGGTGCAGGATTAAGCAATACCTTTACCCCATACCCGTGTGCGCGACGAATAATTTCTTTCGTTACGTCCAAGCGAAGTTCAAGCTGTAAAATGACAAGCTCCGTATTCTTAATAACGCGATCCACTTTATCAAGTTCATCAAACCCAAACCCAAAATTTGCAGACGGAATTACGCAAATACGGTTTTGTCCATCCGCGTTAATTTGCACTTGGGCAACCGCTGTCGGTTTATCACACGAAAACACGTTCTCCGCTTTAATCCCATCTTCTTTCATAATCTTACGGAATACGTCGCCGTTGCCGTCTTTGCCAAGCATACCAATCATTTCCACGTCGCCGCCAAGACGAGCTATGGAAACACATTGATTGATACCTTTCCCGCCGGGGAATAATTCCAAAGACTCCCCTAAAATCGTTTCCCCTGCTTGCGGAAACTTCACCATTTTCGCTACGTTATCCATAACGAACGAGCCGATTACCGTTATCTTCGACATCTTATTTTTGCTCCTTTTTCAACATTGCGCCAAGTGCGCCGTTCGGATGGAATTTATAGAAATCTTCTCTTCCAAAATTCTTTCTTGCCGAAAGCTCACAAGCAATCGCATCCCCTAAAACAAGCGTAAGCGTACTCGATACAGTAGGAGCAAGGTTAAGAGCATCTGCCTCTGCAAGTTTTGGATAAGAAAGCAAATAATCACAACCTTGTGCAAGCTTGCTATCCTTGCCCGAAGTGAACGCAACCGTCGTTACGCCGTTTCTTTTGAGTGGTTCAATGTTTTGCACAACTTCTTGCGTGTTTCCGCTATTGGAAATTAAAATCGCGATATCTTTCGGCTCGATCATGCCCAAATCGCCGTGCATTGCTTCCGTACTATGTACGAAAAATGAAGGAAGTCCCAAAGATGCGAACGTTGCGGCGAGCTTTTTACCGATATGTCCGCTTTTACCTACGCCCATAAACACGAGCTTGCCTTGACAATTTGCAAACAAATCTAAAATCTCGTCGTATTTATTATCCGCTTCTTCTATCATTTGCGTAATCGCATCACGCTCTTTCATCATCACTTCTTTTAACATAATTAAACTCCTTTCTTTATCTTAAATACGTATTTTTTTACTTTCATAGACTCATCAATCGCCACACACGGTTTATGTAAATCGTCTACGTCCAATACTAAAAAGTTACTTCCGTCTAATACATACGCCTTGGCATCGTTTGCTTTGTAAAAGATAATATCCTTTTGTTTCTCATATTCCGTCGTAGGAGTTCCTTGCTGAATATTCTGCACGAAGATATGCTCTCGACCACTCAACACAATTTGCACATCGATATACTCTCTATGCGCTTCAAAATCCTTACCTGCCCCCGTGTCGTATTCGGAAACGGCAACATAGCAATTCTCGTCTATTTCGTATTTCCCGTTGTTAAGAATTGTTCCGTTCTGCTCGTCCAAGAATTTCTTTACTCTTGTAAGCCTTGGATATTTCGCTAAATTTTCAAGTTTATCGCAAATCATAACGTTCCTTTCTTCAAGATGATATTCGCATACAACGCCTTTTCGCCCGTTTGCACAACGGCAAAAGCGTTCTTGGCTCTATCGTAAAACGCATAACGCTCTAATTCTTCTACCTTTACGTTATCCGCTTCGTATTTCTTCATAATTTCTTCATATTCTTTCCAAATAGGCGGATTGGGTACATTCTTTTCGGAAACCGCCATCAAAAGCGCGTTCTTTTCCGCAACTTTATCCAAGGGAAATAACGCTAAAATCGCTTCAAGCATATCCGTTCCGCTATGTCCGTCTGCACGCACTAACCGTTTTGCACAGGTTACAGCAGGAAAGTTCGCATCCGCAATTACAATTTCGTCGCCGTGTCCCATTTCACAAAGCATTTTCAAAAGTTCGGGGCTGATAATTGGATTGATGCCTTTTAACATACTTATTCTCCTATACCGATTTCTTTTTTAACAAAATCGCCAAGCGTTTTCATTTGCGCCAAACAACTCTTTTGATATTCCGTAATCAAACTGCAATCCACCGCGCGAGAAATCGGCTCAATCTTAATACCTTCGTATGTATTTACGTAATATTTTGCCGTTGCGGGATATGCCAAGCTTTCCGTAAACGCCGTCATACATACGAACGCTTGCACGAGTTCTGCTTCCTTTTTGTCCGCATTATCAAAAAGCCACTTGTAAATTTCGGGGTGAAAATTCGCCATTACGCCACAATATCCGTCCGCGCCTGCACGGAGCGTTTCTAAAAGCGTTTGCGCGTTTGCGTTATAAAGCCCTATATCACAACCTTTTAATACTTCGATTCTTTCTTTAATCATTTCCGCATCACAGCAGGTATCTTTAATAAATGCAAATCTACCCGTCGCTTTGCACGCATCAAGCATTTTCTTGGTGAGCAAACGCTTATAAGGTTTCGGACATTCATATACGCCCAAAGGCATATTTGCAGGAATCTTTTCGATAAGTTTATGTAAATCTTCAATCCACGTTTCATCCGTCGTGTTTGCAATATCCATACGGTTGGAAATCAAAATAAGCGCGTCTGCTCCAATTCCCGACATAGCGGTGAGTTCTTCCACTTGATTGTCAAACGAATCGGAAATATGCCCCGAAACAACGATTTTCATAGGCTTACGGGTTTTATCTTGCTCCGCCAAAGATTTCGCTTTTTCGACAACCGTTTTGCCGATATTTACTCTTTCTTCAAGCGTTAAAAACAAAATCTCGCTCGATTGACATACAGCAAAAATACCGTCGCAACCCTTTTCCCAGTACCACTCAACAAGTTTCTCTACGCCTTGATAATCTACGCTACCGTCCTTTTTATACGGCGTAACCATTGTGGGGAATACTCCCAATTTTTTATTCATACTCCATTACTCCTTACTGAAAATTTGACGTGTTTATTTATTCTTAAAACTAAACTTTACGGAACATCAAATCGGTATCCTTAGTGTACTGTCCTTTGTATACCGAAGTTAAGGATTTTTCATCCTTTTACGGAACACAAGAACAATGCTTAAAGAGTGGAAATATACGGCGTAAGTTTGCCTTATTTTACTCTCTTTTTTCAACTCTAATACAAACGATAAATTCATAATAGCTGAGATAAATCAACAATCTTCCAGCTTCCGAAAGAGAAAATCCAATTCAATATCCGATTTATCCGTTTCGTGCATTCCGTCAAAAACAATACAACGCAGATTATCCTCATATCCCCATTCTCTATAATAAAGTTTTGCTTTCTCATACTCTTCTATCGTTAAGTTAAAATCAAACAGCTCATCTTTATCACCCATCGCAACGATTAAGGAACGCGGTGAAATTAACGCCATTGTTTCTGCCGTTGAAAACTGTTTTTGCGCATTATAATAGCTCCAATCAGCCCAAGAGTGTATAAACGAATTATTTACCCAACTACAAGAATAACAAACTTTTACCCGCGGTTCTACCGCCGAAAAATGTATTGCATACATCCCCCCGTAAGATAAGCCTGCCACGCCAATTTTGTTGGCATTTATTTCTTCTTTTTCAATAAAGTAATCTAAAACACATTGCAGAAAATACAGTTCCATTGCGGTAATAGAACCTCCAAGTTGACGCAATTTTCCGTCTATATGCAATCGCTCATATTTATTTCCGTACGTTTCCGCACCCCAAAGCAAAAATTGCGGAGCAAAAACATTAGCACCTTTATCCGTCATACGGCGCACCAAATGATTATAATTCCCCGAATCAAGATGTATACTTGAAACCAATTCCGGAGTCCCCGAACCACCGTGAAAACCAAAAATAAATGGAGCCTCCACCCTATTTTCGCATTGTTTAAAATACATACCATAAAACTTTAAGGTTCCAAAAAAACAAAATTGCATACGGTAAATATTTACATTTTTGTCCTTTGTAATAAATGTTTTTTCCGCAACGGGAGTTTCCCTTCCCCGTGTCAAAGGATAGCCTAACAATCGAATAAGTTTACGACGATAAAATTCGGGATTTTTCTTATATTTTTTTGGCGAAATAAATTTTGCGCGTTGTTTTTCCTGCTCTTCTTTTTGTTTCCACAAAACCTCATTTATCCCTTGCAAATATTCCGCGCGGTATTTCGTGTCTTTTTCAATTTCTTCACTATAATATTTAGACATAGACTTACCTTTTCTCTTTTTTATTATTCGGGTTTTTTATCAAAATCCAACGTTAAATCGTAATCCCCAAGCTTGTTGACCTTGAAGCCGTTCTTTTTATATTCTTCGTAGTCGAATGCTTCCAACTCATCAATCGCAAGTTTATGGAATTCGTAGAAATTATGCCACCATTCCCAACCGCTACCAAGCTCATTGGAAAGATATGCGTCCGCAATATCGCAAGCCGTTTGCGGAGCAACGTAAAATGCACCCATTGCAAGCACATTTACGCCATTTCCCGTGATTGCTCTCGTTGCCGCAGGTAAACTTTCTACAACTCCTGCGTGAACGTGCGGACATTTACTTGCCGCAATATGAATACCCATACCCGTTCCGCAGAACAACAAAGCTCTTTCATAATTGCCTTCGCTAATCTCCGCGCCAACCCGTAAGCCTACGCGGTGAAACATCAAATCGGTATCGTTCGGATCGCTGTCTTTTTTTACACCTAAGTCAAGAATTTTCCATCCTTTTTTCGTAAGGTGTTCTACCACCACTTCTTTCAAAGGATAACCTGCAAAGTCTGCGCCTACTACCAAATATTTATCTTTAACCGTTTTCATTGTTTTGTCTCCTTTTTAATTTATAATTTTAAAAACCGCTTTTTTAACCTTTACCATTTCACTCAACGTCACACCCGCTTTATGCGGTTCATCGGGTAAAAATACGCACAACTCGCCTCTCATTTCGATTTCTTTGGGAGTATTCACCGTTCCCAACGAATAATCTCCGTCCGCTTGGTAAGGTTTCGTTTCTTGTTGATAAGATTCAGCATGCAGGATTTTCTCTTCTCCCGAAATTGCGTAGTGAATATCCACATATACTTTATGCGCTTCAAATATTCCGTCGCTTTCTTTTGTATCGTACTCAAAAATATTCACATAATTGCCGTTGCCCAAATCATATCTACCATTAGGCAACAGCTTTACATTGTTTTTATTGAAAAAATCTGCTATTTGCGTCTTTACAAGTTCTGATAACAACGGACATTTTTTTAATTCTTCAATGCTCCCAATCCACATAAATTTCTCCTTCAAAAATTATAAAGCAAAACAAACACCGCTTAAAATCGCTAAACCAATTTGAAATAATTGCATTTTTGTCAATTTTTGCTTATAAATCAAATAGTCCACAACCGCGACAATCACAACATTCATCGTAAAACTTAATGGTGCTTGTATAACAATAGGCAAAATAGAAGTAGTGGTTAAGGCACAAAACTCTGCGAAAAAAAACACTATGCCATATATAAGTGAACAAATAAGAGCTTTTCCCGACACGCAATCTTTCATAGCAAAGGGCAACTGCTTCTTTTTATTGATTATATAAAGAACGCCGAGCGCAATCGTACAAATTAAAACGCAAAAAAATAAGTATAGAAAGATAAAATTAAACCCACCATAATTTTCTCGATTACTTGTAAAAATGCTATATACGCTTAATGCACTCCCATTAAAAAGAAATACCGCTAAACAAATAAAAATAAAAACTTTTTTATTTTTATTTTCACCTATTTGTTCTTTATTACTTCTATTGCCAATAAAACTTAAGACAACAATCGCCACGGCTAAAGCTAATCCAATGCAATTAAATACACTCAGTTTATTTTTTGCCGAATCTGTAATTAACCCATACACCGTTGAAATTACCAATGTCCCCAAAGTTGCAAAAGTGGTAATCATCGCTAAACTACCATGTTTTGCTCCAAAGATACATAGGCATGTATTTACCGTAAGAATAAAGGCAAATAGCGCACCTAATCCCACAACAAATCCATCCACTTGTTTGATAAGGGCAAACTCCGTAAAAACACAATACCCCAAACCAATAAGACAAACAAACAAGCTGCTTACGCCCATAAAAATTAATGTTGATTTTAAGTTTGCATCAGCCTTTCGTTGATATTCCTTCCGCATTGCTGCCATAACGCACATAAATACGCTATTAAGCAATATCAATAAATATCCCCACCCCATATTAAACCATTTCTTCAAAAAACTTAATAGTTGTTAATTTTTCTTTAAGGACATTAAAATCATCTTCGCTTACAGGCGCTGCAGGGAATAGCGTATACCCCATATCGTACCCAAGCAAGCTCAAACAAGCTTTCCAATATCCAAGTCCTCTTCCGTTTACAAACGAATACATCACTTGAATAAATGCGTTCAGCTTATTTTGATATTCCAGTGCCGTTTTCATATCACCTTTTTGGAAAGAGTCGTAAATCTTAACCGCCACCTTTGGAACAATATTATATGTAGTTCCAATCGCCCCGTCCGCACCAAGCGCAAGAGAAGAAAGCATCATTTCATCAGGTCCGTTCAAGTTATTCAATCTCCCGCCATCGATTTGATTTACAAGCGCAAATTTGAAATAATCGGGAATTGTAATTTTTAAACCGGCAATATTATCAATTTGGGAAAGTTCTTTTGCAAAAGAATACAATTCGCTGTGTTGCATCGTTACGGGCGTAACGTAAGCATAGACGGGATATTTACTTGCTTTCGCCAATGCCTTATAATACTCAATCGTATCTTTATGATTATAATAACTGCAAAGTGACGAAGGCAAAGACGCAATTGCGTCGATTTTTTGCGTATTTGCGTGTTCAAGCAAATCCATTACTTCGTCGAAATGTCCGGCACCGATGTGTGCCATAATTTTTCCACGGCCTTTGTTTACTTCTACAACCGTTTCCAACATTTGCTTTCTCGTTTTTGCAGGCAAAACGGTGCATTCTCCCGTATTTCCACCCACATAAAAACCTTTTATACCATTTGCAAGTTGGTATTCCACCATTTTAGCAACCGCTTCCTTCTTGACGTTCATATTCTCGTCATACACACTAAAAATTGCGCTATAAATACCCTTAAATGCCTTTTCCATAATAAATCTCCTTGTTATATGTTTTTAAATTGTTTCTTGAAATATCGTTTCACATTGTTATAAAATATATTTTCTTTGTCCTTTTCGCTTATAGCCGAATAATTAATGCGCCCAACTTGAAAAGCACAAGAATAATTATCTGTTCCAAAGAATATCTTTTCCGAGCTGACTTGTTCAACGGCATATTCCACGACATTATTTAGATTCGAATTCCCACCAGACGTATCCGTAAAAATATTGCCATACTTGGCCCCTTTAATGGCTTCCACATGTTCCACGCTACCCAAATGCGCAATAATCAATTTCATATTCGGATATTTATCCGCATATTGCACCATATCAGAAATTTTATCAGGATGCATTAACACAAAGCAACCAAGTTCATCTGCGAAGGAAAATATCTTATCCGCATAGTCATTGATATCATACTTATGATAGACACTATGAATTTTTATCCCTAAAACTTTTTCGCCATTTATTTTCGAGCGAATTTGCGCAAAAAGTTCTTCTTTCCTTGGATCAAGCACTAGCCATTGATATACCTTTTCATCTTTCAACGAATGATTATAAAGCCGCTCATTATCTTTGAAAAGTTCCTTATCCGATAAAACAGAACTATAATAGGAAAAACCGCCAGCGACAATCCCCAAGCAGTCATACTGCTTTATTAGAAATTCAATATTACGCTTTTGAACTTCCGTTTCAGGACAATCATATCGAGAGTTAGAATTACAATGCGTATGCAAATCTATCATCTTCATAGTTATTCCCCAAAAACCGAAAATGCGTATAATTTAGCGTCTTTCATTTGGAACTCCAAGCGCACAAGACGATTCGTAAATCGTTTAAGAGAAACGCCTTCAAAATGCACCTTTCGCTTATCGCTATCCCCAAAGATTTCACAACTTGTAGCGGTATTGCCTTCTTCATCAATAATCGAAACATAAATACCACCCTTTGCGGACGTCGCAAAATTCAAATACAGCTCATCCCCCTCCAAGATAAATGGTTTGGTGAGAACCTTTGCGCCAGAAAATCCCGCATTGTAACTTGCAAATCCATCCAAACGTATCGTATAACGCACAAATTCATCCGCACGAGTATTATCACAATAACTCATCGCATGATAATGCCCAACCAATAAAGAGATTTCTCTATTGCCGTTATCCGCTTGCGTTTCTTTCATAAAATATGCAGGATAACAATTTCCATATATCCAGTTTTCCGCATATTCCATACCAGGAGTAATAAACGCTTCATCGCATTTATCAAAGTTCAAGCCATCACGGCTTGCCATAAAAATACAATCGGTAACAGTCAAGGCAATACGAGAATGTCCTGCATTTTTCAAACGTTGCAAACGCCTTTCACGCCCACACAGTTCATCAAAGTTTTTCGTCCATTCCTTACGCTCACAGTAACGCGTAGGGAAACCGATTAAAATATCCTTATTACGATAATACGGCATAATTTGATTTGTATAAATCGGATAATCTTCCGTTCCGTTAAACGTAATAAGCTCGGGTTGTGTCCAATGTACAAAATCTTTGGATTCTATTCTGCGTGCATCACGAATCCCCGCGTTGAGGTCGCCGTCGGGAATATCGTGAAATCCGCGAATATACGCCACGTAGCGTTTGATTTTATCGTCCCAAAAACATACGTTGTTGGAATCAAACTGCCCCTCCACGTCCAAAATCCCGTCGAACGAGAAACGAATCCCGTCCGCGCTCGAATATGCGGAAAGCTTGTAGGAATGTGCATACGCCAACGCTTTGAAGCGTTTTTGCGGCTCGCAATCGGGGTTGGTGTCGTAAAAAACGAAGAAATTATCAAAGAAATCCCCCGTTTCCCCGCCGATTTTGTCGCGGGAGCGCAAAATGATATTGTTTTCCTTGCTGCCGTTCCACTCGCAAAGCCCAAGCACGGGCCGAGACCAACGAAACCCGTCGTCGCTTTCCACGTACGCCACACAGGAATCCAAGAGAGCAACGGTCTGCTCGCTTTTACCTTTTTTATCCGCATAACAAGTCAGATAATACCCATGGTATTTTTCGCCGTCGAACACGACGTTGAAATAATGCGCGCGCCCCTCTTCCCAAGGCGCATCCGCCGTAAATACCGTTTCTCGCCGAACGGGCGTACACACGACGAAATCCGCCGTCGTGTTTTCTTCGTCAATAATTGATTTTTCCCATACGGGTTGCAGGCCTTTAACTTTTAACATTTTTTACAACTCCTGATTTACTTATTTATTGTTAAAACTAAACTTTATCATCTTTGTTTGATTATCAAAATAACTGTTATCCGACAGCCAAACGGTAAATGAACCTTCTTCTGTTTCAAACTTTCCATCTGCTGTCCAGAATTTCAGCATTTCTTCCGTAATCTCAAAGAAAACCTTCTTTTTCTCATTCGGCTGCAATGCAATTTTTTGATAACCTTTTAATTCCTTGACGGGACGAACCAACGACGCATATTCATCGCAAATATATAACTGAACAACCGTTTCGCCCTCTTTATCTCCTATATTTTGCACGTCAGCGGAAACAATAAGCTTTTCTCTTTCATTCATTGTATTCGCGCTAATTTTGGAATTTGAAATGATAAACGAAGTATAACTTAAACCATATCCAAACGGATACAATGGCGCATTTGGCATATCTTGATACCAACTTCCGTATGGCGCTTCAAAAGGTCTGCCTGTCCTATACGAATTATAATAAATAGGGATTTGTCCTTCGCTACGGGGAAAAGTCATAGGCAATTTACCGCTAAAATTCACTTCCCCAAAAAGAAGATTTGCTATTGCGTTTCCACCCTCCGTTCCCGGTTGCCAAGCAACTGCAAGTGCAGGAATAGCATCTATAACATCGCTTAAAACCAGCGGCCGTCCGCAAAATAATACAACCGCCGTGTTTTGATTTACTTTTACAACTTCACGGATAAGCGTTTGTTGCGCTTTGCTTAAACGAAGTTCGGCGCGCGACATACTTTCGCCGCTCATTTGTGTACTCTCGCCCACGCACAAAATAACCGTATCGCAATTTTCGGCAAGTTTAACCGCCTCATTTACTTGACCACAATCAGTTTCGTTTATTTTTTCACTACAGCCTTGCGCATAAAAAATCTCTGCATTTTCAAGCAAGCTTTTTACGCCTTGCATTACGCTTACGCCGTCCGATTCTTTTCCGTGGCAGAACCAATTCCCAAGCATTACTTTATCCGCAAAAGGACCGATTATCCCAACACGCTTTGCGTTGTTTTTATCAAACGGCAAAACTTTTTCGTTTTTCAAAAGCACCGCACACTTTTCCGCCGCCCGTCTTGCTATTTCTCTATGCTTTTCGCAAAGGCAAACTTCTTTTTCCTTTTCTTCGTCTGCGTATAAGTAGGGATTAGTTAATAACCCAAGCTTTTCTTTCAAGCGCAATACGCGCAAAACCGCTTCATCTATTTGTTCTTCGCTTACCTTTCCTTCTGTAATCAATGCAGGAATATTTTGCAAATAACAAGCGGACATCATTTCAATATCAGTCGTTGCATTGATTGCTTTTTCCGCGCAATCCTTTTCCGTCGCACAATATCCGTGGGTTTGCATTTCTCTAAAAGCGTTATAATCGGAAATAACAACTTTATCAAAACCCCATTCGTCACGCAAAATATCTTTTACAAGCCATTTATTTCCCGAAGAAGGTACGCCGTTTAGGATATTAAACGAAGTCATTACCATTTCAACGCCTTCATCTATCGCCGCTTTATAAGCAGGCAAATAGAAATCGCGCAAAGTTCTTTCACTTATGTCCGTCGTATTATAATCGCGCCCTGCTTCCGCTTGACCGTATGCCGCAAAGTGTTTTACACACGCCGCAACTTTTCCGTTTTTTTGAAAACCACGTACCATTGCACGAGCCATTTCCGCGTTTAAGTACGGATCTTCGCCTGTTGTTTCCATACATCTACCCCAACGCGGATCTTTTACTAAATCTACCATCGGAGCAAAAGTAACGTGTACACCACCAAGCGACATTTCTTCGCTTGCCATTTCCGAGCATTCTTCTACAATTTCCGTGTCAAAACTTGCGCCAAGAGCCAATGGAATAGGATAAATTGTTTTATAACCGTGAACAACGTCTTGCATAAACAACATCGGGATTTGATTATAATCATTCGCAAGATGTTCTTTTTGTATTGCAATCATTTCCGTGGCATTCGTGAAATTTAATGTAGAACCCACAGCAGAAATTTCTTCTTTTTTTAATAATAATTCTTGCGCGGGACCCGTAATTTCTCCGCTTGCTCCGATATGTAAACATATCGCATTATATTGCGAAATTTGAGCAAGTTTTTGCTCTAATGACATTTTGTCAATCAGCTTTTTTAAGTCCATCGTATTTTTTCCTATCTATTACTGCTTCGCAGGGGGAGTCCATACGCCGTTATCCCCTTCATTTGAAGAATCGTCCGAACCGTCCCCCGAACTATCACTTGAACTATCATCAGAACTATCGCTCGAACTATCATCAGAACTACCATCGGAAGAATCGTCTAAAATATCACTTGAATCTTGTTCGATTTGAGATGAATCGCCCGTTCCCGTAGCGTCTGAATTATCTTGTCCACACGCAAAAAACATCATTGAGCAACATAAACACATTACGAAAATAAGAATTTTTTTCATTATATTTCTCCTCTATATTTTTTTGCTTTTATTCCGGCTTTTTATCAAAATCAAGGGTCAAATCGTAATCCCCAAGCTTGTTGACCTTAAATCCGTTCTTCTTATATTCTTCATAATCAAACGCTTCCAACTCGTCAATTGCAAGTTTGTGGAATTCGTAGAAATTATGCCACCATTCCCAGCCGCTACCAAGTTCATTAGAAAGATAGGCATCCGCAATATCGCAAGCCGTTTGCGGTGCAACGTAAAACGCACCCATCGCCAATACGTTGACGCCGTTCCCCGTGATTGCTCTCGTTGCGGCAGATAAACTCTCTACAACTCCTGCGTGAACGTGCGGACATTTGCTTGCCGCAATATGAATCCCCATACCCGTACCGCAGAACAAAAGCGCGCGTTCATAATTCCCTTCGGAAATTTCTGCGCCCACGCGAAGTCCTACCCTATGGAACATCAAATCGGTATCTTTCGGATCGCTATCCTTTTTTACACCCAAGTCAAGAATTTTCCAACCTTTTTTCGTAAGGTGTTCTACCACAACTTCTTTCAAAGGGAAACCCGCAAAATCTGCACCTACTACCAAATATTTATCTTTAACCGTTTTCATCTTTTTTCTCCTTTTTCATCGTATATTTTTTACTCTATTTCAAATTCACGGAATACAATAGCATTAGAATCGTGAAAAGTTGCCGCACCGTTTAATGCAGTTCTTATAACCGTATAGGCTTTCTTTCCCTCTAATATAAAACTGGGATATTGATACCCGTTTGTTTCTATATCAAGGATAGAAATATCCTCTAACGTTTTAACTTTTTCCCATTGTTCAAGGTCATAAGACTTATATAACTCTAATTGATTGCGGGGATAACAGCTTGGATTCCCCATTGCGTAATACGTTCCGTTTTCTGCTTGTTGAATATAAAATTTGCAATGTCCCAAAGGGAAATCAATTACTTTGTGAAAGCTACAAGCAGATTCGGGATTATCTTTATCGTATTTCATCATCAACGCTTTCCCGTAAGCAAAACGCAAAATATTGAATATTTCTCCGTTTCGTCCAACTGCGTTTCCTTCTATGGCAAAGCGTATATTTTGATCTCCACCCCAAGAAAAATCCACCATAGCTGGATCCGTAAACGTCCACGCATCATAGTCCATAATATTTTTTGTCAAATCTGCCACACCAAGCAAATTATCCAAACGTTTAATGCCGTATGAGCCAACTTCCACAGCAATATATAATCGCTCTTTTTCTATCCAAACAGCTCCCGGCGCTTTATGTACCCCCGGCAACTCCGCATCGCCCATTCCGCGAAATAACTCCGTTGGCGTCTCCCAATTTTCGCCATCAACGCTACAACTAATAATTAAAGACCCGTTTTCTGCTGACGACGCAATCAAACAAAGCTTGTCTTGCACAACAAACAAACTTCCCCAAAATGCAGGCAATAAATCGGCAACGTACTCCCACGTTTTTCCATTATCTTTTGAACGATATAAGAGCGTTAGATTACACGCGCCCTTTTCTCCTTTCTTCCTATTTTTGAAAATATCCATACTTACGTACAGATTGCCCTTAAAACGCACAATATCGGGAGAAGCTAAATACGTTCCGTGATATTCATATTGTCTATCCTTGGGGTGTAAATAATTGACAACTGTTCCACGAAAATCCCCAGTTCGGAATAATCGCGTTAAACTTTTTCTCTTTGAACTCTCAACCGTTAAAGAATATTCCGTGTTATTTTCCAATCCACCAATACGCACACGTTTTTCTTGTACCTTAACGGTTTTGAATTCCTGTCCGTCTTTCAAGACTTTAACTATAAATTCGTCATCAGCCCCAATCCATTCTACATCAACAAAATTTTGCGAAGGGGCAAGACGTACAACATACAAATCGGAAAGTTGTTTTTTATCGAAAGTCAAAAACGGTCTATACGAAAAACTTATTCCCATTATAATAATCTCCTTTCAGGTTATTCCCCTATTTTTATTCACACATCTTCTCGACGTTCAACAGTTTGTTGTAATAATATATGGCAAACGCCGACCAACCGTGGCATAAACTTCCTGCACCGCCAAAATCAGCGTTTCCTTTTAACGTTTCCCAAAAGGACGTTGCCCCATTTTCTATCATAAATGAGAATTTATCGTCAATATCCGATAAAATCATTTCATTGTATTTTTCCTTATCCGTTTTCAATAAGGCATCATACTTAAACGGCAACATTGAAAGGGTACAGGAAACCAATCCGTTTGTTTTATCTGCAAGCCTCGACGCGATATACTCTACATCGTCCGCTTTTGCCGTTTCGGTTAAAATTGCATAAGCGTTAATGAGTTCATAGTCTTGCTCAAATTCAGAAAAAGCCTTGTAAACTTTTTTCTCTTTATCGAAAAATACTTCGTTAATTTGTTGTCGAATCTTTTCATTTAACAAAGAAAAGTATTCCATATCCGTTTCTTTTTCAAGCAACCGACATATCTTTATAAAACTTTGTGACGCGAGCAAAAACGTAAAATTCAATCCTGCCTCAACCTTACAATTTGTCCCCGCAAGACCTTCATTCCATTCGTAGAAATTCCAAAAATGTTCACCTTGCAGATTTTCTATTAAGCCGTTATGCATATTATCTACAAAACGCAATAAGAGCGTTTTCATTTTTTCATAATATTCTTCAATTAAACTCGTATCTCCCGTAGTTGTCGCATATTCTTCCATTGCAACAACATAGAACAACGAAAACGAAGGAATAACAAGCCTATCGGATGTTGGAACAACAATAGAAATAAATCCGTCGTTGTTTCTATCTTCGCTCATCAATTTCAAAGCCGCCCGTTGATATTCCGTATTCTTAAAAGCGCTGTATCCATACCGCATTTGCATACGACTATCCAACGCATAAAATCCCTGTTCTCGCCAAGGACAATCATAATAATGTTCAAAGGCGTTTAATTCCAAAGTCCTAACAGCTATGTCGTATATTTGTTTTTGAATCCCGTTTAACGTATTCTCGCGTTTCTCAAAAGGATATATTAGCGGAATTAAACCGATTTCTTCTATTTCCGCGCAACCTTCCACTTCAAAATAACGGCATCCTAACTTACGTAACGGATTAAAAACACAACAAGTATCCCCGTTTGTCACAACGTTATAAGAAAAATCCCGTCCGTCAATAAGACGTGGAACTTTTCCGTCTTTTAACCATTCGCCAAAAGATATTACAACATTTTCTCCGTATGGTGCTTTTAATTTGACATACGGAAATCCTACCGTTTCTTCTCCTAAATCATAAACGCAAGAATCTATTTTAGTGGCTTTCTTCAACGGTAGTATTTTCAACAATGAGATAGGTCTCAAATGCAAAACGGACGGCATATCCGCCACAAGAACAGAGTTAGTAAATGCTTGTGTGCGCAAAGTGAAATCAAGAGTAAACGTATAACCGATTTGGCAGGTCATTAACTTTTCCAACCCACTTACAAAATATGCCGCTTCTCTTGACTGCGTATTTTCGTCGGAACAAGCATACAACTTATCTTCTCCGACAATATCAAAACAAAGCCCTGCTTTATTGACGTAATGCGTAAAATCGACACAACCGCTGTACCAAACGAATATTCTGCACACATTGTCGCCTTGCTTTACATATGGCGTTATATCAATTCTATCGTAAATTTTATACCAAGGGAAATCGGCGTATTGTCCACCGTAAACAAATTTATCGTTAATAAATACCGCATATTCGCTGTCTGCGGAAATATCAAGAAAAACGTTTCCCTTGTCCCATATAAAATTTTGTTGAAATTCACCGTAGCAATCTCTTTTTTGTACGTTATCGTTTATCCAAATCCATTTACCTTTCATAGAAATTCCACTCTTTTGTTGTCGGTTTTACATAAACATCGTTTCCAATAACCTCATCGCCGTATAATAATGCAATTCACGAATAGGATGATTGAGATAATTCGCTAAAATATCCGTAATATTTACCCCACCTTTTTGCATTTTCAGCCATTGTGCATATATATCGCAAACGGGTACGCCACATTCCTTTGCCACGGCTTTTGCTCTTTCCACATAAGCCGTCAACGTTCCGTTTAATTGAATTTCCGCAAATTCTTTTGACAAGCGAATAAACAATTCATCTTTCAAATGACAGCTCGTATTCACGTCCATCATATTGGGCGTTAAAAAAATACACTCCGCCCCATTTTCTTTTACTTTTGTAAAGATGTTTTTCAAGGCGGTTGCATATCCGTCCAAACCTTGTTCTCCCCCCGTGCTATCATTTAAGGCAAAGGCAACCACCACAAGATCGGGGGCATAGCGCAAAACGTCTTTATCCAAACGCTCAAAACCGTGTATAGCATTATCTCCGCTGATACCGCTGTTGATAACGTTAACTTGTACTCTTGGATAAAGCAAATTCAACATTTGCTTTAATCTCGTGCTATATGCAGATTCATAATCGAAAACCGTGTCCAAACGAACGTCGTCTATCATATAACATTCAAAACAACCCTGCGTAACACTATCACCCAAAAATGCAATCGTTACTCCATCTTTATCCCAAATGTTTGCTTGTTTTTCCGCTATTTTCTCTATGACCTTCATAAAAACACCTCGTTTCAATAATTCTTTTTATTTTGGAATACGTTTGGAATACGGACGTTGCAATCCGTACCCCAAACGCATCACCTTATTTTTTATTCTTTTTTACCGTCAATCTTTTTTCGTATAAGACATCGCAGCATACCAATATTTCGCATGGGTCGTGCTCAGCGTACCCAAGTCTCCGCTTGCACTGTCGGAAGCCGTCAGCATAACCGCCGTTTCCTGACCATCGTTAAAGAACGCCTTTGCCGCCGCGCCGATCGTCGCCGTATCGCCAGTCGTTGTCCCGTTGTTTCCGCCCACC
>JAZNGH010000006.1:0-11585 GCA_045576335.1 Candidatus Scatosoma sp.
TTGCTATACTCTCTTATGCTTATTAACCAAATTAGCTTTACTTTCAATATGAAAATTCTTTTGCCTTTTCGTACTCGTCTTTATTTTCCTTTCAAAAAATAAAAACTTTTTGACTAATTTGCTATGCAGTTGTTAATCTTCTCTTCTACTCTCAACAGAGAGTTTGCCATTCGAAAAACGCTCTCGTCAATCGACAGCCTAAACATAATACCATATTCCCAAAAAGAATGTCAAGCGTTTTTTGAAAAAATTTTGAATTTTTTTTATACTTTTTTTATTTTTTTCAAATTGCACGCACTTTATTCCATTTTTGCGCTATAATATATAATATGTCGCGCGCGTACCGTTTGGTTTCTCATTTTTATAAAAATTTACAGCGGTTGTTTAACACAACCGCCGTTTTGTTTTTATTTCCTTTTATAGAATACGTCGCAAATATTCTCGTCGCTCGTTAAAACAAATCGATTATAAACAGTATCGCGCGTATTACAAGCCCGATAAGCCCAAGCAAAACAAAAATTGCACCGCCAACCAAGACCAAAACCGCGCCAATCATCAATACTGGTATTGTATTTTGCATCCCAGCTCCAATCCCGCCAAGAATGAAAAATAACACAAAACAAGCAATTCCTATCAAAATATTATGAATTGCGTGCTCATCCAGCCAATCACGAAAATCCTCCAACCAATACATAACAACACTCTCCTTATATACTATACTATTTAAGTATATACTTTTTGTGAATTTCTGTCAAGCAATTTATCAATACCGCAACGGTATTTTTTACTTTTTACCAAAATGCCGAAAATAAAAAACGGGTTTCTGTTTCCCCGTTTAATTTTCCCAACCCAACAACTCGTTCGGCGTGGTTTCCAAAATCTCACAAAGCAAAAAAAGCGTTTGAAAATCAGGCTCGTTAATTCCCTTTGTCCACCGACTAATCGTCGCCTGTGAAGTATTCAACCTCTCGGCAAGCGCGGTTTGCGATATTGCCCGATATCGCATTTCTCTCCTTAAATTCTCACAAAAGCTCATTTTTAATCCTCCTCGTATAAATTATATACGATTTCCGAATAAAAAATGCTTGACTTATACGTTTTCCGTATGATACAATAAATATACGTTTTACGTATAATATTTTTTGGAGGTTTATTATGAACAACATTAGTAAAGAGAAGAAATTGTCAGCCGTCGCCGTCGTTATGACGGTCATTTTCGGCATATTGTTTTTATTTTCTCTTTTGGGTACGCTACTGCTTACGCAAGCAAATCCGTCGAACGGTATGCTGTTTATGTGTATGTTATGCTTTACACCCGCGCTTGGATTTTATTTTGCGATCAGCAAAGGCGTAGCCTTTTCGGCAAGGCAAAAAATGGCGTGCTTGATTATTTCCGCGCTCGCCTTCGTGGTTTTGGACGTAATTTATTTTATCGTACTCAACGGCGTAAAGGACTTGCTCGGAAGTTCCCTTTCAATCGGCGGGTCAGACCCCGTAGCGACCTACGTGCTTTCCGCTCTAACGGGGCAGATTTCCTACGTATTCTTGTTTTTCAAGCTTTGCCGTTCGGAAAAGAAAATTCTTGAAGCGCTCTGTATTCCCGTTTCCGTGCTGCTTCCCATTCTTTCCGTCGCGCTGGCAATCGTTGTAATTATCGTCGTAGGAGTTTTTATTATCGTCACGCTTTTCAAGCTGTTCGTCGGCTTACGCAATGCAACGGATATAGGCGGGAGCAATTGGTACGACCAAACCTTTACGATAAACGACGGCGGACAAGTGCACACCTTGAAGCACTACGGGCGGGATTTGATGAACAACGCCGAAGAGTTCACCGACGAATTCAATAACCGCTGGATTACGCAAGACCAAGGCAGAACGTTTTACAGAAAATAAAGCTTACGGCGCGAAATCGTTTGATTTCGCACCGTTATTTTTTATTTACACCCACTACAAGTTTTACAATTCCCCGAGCATTTTTTGGACTGTTTTCCCGTCGCCGAGTACATATCCCCCGCGTAGTCGCGAACGGTACCCCCGCCGCAATCGGGGCATTTCACTTCGTCCAAATACGACTTGACTAATTCGTCGAATTTTTTTCCGCATTTTGTGCATTTATACTGTAAAAAAGGCATCTTTTTCTTCCGTCCACATTCACTATCACCATTATACGCCCAAAACGCGTTTTTTGCAAACGATTTTAACTATAAAATC
Source organism: Candidatus Scatosoma sp. (assembly GCA_045576335.1). GTDB lineage: Bacteria > Bacillota > Clostridia > Christensenellales > Borkfalkiaceae > Scatosoma. The sequence continues at coordinate 2,212 of JAZNGH010000006.1, forward strand.
GCTTTTCCCTCCAAAAAACTGTCAAAAAAGCCGCTTACGTCCGCGCCCGACTTTTCAAACGCGCCGACAAGATCGCCCGTCGAAGCCACCAAAAAGGCGTTATCGTGATAATATTTTTTCAAGGCCGCAAAAAATTTATTATCCCCCACGCTTTTGCGCAAAGTATCCAGCATCACCACCGCCTTATCGTACGCCAAGCATTTATACTCGTAATCGCTCAAATAATCTTTCAAATGCCGCGTCATTTTCGTATCTGTACGCCCCAAAACGCTGCCGTAAACGTCGTAATAGGAGCGATACTCTTTGAGTGCCTCCGCAATCGCTTCCTCCCGCGTCACGCCGTATTTTTCGCAGCTTTCAAAAAAAGTAAGTGCGGAATACTCGGCAAGCCCCTCGTCCTGCCACGCGTTTTCGATTTGATCACTGCCCACGATGGCATACCACCATTGATGTGCCGTTTCGTGCGCAACTACCCGCGTCTTTTCCTCTGCCGTGAGCGCATCCGAAATCATAGACAGCGCGGGATATTCCATACCGCCGTAGCAAAAACCCGTCTGCACTACGGTATATTGCGGATACGGATATGTCCCGAACGTGCTTTCGTAATACGCAAACGCGTCTGCCGCCAAACCAAGCGTTTCCTCGGCGTTTTTATCGTTGAAATAATAGTAAAACAGCGTTTTTCCGTTCACCTCGCGGCTTACCGTTTGGAATTTATCGGAGAGGACGATTGCAAAATCCCGCACGTTCGTTGCAGACATAGTATGCTCCTGCTTACTTTCCAGCGTACGTTCGGAAACCATTGTGCCCGTGGAGGCGACCTCGTATTCCTTGGGCGTTTTTAAGGTCACGGTATAATCGGCGCAATCGCTGTAAAAGGGGTCGCCGTCCGAATAATAAACGGTTTCGTAGAACGCGTCGTTTTTAATACCGCACAAAACGGGAAAGAAATTGCCGAGATTGACCGTATTTTGCGTAATTCCCGTGCGGTGCGAAACCTTCGCAAGCTTTACCATAAACCCGATATCGAGCACCACCCGTTCGTCGGGAAATAACGAACGTTCCAAATACGCGTACAAAATATTTTCGTCCTCGCCCATAATTTCCCAGTTTTTCGCGCCGTTAACCGAGGAAATGACCATTTCGCCAAAACTCTCCCCCGCGTAATAGGCAACGCTTTGACAAGTTTTTGACACGGGACGGTACAACGCGTCCTTTCTGTACGCGTTGGGGTATAGCTGAAATTTCAAGACGGATATCTCGTTATCCGTCGGATTTTCAAAGGTTACCTTACTCGCCCCGCGAAGCGTACCCGTTTCAGGCACGTACTCCGCCGTAATCTCGTACCTGGTAGTCACCTCCGCCTTTTTTTCACAAGCACTTACCGCGCCAACCGTTCCCAAGCCGATAATGATTGCCAACACCGCGCATATCCATTTTTTCATATCCCGTTCCCTCCCTCGGACAAGATATTGTATGCACCGCGCTGTGTGAATATACCCGTATTTTACAAACGAAAAGCCCGACGGTAAACCCGTCGGTCTTTTCCTTTATTTTTCTTCTAGCGTCAAATAGATAGCAGGATCGACGTTGATATTGTTTTTGACGATTTCGAAGTGCAGGTGTGCACCGTCCTTGTACTCGTCGCCGTTAGCATCTGCAACCGTCGCAATCACCTCGCCCTTTTCCACGCTATCGCCGACCTTTAACCCCTCCGTTTCCTCTACGAAACGGTACAACGATTTTAAGCCTTCGCCGTGGTCGATTACGATTTGCGTACCCGAAAGCAAGTCCTCTTTATAAATGCTTTCGATTACACCCGCTTCCACAGCCAAAACCTCCGTTCCCGCCGTCGCCACAAAATCGATACCCTTATGCTCATAATACGAATTCAAGGTCTGATTATGATAAAAACCGTACTCGTTGGAAACGTTCACCGTTTCCAAGGGCATTACCATACCTTGCGGGGTGACGACCACTTGTTCGTTGTCGTTGTTATTGCCCTCGTCCGACGAATTGCCCGGCTGCTCGGTTTGACTGCCCGAATTGCCTCCCTGTGCTTGATTGCCGTTCATCTTGTTTGCGTTGGAAACGGCAACCGCCACGATTACGATTGCGCTCAAAGCCGCCGCACAGCCCAAAGCGGTAAACAGATAAAATCTCTTTTCCTTGTTCAAAACCCTACGCTTTCTCGTCGCCTTTTCTTGCTCTTTGTCTTTACGTTCTTGCATTTTTTTAATCCTCCGAAAAACTTTGTATGTAAATGTTTTCCCCTTTTTCGGCTTTTATACCTCTTTCTAAAAATTTTTCAAAAACCGCCGAAAATAATCGGACTTCCCACGACGCAAGCGTTTCCGCGAACGGCGATATGCAAATTGACGGCTTGCCCCTCCACGCATACGCGCTCACTCCAAACGGGTGTATACGCATAATAGGAAATCACCCCGCAAGCCTCCTCGCAAAGCAAAATTTCCGCGCCGTAGCGCGCCGCAAGCTCCCGCGCAAGCGTTTCGCCGTTTTCCTCGGCGGTAAATCCCACGCTTTCACCCGTAACGAAGAAAATATCCTGCACGGCAAGCGCGTTAACGCGTTTGGCTTGCGAAGAAGCGGAATACAGATAAAACGCGTGCTCGCCCTGTATATCGGCAAATTTCGAAACGCGGAAAACGCGTATGCCCATACCCAAAAGCAAGGTTATCGCAACCGCCACGAGCAATGTAAAAAACGCCCGCAAACGATAAAAAAACATAAAAATCCCTCCCGCGATCTTTCGCGAAAGGGATTATAGCCAAATTATTTTGTTTTTATACCATCAAAAATCGCCGAGCTTTTCACCGCCGAGCAAATGGATATGCAAATGCGGCACGGTCTGTCCGCCGTTATCGCCCTGATTGATAATCACGCGATACCCCTCGCCCAAGCCCAGCTTTTCTTCCAGCGTCGGAATGACCTGAAAGCAGTGCTTCACGATTTCCGCTTTTGCCTCGTCCATTTCATTCAAACGGGCAAAATGCGTTTTGGGAATACAAAGATAATGTAATTTCGCCTTCGGCTCGATATCGCGAATTACAATCATCTTTTCGTCCTCGTACAATCTCGGTGAGGGAATTTCCCCTGCAACGATTTTACAAAAAATACAGTTCTCCATTTTTTATCTCCTTTTCCTATATACAAACGGCTTTCACGCCGTCCTTAAGCAAACCTTCAACGCGTACCTGTACCCGCTCTTTTGGCAATTCCCCAACGGCGTACACGCGAATATAATTCTCCGCGTACCCCTCCGTATACGTCCCGTCGAAGCTTTCGGGCACGATTTCCAGCGTCTTGCCTAAAAAGCCTTGCAGGTATTTTTCCTTTTGCTTCGCCCCGACGGCAAGAATACGCTCCACGCGCTCCTTTTTCACCGCGTGCGGAAGCTCCTTATACTTTTTATACGCATTCGTGCCCTCGCGCGGGGAATAGGGAAAGGCGTGAATTTGCGAAAAACCCGCCTCTTCGACGATTGCAAGCGATTGCAAAAAATCCTTCTCCGTTTCCGTTGGGAAGCCGACGATAATATCCGTCGTGATGCCCGCGTTTGGAAACGCGCGATAAATCATTTCGCATTTTTCCAGATATTCTTCCCGCGTATAATGCCTGTTCATACTTTTCAAAACGGCGTTCGAACCGCTTTGCAGCGACAAATGGAATTGCGGTGCGAAAGACTTGATCCCCCGCAAAACCTGTAAAAGGCGCGGCGTAATCATACTGATTTCCATAGACCCCAAGCGTATACGCGTATCCGCGTCCTTGACTGCAAGCAAAAGCTCGGCGATATCTCGACCCTTTTCGTCCTCGTACGCCGAAATGTCAATGCCCGTCACCACTGTTTCCAAGGCTTGGCTTTGCAGGATTTCCGCCGCCGCACTCTCTACGCTCCGCGAGCGGCTTCTGCCCCGAAGATAGGGTATCACGCAATACGAACAAAAACGGTTGCACCCATCCTGAATTTTCACAAAATTACGCGTTTTCAGACATTCAGGCACGAGCATTTCCTCATACGGCGTATTTTCAACGCATACCTGCCCCCCGCCAAACGCTTCTTCAAAGCCCGACGCCGCGATTTCCAAAACGCGGTTTTTCCGCTTTGTTCCCAAGACGGCAAACACGTTTTTCTCCAAGAACGCCGACGGGGATTTCTCCGAAGCACACCCGCAAACGATTACCTTTGCTTTCGAATTATATTTCAACGCCCGCCCTATCGTTTGACGGCTTTTCCGCTCCGCTTCCGTGGTCACGGCACAGGTATTGATGACGTACAAATCGGCAGGTTCAAGCTCTCTTGAAACGGCGTAGCCCATTTCCTTTAAGCCGCGAATAATCGACCCGCTTTCCACGTCGTTGACCTTGCACCCAAGCGTAAAAACCACTGCTTTCATCTAAGCTCTCCCAAGGCGTACATCACGACCGCCGTCAAGCTGACCGCCGCCGTTTCCGCGCGCAATATGCGTTTCCCAAGCGACACGAACGCATAGCCCTTTTGTTTCGCAAGGTCAGCCTCCGCGCGAGAAAAACCTCCCTCGCTCCCGATTACGATTGCCGTATCGCCGCTGATATTTGCAAGCTCCAAATCACTCTTTTGTGCAAATTCACACGCGAAAAGCTTGTTTTGATAGCCCGTCGCGGCAGTCAACGCCTCGTCCAGCGTGTCGTAATACACAATTTCGGGCGCGGTAGCGCGCAAGCATTGCTTCGCCGCCTCTTTGCTTACTTTATTCAAGCGTTCCAGCTTATTTGCGTTCATATACGCCGAAGAAAATTCCGACGAAAATACGCCAATTTTCTTCACGCCCAGCTCCACCGCCTTTTGTACGATAAACTCGTTTTTGTCGGCGTTCTTCAAGTACCCGAACAGCAGGCAAACGTCGGCGTTTGCCTCCCGCTCGCCGACCTCTGTCCGCACGACGTTGAGCAGCATACGCTTTTTTTCGACCGAAGCTACGACAGCGGTGTATTCCTTGCCGCTGTTATCCAGCAAAATCACCTCCGCACCCACGCCGATACGGAGCACGTTTTTCGCGTGCTCGAACTCCTCGCCGCAAAGCTCGGTCAACTCTTCTATTTTATCCACAAAAAAACGCTTCAATGCAGACACGGTATACTCCTTTTTAGGTGATGTCACAATAAATGGTTGATTAGTGCTTTGCACGATTTGACGAGAAAAACGCAAGAAAGACAAGCGTTTTTCCGTCAAAAATCAACCGAGTGTTGGGACAGAGCCTTTCGTTAAACGGCTTTCAAAACGAGGGCGAACCATTCCCCTTTTCTCTTTTCAACAGTGACCTGCATACCCACCGCCTCGTATGCGTTTTTCACCATTTCCAAGCGGCTTTCGATAATGCCGCTCAAAATCAGCACGCCGTCCTTTTTTAGGTTTTTAGGGATAGACGGCGCAAGCATTTTCAACACCTCGCCCGTAATGTTCGCCATCATAATATCGCCCTTGATATCGGCGTTATCCAAAAGATTGGAATGTGCCACGACTGTTTTACCGTCTACTTGGTTGAGCTTCGCGTTATGCAGCGCGCTTTCCACCGCGATCGGGTCAATATCCGTCAGGTACGCCTTTTCCGCGCCCAGTTTGATGGCGGAAATGCCCAAAATCCCGCTGCCACAGCCCACGTCGATACATACCGACGAGGGGCGGATATACTCCTGCATCAGTTCCACGCACATAGAGGTCGTTTCGTGTTCGCCAGTACCAAACGCCATATTCGAATCCAATAGCACGACCTTTTCGTCTGCCCTTGGCGCATATTCAATCCATTCGGGCACGATCACGATTTTTCCAAGATGAATGGGTCTAAAATGCTTTTTCCAAACGTCTATCCAGTCGTCGCCGTCCACAGTTCTTTTGGTATCCTCTAACGTTCCGAACGGCACGAAGCCCTCGCTTCGCACTTTTGCGTCTTGGATATCCTGCAAAATAGCGGGAATATATTGCCCCGCGATATCCTCGGCAACGTAGCATTTCACAAGCACGTCGGAGGGCTGTTTATCAAGCGAAAGCTCGTCGTCCATATAATCCCAAAAGGTGCTTTCCTTTGCCGTTTGCAAAGCGATAATATCCGCGCGATCGCAAATGGTCACGCCGTAATCGGTATAATTCCACATAATATCCGAAACGATTTCACTCGCCTCGCTCGTGGTATGTACGGTAAGCTCAATATATTTCATAACGCAAAAACCTTTTTTCTTTTATTATAAACTTTCCCCGATATAAAGTCAAGCAAAACGCGGGTGTGAAATGCCCCGCGGCTTGCATAAGCCGCGGGGCGTTATATCATTTTTCAAACGGCTTTTCACCGTATAACGCTTCCATATTATCCGCGTATTTTCTCATTCTTTCGTGCTGCTTGATTTCAATTTCTTTATCCAGCTTTTCAATCTCGCGTTTTTGATCGCGCGAAAGCCGCGTCGGAACTTCCACAATCACGCGTAAAATGAGGTTACCCGTTCCGCCGCGCGCGGAGCGAATACCCTTACCCCGTACGGTAAAGACCTGTCCGCTTTGCGTGCCCTCGGGGATGGTAAACTCAAAAGTATCGTCTACGGTCGGCACTTTCACCGTACCGCCGAGTGCCGCCGTCTTGAACGAAATAGGCAAATCCAGCTTCAAATCAAATCTGTCGCGCACGAACATTTTATGCGGCTCGACGCGGAATACGATAATCAAATCGCCCGCTTGACCGCCGTTTGGCGCGGCTTGACCAAAGCCCTTTTTCTTCATATAGCTATTCGTATCCACGCCCGCGGGAATTTCAATCGTGACGCTCGTTTCCTTGCGCTGATAGCCTCTTCCCTTACAGTCGGGGCATTTTTCCTTAATCGTACGCCCGTTACCGCCACATTCGGGGCAAACGGTTTGGCGAATGGTACGCCCAAACATAGTGTTTTGCACTTGTTGCACCACGCCTTGACCTTGGCATCTTGAACAAGTGGTGTATTCCGTACCGTTCTTCGCACCCGTACCACGGCAAGCCGAGCAGCTTTCGTTTCGCATATACGAAAGCGTTTTCTTGCAGCCCTTTGCAGCGTCCATAAAGGACAGCGTCATTTCCTTTTGAATATCTTCGCCGACCTCCGAGCGCGCCGCGCGTGCGCCGCCGCCAAACCCGAATCCGCCGCCGAAAATATCGCTGAAAATATCCCCAAAGCCGCCGAAGCCCTCAAAACCGCCACCGCCGCCGAAGCCGCCCATACCAGGGTGTTCCAGCTCATAATCGTACGCTGCGCGTTTTTGCTGATCGGACAGCGTTTCATGCGCCTCGTTAATTTCCTTGAATTTCTCCGCCGCCTCCGCGTTGCCTTGGTTTCTGTCGGGGTGGTATTTCATTGCAAGCTTTCTATACGCCGATTTTATCTCGTCGGGCGTCGCTTTTTTATCCACACCGAGTGTTTCGTAATAATTTTTCTTCTCTGCCATAATAGCACCTTATATGGTATACGGGTTTGACAAAAAATCGCCAAACCCGAACCGCATTTTCATTCTTTCGCGCCTACCGTGTACGCGTTGAACACGGATTATTGATGAAATTCCGTATCGCCCTCGTTGCTTGCGCCCGCGTCGGGACTTTGTGCGCCCGCCTGCTGATAGAGCTTCGCAAATACCGGCTGAACGTCCTGCATAAGCTTGTCGTAAGCCGCCTTGATACGCTCGTCGTCCTCGCTTTCAAGCTCCTTCTTCGCCGCGTCGATTGCCGCCTGCAAGGTAGCCTTATCGTTTTCGTCAAGCTTGTCGCCCGCTTCCTTCATCGTCTGTTCAACGGAGAAAATCATACCGTCAAGCTTGTTCTTGTTTTCTACCTTTTCCTTGCGCTTCTTGTCTTCTTCCGCGAACTGCTCCGCTTCCTTAACCGCCTTATCGATTTCTTCCTCGGAAAGGTTGGTGGAAGAGGTAATGGTGATATCCGTGGACTTGCCCGTACCCTTATCCTGTGCCGTTACGTGCACGATACCGTTTGCGTCGATATCGAAGGTAACTTCGATTTGCGGTATACTGCGGGGAGCGGGAGCAATGCCCGTCAACATAAAGTTGCCAAGCGTTTTGTTGTCTTTACAGAATTCGCGTTCGCCCTGCAATACGTGGATATCCACGCTCGTTTGGTTGTCTGCCGCCGTGGAGAATACTTGGCTCTTCTTTACGGGAATCGTCGTGTTTCTGTCAATGATACGCGTGAATACGCCGCCCAGCGTTTCGATACCAAGCGAAAGCGGGGTAACGTCCAAAAGCAAGACGTCCTTTACTTCGCCCGTCAATACGCCGCCTTGTACAGCCGCACCGATTGCCACGCATTCGTCGGGGTTGATGCCCTTGAACGGCTCTTTGCCCGTAACTTCCTTTACCTTTGCAACGACGGCGGGCATACGCGTCGAGCCGCCGACGAGGATTACCTTGTCGATATCGCTGTACGAAAGCCCCGCGTCGCGCATAGCCGCTTTCATGGGCGCAACCGTTCTTTCGAGCAAATCTGCCGTCATCGTTTCAAATTTCTGCTTGGTGAGCGTGATATCAAGGTGTTGAGGACCGTCCGCGCTCATAGAAATGAAGGGCAAATTCACGTTGGTAGAGCCCATACCCGAAAGCTCGATTTTCGCTTTTTCAGCTGCTTCCTTCAAACGCTGCATCGCCATTTTGTCCTTGGACAAATCGATACCCTTGTCTTTTTTGAACTCGTCTACGAGATACTGCATAATCTTGTTATCCCAGTCGTCGCCGCCGAGCTTGGTGTCGCCGTTCGTCGCCAAAACTTCGAATACGCCGTCGGAAATTTCCAAAATGGAAACGTCGAACGTACCGCCGCCAAGGTCGTAGATCATAACTTTTCCGCCCTTGTCTTTATCAAGCCCGTACGCAAGCGCAGCCGCCGTCGGCTCGTTGATGATACGGAGAACGTTCAAGCCTGCAATCTTCCCTGCGTCTTTCGTCGCTTGACGTTGGCTGTCCGAGAAGTACGCGGGACACGTGATAACCGCTTCGGTTACAGGTTGCCCTAAATACGCCTCTGCGTCCGCTTTGAGCTTTGCAAGCGTCATTGCGGAGATCTCCTGCGGAGAATATTCCTTATCTTCGATTTTTACTTTATAATCCGACCCCATATGTCTTTTGATGGAAATGACCGTCTTGTCGGGATTTGCAACCGCCTGACGCTTTGCAACCTGCCCTACTACACGAGATCCGTCCTTTTGGAAAGACACGACGGAGGGAGTCGTTCTCGCCCCTTCCGCGTTCGTGATTACGACGGGTTCGCCCCCTTCCATAACCGCCACGCACGAGTTCGTCGTACCAAGGTCGATACCAATTACTTTACCTGCCATTTTGTTTGCTCCTTTCG
>JAZNGH010000007.1:0-24323 GCA_045576335.1 Candidatus Scatosoma sp.
GTATCAATATTATGGTTTCTTTATGGTGCGCCTGGCGGGAAATTGCCGTTTCCGCAAGCGGACCCTCGGCAAAGCATCGCAAGCTTTTGGCTTGCTCGCGCGAACCGTGGTTTCTCGTCTAATCCGTCATACCCACAAAAATCCCCCACCTTGACAGGCAGGGGATTTTTTGGTGCGTCCGGCGGGGCTCGAACCCACAACGTCGGCGTCGGAGGCCGAGGTTTTATCCAGTTAGACTACGGGCGCTTATTCTTTTGAAAGCCCCTTTATTTTACTATTTTTCCTCGCCGCTTGCAAGCATTTCAAGGGCAATTTCAAATTTTATTAAAATATTTTCCCTTCCCCCTCTTTTCGCTTTCGTTTTTCGCTACACTATGCTATAATGGGCAGGAATACGACAAAAACGGAGGTGACAGTATGGCAAAAACAGTCGTTATCGGTATGAGCGGCGGCGTGGATAGCTCGGTTGCGGCGCTCCTTTTGAAAGAGCAGGGCTACAACGTTATCGGTCTTTTTATGCTCAACTGGGAAGAAAACGACGAAAACGGTTGCTGTACCGCCGAGGATGATTACGCTGACGTGCGCAGGGTTTGCTCCGTCCTCGATATCCCCTACTACACCGTCAACTTCGCAAAGGAATACATGGATAGAGTTTTCTCCTACTTCCTTGCCGAATATAAAGCAGGCAGAACCCCCAACCCCGACGTGCTTTGCAATCGGGAAATTAAGTTTGGGCCCTTTCTTGAAGAGGCGAAACGCCTTGGCGGGGACTATATCGCCACGGGACACTACTGTAAAATTTCCCACGAAAACGGAATACATTTACTCCAAAAAGCAAAAGACCAAAATAAAGACCAAACGTATTTCTTAAATCAACTTTCTCAAAATCAATTGAAGGACGTTTTGTTCCCCTTGCAGGATATGGAAAAGCCTGAAATCCGTGAAATTGCCTTAAAGCATGGCCTTGCCACCGCCAAAAAGAAGGACAGCACGGGGATTTGCTTTATCGGGGAAAGAAACTTTAGAAAGTTCTTAAACTCGTACCTGCCTGCCCAAAAAGGCAAAATCCTCGACCTTTCAGGGAAACAAGTTGGCGAACATATGGGGCTTATGTACTACACCCTCGGACAACGCCGCGGATTAGAGCTTGGCGGTATCAAGGGCGAAGAAGAAGGCGGCAGATGGTTTGTCGTTAGAAAGGATTTGCAAAACAATATCCTCTACGTTTCGCACGGCGACGAAACGCCTTTATATTCCAAGGCTTGCGCGGTGTCACAGTTCAACTGGATACCTAAAAAAACCGCCTTGACCGACTTCGAATGTAGCGCAAAATTCCGTTACCGCCAGCCCGACCAAAAAGTGCGGGTGCATATCAACGCAGACGAAACCCTACGCATAGACTTTGCCGAGCCGCAACGCGCCGTTACGGAAGGTCAATACGCGGTGCTTTACGACGGCATAAACTGTCTTGGTGGCGGCGTGATTGAAAGCGCGGAATACTAATTTTAGATACAGGAAATTTTATGGCGATATTAAATAGTTTACTCACACAAAAAAGCTTTTTACAGACGATTGCCGCCGCTCTTGACGGGCAAATGCCCCGCCCGAGCACGTTCGGTTTATATCACTTCATCTGTCTTGCCATCGTCGTCGCGCTTTCCGTGCTCGTCGTCTTGAAATGCCGTCGTTTTTCCGACAATCAATACGACCTGTTCTTGGCGATTACGACGGGCGTGCTCGTCCTGTTTGAGCTGTACAAGCAGTTCAACTTTTCCTACGACTGGGAAACGGATACTTGGTCCTATCAATGGTACTCCTTCCCCTTTCAATTTTGTTCCACGCCCCTCTACGTAATGCCGCTCGCGCTGATTTTCCGCAAGCAAACGAAAATCCGCGACGCGTTCCGTGCCTTTTTGGGGAGCTACGCCCTCTTTGCGGGCGCGGCGGTAATGGTCTATCCCTCAACGGTGTATATCGAAACGATAGGCATCAATATCCAAACCATGGTACACCACGGCGCAATGGTGCTCGTGGGCGTTTTGACCCACGCTTCGGGCAAAGCCAAGCCAAAGCACACAACGGTCTTGAAAGCCGTTCCCGTCTTTCTCGTTGCAGCGGCGATCGCCTTAACCATGAATATTCTGTTTTATCATTTCGTGAGTATGGAGGAAGGCGTTAATATGTTCTTCATCTCCCCTTACGAAACTTGCGTTTTCCCTTTCTTGGATTATATCCAAAGCGTCGCGCCCTACCCCGTGTTTTTACTCGCGTATATTTTGGGTTTCAGCGCGGTGGCGTATCTCGTCACCCTTCCTGCGATCCTGCTCACGAAAAAACGGCAAAAGGAGAATGAACAATGAAAAAAATCGCCATCGTCACCGGCGCATCCAGCGGTATCGGCAAGGAATTTTTCCTTTCCCTCAACGACAAAAAGGACGAGCTGGACGAAATTTGGGTCGTCGCCAGAAGCGAGGACAAGCTCAACGCGCTTCGCACGCTTTCCCCCCTGCCTTTGCGCGTATTCCCGCTCGACCTTTCCAAAACGGAAGCCATCACCGCGCTGGAAGCCGCTTTTCAAGCGGAAACGCCGAGCATCAAATACCTCATCTGTGCTTCGGGCTTCGGGCGGTTTTGCGGCATTTCGGACGACGACAACGCAGTTTTGCAGAATATGGTCGACCTCAACTGCCGTTCTATCGTGGGGATTACCAAGGCGGCGTACCCGTATATGAGCGAGGGCGGCGTGGTGATGCTGATTGCCTCGGTGGCGGCGTTCCAGCCCATTCCCTATATTGCGACCTACGCGGCAACGAAAGCCTTTGTCCTTTCCTATGGCAGAGCCTTGAACAAGGAGCTTCGCAAGGAGCGCAAGGCGCGCTGTATTTGCGTGTGTCCGTTCTGGACGAAAACGGCGTTTTTCGACCGCGCCATCAACCCCGACGAAAAGACGGTGGTCAAAAAGTACGCGGTCATGTACGAGCCGCAACAAATCGTCAAGCGCGCGTGGAAGGACCTCAAAAACAAAAAACGCGACGTTTCCATTCACGGCTTCGTGGCAAAAAGCCAAGCGTTGCTTGTAAAGCTTCTTCCCCACCGTCTGATTATGTGGATATGGCAAAACCAGCAAGAGCTGCTGTAAAATTAAATTTTTTCGCCCCTCCGCTTTAGCGGAGGGGCGTTTTTTCATTCCATTTTGGCGATTTCCTTTTTTAAGCGTTGAATGATTTTCTTTTCCAAACGGGATATGTAGCTTTGCGAAATGCCCAAAAGGTCGGCAACGTCCTTTTGCGTCATCTCCTCCGCACCGCCAAGCCCGAAGCGCAAAAACATAATTTTCCGTTCCCGCTCGCTCAATTTTTTCAACGCCTCTTTGAGCTGCTCCTTTTCGGCGTTGGACTCGATATCCCCGTACACGGTATCGGCGGACGTGCCCAAAACGTCGGACAAAAGCAGCTCGTTCCCCTCAAAATCGGTGTTGAGCGGCTCGTCGAAGGAAACCTCGCTTTTCAGCCTCGCACAACGCCGCAGATACATCAAAATTTCGTTTTCGATACACCTTGAAGCGTAGGTCGCAAGCTTGATATTTTTGTCTGTTTTGAACGAATTGATTGCCTTTATCAAGCCGATTGTGCCAATAGATATCAAATCGTCGTTCTCCACCCCCGTATTGTCGAATTTTCGGGCGATATACACCACCAAGCGGAGATTGCGCTGAATCAGCTCGGATTTGGCTTTTTCGCGCTCCTGCTCCTCGCCCTCCGCCATAATACGCAAGGTTTCCCCCTCCTCCTCGGCAGAGAGCGGCAGCGGCAACGCTTCGCCGTCGCCGCAAACGTAATCGACTGTATTTTTCGCCTCTAAAAAATTGATTTTTTGCAAAAAAATTTGCAAGATTTCCGTAAAATTCATAGCCTACCTCTCTTTCCCCGTTTCCTCGAAAATACGGGAATTTAACAACAATTTATACCCTCTGGATAACATATTCACAGCGGGGGCAAAATATACCTCTTTGACGCAAAAAGCTTGCTTTTCTTTTATCGTCAGCTCGCCCTTGAAAAGCCGCGTCTTTTTCACCCCGTTTACCGTCGTTATCGCGATTTCGTCGCATACCTGCCCCGCCTCTTTTCCAAGCGCGACCTCTTCAAAAAGGTCAAAGATCAGCTCAGGCGAAATAAAGCAAACGGGAGCATCTTGAAAGCGGGCGAAATTGCCGCTATCATAAAAACCCAAAACCGCTACACGCCTTTGTTTATAAGCGATTTCGCAATCGTAAACGTACTTTTCCCGCGCCCGTTTTTCATACAATTTTTTTATCAAAAGCACGCTAAAAACGCTTAAAAAGACAAACGCGAGCCATACCCACGCGCCCACCGCGCCAAGGGCGGTAATTGCCCCGCCAAAAAGAAAGGTCAGGAGAAAGAAACATACGCAAATGAACGCGTACCTGCCCCATTCCTTTTTACCTTTTAACCGCCAAAACACAATCAAACAAAGCAATAGCCCCACGGCAATTTTGAGGGCGTAGAGCAAAAAATCGGGCAGGACAAGCAGGGGATAGACGACGGCGAAAAGCGCGCCGATCGCCGCGGAAAAAAGCAGATTTTTCGCGCGGACGGGCGTTTTTGAAGCAATCAGGGAAAGGTATAAAAGTACCCCGTCCAACACAAAATTTTCCAAGAAAGCATACTCGACGTAAACGACCATAAAAAATCTCGCAAGCCCTTTATTTTCAAGGGATTGAGCCTATTATAGCATACATTTTGTCAAAAAATAAAAACGCCTTTTGTAAAAAAAGCGTTTTTATTGTCGCAATCCCTTTATTTTCAAGGGCTTCCGCGATTTTAACAAAAAAACGAAAAAATGCAAAAAAACGCGTTTTTCAAAACGCGTTTTTTACGTATTTTATTTTTTCGTTTGCGTACACCTCTGCGACGTCGAAGCGGGCGTTTGGCTCTTCCCCCGTCTGCTTGCCGTAGTAGGCGGCAATTTTATAATAGCGGCTTTGCTTGCTTTTCCCCACCGCCTCGGCGGGCGAGCCGAACGCATCCCCCAAGCGGGTCTTGACCTCCACGAAAACGATTTCGTCGCCGTCCTCTACGACGAGGTCTGCCTCGCCAAAGGGCGTACGATAATTGCGCTTCAAAATTTTACACTTTCTTTCCCGAAGGTATTTTTCAACGAGCCTTTCGCCCTTTTGTCCTAAAACTTTTTTGTGAACGTCTTGCGGTGAATAGGGCATAAGCCTTGCTCCTTTATCGCGCTGATATGCGCCGCCGTGCCGTAGCCCTTGTTTTTGTCAAAGGCGTACGCGGGATAGCTCTTTGCATACTCGTCCATCAAACCGTCCCTATAAACCTTGGCGACGATACTTGCCGCGCCGATAGAGTACGAAAGCGCGTCGCCGTGGATAACGCTTTGCTGTGGAATAGAAATATCTATCGTCATATTGCCGTCGGTGAGCACGATATCGGGCGTAATCGCAAGCGTTTCTATCGCGCGTTTCATACCCAGCTTCGTCGCTTCCAAAATATTGATTTCGTCAATCGTCTTTTCGTCGATTTCCACGACCGTATAGCAAAGCGCGCGTTTTTTGATTGCCTCGGCAAGCGTTTCGCGTTTTTTCTCCGACAATTTTTTGCTGTCGTCCACGCCCTCGACAAGGCTTCCCTCGTCAAGCGGCATAATCACCGCCGCGCAAACGACGGGACCTGCAAGCGGACCTCTGCCCACCTCGTCTACTCCCGCGATATAACGGCAGCCCTTTGCAAGCAAAGCGCGCTCGTATCGCAATTTTTCTTCGGCGTTCCAAATTTTTTTCATAATTCGTAGTCCTTATAATCGGCGGGATTTTCCAAGCAGATTTTGCCCACGCGCCCTTTTCTAAAATCGTCTATCAAGGCTTTTGCGCCCCGCTCGTAATCAAACTCACCGCCGCGCAGGATAAAGCCGCGACGCTTGCAAAGCGCCTCGTACATACCCAGCTTTTCCGTATAATCGGTGATACCGTAACGCTCGGTGAGATATTGCGGGTACAGCGCGGCAAGCTCGCCCAAAAGCTCCAACGCGATATCGTCCATATCCAAAATATCGTCGTAGATACTGCCGATATAGGCAAGGTGTCTTGCGTGGTACTGGTCGTCGAACGAGGGCGGCATAGTTCCGGGCGTGTCCAACAAATCGAACGCACCGCAACGAAGCCATCTTACGTCGCGCGTGACCCCCGCTTTATCCCCCGTCTTTGCTCTTTTTTGACCGCTTATGAGGTTTACGAGCGTGCTTTTGCCCGTGTTGGGTATGCCCGCCACCATAAAACGGAAGGTCTTGTTCAAGCCCTTGGCTTCGGCGCGAGCGCGTTTTTCTTCGGTGATCGCGTTCAGCTTTTGCAAAAGCAAACGCTTGGACGAGGGGTTGGTGGAATCGCATTTCACGCAATACTTGCCCTTGGCTTCAAATAATTTCAAAAACCCGTCCGTTTTCGCCGCGTCCGACAAATCCGCCTTGTTCAAAACGAACAAAACGGGCTTTTCACCGAATATTTTTTTTAAGTTTTTATTGACCGTGGCAATGGGTGCGCGCGCGTCTAAAACGCAAATGACGCCGTCGCAAAGGTCGCGCTTTGCTTCCATATCGCGCATAGCCCGCGTCATGTGCCCCGGAAACCATTGTATGTTTTTCATTTTCTCGTTCCTATTTCAATAAATCAGGGCGGCGTTTTTGCGTGAGCAATAAGGACTGCTCTCTACGCCATGCGTCCACCTTTGCGTGGTCGCCGCTACGGAGCACCTCGGGCACGCAAAGCCCCCTATATTCCTGTGGACGGGTGTACTGTGGATATTCCAGCCGATTTTCCGAAAAGCTTTCGTCTACCAGCGAGGACGGGCTAATGACCCCGTCCACGTAACGGGAAACACAATCGGCAATTACCATTGCGGGCAATTCCCCGCCCGTTAAAACGTAGTCGCCTATGGATATTTCCTCGTCGATAAACAAATCGATCGCGCGTTGGTCAACGCCCTCGTAGTGTCCGCATAAAATAATCAGATGCTCGCGCTCTAAAAGCTCGAATACCTTTTGCTGACGAAACACCTCGCCCTTGGGGGAGGTGTAAATACGCCAAGCCTTATGCTCGGGGTCAAGCGCGTCGATCGCACTGCCGATCGGTTGGGGCATCATTACCATACCCGCGCCGCCGCCGAACGGATAATCGTCGCACTTTAAGTGCTTATCCTCGGTGTAATCGCGTAAATTCACGATATTGATTTGTATTTTTTTATCCCGTTGTGCTCTGCCTAAAATGCTCTCCTGCATTGCCGAAAACATTTCGGGAAATAAGGTCAAAATATCAATTTTCATATTATTTGAGGTTCAATTTATATTTGAGCGTTCTCCGTTCGTACCAAAGACAAAACAGCGTGACGGCGGCAATCGCAAGCAAGGTCAGCCACGAGCTTAAATGTATACCTGCTTCGCTCATAAAGAAAAGGGACATTTCCACGCCGCCGATTACGGAAACGATTGTGGATACCACCATAAAAATCACGTAAAACAAAACGAAACGGAGAATAAAGTCCTTACGCTTGTTGAATTTTTGCGCGTAGCAGGACGCCGCACCCAACACGCAAAACACGCAAACGAGCCCCGTAAGCACAATCAACGCCTGTTCGATAATATACATTATCTTGGAAAAGCCCTGCAAGCCGATATAATTATCCTCGAAAAGATAAGCAAGCGAGCTATCGCTGACAAGCGAAACGATTATGACGCTGACGAGCGCGCACACACCGCCGATTAAAGTTGCGATAATAGCGCTTAAATGCTTGGAAAGGATATGCTCCTCCGCCGTGGCGGGGATACTGAACGTCAAATACCCCTCGTCCTTGAAGAAATTGTTATAATAGCGGCTTCCCGCGATCGCCACGGGCACGATAACGGCGGCGGCTACCGAATAGATATACAGCATAATAAAGAGCATATATATCCCCAAAACGTCGAACGGGTCGAGATTCGGCGAATTGAAATGCACGCCGTTGACTCCCAGCAAAACGCTCGCGAGCAGCGTCGTGCCCGCAAGGATCGCCAAGGCAATCCAAAGCCCCGAAAAGAGCGATTTCAGCTCGTATTTCATCAATTTTTTGAGTATTCTGCCCCGTACCGCTTTTACGTTACCGTTTTTGTAGTCCTCGTCGGGGAAGGGGCGTTTTTGTTCTAAACCGACCGTCAAATCGTCCATCTGAATACCTCCCTAAACAAAGCGTCGATACTCTTGCCCTCGCGCTGACGGATTTCCTCCGCTTCGCCGTGCAACACCACTTCGCCCTCTTTCAAAAAGAGCACGTAATCGAAATACTGCTCGATTTCAGATATTAAATGCGTGGACATAAGTATCGTGGAATTTTCGTTTTTGTGCGACAAAATCGTTTCTAATATGTAATCGCGCGCGGCGGGGTCTACGCCTGCAATCGGCTCGTCCAAAATGTACAGGCGCGCGGAGCGCGAAAGCGTTAAGATAAGCGCGATCTTTTCTTTCGTGCCCTTGGAGAGGGCTTTTACCTTGCGTTTTTCGTCAATGCCCAGCTCGCGTACCATACGGAGCGCTTTTTCCTTGTCGAAATCGGCGAAAAAGTCGGAAAAATATTCTAATTCCTGTGTGACCGTGTACGCGTTGTTGAGCGCGTGCGCGTCCGAAAGATAGGACACGATCGCCTTGGTTTCCACGCCGATCGGATAGCCCGCGATAGACGCTCTGCCGTCCGTGGGCGAAAGCAAGCCCGTCAACAGCTTTATCAAGGTCGTTTTGCCGCTGCCGTTCGGTCCTAACAGACCGATAATGCCGCCCTTGTCGGGCACGGAAAACTGCAAGCTACGCAACGCTACGACGTCGTCGTATTTTTTCGTTAAGTTGCTACATTCAATGATATATGGCATTTTTTCCCTCCTTGTAAAATGGCAATATTGTGTGAAGCCTTTGGCTAAAAAGCGTTTTTACAAAATTGCGGAAACGAAAGACGCACTGTCAAAAAACTCCAAATCCTCCATTTTCTCCCCTACGCCCGCGAAAATGACGGGCAGGGAAAGCTCGGAGGAGAGTGAGAACACAAAACCGCCCTTCGCCGTACCGTCGAGCTTGGTCAACACGATACCGTCGAGTTCCACCGCTTCGTCGAATACGCGCGCTTGATTGACCGCGTTTTGTCCCGTCGTCGCGTCCAACACCAACAGTTTCAAAAAGTCTGCTTCGGGATATTCGCGGGTGACTACCCTATCCATTTTCCGAAGCTCGTTCATTAAGTTGTCTTTTACGTGCAACCGTCCCGCCGTGTCTACGATTACGACGTCCGTCTTTTTAGCTTTTGCCGATGATACCGCGTCGAAAATGACCGCGGAGGGGTCGCTGCCCTCCTCGTGCTTGACGATACGAACCTTTGCCCTATCCGCCCAGATAGCGAGCTGCTCGCTTGCCGCCGCGCGGAAGGTATCCGCCGCCGCAACCGTCACCGTCTTGCCCTTGGACAAGAAATAATGCGCCAGCTTGCCTACCGTCGTGGTTTTGCCCACGCCGTTTACGCCTACGAGCATAATCACGCAAGGATACGAGGGCGGTTCGGCCTCCGATTCTTGCAGCATTTCCGTTAAAATACCGCGAAGCAGTTCGGTGACGTACGCTTCGTCTTTGAGTTTTTCGGCGATTGCTTGCGCTTTTACCCGCTCGACGACCTCTTCCGCTGTCGTGACGGACACGTCGGAGGAAATGAGGAGTTCTTCCAGCTCCTCGTAAAATTCGTTACCGAGTTTGTTTTTAGCAAACAGCACGCGGAGCTTGGTCGCAAAATTGTCTTTTGTCTTTTTCAGCGCGCCGAACAGTTTATCAAAAATACCCATAAGTACTGCCTTTTTCCTTTTATTCTACCGTGCCCGCGCCCAGACGGCTTTCAACCTCCGAAAGCTTGACGGAAACGATTTTGGAAACGCCCTTTTCTTGCATGGTTACGCCGAACAGGCTGTCCGCTTGGTTCATAGTCGGCTTTCTGTGCGTAATCACGATAAATTGCGTTTCTTCGGCAAAGCGTTTTAAGTAAGATGCGAAGCGATCGACGTTGGCGTCGTCCAAAGCCGCTTCTATTTCGTCCAAAATACAGAAGGGCATAGGATGCGAACGCAAAATCGCAAACAAAATCGCAATCGCGGTCAACGCGCGTTCACCGCCCGAAAGCAGGGATATCTTCGTCAGCTTTTTACCCGGGGGACAAGCGACGATTTCGATACCCGCCGCAAGCGGGTCTTCACCCTCGACGTAGTCGATTTGGAGTTCGGCTTTACCGCCGCCGAACAGCTCCTTGAAGGTGATTTTGAAGTTCTCGTTGATTTGGGTAAAGCCCGCGTCGAAAATACGGAGCATCTCCGCGCGGATTTCGTCCAAGGCGGCTTGCAAATCGTCAATCGCCTTTTGCAGGTCGTCGCGCTGGGTCACCATTTCGTCGCAATGCTCTTTCTCGTATTCGAATTCCTCCACGGCGTGGGGATTGACCGCGCCGAGCATGGTTATCTTGCGCTTTAACGCCGCAATCGTGCTCGTCGCTTCCTCGACGTTGAAGTTTTCTACGCGGTACTCTAAACAGCCCTCGTAATCCAGCTCGTACGCTTCCTCCACGCGCTGACGCATATTTTCAAGGTTGGTGTCGATTTTACTGATTTCAATCTCGCATTTATAGCGTTTATCGCTCTGCTTTGTAAGCGTTTCTTGAAGCCCCGTTTTCTCTTCCTCCAAGGCGAGCTGCTGGGCGTTGATTTCTTCCTTGTCCTTGGATATTGCGGTAATCTCGTCCACGATCGCCTGAACCGCCGCCTTTTCCTCTTCGGTGAGCTCCTTTTCCGCGGCTTCCGCTTCCAAGCCGTTCAAGCGGCTTTGGGTGTCCGTGCGCTCGTATTCCATATCCAAAATACGCTTCACGAGGTCCTCTTTTTCCACCGTCAAGCGGGCGACGGTTTCCAGCTGCGTGTCCACCGCCGAACGGAGCGCGGTATACTCGATCTCCGATTTTTTGAGCGTTTCGCTCTTTTGCGCGCGTTCCTCGCGGAATGCGTCGCATTGGCTACGCTGACTGCCCATTTCTTCCTCGGCGTTGCGTTGGCGGGATTTGATTTCCTCCTCCGAAAGGGACGAGTCCGCTTCCTCCATTTCCAAGGCTTGCAATTTTAAGCGCAATTCTTTGAGGGCTTCGTTGTAGGTTTCCGCGTCGCTCTCCGTTTCCGCAAGGCGTTGGGTGAGTGCCGTTTCACGCTGCAAAAGACCTGCAATCTCGCTGTTTGCGCCTTGGTATTTTTCACGGAGCGCGTCCACCGCGTCCTCCGCTTCCTTGCGGGCTTTTTCGCTCTCGGCGATCGCCGTTTTGAGCTTGGCGATATATTTTTCCTTGCGGGCGATATTGTCCTTGCAGTCTTGGATTTTACGTTCGTTGGAAAGGAGCGAGCCTGCGTTTTTGCCGCGGCTACCGCCCGTCATAGAACCGCTCGTGGCGATAATGTCGCCGTCAAGGGTTACGATTTTGAAAAGGTTGCCGTATTTTTTCGCAATCGCCGTGGCGTTTGCGATATTGTCGCATACGAGCGTGTTGCCCAAGAGGTTGGAAACGACGTTGTAATAGTAATCGTCGTAATGAACCAGCTCGGTCGCAAGACCCATTGCGCCGCGTTCGTCCAACGCGCGACGGATCTCGCGGGAGTCGGGACGGGGGCGCATGCTCGCTACGGGCAGGAAGGTGACTACGCCGCCGCCCGTGCGTTTTAAGTATTCAATTAAGTATTTGGCGTCGTCCGCCGTGGGCGTGACTACGTTTTGCATTGCGCCGCCGAACGCCGTTTCGATTGCCGTTTCGTAACGTTGGTCGGTGGTCACTACGTCCGCGAGCGCGCCGCGAAGGTGCTTGCCCACTTCCGTATTCGTCTTGGAAACCGAAAGCAAGCGGCGTACCGATTCTTTATAGCCCTCGAAACGGTTTTTCAAACTGATATACATTTCAAGCTGTTCGCGTAAAGAAGCGATTTGACCGTTGGCGTTGAACAGCTCTTGATTGAAATCGTTGATGGTGAGCTGCATTTCGCGCGCTTCTTCTTGCTTTTCCTCAAACTCTTTCATGCCCGTAGAGGTGAAGCCGCGCAAGCTCTTCAAGTCCTTTCTAACCGAATCCAGCTCGCCTTGTAAACGCTCTTTTCGCTCTTGCGTTTCCTTGACCGCGTTTTCAAGCTCGGCAATTCTGTCTTTCGTCGCTTCCATTCTTGCGGCGAGTGTGCCCAAGTTTTTCTTCAATTCGGAAATTTCGTCCGCCGTCGAAAGCTGGCTCAAACGGCTCTCGTCCGACAATTTTTCAAAGACGCTGATTTTATGGTCCAACGCGGCGACCGTCGAACGCAAAACCTCCATTTGCGTTTCCAGCTCGGCAATGCGCTTGCTGTCCTCGGCGTTCTTTTTGTTCGTCAAGGCAATTTCGTCGTCAATCTCGCCGATGCGGATTTTGCTCGCTTCCAGCATTTCGCCCGCCGCTTCGATTTGCGAACGATAGGTCTTGATACGCTCCTGCACCAAACGGAGCTCGCCGTCCTTTCTTTCGTTGCCGACGGAAAGCTCGACGCGGCGGTCGTTGAGCTCGGAAAGGCGGAAGTCCGCTTGACTGATTTTGTCGCGGTTTTCGTCCAAGCGACGGTTGATCAGCTCGATTTTGGTGTTCAAATCGATAATTTTATCGGAAATCGTCGCGATATCGCGCTTGAATTTGCCCTTTTCGCTCTCGGCGTTTTCGTAGCGGTAAATATACGTATTCGCTTCCTGTACTTTGAGCGAGCTTGCGTATTCGTTGTACTCGCGCGCTGCCGCCGCTTGCTTGCCCAAAGGCCCTAAACGGCGTTGCGCTTCGTCGATACGCTGACGGTAAATAAACAGATTTTCGTTGGAGTCGGCAAGCTTTCTTTCAATCTCTTGCTTGCGGGATTTGAATACCATAAGCCCCGTCGCTTCTTCGAAAATCAAGCGGCGGTCCTCGGGCTTGGCGTTCATGATTTGTTCGACCTTGCCCTGTCCTATGATGGAATACCCCTCTTTACCAAGGCCGATACCGTGGAAAAGCGCGACGAGGTCCTTTAAGCGGCTGGGTTGGTTGTTGATGAGGTATTTGCTTTCGTATTTATCCTCGCCCGTGCGCTGTAAACGACGGGTCATAGCCACTTCCGCTACGTCCAAATCGAAAATGCGGTTCGAATTGTCGAATACGAGCGTGACCTCGCAAAACGAATGGGGTTTGCGCTCTAACGTACCGCCGAAAATGACGTCCTGCATATTCGAACCGCGCAAGGATTTTGCCGATTGCTCGCCAAGCACCCAACGCACGGCGTCCGCAACGTTACTTTTTCCGCAACCGTTCGGTCCGACGATACAAGTGACGCCCTCTTCAAAGCGAATCGTCGTTTTGTCGGCGAAAGACTTAAAGCCGACGAGTTGTATTTCTTTCAAATCCAAAACGTACTCCTTTTCCTTTAATCCTATGATTAAGGCTTGTTTAGTTTTTGTTTTTAAGTTCCCAAAGCAGGCGGGCGGCAGCGGTGGCTTCCGCTTCCTTTTTCGTTTTGCCCTCGCCGCGCGCGCTTTCTCCAAGCGCGGTGACTACGCAATGAAAATGCGGCGCGTTGTCCTTGCCCGATTGCTCCACTTCGTAGCGGGGCTCTTGATTGCCACGTTTTTCCAAGTATTCCTTCAAATCGCCCTTGGGGTTGCCCTCTTGCACGTCGAAATGCACGTTGCCGTGTTCAAGCACGAACGTTTTTGCCGCTTTATAGCCCCCGTCCAGATAAATCGCCGCCGTAATCGCTTCGAAAAGACTGGACTTGGCTTTGCCGTTGACATTGTATTTCGTACCCACCGCGAGAAGGTAATCCCAAACCTCTAACCCGTCCACGGCAGAATCCAGCGCGTCCCTGCAAACGAGCTTTTGCCGCCGCGCCGTGAGCTTGCCCTCCGAGGCTTCGCTATCCTTTCTAAATTGCCATTCCGTAACGATAAGCTGCAACACCGCGTCGCCCAAGTATTCCAAGCGTTCGTTGCTCCGCTCTCTGTAACGGTTGGCGTAGGTAGAGTGCGTAAAAGCCGTTTTTAACAGCTTTTTATTGCGGAAGGTATACCCTATCTTTCGTTCGATTTCCGCAACAGGAAAGTCCATTATTCCGCTCCTTTTTCTTGGGCGGGTTGCGTGGCTATCTCGCTTAAATTCACCGCGTCAATCATAGCCTTTATCTTGCCCACCAAATCGCCGCGAGCGGCGTTCGCCGCCTGTGAAATGCACACGGAAAAGGCTTTCGCCTTGGAGTTTCCGTGACCCTTTACGACCGCTTTGGTCAAGCCTAAAAAGGTTGCGCCGCCTATTCTTTCATAGTCCAAGCTGCCACGAATTTTTTTGATAACGCCGCCCGATATAAGCGCGCAAATTTTCGTCCAAAGGTTGCGCTTATATTCGCGCTTTAAGATGGTGGAAACGGCTTTGCCGCAACCCTCCACCGCTTTCATGGCAATATTGCCCGTGAAACCGTCCGACACCAAAACGTCGATATCGCCGTACATCAAATCCCTGCCCTCGACGTTGCCTACGTAGTTGACACAATCCACTTCTTTCAAAAGCGCGTTGACCTCTTGCTGCAACAAAAGCCCCTTGTGGTCTTCCGTGCCGTTGTTCAAAAGCCCGACGCGCGGTTCTTTCACGCCGAAAACCGTCTGTGCGTACGCCGAAGCCATAACGGCAAAATGCACGAGGTTGATAGGCTTACATTCCAAGTTTGCCCCGCAATCGCAAATGAGGGTAGATTCCCCTCTGTAATTGGGAACGGCGGGACAGAGTGCGGGACGGGAAACGCCTTTTAATCTGCCCAAAATAAGTACGCCTGCCGTAAGCACCGCGCCCGTCGAGCCGGACGACACCAAGCCGTCCGCTTTGCCCTCTTTGAGCAAACGGAACGCCACGACGAGCGAGGAATCCTTTTTCGTCTTAACTGCCTTTGTGGGCACTTCTTCCATAGAAATCGTTTCCGTCGTATGTACGATTTCTAAACGGGATTTATCGTAGGTAAGGGGCGCAAGCTCCTCTTCGATTTGCGTTTTATCGCCTACTAAAATCAAGTACAAATCCTTGTCTTTCTCCAAGGCTTGCATCGAGCCGAGCACCTGCTGCTTGGGGGCAAAATCGCCGCCCATTGCGTCTACTACGATTTTCGTCATAAGAAATTACTCCTTTTTGCGTTTTAATATTTCAAATCACCAAACGTACGGGGATAAGGCAGAACGTCACGGATATTCGAGATACCCGTAAGATACATTACCATTCTTTCAAAGCCCAAACCAAAGCCGCTGTGCGTCGTGCCGCCGTATTTGCGCAAATCGAGATACCACGAATAATCGGCAGGGTCCATACCCAGCTCTTTGATACGGTTATACAGCTTGTCGTAGTTTTCCTCCCTTTGCGAGCCGCCGACAAGCTCCCCGATACCCGGTACGAGCAAATCCGCCGCCGCAACCGTCTTTCCGTCGGGGTTTTGCTTCATATAAAACGCCTTGATTTCCTTGGGATAATCGGTCAAGAATACGGGCTTTTTATACACGCTCTCCGTCAAGAAGCGTTCGTGCTCGCTCTGCAAGTCCTTGCCCCAGAAAATGTTTTTATCGTCGAATTTATCCGCGTTTTGCTTCAAAATTTCAATCGCTTCGGTATACGTCAAGCGTACGAACGCGTTTTCGGATACGTTTTTCAGGCGTTCCAACAGCCCTTTATCCACGAATTGGTTGAGGAAATTAAGCTCGTCCGCGCAAGTTTCGCTTACGTAATCAATCACGTATTTCACCATTGCCTCGGCGATATCCATATCCCCCGCCAAATCGCAAAACGCCATTTCCGGCTCAATCATCCAAAATTCCGCGGCGTGACGCGCGGTGTTGGAATGTTCCGCTCGAAAAGTCGGTCCAAAGGTATACACGTTGCCAAACGCCATAGCGTACGTTTCCGCATTCAGCTGTCCCGAAACGGTGAGCGCGGCTTTTTTGCCGAAAAAGTCCTCTTTATAATCGGGCTCGCCCGCCTTTTTCTCCGCGCTTAAATCCAGCGTGGTGACTTGGAACATTGCGCCCGCGCCCTCGCAATCGCTGCCCGTGATAATGGGGGTATGCACGTACACGAAGCCGCGGTCGTTGAAAAATTTATGAATGGCAATCGCCGCTTCGCTACGGATCCTGAACGCCGCACCAAACAAATTCGTCCTTGGACGAAGATACGCTATCTCGCGCAAAAATTCCACGGAGTGGCGTTTCTTTTGCAGAGGATAGTCGGGCGTGCTTTCGCCCTCGACTACGATTTCCGTTGCCTTGATCTCGTACGGCTGTTTATTTTCGGGGGTGAGTACCACCGTACCCGTGACTATCAACGCCGCGCCGACGTTGGTGTGCGCTATCTCGTCGTAGTTGGCAAGATTTGCTCTTTCAAAAACGATTTGGGTGCTCTTAAAGCAGCTGCCGTCGTTGAGCTCGATAAAACCGAAGGCTTTGGAGTCACGAATCGTTCTTGCCCAGCCCGCTACCGTGACCGTTTTTTCCGCATATGCGGAGGGTGCTTCGTTCAATTTTTTCAGTTGGAGTCTGTCCATCTTAAACCTACCTTTTGCGTTGCGAAAGCGCGATTATACGCTTTCCGCCTGTTTATACTACATTATTATAACATTTTTTCGTAGAAAACACAATCGTTTGAAGCAATTTAATCCCCCGTATTTTCGATTTTTTTGACGAGTATCGCCTGAATGGGACGATATTCGTCCGCGCGTAGGCGTTGGCGGGATAATAGCGTTTCGCCTTTATAACGCTCTAAATACGCCTCGCTTTTAACCCCGTTTTTCGACGCACGCAAAATCTCGTCCGTCGCTCCCTTTTTTACAATCGGCGGCGGGGGCGGGATTTCCGAGAGGATATTGGCGGTAATCTCGTACCTGTCCCCCTCGTTTTTTCCGTAAAAGGTGATTTTTACGCCGTCCTTGAACACCTCCGTCTTTAATCGCACGGGGTGGGAGCGCGGATTGAAGAATTTGAGGTCGCTTTGCGAGGACACCATAGCATCGCGCGAGGGAGCGACGTAGCTCACGCATAGGGAATGGGGGTGAAATTCGGTGACCGTAAGCCCCGATTTGAGTGCGGCGTTATACAGCGTGGTGCTTACCTGACACACGCCCCCGCCTACGCCCAAAACGTATTCGCCGTTTACGATAATTTTCGCCTGCTTAAACCCTGCCTCCGCCGTGCGTCTGCCCACCGTTTGATTGAAAGAAAATTCGCCGTAGGGCTGAATAGTAACGTTGTCGATCAGCGAGGCGGCAATCGCGATATTCTCACACCTGCCCCTATCCTCCGCATTGAAATAGGTGGTATATGCGGCAATTTTTTGCCACTCGGTCGCGCTCGCGCGCGTGCAGTTAAGCAAAAAGGCGGGCGTTGCGCCCGCCAACCAAAAAACGCCCGCAAGCAGGGGCGTCAATAATCGGTACAAACAAATTTTTTTCATTGTATTCCCCTTGTATGTACGAGGCGGGCGGGGATAAAGCCCTTTCCTTTGCAGTATGTGTCATTTAGGGCGTGTTATACGCCCTTATCCTGCCGTTTTCAATGCGGATTTTGTTACATTCCGTGCCGTACAAAACGCGTTCGGCGTGGGTGCAGGTGAGGATAGTCTGCATACCGTGTATGCGTTGAAGCAGTTTTTTGCGGCGCGGCAAATCCAACTCGCTCATTACGTCGTCCAAAACCAAAATGGGATATTCGCCCGACAGATCCTTGAAGATTTGCACCTCTGCAAGCTTTAAGGAAAGCGCGGCAGTACGCGTTTGACCTTGCGAGGCGTACGCCTTTGCGTCTACGCCCGAAATCAGCACGTCCAAATCGTCGCGGTGCGGGCCTACCGTCGTAAAGCCCAAGCGCAAGTCCTTTTCGTAGTTGTTGGAAAGGCGGCGCATAAGCGTTTTGGCAATCTCCGCTTCGTCCCCCTCGTATTTCTTGTCGGGGCGAACGGTCAACTCCTCCGCTTCGTCCGTTAAAAAGGCGTGCGCGGAAGATGCGTACGGGGCGAGCTTTTCCAAAAATTCCGCGCGTTTTTTGACAATCGTCGCGGCGTATTTGCAAAGCTGTTCGTCCCATACGGGGAGCGTGTCCAAAACCAAGGAATAATCGGAATTTTTCAAAAGCGCGTTGCGCTGGTCGAGGATTTTATTATAGCGAAGCAGCGCGGTGTAGTAGGCGGGCGAGGTTTGGGAAATGGAGATATTCATAAAACGCCGACGCTCGTCGGGGCCGTCTTGGATAAGGCGAAGCTCGCCCGGGGAGAAAAATACGCTGTTGATATGCCCCATCAAGTCGGCGTTTTTCGTGATTTTCGCGCCGTTGACGCGGATTTCACGCTTGTTTTCGTAAATGATCGCTTCAATCGTGACTTTTCCGTAACGGTTTTCCGCTTCGGCGGTGATTTTGGCGTACTCCTCGCCCATTTTCACGAGCTGTTTATCGTGACGGATACGGAGCGACGCGCCCGTGCAAAGGTAGAAAACGGCTTCGGCACAGTTGGTTTTGCCCTGTGCGTTCTTGCCGAAAAGCACGTTTAAGCCTTCCGAAAAATCAAATTTTTCGTTCCCGTAATTTCTAAAATTTTGAAGGAATAATTTTTTTATTTGCATAATCCTTAAAAACTCGCTTAAAATTGCTTTCTTTTCCTCGAAATTTGTATTATAATTATATCAAATAATTTTGTAAATTTCAAGTATAGACAGCGAAAAGAGAAAAATAATTTATAAACAGGGGATAAAACGGTATGTCGGAAAGCTCACAACTTCAATTTATATGGAAACAAATCAGCGAACGGGCGAAAAATATCATCGCGCCCGTGTCTTACGATTCCTTTATCAAGCCACTCGAACCCGTGGACGTGTCGGGACGGAAAATCGTCTTGAAGGCGGCTTCGGCTTTGGCGGCGAACGTCGTTATGAAAAAGCACGCGGACAAGCTCCGCGAGGCGATCGTTAAATGCGATCTCGGCGTAAACGATTTCCGACTTTTCGTCGAAAACAGCGACACCTTTACGCTGGAAGCGGAGGAGGACGCGTTTGAGTCCTTTCAGCCCTCCCCTATCAACAAGAATTTTACCTTCGATTCCTTCGTCGTGGGTCCTGCAAATAAATTCGTATACGCCGCGGCAAAGGCGGTGGCGGAAGACCCCGGCGCGACCTTTAACCCCCTCTTTATCTACGGAGAATCGGGCTTGGGGAAAACCCACCTTATGCACGCCATTGCAAACGAGCTGGCGCAGCGCTCGCCTGAAAAGAAGGTGCTTTATACCACTTGCGAGAATTTTTTGAACGAGTTTATAGCGTCCATTACCCAAAAATCGGGCGCAAAGTTCCGTTTGCATTACCGCAACGTGGATGTTTTGATGATTGACGACGTACAGTTTTTGAAAACGCGTACACAGCTGCAAGAGGAATTTTTCCATACCTTTAATGAGCTGTCCGCGCAAAACAAGCAAATCGTGCTTACGTCCGACCGTCCGCCCAAGGAAATTGCGACGTTGGAAGACAGACTTCGGACCCGCTTTGAGGGGGGCATGATCGCGGATATTCAGCCGCCGTCCACCGAAACGAAAATCGCGATTTTGAAGCGTAAGGCGCTCGATAGGCGTTGCGTCGTTCCCGACGACGTGTTGGAGTTTTTGGCGCAAAATTCGGGGCACGACGTGCGTACCTTGGAGGGAAGACTGACCAAGGTCATTTTCGCAAGTAAATTGCACGAAGAGCCTATCTCCCTCGCGCTTGCAAAGCAGGCGTTGAACGAATCCGTCAACGAAAGCGAAGAGCAAGAGGACGTGACCCCTGAAAAAATCATCTCCGCGGTATGCACCTATTTTAAGCAATCCAAGGAGGATTTACTCGGCAAAAGCAGAAAGGCAGAGCTTGCAAAAGCAAGACAGATTTGCGCGTATCTGCTTTGCGAAATGCTCTCCCTTCCTCTGGATTTTATCGGGAAGGCGTTGCTCGGCGGGCGCGACCATACCACGATTATGTACGCGCGGGATAAGATGGAAAAGCTGGAAAAACTCAACGATAAAATTGCAAAAGAAATCGACGATATTAAAAATATCGTCTTGAAGAAGTAATATGACGGAAAATACGAATACGTTTTTGGAATACACCGCGGAAGCGGTCGTCGTCGGAGCGGGGCATGCAGGTTGCGAAGCCGCGCTCGCTTTGGCACGCACGGGGATTAAAACCGCGCTTTTAACACTCAACCTCGACAGCATTGCGTTCCTGCCCTGCAACCCCTCTATCGGGGGCACGGCAAAGGGGCATCTCGTGCGCGAAATCGACGCGCTCGGCGGGGAAATGGGGATCGTGGCGGACAAAACCGCGCTGCAAATCCGTATGCTCAACGTCGGCAAGGGTGCGGCGGTGCAGTCCTTGCGCGCACAGTCGGATAAAAACGCGTACCACGCAGAAATGAAGCGCGTGCTGGAAAACACCGAAAATTTGCGCATTATCCAAGCGGAAGCGACGGAAATTCTCGTCGAAAACGGGCAATGCGTGGGTGTGAAAACGGTCTACGGCGGTGTGATTTCCTGCAAGGCAGTCATTCTTTGTACGGGCGTATATTTGAACGGCGAAACCATCACGGGGAACGTCGTGCAAAAGTCGGGGCCTAACGGCTTTGCGCCCGCAAATCACTTAACGAAAAGCTTGGCGGATATCGGGTTTAGCATACGCCGTTTTAAGACGGGTACGCCCGCGCGCGTGGACGGTCGCACGGTGGATTATGCCAAATGCGACGTTCAAAACGGGGATACGGATATTTATCCCTTTTCCTTTATGCACGACGCTCCGCCCGAAAATAAATTGCCGTGCTATCTCACCTATACGAATTTGCAAACGCACGCGATTATTATGGAAAATCTCGACCGCTCCCCCCTTTACAACGGCGTGATTCAATCGACAGGGCCGCGGTATTGTCCGTCCATTGAAACAAAGGTCGTGCGGTTTAAGGACAAGGAACGCCACCAAATCTTTTTAGAGCCGGAGGGCGCGGACACAAACGAGGTTTACGTGCAGGGTATGTCTACCTCTATGCCCCACGACGTGCAAAGACAAATGTACGCTTCCGTGGCGGGCTTGGAAAATGCAGATATTATGCGCTACGGGTACGCAATCGAATACGATTGTATCGATACGCTCGACGTGCTGCCCACCTTGGAATTTAAGAAGGTACAGGGCGTGTATACGGCAGGACAAATCAACGGGACTTCGGGGTATGAGGAGGCCGCCGCACAAGGGCTTATGGCGGGCTTGAACGCTTCGTTAAAGCTTCGGAGACTTCCCCCGTTTATCTTGCGCCGCGACGAGGCGTATATCGGCGTTTTGATTGACGACCTCGTAACCAAGGGTACGGACGAGCCATACCGTATGATGACCTCGCGTGCCGAGCACCGCATTTGTTTGCGCCAAGACAACGCCGATTTTCGCTTGACGGAAAAGGGTTATGCGTGTGGCTTGGTCAGCGAAGCACGGTTGAAAAAATATCTTGACCGTAAGCAAAAATACGAGGAATTGCTCGCTTCAATGCGTACACGGGTACCTCAAAAGGAAGCAACGGCGTTTTTGGCAGAGTACGGCTACGACGCGCCGCAAGGTAGCGTTTCTTACGCGGATATGCTCAAACGCTCCATTCCGTTAAAGGATATTATCGCGCGTTTCGGGGTGTTCACTAAGTACGCGAAAAACGTTTTGGAAACGGCGGAAATCACCGTGAAATACGAGGGATATTTGAAACAGGGTCTGGAAATTATCGAACGGGCGAAACGGCTGGAAGATAAGGCGTTGCCCGCGGATATCAATTACGACGAAATTCTCGGCTTGCGGTTGGAGGCGAGAGAAAAGCTTAACCGCGTAAAACCGCTCAATCTTGGACAAGCGGGCAGAATTTCGGGGGTCAACCCCGCGGACGTTTCCGTTTTGATGGTTTGGCTTTCCACGCAAAAGTAAAGAAAAAACCCGACCGAAATGGTCGGGTTTGGTTTTTAGTTAAGCGTTTCCATAGGGACTTCGCCGCGGTCCTCGGGGAACATTGTGCCAGCGGGAATGACGGGCAACATCAAGGGATTGATAAAGGAGTTTGCAGTCAACGCGCTCACCGCGGAACGAAGGTAAGGATATACGATTTCCGTCATATTGATTACGAGGTCCTGTCTATCCTGTTCGTTTTCAAGATCTTCCGCTTCAAATACGCCTACCAAACGCGCGTTCACGTTGAAGGGCTTGGGCTCTTGCTCGGTGGATTCAATTTTGACTTCTAAGGTCAAAAACCAAAGCTTATCGTTTTCCTTAACACGACGAACGGTACGGGAAAACTTGGGTTTGATTTCAAACTTGGCGTTCTTGTCCATAGGAATACGGTTCATTGTGTAGGAAAGCTCTTCCGCAAGAATTTGTCTTAATGCATACTTCATAAAACTACCTCTATTATATATTTATTTGCGTATATTATAACACGCTTTCCTTATTTTGTCAACGCTAAAATAAGGAAATTCCCCTTGCCGCGCTCAAAAATCGGATTTGATTATATATAAACGGGTTTTTCATTGCGTAAACAATTTTGAGGTATATTTTTCGGTTTTTTTTACTTTTTTTGTACGGAAAAAATTTTTTTTATTTTTTTTCAAAAACTATGCAAAAATGCTTGCCTTTCTTTTTCGGATATGGTATAGTATATAAGCTTTCGACGGAAGTTTAGCTCAGCTGGGAGAGCATCTGCCTTACAAGCAGAGGGTCATAGGTTCGAACCCTATAACTTCCACCATAAAAAACAGTGCGGATGATGTATGCGGGAATAGCTCAGTGGTAGAGCGTCACCTTGCCAAGGTGAATGTCGCGGGTTCGAATCTCGTTTCCCGCTCCAAAAAAATCTGCACTGTTTTTTCTTTCTATTTTTTGCCGACAAGACGGCAGAGAAGGCGCTATAGCCAAGTGGTAAGGCCAAGGTCTGCAAAACCTTTATCCACCGGTTCGAATCCGGTTGCCGCCTCCATTATTATGCCGGTGTGGCGGAATTGGCAGACGCGCACGACTCAAAATCGTGTTCCGTGAGGAGTGTCGGTTCGACCCCGACCACCGGTATCATTTATAAGGTTGCCAAGCCTTTAAAAAGATTTACAGTTATATTAGCTGTAAATCTTTTTTTGCATTTACGGTTAAGGCTGATTATATTCAAAAAAGTATTTTAGCTTCTATAGCGTGTAGAAACGTAAGGAAGCTTCACTCTGCCGATTTCTCTTAAATCATGAAAACAGATGCTTGTAAGAATTTCAGATCTCTTAATAGACACAAACCATCTTTTACCATGCTAGATTCTGTTGACATCTATTATACTTATGGTATATTGATATATGGATATTTTAATATAATAATCCATTCACATCATGCCGGTGTGGCGGAATTGGCAGACGCGCACGACTCAAAATCGTGTTCCTTACTGGAGTGTCGGTTCGACCCCGACCACCGGTATCAGATGACAGATGTATGCTGTCAAATTGTGAAAAGACGATACTTACATTTTGTAAGTATCATCTTTTTTTGACTCAATAAATGGCTGTGTAATTGAAACAGCGGAGAAATGCTTAAGAATTAGGAACTCAATTGCGGATAACTTTTTTATGGGCAACGAGCTTTTTAAAGATCTATTGAATTTAATCCATGATGTTGTTGCAGGAATTCTTCGGTTGAACATACAGTGCAGTACATGCTTTGAAGCGCGCTGATAAACGCACTATGAACACCTTTAAATACATTAGCATCTGCTTTTTCTGGATTGCTTAACTTCATCTTTCTATTTGGAATAATCGTTTTGGATATCGATAATGATTAATGCTGTACTCATTTATCCACCTCGTTCGATTTTTTTGTACAATGTTCGGATTCCATAGCTATTATCCGAGGGTTCACACGTATCCGGTGGAAAGACCCGCAATCAAATTCATATGACGGGAAAAGCACCAGGAAAACGATAATAGTTTTATGAGAGCTTGTTCAATACAATTGATTGAATGAAGTTAGGACTGAACTCTACAGTGTTTATCTCATTATTAATATGAAAAGTTGAATGGGAGCCTTCGCTAAATGGTTGGGCCTCAATTCTTTTATATACCCATGGTATGCAAGGAAAGCTCCTTTTAGCGGAGCTTTCCTTGCAATATATAGCGATCAGGGGCATTCCCGACGTATGTGAA
>JAZNGH010000008.1:0-95496 GCA_045576335.1 Candidatus Scatosoma sp.
TGGATAAATTCCTATTCTTTACAAAAATGCGCGCGCCGATAAAACGTATTCAAAATAAGTACCGCTATCAAGTATTGATGCGGTTGTCGGATACTTCCATTTTACCTGAAATTTACGACGTTTGCGCGGAAGCGCGCACAAGGGACGTATTAGTGAGCGTGGAAGAAAATCCCACCAATTTAAGTTAAAGAAAAAAGTAAATGACAACGAGTATTTGTGAGAAAAAACTAGAAAAAGCTATGGAGAAATAAAAAATGGCAATTCGTAATATTGTACAGGTCGGGGACGACGTATTAAGACAAAGATGTTTTGAAGTGGAAAGCTTTGATGAAAAGCTGTGGACGCTTCTTGACGATATGAAAGACACCGTAAAAAAGGAACAAGGCGCAGGGCTTGCCGCTCCGCAGGTGGGCATTCTTCGTCGCGCGGTGGTTGTGGACGTAGAAGAAGGATATTTTGAATTTATCAACCCCGTTATTTTGCAGTACAAAGGGGAGCAAATGGGTTGGGAAGGCTGTCTTTCCGTACGCGGTAAGAGCGGTATCGTTTCCCGTCCCATGAAAGTCACGCTTGCCTATCAGGACAGATACGGCGAAAAGAAGCTGTTAAAAGCCAAGGGCTTCTTTGCGCGCGCGATTTGTCACGAGCTTGATCATCTCGACGGAGTATTATATATCGACAAAGCCGAATATATTGAAAGGGTGAAATAAATTTATGAAAATCGTTTACGCGGGTACGCCCGATTTTGCGACGCTGCCTTTGCAAAAAATAATCGAAGCGGGCTACGAGGTGGTAGGCGTTATCACCCAACCCGACAAGCCGCAAGGAAGACGGGCGATTTTAACGCCGCCGCCCGTCAAGGTTTTGGCTATGCAAAAAGGTATTCCCGTGTTACAGCCCCAAAAGCTTCGCGACGGGCTGGACGCCGTTCGTGCGCTCGGCGGGGATATTATGATTACTTGTGCATACGGGCAAATACTCAATCAAGAAACGTTGGATTGCTTTGAAAAAGGGGTGTGGAATATCCACGCGGGCTTGTTGCCCGCTTATCGCGGAGCTTCGCCCATTCAAAGCTGTATTCTAAACGGGGAAACGCAAACGGGCGTTTCGGTTATGAAAACGGAGCTGGGGTTGGACTGCGGCGACGTGCTTTGCGTGGAAAAAACGGAAATTGCCGAAAACGAAACGTACGGCGATTTGGAAGCGCGGTTGTCCGCAATCGGAGCGGAGCTGATTGTCAAGGCGTTGCGGCTTTTGGAAGCGGGCGATTACACGCTCACGCCGCAAGGCGAAGAAAACGTTAAAGTCTACAAAAAAATCACCAAGGAACAAGCGAAAATCGATTTTACGCGTTCGGCGGGGGAAATCGTCAATCTCGTTCGCGCAATGAATCCCGCGCCCGTGGCGTACACGCAAGCGGGGGAAATGAAGCTCAACGTTTACCTCGCCGAAAGGGCGGTTTTGAACGAAACGGAAGAAACGGAAGCGGCAAACGCCGTTTGCGGGCAGGTATTGAGCGATCAGCCCAAGCGCGGCTTGCTCGTCAAATGCGGCGACGGCGCGGTGAAGATTTTAGAAGTCCAAGCGGCGGGCGGCAAGCGTATGCGCGGCGGGGATTTTCTCAACGGCAGAAAGCTCGTCAAGGGGCAGGTGTTCGTATGTTGAGCAACCCCGTTTACGACCCCTATCAGATTTTAATGAAGATATACCAAGGCGGCGCGCATTGTAAACAGGCGATTGCCGACACCTATATCGAGGAGCAGTACCGCTCCCGTACGGTAAAAATCGTATACGGGGTGTTGGAAAAGGACGGGTATTTGGATTTCTGTATCCGCTATTACGCGCCCAAAGCTCCCAAGCTTGCCGTGCGCGTGCTTTTGAAGATTTCGCTGTATATGCTCCTTTTTATGGACAAAAAACGGTATATGGTCACCGACCTTGCCGTGACCTTGTGCAAAAAGCTGGGCAAAAGCGGGGTGAGCGGGTTTGTCAACGCCTTTTTAAGACGGTTTGACAAGACCGCCGTAGATAACGCTTTGCCTGCGGGCGAAAAGGGGGCTTGTATACGCTTGTCCTATCCCGATTACGCGTATGCGTGGCTGAAAAGGGAATACGGGGATAGAGCGGAAAAAATCGCCGCGGCGAGTGTTACGGGCGTGTCCGTGCGCTTTGAAAAAGGGGAGGAGGGGTATCTTACCCGCCCGCATATCAAAACGCCGTTTTCTGCCGATTACAAGCATTATATTTTTGAGAATTTTGCGCGTGACGAGGGTTTTGACGAGGGTGCGTACACCTTTCAATCGGTGGGGAGCATTGCTATTTGCGATTGCGTTTTTCCGTGTGACAATTTGTTGGACGCTTGCGCCGCGCCCGGGGGAAAATCGGTGTTGCTTGCCAAGAAATGCGGCGCGGTCACTTCGTTTGAATTGCACGAGCATAGAGTTGCGTTAATTGCGCAATACAAGCGGCGAATGGGCGTAACCAACGTCACGGAAATACAAAAGGACAGCTCCGTTTACGACGAGGCGTTCGAGCAACGTTTTGACGGGGTGCTGTGCGACGTGCCCTGTTCGGGTTTTGGTACGATCAGCGAAAATCCCGATATCAAACTGTTTAGAAAAAAAGAGGATTTTGCCGCACTTTGTAAGACGCAAAAGGCTATTCTTGACGCTTGCAGTCGGTACGTGAAAAAGGGCGGGAATCTGTATTATTCCACCTGTTCGCTGTTTGAGAGTGAGAACGACAAGGTGGTGGAGGATTTTTTGAAAAATCACGCCGATTACGAGGTGGAGAAACTGGACAGCCCGCTTATGCACGATAAGAAAAAATACGGCTTGCAATTTTTGCCCGACGAGGCGTTTGGTGCGGGCTTCTATATCGCTAAAATGACGAGGAAGGAATGAAAAAAATATTACAGGATTTATCGTATAGTGAAATAGAAGCACTCGTGCTTTCGCTTGGGGAAAAGAAATTCCGCGCTACGCAGCTTTTCGAGGGGCTGACGCAAGGCAAGACGGTTGGCGGGATTACTTCGCTTTCCAAAGCGTTTAAGGAACGGTTGCTCGAAGAATTCGAGGACGAACCCGTAAAAGTTAAAGAAGTCTTTTATTCTGCCGACGGTACGGAAAAATACCTTTTCGAGCTTGCGGACGGGAATTTGATTGAGGGCGTATTGATGAAATACAAATACGGCTACACGCAATGCGTTTCCACGCAAGTGGGGTGCCGTATGGGCTGTAAATTTTGTGCTTCGACCTTGAACGGGCTTGTGCGCAATTTGACGGCGGGGGAAATTCTTTCGCAAATTCTCGTCGTCAACGCCTTGCATAAAAACGAAATAAACGGGCAGGGCAAAGAGGCGCGTGCGGTGACGAATATCGTGCTTATGGGCAGCGGCGAGCCGCTGGATAATTACGACGAAACGCTCCGCTTTTTGCAGCTGGTTACCAGCGAAAAGGGCTTGGGGATCAGTGCGCGGAATATTTCCCTTTCTACTTGCGGAATCGTGCCCAAAATGTATAGGCTTGCGGACGAGGGAATACCCTTGAATTTGACCGTTTCCCTGCACGCGACCGACGACGAAACGCGTATGCGGACGATGCCCGTTGCCAAGGCGTATAAAATAGGCGAGATATTGAAGGCGTGCGAGTATTACTTTGAAAAAACGGGCAGAAGATATTATTTTGAATATACCCTAATCGAGGGCGAGAACTGTGACGAGGCACACGCGGACGCACTCGTAAGGCTTTTGAAAGGCAAGCCTTGTCATATCAATCTTATTCGGCTCAACGAGGTCAAGGAACGCCAGCTCAAAGCCTTGGGCGATAAGGAAGCTTACCGCTTTTTGGGAAGGCTGGAAAAGGGCGGCTTATCCGCTACGCTCCGTAGGCAAATCGGCGTGGATATCGGCGGGGCTTGCGGACAGCTTCGGGCGAATTATTTGCAAGAAAGAGAGGACGGGAATGTATAACGAAACGGTAGCGTTGATTGTGAGCTTTATCGCAATGCTGTTGCTAATGAGTAGTTATTTTTACCCCAAGAAAAGTCTGTATCTGCTTTTTCAAGCGGTCGGTATGATATTTTTAATGGCGTCGTATCTGTTTAGCGGCGAGTATTTCGCTATGATCGGGCTGGGCGTGGGGCTTTTTCGCGCGCTCGTATTTTACGCGTATGAAAAACGGGATACGCTCGCGCCTATATTTTGGTCGGTGCTTTGCGCGGCTTTGACGGTTGTCTGTTATTTGATCGTCAATCTCGGCGTTTTGAAAACGGCAAAGCCGTTGGATATACTCTATCTTTGTTCGCTCGTCTTATACGCGTTCGTGTTCCGTATGCGGGATATGAAAAAAATGCGGTTGGCGGTGCTTGCGCCGACGGGGCTTGCAGTGTTGTACAATGCGTTGATCAAAGCCAGTCCGTTCGTCGTAATCTCGTACGCCTTCGAGGCGGCGGCGAATATAGCGGCAATACTTAAATACGATATTTTTACAAAGGAGAAGGAATATGGAAAATATTAAGATTGCGCCGTCGATACTGTCGGCGAACTTTGCGAAAATGGGCGAAGAGGTCCATTCGTTGGAGGAAAACGGCGCGGATATCGTGCATTACGACGTTATGGACGGCGTGTTCGTCAATAATATCACTTTTGGTTTGAAAATGCTGGAAGATATCCGACCTTTAACCAAGCTCCCCATCGACGCACACTTGATGATCGTGCACCCCGAAAAGTACGTAGAACGCTTTGCAAAAGCGGGCGCGGATATTATCACCGTACACTACGAGGCGTGTCAGGACAACCTCAAAGAGGTGCTTGAACTGATCAAATCGACGGGCGTAAAATGCGGCGCGGTCGTAAACCCCGATACGCCCGTGGAAAAAATCGCGGACGTCGTTCCGCTTTGCGATATGGTCTTGATAATGAGCGTATTCCCTGGTTTTGGCGGGCAAAAATTTATTCCCGAAGCGTTGGATAAGCTTCGGGAAGTGAAAAGGCTCGTGCAGGCTTGCGGCAAGGAAATCGATATCGAAATCGACGGCGGCGTAACGCTGGAAAATGTCGAGGAAATCAAGGCGGCGGGCGCGAACGTAATCGTTGCGGGGAGCACGGTCTTTAAGGCGCAAGACAGAGCCGCTTGTATCGCCGCATTGAAGAAAAATATATAATGTAAAGAAAACGGCAAAAAACCGACCTTGCACAGGTCGGTTTTTACGTTCGTGAATTAAGGGCTAATTTCAGTCTGCTTTTTTAAGCGTTCTGATGCATCTCGCGCAAACGTAACCGTTGGTTTCCTTGCCGTCCTCGACGTAGGAAATTTTCTGTACGTTTACCTTGAACGTTCTTCTCGTTTTACGATTGGAGTGGCTGACGTTGTTGCCCGAAGCCTGACCTTTACCGCAAATATTGCATACTCTCGACATATTGACACCTCCGATTTTGGGATAATTTTGCCTATTGCTGTGGATAGTTGCTTGCTCAAAATGCGTCAAAAAGACACGGGTGAATAAACAAGCATAAATAATATATCATTTTTAATCGGAAAAATCAATCAAAAATAAGGCAAAAAAGACAAAAAATAAAAAATATTAAGAAAATTTTGAAAAAGTACTTGCAAAAAGACGGTAAATAGTGTACAATAATTAGGAGCTGGGAGAAATATTATGTCAGTTAATACCAACAACGCATACGGCAAAATTTCCATATCCGATCTGGCTATCGCCAAGGTCGCTTCTCATACTGCAATGGAATCGTACGGAATCGTGGAAATGGTTTCGCGCCGTTTTACGGATAGTCTTGCTATACTTATGAAGAAAGAGCAGGGCGGTCGCGGGATTAAGGTGACGACTTCTGGCAACCGTATTTATATTGACGTTTACGTCATCATCAAATACGGCGTTTCTATCAACGCCGTTGCCGAATCGCTCAAAGAGGCGATTAAGTACAAAGTGGAGGCGTTTACGGGAATGATTGTCGACACCGTCAACGTCAACGTTATCGGCGTAAAGCTTTAACTACTCAAAGCGCAACGAGGAAATTTCTTCGCTGTCGCTTTTTTGCGTATTACGCTTTTCCCGCGTCGGTTTTTTTGGAGCGTGTACCGACAAGGGGTATTTACAATTCGAATTAAGGAGCATTTCTAATGCATAAAACGATAAACAGTACCGAATTTCGGAAAATGATATTAGTCGGCGCGAAGCAGCTTGAAATCAATCGCGCAAAAGTAGACGCACTCAACGTATTCCCCGTACCCGACGGAGATACGGGTACGAATATGTCGCTGACGATGCAGTCGGCGGTTAAAGAGCTTACGGCTTGTCAATCCAACGCGTTTGCGGAGGTTTGCAGCAGTATTTCCAAGGGCGCGCTTCGCGGGGCGAGAGGCAATTCGGGCGTTATTCTTTCCCAGATCCTCAAAGGGATTTGCTCGGTTTTGGGCAAATGTGAAAAGGAAGTGGATACCAAAACCTTTGCAAAGGCTATGGAACAGGGTACGAAGGTCGCTTACGGCGCGGTTTCCGTTCCCAAAGAGGGTACGATTTTGACGGTTATTCGTATGATGAGCGAATTTGCCGTGAAGGTTGCAGCTAAAAAGAAGAATTTTGAGGATTTCTTCAAGGACGTTATCGAAGAGGGCGAAAAGGCTCTCGCGCTCACGCCTACGCTGCTTCCCGTATTGAAGAAAGCGGGCGTTGTGGACTCGGGCGGCGTCGGGCTTATGGTCATCATCAAGGGCTTTGCATCCGAGCTTACGGGCGAAGAGGTCGCGGAAAGCATTACCGAAGCCGAGCCTACGCAAGCCGATCAATCGGAGTTTGGCGATAATTCCGCCGTTCTTGCAATGGAATTGAGCGAAATTCAATACGCTTACTGTACGGAATTTTTCATTATCAACTTAAAAAAGAGCACCACGCTTTCGGCAATCGACCGTTTGCGCGAGCGGCTTATGACCTTGGGCGACAGCGTCATCTGTATCGGTGACCTTGACCTTGTAAAAGTGCACGTGCACACCAACCAACCGGGCAAAGCGTTGTCGTATGCGTTGGAGCTTGGTGAGCTCGACCACCCGAAAATCGAAAATATGCTTGAACAAAACCGTCAGCTCCGCGCACAAATGGAAGCGGAAAGAAAGGAAATGGGCATGCTTGCGATTTGTACGGGCACGGGGCTTTCGGATATCTTCAAGGATTTGTCCGTAGACCGTATTATCGAGGGCGGACAGACTATGAACCCCTCTGCCAACGATATCGCAAACGCGGCGCAAAAAATCAACGCAGAGCACATCTTTATCTTCCCCAACAATAAAAATATCATTTTGGCGGCAGAGCAAGCGAAAAATCTCGTAGAAAACAAGATTATTCACGTCATTCCCACCAAAAACGTACCGCAAGGCTTTGCGGCGGCACTCGAATTTAACCCCGAGGTCAGTGCGGAAGAAAACAAGACGAATATGATTCACGCTTTGGACAACGTGAAGGCAGGACAGGTCACGTATGCTGTGCGCAACACCTCGCTCAATGGCTTCTCCATTAAAGAGGGCGACATTATCGGCTTGGACGACAAGAAAATTCTTGCAAAATCCCATTCGGTAGAAGAAACGGCGTTGAAGCTTATCGGGCGAATGAAAGAGGATTTCCACCAGATGATTACGCTCTATTACGGCGAGGACGTCAAGGAAGAGGAGGCGGAATCACTCTGTGCGGCGATTGCGGAAAAATATCCCGATTGCGACGTCGATTTCCACAACGGCGGACAATCCGTGTACTATTATATCCTCTCTTTGGAATAATACAAAATATTGCATAAACGTATAAATATACACGGGAGAAGCGAGGTGGCTGCTCCCGTGTTGCCATTTTTGGGTAGGTGTGTATTATGAAGCTTTCTTTGCTCCGTTCTATCGGGGAGAAAAGGGAAAAAGATTTTAATAAGCTTGGGATATACGAGGTGGAGGACCTCGTACGCTTTTATCCGCGCGCCTATTTGGATTTAACCGAGCGTGTATCTCTTAAAAACGCCTATCACAACGATTTCGTACTAATTGCTTGCGAGCTTACCCGCCTTGCGCCTACTAATTACGGCAGTAAACGCAAGGTGGTGCGCGCTTTTTGTTCACAGGACGGGTTTCCGTTTACGGTGATATGGTTCAATCAACCCTACGTCGCGCAAAAGCTGAAAGCGGGGGAATATCTCTTTTACGGACGCGTACAAAATAAGTTTGGACAAATTACCCTCGTCAATCCCACCTTTGAGCCGTTGGATAAAAACTACCGCTTAAAGGGAATCGTACCCGTTTACCCCTTGGGGGGGAGATTAAATCAAAAGCTCGTTCGATCGGCGGTCAAAGAGGCGTTGCAAAAGGTGGATATTTGCAGCGTTATCCCCACGCCGATTATACAAAAATACAATCTCCCGTCGCTCGTAAAATCCTTTTTTGAGGTGCATAATCCGACGAGTCACGAGGCAAAGGATTTGGCAAGCGAGCGTATTGCGTTAGAAGAATATTTCGTGCTCATTTCCGCGTTTAAGATCATTAAGGGCGGGAAAGAAGAGGTGCGCGTCCGTCGCTACGGCGTAAAGGCGGAGGAGGTAAAGGCGTTTTCGACGCGCTTTGGCTTCGAGTTTACGGACGGACAGAAAAAGGCGGTCAACGAGATTTTTGAAAATCTCCACGCGCCGACGAAAATGAACAGGCTCGTGCAAGGGGACGTAGGCAGCGGTAAGACGGCGGTCGCCCTTTGCGGGATTTATATGGCGGTCAAGAGCGGGTATACCGCGGCGTATCTTTCGCCGACGGAAGTGTTGGCTTCGCAAAATTACGCCGTTTTACAAAAATATTTCCCCGATTATAAAATCGGGTATCTTGCGGGCGGCATGACCGCCAAGGAAAAGCGGGAATTAAAGGCGCGGCTCAAAAGCGGGGATATCGATATCCTTTGCGGTACGCACGCCATTTTGCAGGGCGACGTGGAAATTCCAAGGCTCGCGTTTATCGTTTGCGACGAGCAGCACCGCTTCGGCGTGGCGCAAAGAAACGCGCTTGCGGAAAAGGGCGAGGGCGTGGACATGCTGGTTATGAGCGCGACGCCCATTCCCCGTACCCTTTCCTTGATTTTTTACGGGGATTTGGACGTTACGACGATTACGGATAAGCCCAAGGCACGGCAGGAAATTTCGACGAGCATTATCCCCGAAAGTAAGTACGACGATATGTTGGAATACGTACGCAAGGAAACGGAGGAAGGCAAGCAGGCGTATTTCGTTTGCGCGAAAATCGACGACGACGAGGAAAGCTCTATCGTCAGCGTTTCCGAGCTGTACGAGGAGCTGAAAAACCGTTTGCCGACCGTACGTTTTGCGCTGTTGCACGGGCGTATGAAGGACAAGGAAAAAGCGGAAATCATGACGGCGTTCAAAAACCGCGAATACGATTGCTTGGTGTCCACGACGGTAATCGAGGTGGGTATCGACGTGCCCAACG
The DNA here is from genome assembly GCA_045576335.1 of Candidatus Scatosoma sp. Classification (GTDB taxonomy): domain Bacteria; phylum Bacillota; class Clostridia; order Christensenellales; family Borkfalkiaceae; genus Scatosoma. The sequence continues at coordinate 9,477 of JAZNGH010000008.1, forward strand.
CGACGATTATGATTATCAGTAACGCCGAGCGTTTCGGGCTTTCACAGCTCCACCAGCTCCGCGGGCGCGTAGGGCGCGGCGCGGAGAAGAGCTATTGCTTCTTGCTTATGGGTGCGGACGGAGAGGTGGCAAGAGAGCGTTTGCTTACCCTCAAAAACAACACGGACGGATTTAAGATTGCCGAGCGCGATTTGGAAATGCGCGGCGGCGGGGATTTTTTCGGTACAAGGCAGTCGGGCAAGATGCTTGGCGATATTAAAAATCTCAAATACCCGACGCAAGTGGTGTTTGCGGCGAAGAAGCTTTCGGACGATACTTTCGAAGGGAGATTTGACGACGAACGGTTGCGGGAGCGCGCGCTCAAAAAATACGACAGCTTGAAGGACGTCGTACTTAATTAAACGCCGTTTGGGCGGGGCAGGGTTGCGTTGAACGAAAAAAATTAGAAAAAAATGAAAAAATTTCTCTCACACTATTGACGAATGAGAAAATATGTTGTATAATAAGGATGGCGAATAATTATTCGCGGAGGTTGCATATGTCGTTACATAAAGAAAATTGGAATCTGGAAGCGTTACGGTTTGGCGAAAACGGTCTTTTGCCCGTCGTCGTACAGGATTACGAGAGCGGCGAAGTGCTTATGCTTGCGTATATGAACGAGCAAGCGGCAAAGCAAACGATTGAAACGGGCTACGCACATTACGTAGATCAAGCGGGCGTAGTAGACACGTTTGGGGCTTCGCTTGGGAATACGCAAAAGGTAATGACGGCGTTCACAGCCGGCGGCGGTGATACCTTGCTTCTCAAAGTTAAGCAAAACGGCAACGCCGACCCCGAGGATAAGGAATTTTCCTGCTTTTACAACCAAATCAAAGGCGCGTATAACGCAATCGGCGGCGAAATGTTTGGGCGTTTACAGCGCATTTTAGAGAAATATAAGACTGAACCCGAGGACGGCGGGTATACCAGCTTTTTGTTTGCAAAAGGCATTGACCGTATCGGCAAAAAGGTGGGTGAGGAAGCTGTGGAATTCGTCATTTCTGCAAAGAACACCGATAAGGACGTCGTTGTGCACGAGGCGGCGGATTTGCTCTATCACGTAATGGTGCTTTTGAGTGCAAAGGGCGTGAATATTTCCGAGGTTTGTGCCGAGCTTTGTAAGCGTAACAGATAACAACGGGCGTAAAAAAGATGTATCTTACGCGCGGGCATTTGCCCGCGCGTTTTTAATACTCTACCCACGGTAGAATTTCAAGTTCTACCGTGGGTAGAGTATTTTTGTGCTCAAAGTAGAGAGGACTTTTTTGTGAGTAGAGGGGTTTTGCGATTAAAAAACTTGCTTTTTATGGCAAAATAAGGTAAAAAGGAAGTGCGAACCGTTGCAAAGAGCGTAGCGTTAAGGATAGTGATAACATATTTTTCAAAACTTGTCCGAAAACGACGAACAACGACAAAAAGCGCGTTTCAAGCGGTGTTATGATTTTTTATGCTGACTTTTTCGGCAAAAAATCGACTGTTAAGGAGTGCGCGCAAATGGCAAGAAAAATCGTCGTTACCTCGGGTAAAGGCGGCGTGGGAAAAACCACGGTCGCCGCGGGTCTTTCCGCGTATCTCGCGCGGCGCGGGCAACGGGTAATCCTTTGTGACGCGGACCTTGGGCTGAATAACGTGGACGTGGTGACGGGTGTGGAAAATCTCGTCGTGTACGACCTCGTGGACGTGATAGAGGGCAGATGCCGCGCGGCACAGGCGCTCGTGCGACATCCCGCATTCGCAAATTTATATATTTTGACGAGCAGTCATTCCGCGCCCGAACGCTACGTTTCGCCGCAAGCCTTGAAGCTCGTTTTAGACTCGCTCGCCCCCAAGTTCGATTATATTTTTATCGACTGTCCTGCGGGGATCGACGACGGCTTTCACCGTGCTGTAGCAACGGCGGAGGAGGCAATCGTCGTGACGACGCCACACATTTCCGCGCTTCGTGACGCGGATAAGGTGATTACGCTTTTGAAAAGCTATGAATTTTCGTCCGTCTCGCTCGTCGTGAACAAGATACGCGGCGATTTGCTGTTGGCGGAAGAATGTATTTCCCCGCGTGAAATTGCGGAGCTTTTGAAAACGCCTATCCTTGGCATTATACCCGAAGAATACGCCATTTACAGCGGCGAATTTTCCGATTTGCACCCTGCGTTCAAAACGCTTGCGGGGAACGTGCAAAACGATAAACGCAAGTTGTACGACGTGACGAGAAAGTATGCGGGCGTACTCGGCGGTATACGCCGTTTGCTCAAAAAGAATTTGTAAAGGAGGCGGGTATGAGAAGAAGCGTAGCGGACGATTTCAAACGCGTAAACGACGTGATACAGGCGGATAAATCGATTATGAGCGACGCGTGCAAAGCACTCGTTTTGCAGGATTTCGCGGAGAAATTCAACGAATATTTCGAGCTTGTGGGCTTGCCGCGTATGGAGCTGACGTGCAAAAACGGCACGTACGCCGTAAGCGTGGCGTTCGAAGCGGAGCGAATTAAGAAATTCAACGTATTAAAATAACGAATATATCAACAGGAGAAAATAGTATGAAAAGAAAATTCGATATCATCACCGATTCGGGTTGCGATATGCCCGAAAGCTATTTACGGGAACGGGAAATTGCGCTCGTAAAGCTTGGCTTTACTATGAACAATATCAACTACGAGGGGGAGGGCGGCGAGCATATCGACGAAAAAACCTTCTATCAAAAACTTCGCGAGGGGGCTATGCCGACGACCTATCAGGTCACGGCGGAGATGGCGAAAACGCATATCCGCAAAAGCTTGGAAAAGGGTCGCGACGTGCTCGTAATTGCCTTTTCTTCGGGGCTTTCGGGAACGGCGGGAAGCTTTATCGTCGCCGCGCGCGAGCTTGCCAACGAATACAAAAACCGCAAGATATTCGTCGTGGATTCCCTTTGCGCGTCTATGGGGCAGGGTTTGCTTTTGGACTACGTGGTAAACAAGGCGGAAAGCGGCGCGGATATCGAGGAGATCGCCAAATACGCGGAGGGGTTGAAGGGGCATATTTGCCACCATTTCACGGTGGACAATCTCTTCCACTTAAAACGCGGCGGCAGAGTTTCCACGGCGACGGCAATCGTCGGGTCTATCCTCAAAATCAAGCCCGTTATGCACGTAAATAACGAGGGGAAGCTAGTCGCAATCGGCAAGGCAATGGGGCGTAAGAAATCTTTGAAAACGCTCGTGGAAAATATGCTTGAAAGCGCGGATATGAACGAAAACGACCCCGTATTTATCAGCCACGGGGATTGTATGGAGGACGTGGAATATGTGCGATCGCTGATACTTGAAAAAATGCCGAACGTACGGATTGAGGTGAATTACGTGGGTACGGTAATTGGAACGCACTCGGGGTGCGGAACGCTTGCGATATTCAATAAAGGTACGCATAGATAACAAATGAAGGGCACTCGCAACAGCGAGTGCCCTTCGGTTTTTTATAAATTCCAAGGCGTGGGTTTGCCGTCTATATAATGCCAATACCGTCCGTTGGTTGAAGGCGGATCGTTTTCGCTGTAATAATACACAAGGTTAAGCCATTCGTAATCGTCGGGTAACGGAAATTCATCGGCTGCACCTAAATAGTACACGTATTGCAAGGACGGACAATCGATAAAGGGGTCGTTAAATTCTACGATATTTTTCGAAAGCGTGATTTCCGTTAAGCGGATACAGCCTCTAAAAGCGTCTTCGCCGAGCGTGTGTAAGGATTTTGGAAGCGTGACCTTGGTCAAGCTTTGGCAATCCTTGAAGGCTTCGTTTTCGATGGCGTGTACGCTTTCGGGAATGACGATTTCCGTCAGGCTTTTACAATAGTTGAACAGCTCCTTGCTGATAGCAAACAGCGTGTTGGGTAAAGTAACGCTACGCAAGCTCGTACAGCAGGAAAACGCGGCGTTTCCGATAGTCATTATAGACGTGGGGAGCGAAAGCTCGGTAAGTCCCTGACAAAACCAAAAAGCCCGTTCGCCAATCGATTTTATGCCGCTTGGAAATTGAATATCCGACAAAATCGTACAGTAACTAAAAGCGTTGTCGCCGATAGAAACGAGCCGCGCGGGGAGCGTTACGCTTTGCAGGGCTTCGCAAGAGGAAAATGCAGAATTATCAATCGCGGTCACGCTGTCGGGAATGACTACGCTTTGCAAACTCGTGTCTGAAAAAGCTGCCTCGCCGATAGAGGTAAGCGTATCGGGCAAGGAAACGCTCGTTAAGCTATTGCATTTGCTGAAAGCCGACGGCGAAAGCGTCGTTATTTTGCCAAGGATTGTTGCACTCGTTAAGGCGGTACATTCGGCAAAAGCCTCCTCGCCGATATAAATCACGCTTTCGGGTATGGTGAGGTTTTTCAAATTCTCGCTTTGCAGGCGTAAAATATGCGTAACACTGTCGGGAATAAAAATGCCTTGTATTTTGGAATAAAGACTGATGAATTTACAGTTTTCGTTTACCGTTACGAGCGTTGCCGCTTCCGAGCTGCAATTTGCTAAATAAAAGTAGGGATTGTTTTTCGTTCCAACGTATTGAAGGTGTCCGTCCGTCATGTATTCGTAATCGGCGTAACGGTCAATCACCTCTTTGCCTATGTACTCTACGGTATCGGGAATGGTGATATGTTTCAAGCTATCGCAAGAATCGAAAGCGCGGTCGGCAATATACGTAACGCTGTCGGGTAACGTAACGCTCGTCAAAGCATCACAGCCGTAGAATGCCCCAAAGTCTATATAAGTGAGTCCCTTGGACAAAATCAAGTTTTGCAAGCGAACGCAACTATCAAACGCGTAGCGATTGATACGGGTAACGGTAGAGGGGATTTCAACGGTAGAAGCTTTTGCTTCTTGGAAAGAGCCTATTTGGGTTACGTAACGCCCGTCCTCGTGACGAGCAGGGATTTCGAGCTTCGTCCAAAGCAGTGCCTTACCGCCTGAAATTTTATAAGTGCCGTCCTCTAAAAGCTCGTAATAAAAATCAACCGTATGCGTTTCGCTTTCTTCCGATTGTTCGTCGTCGCAAGCGGCAAACGCCAAGCCGAACAAAGCCAAGCAAAGCACAAGAAGAAATGTAAGAATTTTATTTTTGCGTGCCATTGAGATAACTCCTTATAATGAGGCTGAAAAAGCTCGTTTTTATAACGCCCAAGGCGTGGGTTTGCCGTCTATATAATGCCAATACTGCCCGTTGGTTGACGATGGCTCGTTTTCGCCGTAATAATACACAAGGTTAAGCCATTCGTAATCGTTGGGTAATGGAAATTCGTCGGCTGCACCTAAATAGTATACGTATTGCAAGGACGGGCAATTGATAAAGGGGTCGTTAAATTCTACGATATTTTTAGAAAGGGTGACTTCCGTTAAGCGGATACAGCCTTCAAAAGAACCTTCGCCGAGCGTATGCAGGGATTTTGGAAGCGTGACCTTGGTCAAGCTTTCGCAATACGAAAACGCTTTTTCCTGAATACCCATTACGCTTTCGGGGATAGTGATTTCAGGTAAACGGATACATCTTGCAAACGCTTCCGTTTCAATGGTGATAAGCGATTGCGGCAGCGTAACGCTCGTTAAGTGATAGCAATCGCTGAATGCTTCTTCGGGAATGACGGTTATGCCCTCGGGGATAACTACGCTCGTCAAGCTTTCGCAAAAATAAAATACGCGTTTGTTGAGTGTGTTGGGGAGTGTGAGGTTTTTTATAGAGCTACAAAAAGCAAACGCACTTTCGCCAAGCTCGGTCTTGGGGGTTTCAAAGGAAATTTGCGGTAAGGCGTGACACCCGTGAAACGCCTCCTTGCCGATTTTCGTAAGGGCTTGCGGGAAGGTGAGCGGGCTTGAAAGAATTTCACAAGAGTGGAAAGCCCTGTCCTCAATAGAAACGAGCGTTTTGGGCAGGGTAACGCTACGTAAGCTTTTACAAGAGGAGAAGGCGTCTCGTCCTATGACCGTTACGCCTTCGGGTATAATTACGGTGGATAAATTCGTGTTTGAAAACGCCCATTTGCCGATAGAAGTGAGCGTAGAGGGAAGCGAAACGCTCGTTAAGCCTTTACACCAACTGAATAGCTCTGACTCAATCGTCGTGAGTGAAGCGCGAATGTCTACGCTTTGTAAAGTATCCCTGCTATTTGTAAAGCCGCCTAAAAGATGCGTAACGCTTTCGGGAATGGTGATTGTTTGTATGCCGTTGCAAAGATTGTTTATAATTTTGCAATTTTCGTTGATTATCGGGGCGGGGGTGCTTTCGTAATTGATAGGACGAAGCAAATAGAAATACGGGTTGCTTTTCGTGCCCACGTATTTGAAATATTCGTCCGTCGTGTATTCAAATACTTCGCTTAACAGCGGGAAGGCTTGATTGCCTATATATTCCATCGAGTCGGGAAGCACTAATGCTTGTAAAGAATCGCAACCGTAAAAAACGGAATCCCCTATGCTTGTTAACGTTTCGGGTAAAGAAAGCGTTTCCAAACTCTCGCACTCGTCAAACGCCATATCCTTTAACGCGGTTACGCCTTGGGGAATATTGATTTCTTTCAAGTCTTTGCAATAATAAAAGGCTTTTTCCGCTATGTAGTTAATGCTGTCGGGAAGTTCTACGGTTTTCATTTTACCATAGGAAAAATCGCCTATGCGCGTGATTTTATGCCCGTCGTCGTGATATTCGGGGATTTTTAGATTAGACCAGCGTTTGGCTTTACCGCCCGAAATTTCGTAGGTATTGTCGCTCAAAAGCTTGTAATAGAAATCCACGTTGTGACTGCCTATGCTGTCGTTGATGGAATACTCGTCGTCGCAAGCGGCAAACGCCAAACCGAACAAAGCCAAGCAAAGCACAAGAAGAAATGCAAGAATTTTATTTTTGCGTTTCATACGTTTTTACCTGCCTTTTTCTACGCTGACGACGGTCAGTGTTTGCTTATTTACGCGGAATTTGATTTCAAACTCTGCAAACTGCATACCGTACAGTCTTGTGGGGTCGTCTTGATAGGAGGGGCGGGGATCGTCGGCAAGACATTCCTTTAAGCCCTCGCGCTTATCTTCGGGTAGCTTTTGCAAAAGCGTTTCGGGAAAATCCACGGAGAGGCGGTCGTTTTCGTGATTGTCCGCGTAACCGCCGAACGCGTCCGTTTTACAGTCGGCAAACGGGATATAGGGCTTGATATCCAAAACGGGCGTGCCGTCCAACAAATCCGCGCCCGAAACGAGTAAAACGCTGCCCTCGTTTTCCGTGCGCTCCACGCTAAGAAGCTTTACGCAAGAAAGCCCGATATGGTTGGGACGGAAGGGGGAGCGGCTCGCAAAAACGCCCACGCGTGCGTTGCCGCCTAATCTTGGCGGGCGTACGGTGGGGGTAAAGCCCTGCCCGCGTGTTTTGGAAAAATCGAAAAGCAGCCAAAGATGGGAAAAGTTTTCTATACCGCGTAGCATATTCCCGTCGCGGAACTCGGGCGTAAAAACGATACGCGCCGTTAAGCTTGGCGCGCGCCCGCTCTGGCGGGGAATACCGAATTTTTCCTTGAAATCGCTCCGTATATACGCAACGGGCGTGATTAAAATTGCGTTCTCCATAACTCCATTATACGCCGCCTGTATTTTTTTGTCAAGCAAACGCCAAAAAATAAGCAAAAACGGGGCAAAAACCGTTGATAAAAATTAGGCTTTGTATTATAATAGTGTAGAAAAGTGGAGCGTAAGGATTATGAAATTAACCGAGCTTTTTAAGCAAAATAAATATTCCCTTTCGTTTGAGGTATTTCCCCCGAAAACGGACGACGTTTACGACGGCGTGAAAACGGCGACGGAAGCGATTGCACGCTTAAAGCCCGCTTTTATGAGCGTGACCTACGGCGCGGGCGGCGGAACGAGCAAGTATACGCTGGAAATTGCGAAAAATATAAAAAATCAATTCGGTGTGGCGTCGCTTGCACACCTTACCTGCGTTTCGTCCACGAAAGAAACGGTCAAGGCGCGTATTGCCGATTTTAAGGCGGCGGGCGTGCAAAACGTAATGGCGCTCCGCGGCGATATTCCGCAAAGTATGAGGGGCGAGGATAAAAGCAAGTGGGATTACCGCCACGCAATCGAGCTTGTAAAAGAGCTTCGCGAAAGCGGGGATTTTTGTATCGGCGGGGCTTGTTATCCCGAGGTACACCCCGAAAGCAGTTGCCAAAGCGAGGATATTTTGCGCTTAAAGGAAAAGGTGGACGCGGGCTGCGATTTTTTGACGACGCAAATGTTTTTCGACAACAATCTGCTCTATAATTTTCTCTACAAAATCCGTGAGGCGGGTATTACCGTACCCGTGCTGGCGGGCATTATGCCGATTACGAACGCAAACCAAGTCAAGCGCGCAATCGAGCTTTCCGGCTCGTTTATGCCACAACGCTTCAAGAGCTTGGTGGATAAATTCGGGCACGACCCGCTCGCAATGAAGCAGGCGGGGATTGCGTATGCGACCGACCAAATTATAGACCTGTTTGCAAACGGGATTACCAACGTGCACGTGTATTCTATGAATAAGCCCGAGGTTGCCGAGAAAATACAGTCCAACCTTTCGGATATTTTGGGCAAAAATGCTTGATACGGTATTTTTGAAAACCTATCCCGCACCCGAGCTTTCCCGTAGCGAAATTTTGCGATACGCGGGCTGTAAAGAGGAAAACGGGGCGTTGCGGGAGCTGGTGGACGAGTGTTTACGCGTTTACGCGGGCGTTTTTGACTACCGCGTTTGTTATCGGGTGCTTCCCGCACGAGAGCTGTTGCAGCGCTTTGACGGCGAGGGTACGCTGTGGAAAAGTAGACTTGGCAAAGCGGAATACGCGGTCGTATTCGCCGCGACGGTGGGTTTGGAAATAGACAGAGCGATTTTGCGCGAAAGCGTGCTTTCTCCTGCAAAGGCTTCTATTTTACAAGCATTGGGCGCGGAGCGGATAGAGGCGCTTTGCGACGTGTTTTGTTCAGGGCTGGACGCGGAATGGTCGAAACGGGGCTTGCACGCGGGTAAACGGTTTAGCGCGGGCTACGGGGATTTTCCGCTTGAAGCGCAAAAAGAAATCTTCGCGCTGTTAAACCCCGAGCGCAAAATAGGGCTTACCTTAAACGAAAATTTATTGATGACGCCTACGAAATCGGTGACGGCAATCGTGCCGCTTCACGCTTAACCAATTCAATATAATTCGAACTCGCACAAAAGGCGTCTTTTTTGTTCTTTTCGCCACGCTCGCGCTTGAAGTATGTTGATACGTCGGCGCGCAATCGTGACAAAAATACCTAAAAAATACGCGTTTTTAGGTGCGGAGCAGTTTTAGGAAACGAAAAAGAGAATTAGACAAGGAAATCGAGCGCAATCATACCCAAGTATTATAAGCGAGGTTGACGAAGTATAAACGCTTTTTCGTCCCTAAAACCTTGTAGGGTTCAATTCTTGTCAGGTTAAAGGAAAAGTATGACAGTAAAAGAATTTATACAATTGAATACCGTGATTTTGGACGGCGGGACGGGTACGCTTTTACAGCAAGCGGGCTTGCCGCTTGGGGAATTGCCCGAACGGTGGAACGTTACGCATGCGGATACGCTCGTGAAGCTGCACCGCGACTATTTTGACGCGGGCAGCCATATCGTTTGCACCAACACCTTTGGTGCGAACGCGCTCAAATTTAGCGAGGACGAGCTGGAAGAAGTCATTGCGGCGGCAATCGCCAACGCAAAAAAAGCGGCGCAAACCTCGCAAGGCACGCAAGAAAAGTTCGTCGCGCTGGATATCGGCCCGTCGGGGAGATTGTTAAAGCCGTACGGGGATTTCGCGTTTGAGGACGCGGTGGAGCTGTTCGCAAAGACGGTGCGTCTCGGTGTGAAATACGGCGTAGACCTCGTGTTTATCGAAACGATGAACGACGCCTACGAAACCAAGGCGGCGGTGATAGCGGCAAAGGAAAATTCCGCCTTGCCCGTGTTCGTTTCCAACGCCTACGGGGGCGACGGCAAGCTGATGACGGGCGCAACGCCCGCGGCAATGGTCGCGCTGTTGGAGGGTTTGGGCGTGGACGCGCTCGGCGCGAATTGCTCGCTCGGTCCGAAACAGCTTACGCTCGTCGTGGAGGAGCTGCTTGCAAACGCTTCTATTCCCGTGCTCGTAAAGCCCAACGCGGGACTGCCGCAAACGGACGGCGAGCATACCTTTTACGATTTAGACGAAGAGGAATTTTCAAAACGGCTTGCAGACTTTGCGACCTTGGGTGCAAGAGCGGTGGGCGGCTGTTGCGGCACTACGCCCGCGTATATTCAAAGGACGGCGGAGAAAATCAAGGATATTCCCGTATTGCCCTTGACGGAAAAGGAAATTGCTTGCGTTTCCTCGTATACCCACGCGGTGTTTTTCGATAAGCCCGTTTTAATCGGCGAGCGTATCAACCCCACGGGCAAGAAACGCTTTAAGCAAGCCCTTTTAGAGGGGGATAGCGATTACGCGCTCGGCGAAGCAATCGCGCAAAAGGAAAACGGCGCGCATATCCTCGATATCAACGTGGGATTGCCGGGGATAGACGAAAAAAGAACGCTGACGGAATACGTTGAAAAGATACAAGCGGTGGTAAATTTGCCCTTGCAAATCGACACGGCGGATACCGCCGCGCTGGAAAGCGCGCTTCGCGTATACAACGGAAAACCGCTCGTCAATTCCGTAAACGGAAAACAAGAGAGTATGGACGCGGTGTTCCCGCTCGTGAAAAAATACGGCGGCGCGGTGGTCGCTTTGACCTTGGACGAGAGCGGTATTCCTCAACGCTTTGAGGAGCGTGTGGCAATCGCCGAAAAAATCGTGCGGGAAGCCGCGAAATACGGGATTAAGCGCAAGGATATTTTCGTGGATACGCTCACAATGTCCGTAGCGACGGACAAAAACGCCGCAAACACGACCTTGCAGGCGTTGGCGTATTGCAAGGAAAAGCTCGGCTTGCATACCGTGCTTGGGGTATCGAATATTTCTTTCGGCTTGCCCTCGCGGGAAATTATCAACGCCGCGTTCTTCGCTTACGCGCTTAGAAACGGGCTTTCCGCGGCAATCGTAAACCCCGCTTCTTTGGAAATGCAAAAGACCTACTACGCCTATCTCGCGCTTTGCGGCAAGGACGAAAATTGCGCGGAATATATCCGCTTTGCAACGGAGCTTTTGCCTGTTACGCCCGCATTTTGCGGAGAACCGAAGCCTTTGGCGTTGGAAAAGGAGCAGGACGACGCGTTTACCGCGGCAATCGTGGAGGGGCGCAAGCAACGCGCCGAAGCACTTTGCGACGAGCTGTTAAAAATACAAAGCCCGCTGTCGATTGTCAACGAGCGAATCGTGCCCGCGCTCAACGAGGTGGGCAAGGGCTACGAGGAAAAACGGGTATATCTGCCCCAGCTTCTTATGAGCGCGGAGGCGGCAAAGGGCGCGTTTGCGCGTATCAAGGCGCGGCTTGCGGAAAGGGGTGAAAAACGGGAAAGCAAATGCCCGTTCGTCATTGCGACGGTCAAGGGGGATATTCACGATATCGGTAAAAATATCGTCAAGACCTTGCTTGAAAATTACGGCTTTGAGGTGATAGACCTCGGGAGAGATACCCCGCCCAAGCGCGTCGTGGAAGCGGTAGAGTGTTACCGCGCGCCGCTCGTGGGTTTGTCCGCGCTTATGACGACGACCTTGCCCTCTATGGAAGAAACGGTAAGGCTTCTTCGCGAAAAAACGCCTTGGTGTAAAATCGTGGTCGGCGGTGCGGTGTTAAATGCCGATTACGCGCAAAAACTGGGTGCGGATGCATACGCAAAGGACGCAATGGCAACCGTCCGTTTCGCCGAAGAAATATACAAAAATTTATAATTTATGCAAAAATTATGCATTTATGCGAAATATGCAAAAAATATTCAAAAATACTTAAAAATAAAGGCATAAAAGCGTTTGACAAGTATAAAAATGCGTTGTATAATAATCGCATAAAATGAATATAAATGCAAAAGGAGAATAAAACAATGGATAAAAAAGACATCAAAAAAGTGGTACTTGCCTATTCGGGCGGTTTGGACACATCAATCATCATTCCTTGGTTGAAGGAAAATTATAATAATTGCGAGGTTATCGCGGTCAGCGCGAACGTCGGTCAGGCAGACGAGTTGGAAGGCTTGGAGGAGAAAGCCATTAAAACGGGCGCGTCCAAGCTGTATATCGAGGACTTGACGGACGAATTCGTGGACGAATACGTCATTCCCACCATGCAGGCGGGTGCAAAATACGAGGAGTATTTGCTCGGCACGTCGTTTGCCCGTCCCGTCATTGCAAAGCGTATCGTAGAGATCGCCAAAAAAGAGGGTGCGGACGCGATTTGCCACGGCTGTACGGGTAAGGGGAACGATCAGGTTCGTTTCGAGCTTACGATTAAGGCGTTTGCGCCCGATATGCCCATTATCGCGCCTTGGAGAGAATGGTCTATCAAATCCCGTGAAGAGGAAATCGATTACGCGGAAGCGCACAACGTGCCTTTGAAAATCAACCGCGAAACCAACTATTCCAAGGATAAAAACCTTTGGCATTTGAGCCACGAGGGCTTGGATTTGGAGGACGCGGGCAACGAGCCGTTGTACCAAAAAGAGGGCTTCTTGGAAATGGGCGTCTCGCCTTTGCAGGCACCCGATAAGCCTACCTATATCACCTTGGACTTCGAAAAGGGCAAGCCCGTTGCGCTCAACGGCGAGAAGATGAGCGCGAAAGAAATCATTCTTGCACTCAACGAGGTCGGCGGCAAGAACGGTATCGGGCTTTTGGATATCGTGGAAAACCGTTTGGTCGGTATGAAATGCCGCGGCGTATACGAAACGCCGGGCGGGGAGATTTTGTACGCGGCGCACAGCTATTTGGAAACGTTGTGTCTGGATAAATACACCGCGCACAAAAAGCAGGAGCTTTCCGTTTGCTTTGCCGAGCTCGTCTACAACGGGCAATGGTTTACGCCCCTTCGCGAAGCGTTGACGGCGTTCGTGGATAAAACGCAAGAAAACGTGACGGGTAAGGTACGCTTGAAGCTGTATAAAGGCAATATCATCAAGGCGGGGGCTTGGTCGGATTACTCGCTGTATTCGGAAGAGATTGCGACCTTCGGCGAGGACCACGTTTACAATCAAGCGGATGCAACGGGCTTTATTAACCTGTTCGGTTTGCCTATCAAGGTACAGGCACAGGTCAATCAAGCAAACGAGAAGAAGAATAAATAAAATTATGCAATTACAAGGAAAAAAGGTCGCGTTTTTGGGCGACAGCATTACCGAGGGCGTCGGGGCTACGGATATAGAACACAGATATACGAACGTATTTCAAGCGATTACGGGCTGTGAGATTTTCGTAGACGGGATCAGCGGCAGCCGTATTGCCGTGCAGCATGGCGAGGATATGAGTTTGCGGCAAAACAAATATTTTGCAAGCCGTATAGCCGAGATGCCTAACGACGTCGATTATATCGTCGTTTTCGGCGGTACGAACGATTTTGGCCACGGCAACGCGCCGTTTGGCGAATTGACCGATTGTACGGAGGATACCTATTGCGGTGCGTTACGCGTTTTGTGCGAAACGCTGTTGAAAAAGTATCCCTATTCCACGGTAATATTTATGACCCCGCTTCACCGCTTGAACGAAGAGGGAACGGTAAACGAAATCGGATTACCGAGGAAGCCCTTAATCGATTACGTAAACGCTATGCGGACGGTTTGCGAATATTATTCGCTGCCCGTTTTGGACTTGTATAAAACGAGCGGTATGCAACCGTCGGTGGATATCATTCGTGAAATCTATATGCCCGACGGACTGCACCCCTCTAACGCGGGCGCGGAGAAGATCGCGAAGCTGTTGAAGCAGTTTATTTTAGGTTTATAAAAAGTACTTTTTGCCTGCCACGAAAGCCGTGGTGGGCAAAGTGGTTATTAAAAGCGGTTGTATTTTTGACCGCGGGAGTGTAAAAGCTATGGAAAAAATGTGGGCGGGACGCTTTGAGAAGGCGTTGGATAAAAAAGCGGACGATTTCAATTCGTCCCTCCGTTTCGATTGCAGAATGTACGAGCAGGATATAAAAGGCTCTATGGCGCACGCCGCAATGCTCGCAAAGCAAGGCGTTTTGCCACAGTCGGAGGTCGATACGATTATCGACGGTTTAGAGGGTATTTTGAGGGATATTCAAGAGGGAAAGCTTGATTTTTCGAGCGAGGCAGAGGATATCCATATGTTTATCGAAGCCGAGCTTACGAAGCGTATCGGTGACGCGGGCAAGCGTTTGCATACGGCGAGAAGCCGTAACGATCAGGTCGCCGTGGATATCCGTTTGTATTTGCGCGACGAGGCGCAAAATATCCTCGCGCTTATCAAGAATTTGATACAAGCCGTGGTATCGCAAGCGGAAAAGAGCGCGGATATTATCGCGCCCGCATACACGCATTTACAGCGCGCACAGCCCGTTTCGTTTGGACACCAGCTTATGGCGTACGCTATGATGCTGCTTCGGGACGTGGGCAGAATCGAGGACGCGGTAAGGCGTATGAACGCGGAATGTCCGCTCGGAAGCTGTGCTTTGGCGGGAACGACCTATCTCACCGACCGCGCGTTTACGGCGGAAAAGCTCGGGTTTACGGGCGTTTCGAAAAACAGTATCGACGGCGTATCCGACCGCGATTTTTGCGTGGAGCTTATGAGCGCGTTTGCAATTTTAATGATGCACCTTTCCCGTTTTTCGGAGGAGGTCATATTATGGTCGAGCTGGGAATTTAAGTTTATCGAGCTGGACGATAGCTACACGACGGGCTCGTCCATTATGCCCCAAAAGAAAAACCCCGATATGGCGGAGCTCGTCCGCGGTAAGACGGGGCGCGTTTACGGGGATTTGATGTCGCTTTTGACGACGCTCAAAGGCTTGCCGCTTGCGTATAACAAGGATATGCAGGAAGACAAAGAAGCGATTTTCGACTGTATCGATACGGTCAAAATGTGCTTGGAGGTGTTCGCGCCTATGATCGCCACGATGCGCGTGCTCAAAGAAAACACCTATCGCGCGGCGCAAAAGGGCTTTATTAACGCAACCGACCTTGCCGATTATCTCGCGAAAAAGGGTATGCCTTTCCGCGCGGCGTATAAAATCGTGGGGCAAATCGTAGCGGAATGTATTGCCAAGGATTGCGTTTTGGACGATTATTCCTTGACGGAATATAAAAAACACAGCGAAAGCTTTGAAGAGGATTTGTACGGCGAGATTTCGCTTGAAACTTGCGTAGAAAAGCGTAATTCGCTCGGCGGGGCTTCGCCAAGCTCCGTACGCGAACAAATCGCTTTCGTGAAAGAGGAATTGAAAAGAGTATGAAAAAAGTATTTATAGACGGTAGCGCGGGGACAACGGGGCTTCGAATCTACGAACGCTTGCAAGCGCGCGAGGATATTTGCCTTTTGACCCTGCCCGAGGAGAAAAGAAAGGACGTTGCAGCGAGAAAAGAAATGCTCAACGCCGCGGACGTGACGTTTTTGTGTTTGCCTGACGACGCGGCGCGGGAGTCCGTTTCCCTCGTGGAAAACGATACGACCGTCGTGATTGACGCTTCGACCGCGCACAGAACGCTTCCCGACTGGGCGTACGGCTTTCCCGAGCTTGGCGAGGGCTTTGAAAAGAAGCTGCTTTCTTCTAAACGGATTGCCGTGCCTGGCTGTCACGCCAGCGGGTTTATCGCGCTCGTGTATCCCTTGGTAGAAACGGGGCTTTTGGAGAAAGACGCGTTGCTTGTCTGCCATTCGCTTACGGGCTATTCGGGCGGTGGAAAGGCAATGATTGCCGAATATCAAAGCGAGGCTAGAAACGCACTTCTAAACGCGCCCCGTCAATACGGTATCACCCAACAGCACAAGCACTTAAAGGAAATGAAAGCGATTACGCGGCTGGAAAACGCGCCCGCGTTTTGTCCGATTGTGGGCGATTTTTATAGCGGTATGCTCGTTACCGTGCCCCTGTTTGCAAAGCAGGTACGCGGCACGCTTGAAGATATAAAGCGGGTGTACGCAAACAAGTATCAAGGCGAAATCGTCGGCTATCGGGAAAGCGTAGACGAAAAGGGCTTCGTGTCTGCGCTTACGCTGGCGGGCAAGGACGGTATGCTCGTGACGGCTACGGGCAACGACGAACGCATTTTGCTGATGGCGGCGTACGACAACCTCGGCAAAGGCGCGAGCGGCGCGGCGATCGAGTGTATGAATATCGCAATCGGCGCGGATAGAAAAACGGGATTAGTATTATAAAGAGATAAAAGGAAGAGTTATGTTAAAGGAAATTCAGGGCGGCGTATGCGCCGCAAAAGGCTTTACGGCAAACGGGGTACATTGCGGTATCCGTAAAAATAAGACCAAGCGCGACCTCGCGCTTATATACAGCGAACGGCAGGCAAGCGCGGCGGCTACGTACACGCAAAATCTCGTAAAGGGCGCGCCGCTTACCGTTACCAAGAACAATATCCAAAACGGTTACGCGCGCGCAATCGTGTGCAACAGCGGCAACGCCAACACCTGCAACGCGAACGGCATTGAGATCGCGGAAAAGACCTGCTCGCTTTTGGGCGAGGCGTTGGGGATTTCGGCAAGCGACGTCGTCGTGGCTTCTACGGGCGTAATCGGTCAGCCCTTGGATATCGCGCCGATCAAGGCGGGGATTCCCGCGCTCGTGGCGGGGCTTGGAAACAATAGCCTGTACGCTTGCGAGGGGATTATGACGACGGATACGAAGGTCAAAGAGATTGCTTTCGAATTTGAAGTCGGCGGCAAGGTATGCCGTATCGGCGGCATTGCAAAGGGCAGCGGTATGATTCACCCGAATATGGCGACTATGCTCGTGTTCGTAACGACCGATTGCAAAATCTCTCCGAAAATGCTTCAAAAAGCGTTGTCCAACGATATTTTGGACAGCTTTAATATGGTGAGCGTAGACGGCGACACTTCGACGAACGATATGGTCAGCGTTTTGGCGAACGGTATGGCAGAAAACGAGGAAATCGTTTGCGAGGGCGAAGCGTACGACGCCTTTTGTGCGGCGTTGTCGGCGGTGACGAGCGACCTTTGCAGAAAGATTGCAGGCGACGGCGAGGGTGCGACCAAGCTTTTGGAATGTAAGGTGACGGGCGGAAAGGATACCAAGGCTGCAAAAACCGTGGCGAAATCGGTGATTTGCTCCTCGCTTTTCAAGGCGGCAATGTTCGGCGCGGACGCAAACTGGGGACGCGTGCTTTGTGCAATCGGGTATTCGGGCGCGGACGTAGACGTAAATAAAGTGGACGTAAGCTTCCGTTCGGCAAAGGGGGAAATCACCGTTTGTCGCGACGGCGCGGGCGTGGAGTTTTCCGAGGAAAAAGCAAAAGAAATTTTGCTGGAAAGCGAAATCGAGGTTTTAATCACCCTTGGCGACGGCGAAGCAAGCGCAACCGCTTGGGGCTGTGATTTGACGTATGATTACGTGAAAATTAACGGCGATTATAGAACTTAAAGCACGTATATACGTCGCATTTCAGCGTTGCGTTGCGGTAACCCTCGGTCATTTACGTATTAGTAAACTCCCTCGGGCTGTCCTCGCGCGCCTTGAACTGCTCGTATCTCCGTCCTTTTACTTCGCTTGGAGCGAAGCTTGACAGTAAAATTCTACAATAAAAAAGGAATATATAGTATGCAATTAACCAAAGACCAAAAAGCGGAAATTCTTATTCAAGCTCTGCCGTACATTCAAAAATACACAAATAAAATCGTCGTCGTGAAATACGGCGGCAACGCTATGATAAACGACGAGCTTAAAGAGGCGGTAATGGGCGATATCGTCCTGCTGTCCTTAATCGGTATCAAAGTCGTGCTCGTGCACGGGGGCGGACCGGAAATTACCGAAATGCTTACCAAGGTAGGCAAAAAATCGGAGTTCGTCGGCGGGCTTCGGGTTACCGATAAAGAAACGGTAGAAATGGTACAAATGGTTTTGGCGGGAAAGGTGAATAAAAACCTCGTCAACCTTTTGGAAAGCAAGGGCGGCAAAGCCATCGGGCTTTGCGGTATCGACGGGCATATGATCAAAGCCAAGAAAGCGGACGAGCGTTTGGGCTTCGTGGGCGAGATTACCGAGGTCAACGTAAACCCCATTTTGGACGTTTTGGAAAAGGGGTATATTCCCGTCGTTTCCACCATCGGCTGTGACGACGAGAACAACGTGTACAATATCAACGCGGACACGGTTGCGGCGCGCCTTGCGGGCGAGCTGAAAGCCGAAAGCTTGATTTCTATGACGGATATCGTCGGACTGTTGCGCGACAAGGACGATCCGTCCACGCTCATTCCCAAGGTCTACGTTTCCGACGCACCCAAGCTTATGCGGGACGGGGTAATCAGCGGCGGTATGATACCCAAGGTAAATTGCTGTATCGAAGCAATCCGTTGCGGCGTGCATAAGGTATTTATTATCGACGGGCGTATTCCCCATTCCATTTTGATTGAAACGCTCACCGACGAGGGTATCGGCACTATGTTCGTGTCGGGCTATCATATTTGAAAAGAAGGCATACTATGACGATTAAAGAAATAGACAAAGCATATATCGCAAACACCTACGCGCGGTTTGATTTACAGCTTGAAAGAGGCAAAGGCTCGCTCGTTTACGACGAGAACGGCAAGGAATATATCGATCTTGGCACGGGTATTGCGGTAAACGCGTTCGGCGTAGCCGACGAGGCGTGGGTGAACGCCGTTACCGCCCAGCTTGGAAAATTGCAGCATAGCTCCAACCTTTATTACAGCGAGCCGTGTGCAAAACTTGCCCAAACGCTTTGCGTGCGGACGGGTATGAAAAAGGTGTTTTTCTCCAACTCGGGTGCGGAAGCCAACGAATGTGCAATCAAAGCCGCGAGAAAGTACGGCGAGATAAAAAAGGGCAAAGACCATTTCATGATCGTGACCTTAAAAAACAGCTTCCACGGCAGAACGATCACCACCCTTTCCGCAACGGGGCAGGACGTGTTCCACGAGCATTTTACGCCCATGACGGACGGATTTTTGCACGCGGCGGCAAACGATTACGAGGAAATGGAAACGCTTGTCAAAACGCATAAATGCTGTGCCGTTATGTTGGAGCTCGTGCAGGGCGAGGGCGGTGTGACCGCACTTGACAAGGAATACGTGAAAGCCGTAGCCGCGCTTGCTAAAAGGGAAGATTTGCTGCTCGTCGTGGACGAGGTGCAAACGGGCAACGGGCGCACGGGTACGCTGTACGCGTTTGAGCAGTACGGCATTACGCCCGACGTCGTAACTACGGCAAAGGGCTTGGGCGGCGGCTTGCCTATCGGCGCGACAATGCTCGGCGAAAAAGCTGAGGGACTATTTACGCCAGGCTTGAACGGCTCTACGTTCGGGGGAAATCCCGTATGTGCCGCGGGCGCGTTGAGCGTTTTGCAACGCATTGATGATACGCTCTTGCAAGAGGTACAAGATAAGAGCGCGTATATCTTTGAAAGCCTGAAAAACGCCAAGGGCGTAAAAAGCGTTACGGGGCTGGGGCTGATGATCGGCGTGGAATGTGAAAAGGATGCGAGTGCGGTCATTGCGGGCTGTATGGCGCGCGGCGTGTTGGTCATCAAAGCCAAAAATAAGGTGCGGCTTTTGCCCGCGCTCAATATCCCGTTTGAACTGTTGAAAAAAGCAATCACGATTTTGAAAGAGGAGATAGAAAGATGAAACATTTATTAAAGCTTATGGACTTATCGAAAAAGGAAATCAACGAAATATTGAACCTTGCCGATCAGTTGAAATTTGAGAAAAAGAACGGTATGGAGCATCACCTGCTTAAAGGTAAGACCTTGGGTATGATTTTCTCCAAGGCTTCCACGCGTACCCGCGTTTCCTTCGAGGTGGGTATGTACGATTTGGGCGGCAGCGCGTTATTTTTGAGCGCGCGCGATTTGCAAATCGGCCGCGGCGAGCCTGTGCAGGATACGGCGCGCGTGCTTTCGCGATTCTTGGACGGCATTATGATTCGTACATTCGAGCAAAGTGAGGTGGAGGACCTTGCCAAGTACGGCTCTATTCCCATTATCAACGGCTTGACCGACTATTGCCACCCCTGCCAAGTGCTTGCCGATCTTATGACGATTCGCGAATACAAGGGCGGCTTTGCGGGCAACAAGCTTTGCTACATCGGCGACGGCAACAATATGACCAACTCGTTAATCGTCGGCGGTATCAAAATGGGTATGGAGGTTTCCGTGGCTTGTCCCAAGGGCTACGAGCCCGATAAAGAGCTTATGGCGTGGGCGAGCAAAAACGGCAAATTCACCTGCACGGACGACGTTTTGGAGGCTGCAAAGGGCGCGGACGTTCTGTACACCGACGTTTGGGCTTCTATGGGTCAAGAGAGCGAAGCAGAAGAACGCAAAAAGATATTCAAGGGCTATCAAATCAACGCCGAGGTAATGGCAGTTGCCAACGAAAACGCAATGGTGCTCCATTGCTTGCCCGCGCACCGTGAGGAAGAAATCACGGCAGAGGTGTTCGAGGCGCACGCGAAAGAGATTTTCGACGAGGCGGAAAACAGATTGCACGCGCAAAAAGCAGTGCTCGTGAAATGTATGGGGGAATAAAATGAAATATACGCTTAAAAACGAATATATTTGCGTCACGGTGGATAGCTTTGGCGCGGAAATTATCAGCGTTATCAAGGACGGCAAAGAACGCGTTTGGCAAAACGAAACGGGCGAATGGGCAGGGCACGGACCTATGCTTTTCCCCGTTTGCGGACATTGCGGCGTGACGGTAAAGGGGAAATCCTATCCGCTCCCCGCGCACGGCTTTTCCAGAAAATGCGATTTCGAGATTGAAAAGAGCGACGAAAAGAGCGTAACGCTCACCCTCAAAGCCAACGCGGAAACGAAAAAGCAGTATCCCTTTGATTTTGTTTTCCGCGTGATTTATAAGATAGAAAAGTCGGTGCTGTCCGTGATTTACGAGGTGGAAAATCCCGCATCCGAGCCGTTATACTTTGCTTGCGGCGGGCACGAGTCGTACGCACTTGACGGCAACGTGGACGGCTACGAAATCGTGTTTGAACGGCAAGAAAAACTCGTGCATTGCGCGCATAACGACAACGGTTATCTCACGGGCGAGCTGCTGGATTTCGGCACGGTGAAAACCTATCCTCTGCCCGTTGATTTCTTACAAAACGGTGCGACGCTTATCTTTAAGGGCGTTGCTTCGCGCAAGGTTCGCTTGCAGGAAAGGGGCGGTAAGCCGCTTTGCGATATCACCTTCGAGGGCTTTGAAAATCTGCTTTTCTGGCGTGCAATGAACGCGCACTATATCTGTATCGAGCCTTGGACGAATTTGCCTGATATTGCGGATAAACCCGACGTGGAATTTTCTCAAAAAGCGGGCGTTATCGAGGTCGCGCCCAAAGATAAGAAAACGCTCGTGCGTACGATTGAATACTTATAATGATTAAGTTGGGTAAATACCGCCATTTTAAGGGCAAGGAATACGAGGTAATCGGCGTTGCTAAGCACTCGGAGACGTTGGAGGAATACGTCGTTTATAGGACGTTGTACGGTGACGGCACGCTTTGGGTGCGCCCCGCGGATATGTGGTCGGAAAAAATCGAGCGGGACGGGAAAACCGTACCGAGATTTGCTTATATCACAAAGGAATAAATCGAACCTGATTTTGAACGCTGAATTTTGCATTATACAGCGTTGGAAAGATAAATATTTATTAGGCATTGAATGAGGAGAATAAACAATGAGAAAAGCAACGAAAGCGGTTTTAAGTTTTGTTTTTGCGCTTTGTACGGTGGGCTTGGCTGTGGCTTGCGAGTCCGCTCCCGACGATATATACGAAGCCAAGCAATGTCTTGATTTGTACGGCTATGAATTTAATGATTTTTACTTTTCTATTGATAGCGACGTGGAAAGCGAGTTTATCGGCAGTTATGAAACGTTAGGGGGCAACAGGTATTACACGAGTGACGAATTTTACGCCTATTTGTTCACAGAAACGTCGGACGCCCGTATTTTTTATCAGGACTTGAAAAAAGATATGGAAAGACAAAACGGGGAATTTGGGTATCTCGGTGATTTTTGGGGCTTTGACGTTGAGAAAAAAGGCAAATGGGTGGTTGTCGGTACGAGCAACGCGCTCGACGAGTTTTTCTCGTCCGAATCCTCCTGTGATTTGGGTAGTTTAGGTTGCTTATAAGGGAGGGAATAACGTTGAAAAAGCTTTTAAGTTTATTATGTTTATTTTGCGTTTTGATAACGTGCGTAGCGTGCGCGAATGCGCCCAGTAATTTCTTCGTTGGAGAAAGCAGGTTATATAGCTTTGGATATGCCGTTGACAGAGATAGCGGTAGTCTTATCAGCGAGTCCATTGAAGATAAGCTTATCGGTGATTATCTGGGCTTGATCGCCCGCCGAGATGATACGGATGATACCATTTACGCTATTTATTTTACTGAAATAGAGGACGCGAGAACGTGCTATGAGGAAATGAAGGATATGGACGCTTACAAGGTTTTGTTTTCGGACTTAAAGCTCAAAAAGAAAGGGCATTGGGTTATGATAGGAACGGACGATGCGATTGATGATTTATTGACAAGCGAGTCTTGTGCTTAAAATAAAAATTCCCGCGGTTGCATTTTTGCAGCCGCGGGATTGATTTTTTTATCAAATTATAAGAGAATTAAAAATTCAACAAGCGTTAAAATAATAAGAAAACCAAAATTAAAGAGCGAGAATTGCAGGAGATATTTTCCCGCTTGTCCTTCCGTTTTCGAGGTGTATTCCCGAAACGTAATCAGGCTTGCCAAAGAGGAAATAAGCGTCCCTACGCCGCCGATATTTACCCCGACGAGGAGCGCGGTCCACTCGCTCGTAAATTGTGAAAGCAGGATTGCCGACGGTACGTTGCTAATCACTTGGCAAGAGAGTACGGCAACGAGCAAAGGCTGGCTTTGCATTAACGAGCTGAACGTACTTTGTACGAGGGGTATTCTCGCCATATTTCCCGCGAAAATAAAGAACGCAACGAAGGTAAAAAGCAGACCGTAATCCACCTTTTTAAGTGCGTCGCGGTCTAAAAATAAGAGCGCGAGGACGATTACGAGCAAACCGATTAGATAAGGGATTACGCGGAATACGATTACGATAGAAAGCGCAAAGAGAAGTAAATAAACGATTGTACGCCATTTCGGGAGCGTGATTTTTTCGTCGGCAATCTCCATCGGCTCTTTTTTGATGAACAGACAACACAAGGTGATGAGTGCGACGGAAATACAAAACGGAGGGAGCATAGTCAAGACGAACGCACCCGTCGGTATGGAAAATTTGGTGTATAAGTATAAATTTTGCGGGTTGCCAAACGGGGTGAGCATACCGCCGAGGTTGGCGGCGATATTCTGCATAATAAAGGTGAACGCCATATATTTTTGTTTTTTGCACGAGGAAAGCACGAAATATCCGAGCGGCAAAAAGGTCAAAAGCGCCATATCGTTGGCAATCAGCATAGAACCGAGAAAGGTAATATACACGAGCGCAAGTATGCTTGCGCGGGTGGTTTTGAAAAGCTGTACGATTTTTCTTGCAAGCGCGGTAAAGAAGCGAATATTACGAAGCGCGCATACGACGGCTAACACACAAAAAAGGCAAGTCAGCGTTTTGAAATCGAAATAGTCAAGATACTGTGCGTCGGGTGGAACGATAAAGCAGGTGGCGATTGCCGCCGCGCTTGCAATGCACAAAACGGCGTTCTTTTTAAGGACGCCGAATGGTTTTTGCATATCTATATGATGACGGTGAAAACCGTGTTTTTTTACTGCTCCGTTCATACCTTGGCTATTATAGCACGATTAACGGAAAAAATCTATTCTTTTTTATTAGAAAATAAAAAATATTTACATTTATTTATTAAGCTTATTTTTCGGGCAGACCTTGATGCAAATGCCGCATACGCTGCCTCTGCCGATATCTTGAAAATGCTCTTTCATATATTTGGAGCATTTTTCGGGGTCGATATTGCGCTCGTGGTTGCCGTTTGGTATTTCCCCGAAAATCGCGCCCGCGGGACACGCTTTGCAAGGGCAGGTCGGTCAAAACGGTTGCAAGGCGGACTTGGCTGCCGTATTCGGTGGATAGGAATAAGCCGCTTTTCCCGACGAAGCCCAAGCCCGAAAGCACAGCCGCCGTTTTATGCGGCACAACGCCGCGATAGGGGTTGTTTTTGCCTTGGCTTTGGCTCGCCGCAATCGGGAATGCGGAAAAGCCCAAACTCTCGATTTTTCGCGCTAAGCGGAAGGAAATGGTATCCAGCAACGCGTTTGCCACGCGGTAGTGCTGAAAATAAGCAAAGGAGGGGGCGTTTTCGATTGTTTTTAAGATTGCGTCCGAGAGCTTCACGCCAATCGAAACGGCGTGCAAAAGCGTGGGGGCAAGCGGCATGGGCGGGGTGTCAAACGCGCAAAAGCCGACGATATCCGCGCCAAGCTCGCGCGCAAAGGCTGTTAATTCTTTTTGAATATTTTGCATAATAAATATTGAGCCGACGAAATCTTCGTCGGCTCGTATCCTTGTTATTTGTCGTATTTATAAGCGTACACGTTTAAGCCCGTCGTAAACTTACCGAAGATATATTTGTTGCAAGCCGATTCGTTCATAACGTAGATTTTATTATCCAAAAACACGAGTTCTTCGGACATAGGGGGCGCGGTGATGGTATCCACTAAACACGCGCTGTCCAAATAGAAACGCTGAATACCGTTGAACGCAAATTCCTTGTCGTTTGAAGTCGTGCCTACGAAATCATAGCGTTCGCCGACCAGCTCGCTGGGGTCGTAGACGAACAGCTGTGAAGCGGAAAGCCCGTACGAGGTGGAAAGCACGATTTTACCCTCGTCGGTAAAGCACATACCCTGTACGCATCTTCTCGTGGAGAGAACGGCTCTCGGCGTAGGGTCAATGCAAAAATCCTTGCTGTCGTTCAGCTTAAAAACTGTGATAATCGAAGTATTCTCGTCGCCCGCGGGCGTAGTTACGCGCTCGTGTGCGGGCGTTTCGTAATCGTTTTCGATAAAGAACGAGCCTGCAAAGACGTAACCGTTATAGATATAGCAATGCGCGGGGTCGTTATAGGTAAGCACTGTGCCAAGGCGTTTGGTTTCGCTAACGTCCTTGCTAACGATATCCGCATACGAGAACACGTCCAAACCATTTGCGCCTGTAATATACGCGTAGTCGCCGTAATGGATAATGCCGCCCGTGTGTCCTGTGTAATCGCTTCCGTCCTGCTTTTTCAGTTGGGTATAGTAAGCGTTGCCGTTCGGTTCGATTACGTATACGCGAGAAGCGGTTTTGTCGGACATATAGCCCGTGGTGAGGAAAATTTCCTTTTCTTCGTCATAGTCGTAGCCTTGCGGCACGTAGTTTTCAAGCACACCGGGCATAGCGTACGCCACTTCGGCGTTGGAATAGAAGGACGCGAAAGCAATCCCGTCAACAGCTCTTACGAGCAAGAGTAACGCGACGATAACCGCCACGACGATAATTACCACTTTTAATGCGATTTTCCCTGCTTTTTGCATAAGCACCTCCAAACGTATACTATCATTTTAACACCTTTTTCTTTGATTGTCAAGTTAATTTAACGGTCTGTACGTTACCAATCGTAGGCGGTCGCTACGTATCTGTTTTGCGGATTTATCGAAGCTTCTTTGCATTTTTGCGGACAATATTTTTGCATAAGAGCGAGCAATTCCTCGCCCGTAAGCGTAGCTCTGTAAGTAATAGCGTCGATTGCCTTGCCAATTTCCATTATCGCGCAAATAAGGGAAACGTCGCTGCCTAAATTTAATTTTACGTCGTCGTCCAAACCTTCAACGGATGTAAATCTCATAATATTCTCCTTGTAGTTATTATAACATAAAATTGATTATAACGCAATGTTTTTCGTCAAAAACGCAAAGTTTCATCATTTTCTTACGATAATTGAGAGCCGTCTATTGATTTTTTCGAAAATTTATGCTATACTGTATAAGATAAAGCTTGATTTGAGCAGCGAAAAGGATAGAGGGCGAATGGACGAACTTTTAACGTATTTACATAACAAAAAACCCGATAACATTATCATTGAAGACGACGACTGCAATCTATTGCTCTTTGGGGATAGTTCAACGCGCCCGACAACCTTAAAAGCTTTGTTGTTCGTTATAGGGTGCGAGGCGAATATTAGCCAAGGCACCGTACGGGAAATGCGGAATATGTACAGAGCAAGCTCGCGCTTTCGTCAACTTTATAACCACGGAGTGCGTTTGGCGGAGTTGGCGGGCTTGCCGTTCATTATGGTAGCGTATAAAAAGTGCGCGCGCGAGGAAATAAAAAACGTAGATTTGGACGCTATGCTGTTTTGCGTTGCGGCACGGTATCCAAGCAAAGAGGATTTTCAAATTCTGGAAAGCGCGGCGTTTGTAAAGTGTCTATATAGAACTTTCGGTATGAGATATCGTGACGAAGGTACGCATAAACCCGAAAATAAAAGTTTGGCAGACGTCTTTCACGTATGGAGCAGAACGAAATTATCTTCTCATATCATCAAACAGGATTTAGATGCTATCTATTGCAATGACCAAGGATATTCAATGATTGAAATCAAGAGGTCGCCTGTCCGTACGTTAGAGCAATGGGCTCCGTATAGGGATGATTCAAGCAACTACGATATCCAAAATCAATTTGCAAAAGCAATCAACGCTTCGTTTTTTACGTTTCACTATAACGGTGGCGAATGTACCGACGAAACCCGTGTTGGGTGCTACACAATATTCAACGTTGATCTGTCTAATTATCGCAAGTGGATTGACTATGAAAAGAAAATTATCCAAGCACAAGAAATATTTAAGGTTTTAGACAACGAGTGATGCGTAATTGCATATTTGAACGTGGAGGAAAAGTATGCTCAACAAAGCCGAGAAAGATTATCTGATAAAGTTAATTGAACAGGGCAAAGAAATACCGCAGGATTTTAAGTATAAACTGTTTCCAGCCGAGCAAAAGGACTGCGCGTTGGATTATGCAGGTAAAATGCGGAAAGAGGATGTCTTGGCGGAAGCAGATAAGACGGTTGCCTTGCAAACAGAAAAAATTTTTAATAATAGCGACGGTCTTGCTTTTGCGGACGGTTGGAAAAATATGATTGTCTTTGGGGATAATCTGCATTTTCTTAACAGCGTATACAAAAATCAAGATCCTATTATAAAAGATAAGGTAAAGGGCAAGGTTAAGCTGATTTATATAGATCCGCCTTTTTCTACGTCTGACGATATCCAAAGCAAGGACGGGGCAAAAGCATATACGGACAGAAAAAAGGGTGCGGAATTTATTGAATATCTCCGAAAAAGATTGATTGTGGCGAAAGAAATCTTGGCAGAGGACGGTACGATATACCTTCATTTGGATTCGAAAATGGGGCATTATATAAAGGTCTTGATGGATGAGATTTTTCCTACTTTTGAATTCACGGAAATCGTTTGGGTTTGCGGGCTGATAGGAAGCGGTGATTATTACCCCAAAGCGCACGAAACGATTTATTGCTATCGGGCAAAAAATGCCGTTTTTAATCCTCAAAATAGGTTGGGCTTGTCAAAGCGAATTACAGGGGCCCTTGTGAAAGATGAGAAAGGCTGGTTCTATACGCGCGGCAGAGAGAGTAGCGGAGGTATGAACTGGTTAAAAACCTATGTATGCAACAATCCTGATTATACGAAAAAGCAAGCGATTGATTTTGCAAATGCTTCACGCAAACAGCCTGTGTGGAGCGTATGGATGGGAAAAAAAGAGATTGCGGAGACGTATAACGATTTTCCCGTGGGTACGTATGCGTATACTAGACAAGAGAGTACGGGATATCCTACGCAAAAGCCGGAATTACTCTTAAAACGGATTATTTTATCGAGTACAAACGAAAACGATATAGTATTAGATTTCTTTGGCGGTTCGGGTACTACGGCTGCCGTTGCTGAAAAGCTCGGAAGACGTTGGATAGCCTGTGATATCGGAAAGCTGTCCTTTTATACGATTCAAAAAAGAATGCTTCAAATTAAAAAGTCTCGCGATTTAACCAAATTTACAAAACAGTATGGGAAAGACGCTCGTGCTTTTACGACCTTATCGTTAGGAGAATCCGCTCTGAATATCGACTTTACTACGTACAAGGAATTTGCAGCTCGGATATTTAATATCGAGCTGACGGAAACCAAAATAGGGGAATGCGTATTCGATGGAAAAAAGGACGATGCTCCTGTAATCATTTTTAATGATAAACTTTATAGGGATTTGAAAATTGACCGTGCGTTTCTTGCCGATATTAGCGATAGAGTAGGTGCGAGCGAAGGAAGGATATATATCGTAGCACCCTCTGCACGCGTTGATTTTATCGCCGATTATGAAGAGGTGAATGGCGTTCGGTACCATTTCTTAAAAATTCCAAATCAGATTATAAAAGACCTTTCTCAAAAGCATTTTGAGGAGCTTAAACGGCAGCATTCCAAAAACGGCGTAGACGAAACGATAGGTTTTTCTTTCAAAAGAACGCCGACGGTAAACAGTCAAGCCGCGTTGTCGGGCGAAACCGTAACCGTAACGGTTAACGGCTTTGCTTCGGGAGAACCCCGCTTGTCAAAAACGGTGAAAGAAGAGAAATTATCGGGTTTTGATTTGCTTTCCGCTGTTTTCGTGGATAAGACGTATAACGGCAAAGAATTTATAACGACGGACGTCTTTTTCTCGGATAAGATGAAAAGGGAGGGCAACGTTTTGACGCTTTCGTTTGATAAAAAAGACGTTGGCGATAAGATTATGGTTGTTTATACGGATATCTTTGGGAATGACCTTACGGAATGTTTCCATATAAAAATATGATTGAGCACGAATAAAAAACACGAGAGCCCCGAAAAAGGGCTCTCTTGTTGTAGTTGGCGGAGCGTGAGGGATTCGAACCCCCGTGGGCTTTCACCCAAACGGTTTTCAAGACCGCCTCGTTATGACCGCTTCGATAACGCTCCGTAAATAATGGAATGATAAAAATGATTTTCGCTACTTTCTTTATTATAAACCAAGCGAAAAAAAATGTCAATGGATTTTTTGCGAAAAATCAAAATCCCTCCACGTGTGGAGGGATTTTTGAGGTTTTTGCCACACACTTAATAGTTTTCAGCCAAATATTCGTAATAAATATCCATAATCGAATATTTGGGCTTAACGCCCAAAAGGGAAATTGCTTTTTGGCAGGTACAGCAAGGGGAATGGAGGATATGATCCATAGACGCCGCGTAATTGTTTTCGCCCACCGTTTCCAAAAATTCCGCTTCGGATACGTAGCGGATATTCGGCTCGTGGGAAAAATGACGGTACATTTCTTCGCAAATCGCGCGCATAGTCATACAGCTTTCCGCAACGGAAATAAAAGCCTCGCCGTTGGATTTATCGCTTTGCATAAGACAAGCGGTAATGAGCGCCGCCAAATCGGCGGAATGTACGTGCTGCAAGGTGTTCAAGCCGTAAAAGGGGAGCACGATTTCCTCGCCGCGCATAATCTTCAAAAACACGCTTTCGTCCAGATTGCCTTGCGGGTTGATGGGAGTCCATTCCTTGCCCGAAATATGCCCCGGGTGCACGACGCAAGCGCGCAACCGCTTTTCTTTTACGAGCGAAAACAGATACTCTTGGATTTCGCCCTTGCCCTTCCCGTACGCGCCGACGGAGTTGAGCGGGTGTTTTTCATCTAAGGGCATATATATTTTGTTTTCATACGTCCAAATACTGCCGATATGCAGGAAAAATTCCCCGTGCGTGAGCTTATCCACGAGCGTGCTTACCTGCTCCACGCTGAACGATACGAGGTCGCACACGGCGTCGAAGCGTTCGGTTTCGAAAATATCCGAAGCGACGAGCTCTTCCCGCGAAGCGTTTACGATTTTTACGTTTTTCCAAATGCTTTCGTCGTAGCCGTAGGGCATGCGATTGCCGCGTGAAACGGCGTAGACCTCACAGCCGTTGTTTACCAATTCTTTCACGAGATAGGAGCCGATATGCCCCATAGCACCGATAACGAGAACTTTCATAATTACACCTCATTGAATATCCAGTTCGGGCGGCATATCTATCTCGTCCGAAACGTATTTACCATTCTTCTTTCTTTGTCGAACGCACTCCGAGAGCAAATATTCAATCTGTCCGTTTACCGAACGGAAATCGTCCTCCGCCCACGCCGCAATGGCGTTGTACAGCTTTGGAGATAACCGCAAGGGGACTTGTTTTTTCTGATTTTCATTCATAATCGCATACCTGCCTCGGCGTACGCCTTAAAAAATTTATTAGTATAAGCTGCTCGTATTGACGACGGGCTGTGCGTCGTGATTGCCGCAAAGCACCACCAAAAGGTTGGAAACCATTGCCGCCTTTCTTTCCTCGTCAAGCTGTACAAGCTGATTTTCGTTCAAACGCTCCAAAGCCATTTCAACCATACCCACCGCGCCGTCAACGATCATTTTTCTTGCGTCAATGATTGCCGAAGCTTGCTGGCGTTGCAGCATTACTGCCGCGATTTCGGGTGCGTAAGCAAGATAGGTAATTCTTGCTTCAATAATCTCAATACCCGCTTCATCTACGCGCTTTTGAATTTCGTCGCGGATACGCGAAGCAACGACTTCGCTCGACCCGCGAAGGCTGCCGTCGTCGTTAATCCCGTCGCCCGTCGTATCTACCCCAGGTGCTACGTCGTAGGGGTAAATCCGCACGATATTACGAAGCGCGCTGTCGCATTGCAGGGAAAGATATTCTTTATAATTATCCACGTTAAACACCGCTTTTGCCGTGTCTACGATACGCCACATAACGGCAATACCGATTTCTACGGGATTGCCCAAGCAATCGTTGATTTTTTGACGGTTGTTATTCAAGGTCATAATTTTGAGCGAAATTTTCTTGTTGGGTATCTCAAACGAAAGCTCCGTATCAGCTTTCATAGCCTGCGCATTATGTGAAACGTCGCCGCTTTGATTGAGTTTGGTTTGTGCTGCGGGGTTTACCGCTACGCAGAAAGGGTTGATCGCGTAAAAACCTTCGCCTTTAATCGTGCCTATGTATTTGCCGAACAGCGTCAAAGCCAAAGCCTCCTGCGGCTTCAAAACGCGAAGCCCGACGAGGGGAATCCACGCAACGCACATCACCAGCATAGCGATAACGAACAGCGTAACGCCCAACCAGTTGAATTGCGGTACTTCTTCCATAACGATTGCGCCGACGATAACGCCTGCAATCGAAGCAAGCTCGACAATAATACAGACGACGAGCGTCCGCATACCGTTCTTTTTGTTTTGTAATACGATTTCTTCCATAATATTTGACCTCCAAATATGGATTTGATATTAAAATGATATCACATATCCAACCGTTTGTCAAGTATTTTTCTGAAAAATTCAAATTAAAGTTTCGTACTCGGCGTATAACGCTTCAAGGGCGAGGCGGATTTCCTCCAAACGGTTACATTTTTCGTTTAGGAGTGCAAAATTCGCCGTTACGGCGGGGGTAGCGAGGTCGGCGTTGATTTGCGTTTCTTCCGCTTCCAACGCGGAAATTTCTTCCTCTATCTTCTTCACGCGCGTACGCCGTCTGGCGTCGGCGGTGCGTTCTTCCTTGCTTCTGTAATAGCTTTGTTCGGTTTTGACGGGGGCAGGTATGCGTTGAACGCTTTCCTTTGCCGCCTTTTCCGCGCTTTTTTGAGCGGTGTATTCGTCGTAGCTGCCCGTAAAGCAAACGGCTTTTCCCTCGCCAAGCTCTAAAATTTTTCCCGCGATAGCGCGAATGAAATATCTATCGTGCGAAACGAACAGCATCGTGCCGTCGAAGGTTTTGAGGGCTTCCTCCAAGCTTTCCCTTGCGGGGAGATCGAGGTGGTTGGTCGGCTCGTCCAAAACCAAGAAATTCCCGTTTTCACAGGCAAAAACGGCGAGGGCGAGCTTGGCGCGTTCACCGCCCGAAAGCATACGCACCTTTTTGTCGATATCCTCGGCGGGCAAGCCCGCTTGTGCGAGTACGCCGCGCACCCGCGTTTGATCCCAAGAAACGTGTCTGCCCCAAAGCTCGGATAAGACGGTGCTTTCGGGAGCGAGGTTGGCGTTTTCCTGATCGTAGTACGCCGTTTTTACGAACCGTCCGAAATGCACGGCGGGATTTTTGCCTTGCACGATAGCTTTGACAAGCGTGGATTTACCCGTGCCGTTGTCACCGACGATTGCACATTTTTCCCCGCGCATCAGCGTAAAGGAGGCGTTTTGAAGCAATACTTTTTCGCCTGCCGTCAGCTTCAAATCGTTGATTTCAAGCACTTTTTCGTACGGCTTGTCCACATACGAAAAGGCGAAACGGGGCGGCGGGGGAGGGAGCGAGGGCTTCTCGACAAGCTCCATTTTTTCAAGGGCCTTTCGGCGCGATTGCGCCATTTTCGTCGTAGAGGCACGCACGAGGTTGCGATCGACGTAATCCTGCATATGCGCGCGTTCTTCCTGCTGTTTTTCGTATTCTTTCAAAAGCCGCGCCGTCTTTTCGGCTTTTAAGATTTTGTATTTGCTGTAATTCCCCTTGAAAACCGAAAGCTTTTTGTTTTCCAGCTCGTAAATTTGCGTGACGAGCTTGTCGAGGAAATACCGATCGTGCGAAACGGTCAATATCGCGCCCTTGAAAGCGGCAAGATATTCTTCCAGCCAAAACAGCGTTTTCATATCGAGGTGGTTGGTCGGTTCGTCGAGAATTAACAGCTCCGGCTCTTCTAAAAGCAATCGGCAAAGCTTTAATCTCGTCTTTTCTCCGCCCGACATAGTGTTCACGCGTTGCTCGTAGGCGTTTTCAAAGCCCATGCCGTTGAGCACGGTGCGGATTTTGACCTCGAAATTATAGCTGTCACGCGCGGCTATGCGCTTATTTAGGGTTTCGTATTTCGCGCTCAAAGTGCGATATTCATTGCCGTTCGCGTCGGCGACGGAAATGGCTTTTTCTACCTCGCGCAAGGCGTCCAAGGTGCGGATATCCTCTGCAAATACCGCGCGCATTTCCTCAAAAGCGGAACGTGCGGAATCGTACCCGCCGTTTTGGGCGAGATAGCCTACGCGCACGCCGTTTTTCAAAATTAGCGTGCCGCTTTCTGCTTCCAGCTCTCCCAAAATAAGACGGATTAAGGTCGTTTTTCCCTCGCCGTTGCCGCCGATCAATCCAACCCTGTCCCCCTCGTTTAGGGAAAAGGTAATACGCTCCAACAGCGTTTCGCCGTTGAAGCCAAAGGATAAATTGTCGGTGGAAATAAGCATAGACAACCTGTGAAGAATATTTTTTATAAGGGGGCGCAAAATATGTGCAATGAACAAAGTTAGATTGATGAAAAAAATTCGAAAAGCGGAAGCGGAAATCGCGTTTGCAAGCCCTAAACGCGCGGCGAAGCTCACGAGCGCAATCGTGCGTTGGAAAGCAATCGTGTTCGACGCTCAATAATCCCAAGAGGGGATATACGCTTTGCCGCTGGAATTACGCTGTTGTAAAAACAGCCGTTCAATGCCCAAATCGAGCGCGGCGTTGACCACGCTGTCGTATTCGCGCGCGGTGACGGGGCGGGAAAGCTCGGGGAAAGCCTCTATTTTTCCAAAAGGCGTGTATTGGCTCATAAGGCTTAAATAAGTCGTATCGGGCAGTTCGTTTTTGAACCATTTAAGAATGGACTTGGAATCGGACACGCAAAGGGGCATTACGAGATGCCGAACAATCGTGCCCGACAGCATTTTTCCCTCCGCCGTCATATTTAAGGGCTTTCGCGCCATAAACGCAATCGCTTCGCTTGCGATATCGAAATAGTTTTCTTTGCCCAAATACCGTTTGGAAAGGGCGGAGGAATAGAATTTCATATCGGGCAAATAAATATCGATATACTCGTCGAGGCGTTCGAGCGCGTCGATTTTTTCATATCCGCCCGAATTGTAAACGACGGGAATTTTCGGCTTATAAAGTTCAAACGCGGGTAGCAGGTATGCGACGAGGTGAGAGGGTGTGACGAGAGAAATATTCTCCGCGCCCATATCTTCCAGCTCGCGAAAAATATCCGCAAGCTCGCGCGGGGAAACGGCTTTGCCGCGCTCGGCTCTTGAAACCTCGTAATTTTGACAGAACGCACAGCGCAAGTTACAGCCCGAAAAAAAGATCGTGCCGCTGCCCTTTTTGTGGGAAATGCACGGTTCTTCAAAGGGGTGTAAATAATATTTGGCGATTTTTAAGCCCGAAACGCCGCACGCGCCTATGCCCGTCAAGCGGTTTGCGCCGCATTCGACGGGACAGAGGGTACAATGTTGTAGCAGGCGTTGATTTTCCATAGATACAGTATATCACGAACGAAAAAAAATTGCAAGCGATAAGAATAGCTTGACAAGCTATAAAAAAAGGGTTATAATAATGAGCGAATAAAACGAAAGAGGATAGAGAAGTGAAGAAATTTTTTACCAGCGAAAGCGTGACCGAAGGACATCCCGATAAGGTTTGCGACAATATTTCCGACGGAATTTTAGACGCGATTTTGTCCAAAGACCCGAAAGCCCGCGCGGCAATCGAGTGCGCGGCGGCGTTTGATACGCTCTTGATTATGGGCGAGGTCACGACGACGGCGAAGGTGGATTACGAGCAAAAGGCACGCGAGATTATTCGCGATATCGGTTACGATTTCGGGTCGTTTGCGTACGATAAATGCAAAATCGTTACGGCGATTCACGCACAATCGCCCGATATTGCTATGGGCGTAAACGCGTCTATGGAAAGAAAAGCGGGTGGCGACGAGGCCGATCAAATCGGCGCGGGCGATCAGGGTATGATGTTCGGCTACGCTTGCCGTGAAACCAAAGAATTGATGCCCTTGACCCTTTCCCTTTCCCACCGCCTTGCAAAGCGTTTGACGGACGTGAGAAAAGAAGGCACGCTCACCTATCTTCGCCCCGACGGCAAAACGCAAGTGACGGTTGAATACGAGGACGGTGTGGCAAAGCGCGTGGATACGGTGGTCGTTTCCACCCAGCACGACGCCGAGGTGTCGCAAGAGCAGATTAAGCTGGATATTAAAAAATTCGTAATCGACGCCATTATTCCCGCCGAGCTTATGGACGAAAACACGAAAATTTATATTAACCCCACGGGCAGATTTGAAATCGGCGGACCAGAGGGCGACAGCGGCTTGACGGGCAGAAAAATTATCGTAGACACCTACGGTGGCAGATGTGCGCACGGCGGCGGCGCGTTTTCGGGGAAAGATCCTACGAAGGTGGACAGAAGCGCGGCGTATTACTGCCGTTATATCGCAAAAAACCTCGTTGCGGCGGGCCTTGCGGACGAGCTGGAAATTCAGGTCGCTTACGCAATCGGCGTGGCGAACCCCGTTTCGGTGTTCGTGGACAGCCACGGCACGGGTAAGCTGGACGACGAAAAGCTGGCGGAGATCGTCAAAAAAGAATTTGACCTTCGTCCCTATGCCATCATCAAAACGCTGGATTTGCAAAAGCCCGTTTTCAAAAAGACGGCGGCGTACGGGCATTTCGGCTATAAGGGCTTTTCGTGGGAGCAAACGGATAGAGCCGAGAGTTTGAAAAAATATTTATAAGACTACTGTAAAAAGCGGGAGGGCTTCGAAGCCCTCCCGCTTTTGTTTTTATGTTTTACGGTTTTTTCAAGGCGATACAGTCAAAGACTGTGCCTGCGAGCGCGCCCGCCGCCATTATTCCGTAGAGAATTTTCAAAAATATACCCTGCGGGTAAGCGTCAATCATAACGATTAAATACAAAACGAAACAAACCGCAACGATTATTTTTACAATCAAGCCAAGTATTACTTGCGCTTTGACGGCTTTTTCAGCTGTGGCTTTCAAGCACACGATTGCGCAAATCAATAGAAGAACGCCGCACACGGCAAGCGCGATTCCCATAATAATCCCGAAAATCAAAATCCCGATCACGCCCAGTCCTTGAAAATTGCTTTCCGCAAGGGAATTTATGTACGCTTGGAAACAAGCAATTTCCCCGAAAATCGCGACGAAAATAAATCCAAAGCATAACAGCGCGAAAATTAAATTAAAAACGCCGATTTTCTTTTTCCTCGTTAGCATAAAACTCCTTTTATAATAAAACAATACCGTTTTCTTTACAGATTTTCCGTGTTTTTTCGTCCCAAAGCGATACCTGCACTTCGCCGATATGCGCCTTGCCAAGCAGCAGCATAGAAAGCCGCGACTGACCGATACCGCCGCCCATAGTAAGGGGCAATTCACCCGCAAGCAACGCCTTGTGGAAGGGCAGAACGCGTCTGTCGCCTGCATTTGCTTTCGTGAGCTGTTCGTCCAAGGAGCGTTCGTCTACACGAATACCCATAGAAGAAATTTCCACGGCGCAGCCGAGCACGTCGTTCCAGAAGAAAATATCGCCGTTGAGCGACCAATCGTCGTAATCGGGCGCGCGGTTATCGTGCGGCTTTCCCGAGCGGAGCTTGTCGCCGATTTGCATAATAAACGCGGTTTTGTGTGCCTTTACGAACGCGTTTTCCCTTTCCTTGGCGGAAAGGTTGGGGTACAAATCTTCCAGCTCCTGTGCGGTGATAAAGCTTACCGTGCGCGTCAGCTCCACGTTGAGCTGCGGATAACGGCATTTCAAATAATCGAGCGTATCGCAAATCGCGCCGACGATACCCTGTACGACCTTTTTGAGATAATCGAGCGTCCGCGTTTCGCGGGTGATAATCTTTTCCCAGTCCCATTGATCGGTGTAGACGGAATGTAAATTGTCCATTTCCTCGTCGCGGCGAATGGCGTTCATATCCGTATACAAGCCCTCGCCCGCGGAAAAGCCGTATACGGCGAGAGCCATACGCTTCCATTTTGCAAGGGAATGTACGACCACGGCGTCCGTGCCCGTTTCCTTCAAATCGAAGCGCACGGGGCGTTCTACGCCGCTCAAATCGTCGTTAAGACCCGTGTTGGGGTCGACGAATAAGGGTGCGGAAACACGTTTTAAGTTGAGTGCCAAACAAAGCCGTTCTTCAAAGGTGCGTTTTAACAGTCCTATTGCCGTTTGGGTATCGTATAAGCCGAGAGCCGATTGATAGCCCGCGGGCAGAGTTATTTTACTCATAGCTGCACCTCCTTTACAGTACAGTTTAGCACATAAATCCGCACTTGTCAAGAAAAACGAATAAAAAAGGCGGTTATTATCGAAAAAATAAATGGTATTTTTTGTTGTAAAGCCTGCAAAAACGGGTATAAAAAAGAAAGGATTTTGCAATTTCGACAAAAGCAAAGCTTTTTGCGGGATTTTTTCTTGGAAAGGGGGCGAAAACGCTTTGCATTTTAGCCGAAATATTGTAAAATAGAATGGACGGCAAACGCCGTAAAACGAAAATGGGAAAATAAACTTAAAATCGGAGATTTTTTCAATGGGATTGTTTAAGTATTTGATGGGCGGCGACGCTCGTAGAAGCTTGAAAAAGCTCAACAAAATGGCGGATCAGGTAGAAGCGTTAGAGCCGAAATATCAAGCTATGGACGACGAGACCCTCAAAGGTCAGACGGAGCTTTTGAAAGGGCGTTTGGCGGCAGGCGAAACGCTGGACGATATTCTTTTCGACGCGTTCGCGGCTTTGCGTGAGGCGGCGAGGCGCGTTTTGGGTATGCGGCATTTCCGTGTACAAATTATCGGCGGTATTTGCTTGCACCAAGGCAGAATAGCCGAAATGCGTACGGGCGAAGGTAAAACGCTCGTATCTACTTTGCCCGCTTATCTCAACGCACTCACAGGAAAAAGCGTGCATATCGTCACCGTCAACGATTACCTTGCAAAGCGTGACGCCGAGTGGATGGGTAAGGTGCATAAATTTATGGGGCTTACCGTCGGCGTAGTCGTGCCGGGTATGGAGGACGACGAAAAGCGCGAAGCCTATAAATGCGATATCGTATACGGCACGAACAACGAGTTCGGCTTCGACTATTTGCGTGACAACCTGAAAACCGACCTTTCGAGAATGGTACAGCGCGATTTGACCTTTGCCATCGTCGACGAGGTGGACTCCATTTTAATCGACGAGGCGAGAACGCCGCTTATCATTTCGGGCAAGGGCGAAAAATCCTCCGATTTATACGTGCAGGTGGATAAGCTCGTCCGCACCCTTTCGGGCGGCTTTGACGACGAGTTAAAAGAAGCGGAGGACGCGGCAATGGCGGCGCTTCGCAATGAAAAGAAAAAGAAAAAGAAAAAGGTCGTGGACGACGAGGAGGACGAGGATTTCGTCGATTATACCAAGATGACCTTGGAGGAGCAGGCTAACTACGAGGCGGAGCAGGAAGAAAAACGCGCCGCCGCGCTTGCGAGCGCGCCCGAGGGTAAGAAATCGCTTGCCGCGCAAAAGGACTGGGATTATATCATCAACCGCAAGGAAAAGACGGTGGAGCTTACCGACAGCGGCGCGAGAAAGGCGGAGCGGTTTTTCCGTATCGACAACATAGCGGAAATCGAGCACGCCGATTTGAACCATCATATCCAACAGGCTCTCAAAGCGCATAAGCTGTTTAAGCTGGACGAGGATTATATCGTAAACGAAGGCGAGGTCGTTATCGTTGACGAGTTCACGGGCAGACTTATGATCGGCAGAAGATACTCCGACGGATTGCACCAAGCAATCGAAGCCAAGGAAGGCGTAGAGGTGCGTAGCGAAAATAAGACGTACGCCACCATCACTTTCCAAAACTATTTCCGTCTGTATTCCAAGCTTTCGGGTATGACGGGTACGGCAAAGACGGAGGAAGCGGAATTTAGAACGATTTATTCCTTGGACGTCGTGGAAATTCCCACCAACCGCCCCGTAAAACGCGTGGACTTGCCTGATATGGTATATTCCACGGTAGACGGCAAAAAGCGTGCGATCGTCAACGAGATTATGCAACGCCACGAAAGCGGTCAGCCCATTCTCGTAGGTACGTCGTCGGTGGATAAATCGGAGGAAATCTCCCGTTTGTTAAAGAAAAACGGCGTAAAGCATAACATCTTGAACGCGAAAAACCACGAGCGCGAAGCGGAAATCGTCGCACAGGCAGGACGGCTTGGCGCGGTCACCATTTCTACGAATATGGCGGGGCGCGGTACGGATATTCTGCTTGGCGGTAACCCCGAATACCTCGCTAAAAAACGCTTGCGCGAAGAGGGCGCGGCGAAAGAGGATATCGAGCTTGCCATCAGCACTTATATCACGGACGTAAGCGAAGATATTATGAAGCTTCGCGAGAGATATAAAAAGGTTTACGAGTATTACAAGGCGCAAACGGACGAAGAGAAAGAAAAGGTCATTGCGGCGGGCGGTCTTTGCATTATCGGTACGGAACGCCACGAATCCCGCCGTATCGACAACCAGCTCCGCGGCCGTTCGGGCCGTCAGGGCGATATCGGTATGTCGGTGTTCTTCCTTTCCTTGGAGGACGATCTTGTTTTGCGCTTTGGCGGCGAGCGTATGAAAGCCTTGTACGCGGCGTTTAAGATCGACGAGGACACCTGCTTGCAATCGCGTATGCTTTCGAGCGGTATCGAAAACGCGCAAAGAACGATCGAGGGCAGAAACTTCGGTATCCGTAAAAACGTCTTGCAGTACGACGACGTTATGAACAAACAGCGTATGGTCATGTACGAAGAGCGTATGAACGTGCTTCGCGGCGGCAACGTCCACGAGCAGGTTTTGAAATATATCCCCGATTACGTAGCCGAAACGCTTTCGGCGGCGGTGAACGTCG
Organism: Candidatus Scatosoma sp.; assembly: GCA_045576335.1. Lineage (GTDB taxonomy): Bacteria > Bacillota > Clostridia > Christensenellales > Borkfalkiaceae > Scatosoma. The sequence goes on from JAZNGH010000008.1 coordinate 49,406, forward strand.
AGGATATGCCCGAGCTTTGGAACGAAGCGGAGCTTAACGCCGCGATAGAAGCAAAGCTTTTGCCCGAGGGCACGAACTATATCACGCGCGAGCGTTTGATGAAGTGGGATTATGATTTGGCGTTCAAGAAGATTTGTAAGAAGGTCGAAAAGGAATACGAAAAGAAGATTGAAGAGCTCAAAGAAGCGGGCGTAGATTTCTACGCGGTGGAAAGACGCGTCTTGCTTATGAACGTAGACCGTAACTGGATTGACCATATCGACGCTATGGACCAGCTCCGTAAGGGTATTTCCCTTCGTGCGTACGGTCAGGTAGACCCTATCATTTCCTACAAGAAAGAGGGTTTTGACATGTTCGACGAAATGATTGCGCGTATTCAGCGTACGACGATCAGCGTGCTGTTGAAGGTCAAGGTAGAGGTACGCCCCGCGCCTGTGCAAAACGCGCGTCCCGCGCCCGCGGCGACCCCCGCAAGACCTTTCCGCCGTCAGATGCCCACGCCCATTACCCAGATGACCTCTTTCAAGGAAGCGGCGAAAAAGGCACAGCAGGCAACGCAACAAGACGAAAAGGATAATAAGTGATATATGTTCAAAGCAGACGATTACAGATTAAAAATACAGGCTATGCGCGAGGTACTCAAAGAGGCGAAATATGCCTTGGATATCGTGCATTTACGCCCCCGTCTTGCAGAGCTTGAAAAGGAGCAGGAAAATCCCGAGGTTTGGCAAGACCTTGAAAAATCCACAAAAATCGGGCGCGAGGTTGCGGGTATCCGCAACAAAATCACCGCTTACGAAAAGGGCGCGACCGCGCTTTCGGACGCGGAGGACGTAATCGACCTTATCGAGGAAACGGAGGACGAAAGCCTGATTTCCGAGCTGGACGAAATGCTCAAAACGGCGGAAAAGGATATCGAGGATATGCGTATTCGCGCCATTTTGAAAGGTCCGTACGACAATCACAACGCCATGCTTACGCTCCACGCGGGCGCGGGCGGCACGGAGGCTTGCGACTGGTGTCAAATGCTGTACCGTATGTATTGCCGCTATTGCGAAAAAATGGGCTTTAAGGTATACGAGCTTGACCGTGAAGCAGGCGACGGCGCGGGCTTTAAGAGCGTGGATTTCCGCGTAGAAGGTGAAAACGCGTACGGGTATTTGAAAGCGGAAATGGGCGTTCACCGCCTCGTCCGTATTTCCCCGTTCGACGCAAACAAACGCCGTCAAACCTCCTTTTGCTCTTTGGAGGTAATGCCCGAGGTCGAGGACGACAACGAGGTGGAAATCAACGACGACGATATCCGTATCGATATCTATCATTCGGGCGGCGCGGGCGGTCAAAACGTCAATAAGGTCGCTTCTGCCGTTCGTATCACGCACTTCCCGACGGGAATCGTGGTGCAATGCCAAAACGAGCGTTCACAGCTCCAAAATAAGGCAATGTGCTTTAATATGCTCCGCTCCAAGCTCTTGGAAAAGAAGATTGAGCAGCGGCAAGCGGAAGCGGCGGCAATGAAAGGCGACGTGAAGAAAATCGAGTGGGGCGCGCAAATCCGTTCCTACGTATTCTGTCCGTACACCATGGCAAAGGACCACCGTACGGGCTACGAAAAAGGGGATATCCAAGCGGTTATGGACGGGGATATCCACGGCTTTATAATTGACTATTTGAAGAAAGCGTAAAAACGAAAAAGGGCGGCGATTGCCGCTTTTTTCGCTCAAAAGGTGTGAGATGTATAATCCCGTAATTGATTTAACAAAACCCAATCTCGTCATTTTGGGCATAGAAAGCTCTTGCGACGAAACGGCGGCGGCGGTGATTCGCGGCAGAACGATTTTGTCCAACGAAATCGCGTCCTCTGCCGATATCCAAGCCCTTTACGGCGGAGTAGTCCCCGAAATCGCTTCGCGCGCGCATACGGACGCGATCGCACGGGTCGTAGACAAGGCGATTAAAAACGCGGGCGTGTCGTATCAGGAAATCGACGCGGTGGCAGTCACCTACGGCGCGGGGCTTTTGGGTGCGCTGCTTGTGGGCGTATCCTTTGCCAAGGCTTTTGCTTACGCCTTGAATAAGCCGCTCATTGCAGTCAATCATATTCGCGGTCATCTGGCCGCGGCATATTTGCAGGACGAGGCGTTAAAGCCGCCCTTCGTCACCCTACTTGCAAGCGGCGGACATACCGCTATTTTGCATACCAAATCGGAAGCGGAGTTTGAAATTCTCGGCGCGACGTTGGACGACGCGGTGGGCGAAGCGTTTGATAAGGTTGCGCGCGTTTTGGGCTTGAAATATCCTGGTGGGCCGAATATCGAGCGTTGCGCGAGCACGGGCGAGAAAAACGTGCCTATGCCTAAAATGCTCAAAGGCGGCGGAGGCTATAATTTCTCGTATAGCGGCTTAAAAACGGCGGTTATCAATTACTGTCACACAAAAGAACAAAGACAAGAAGCCTTTGAAAAGGCAGACGTTGCCGCTTCCTTCCAAAGCGCGGCTTTGGACGTTTTGGTGGAAAAAACGGTGGCGGCGGCTTTGGAAAAAGGGGTCGATACGGTGACGGCGGGCGGCGGCGTGGTCGCAAACGGGTATCTCCGCGACGCGCTGGCAAGGGCTTGCAAGAAAAACGGCTTGCGGCTGGTGCTGCCTGAAAAACGGTATTGCACGGATAACGCGGCAATGATAGCGGCGGAGGGGCTGGTGCAGTATCGGCTTGGCAACGTCGCGCCCATCTCGCTCAACGCCAAGGCGTCTATACCGCTCGCGGTGACCTTGAAATAAAGGATTGATTTATGGAACATTTCGTTGAAATTTTATTGCACGCGTTAGAGGACACCGCGCCGCTTTTGCCGTGGATTTTGGTGATGTATATCATTATCCAGCTTTTGGAGAATAAAACCACGCTGAAAAATGCGGGACGGCTCAACGGTCGGTTGGGACCCGTGGTGGGCGCGGCGACGGGCTTGATACCGCAATGCGGCTTTTCCGTGATGGCGGCAAAGTTTTACGAGCGGAAATATATCACGCTGGGAACGCTGTTGGCTATCTTTTTATCCACGAGCGACGAGGCGTTTATCCTGCTCGTTTCCTCGGGCGAGGGCGCGGTGTGGGTATTGCCGACAATCGTTGTGAAAATGGTGGTCGGGATTGCCGTGGGCTACGCCGCTGACCTGCTTTTGAAAGGTCTTGGACGGGAGCAGGTATGCGTTGAAATGGTGGAAACGACCGCCGAAGCCCCAAAAACCACGCGGGATATTTTTATGCAGAGGTATTTGGAGGAAAAGGAGGTCGAGGTCGTTTGCTCGTGCGGGAAAAACCACGGCGGCAATTCGGCGTTTGGGAAATATTTTCTTTCGCCCCTGTTGCATACCTTACAGGTCGCGCTGTTTATTTTTCTCGTCAACTTCGTTTTGACGGCGATTATCCATTCGGTTGGCGAGGAAGCGTTTTCACTCTTTATGCAGAGCAGTCGCTTTTTACAGCCCTTTTTGACTTGTGCAATCGGCTTGATACCCAACTGTGCGTCCTCCGTCGTGATTACGGAAACCTTTTTAAGCGGTGGGATTACGTTTGGCTCGTTCGTGGCGGGGCTTTGCGCCAACGCGGGCATGGGTTTCGTCGTGCTTTTGAAAAACACGCGCAAATGGAAACGCAATCTTTTGCTGATAGCCGTTTGCTATGCGGTTGCCGTGCTTGTCGGCTTGATTTGTAATTTAATGGTTTAGAAAGTAAAAAAATCGGTTTATATATAAATATACAGGAGTAACGATTATGGAAGAGGTAAAAATTTCGGGGATTTCCGACGGTAAATTGCAGTTTGCGCTTTCGGGCGATATCGACCTTGGCAACGCGGAGGAATTTTACGAGGCGGTCGTGCAAGCATACGATAAGCAGCCTTGCGATTTGCTCTTTGATTGCGCCGCGCTCAATTTTATCGACAGCACCACGCTGGGTACTTTCGTCAAAATCCTCAAAAAGGTGAAAACGGACGGGTTTACTATGCGGCTCGTCGGCTTGCAACCCAAAATCAAGAAGCTGTTTTTGATTTGTTCGTTGGACAGCATTATGCAGATTGCGTAACGGAGCTTTGGTATGGAAAAATTTTCGGTAAATTTACCCTTAACGGGGGAATATCTTACGACGGTGCGTTTGACGACGGGCGGGCTTTGCTCCCTCGTCGGGTTTGACGTGGACGCGGCGGAGGATTATAAGGTTTGCGTGACGGAAAGCTTGCTCATCTTAAAACGGAACGGCTTTACGCGCGCTACGATTGATTTTACGGTATCCGAAGCCCTCGCTTGCGTCATTAACGGCGTGGAAAAGGGCGGAGAAAAAGAGGACTCGTTCGAGGACGAGATTTCGCGCGCGTTGCTTTCCGCGTTGCTTGGAAAGGTGGAGTTCGCGCTTGGCGAAACGGGTGAAGTGAAAACGATTGCATTTGAAGGCTAAACGGGCATGGAGCAAGAAATCAACGAGCTGTTTCAGCGGTACAAGGAGACGGGCGATATTGCAATTCGTAATCAAATCGCCGAGAAATATCTCTACATAGCCGACATACTCGCCAAAAAATTCGTGGGGCGGGGCGTGGAGTACGACGATTTGAAGCAAGTGGCGTCGTACGCGCTTTTGCGTGGAATTGACCGTTTCGACCCCGCACTTGGTATGCAGTTCACGACCTTCATTACGCCCACGATTACGGGCGAGATTAAAAACTATTTCCGTGACAAAGCGCGCGTGATCAAGCTGCCGAGAAGGCTGGGCGAGATTAGCGCGGCGGTCAAGAAATTTACGGCGGAATATGAGGCGAAAAACGGCGGAAAGCCCACGGTGCAAACGATTGCAGGCGCGCTTGCGTATTCCGAGGAAGAGGTCGTAAAAGCCCTTGAAATCGGCGGTACGGTGTCGCTGGACGGCATGGCAAGCGGCGAGGACGGAGAAACGGAAGGCTCGCTGTATTCCCTTCTTTCCGACGGCGAGGACAAATACGAAAACTTTGAAATCAAAGAAACTTTGCGCGCGGAAATGCGGGATTTTTCCGAGCAGGAAAAGGCACTCGTTAAGTACCGCTATATGGACGAGCTTTCGCAAAGCGAAACGGCAAAGCGTTTGGGCGTGTCACAGATGTTCGTTTCCCGTATGGAACGGAGGCTTTTGTTAAAGCTCAAAGAACGCTTGCAAAATCTGGGGGTATAGCGTATGGAATTTGAAATCAAAGACTATCCTACTATGAAACGCGCGATTACCGATTTCTGTCGTTTTCTTGACGAGCAGGGCGTTTCCAAAGACCGTGTGTTCGATAGCCGCCTTGCCTTGAACGAGCTGGTGGGGAACGTGTTGAGGCACACCGACGGTGCGGCGCGTTTGCGCGGGGAGGTAAAGCAGGAGCATATCGAGATGGTGGTGCTTTCCAAGACGGCGTTTATACCGCCCGAAAGAAGTCAATGCTCGGAGGTATACGCCGAACACGGCAGAGGGCTGTTTTTGGTGGACAGCGTTTGCTTTGAGCGAAGCGTATCTGCCGACGGCGGTATCTGTATTAAAATTAAAATAATTTAACGACGAAGCAAGCTTGCTTCGTCGTTGTTCTTATATTGCGTGAAAAAAAGAGCCGATAGAAATCGGCTCTTTTCGTTTCAAGAGAGTTTTAATCAGATTACATTCTAACCGCGAACTGATAAATCTTCGCAAGCAACCCGTCGGGGATTTTATCTCTGTATTGACCGAGATAAATGAATACCTTGCGGAAGAATTCTTTGTTGTCGCCGCCGACCTGATAGTCGGGAAGCTCGGGCATATCGCCTTTATATTTAAGAATGAACAATTCGGTGAATTCGTTTCTTTCCTTATCGGCAAGGCTTGCGATAAACGGATCGAAGCTTCTGCTGTTGTAGAAATCGTAGCCGGCAGTCGCCGCGGGTGCGGGAGCGGGAACGGGTGCGGGAGCTGCTTCGATAGGAGCTTCTTCCGCTACGGGCTCGGACGATACTTCTTCTGCAAGTACGACGCCTTCCACAACGCCGCCTTCGTAAGGCAGAGCTTCCGCGTACTCTTCACGTACGTATTCTTCCTCCGCCGCTTCTTCCGTAGCTTCTTCGGCTTCGGCTGCTGCCGCTGCCTTCTTCTTCGCTTTCTTCGCTGCCGATTTTTGAATGATGCAAAGGACGATTTGAACAAGCGAAACGCCTACGCCGACAATCGCGAAGAGAAGTACGTTGTTGAATTCGGTCATGGAAGCGATTGCAAAGTAGCAAAGCACGCCCGCGATCACGAATTGAACGATATAACGGATAAGGTCAAATACAAGCCCGATTTTGGTGGAAATACGGATACTTGCAACCAAAACGCTGAAAGCAACCACGCCCGTGATGATGAGCGAGATAAGAGAAACCGTTTCGGGAGCGGTAACACCGAACGAGCCAAGACCTTTTTCAAACGCTTCCGCACCGACGTTGAGGTTCAAAAGGATTGCACCGCAAGCCGCGAGCGTGAAGATGAATTGAAGCAAGCTCATCCAAGCCTTCGCGCCTGCTCGGCAAGCAGAAAGCACGAAATAGGTAATGCCGCCGACGAGCATAAGAGCCGCGGGAAGCAAAGGCGCGATATCAAGCGCAAGACCTTTTGCCTGATAGTAAGGGATAAAGGTCGCTGCAAAATACAAGGAAGCACCGAGTGTAATCGCATAAGCCGCCGCGCGAAGCAAGCAGGATTTACCCGAGAACAACGCAATGATTGCAAAAATCACGGTGAACAAAATTGCGAGGATAAGTACGTATGCGGCAAGCGCATTCAAAAGACCCATTGAGGTAGCGGTGTCCGCAAGAGCGGGAAGCACGCCGAAAAGGGTGTAGGTCGGAGCCGCGAAAGCTTCTACGATTGCGAGGATCATCGCAAGAACGGAGCCTTGTACGAGTTCCGCACCCTGCATCACCAATACGGGCAGGAAGAAAGGAACCACGCAAAGCGCGATAAAGATAACGGAGAAGATACGCACGGCAACGTGCTTATTCTTCTTGGGTTGAGGCGTAACCTCCGCCTCGGTTGCAACGTCGTCCACGACAGGGCAGGTGTTGGTGTTGCTCATAAAAGATCTCCTGAAAGTTTATTTTGAGAATTATATCCTCGCGCGTATATCGCGCGACAATATAAAATCATTCAATTTATTGTATTATAACACTTTTCCGTCCTTATGTCAATACATAAGCAAAAACTTTTTCAACTTTTTGCGAAAAAGTTTACAAATTTTTTGACGGAAATAAACCTTGCCCCAAAAAATCCTTGAAAAAATTTCCCGTTTGGGGTATAATAGTATCGTAAAGATTTTTACGGCGCAAACCTATGAGGTGAAAAAGATGAGCGAGCTGCAAAAGATTGTCAAAGATACAATGGAAAAGCTGGGGATAATTTTCACGTATTATCCCGAAAATACCCGTCCTACGGCAGGTCCCGTATGCGATAAGCATTTTGAGGAAATTACCGACGACGGTACGTACACGTTTTTCCGTTTCTCGTTCAAGGGAATCGGGTATATCGGCGCAATCGAAGGTGCGAGTAAAACGGAAAAGGGCTACGCGCGGCTGTTGCCTGCCTATATAGAAAGCTTTACGGAAAAGGAAGCGGAGCTTTCCAAAACGGAGTACTTAAAACGCATATTGCTTGGGGAATGCTCGTCGCTCGGTATATATAAATACGCAACGAAATTTTCCGTCCGCGACGCGGCTTGTTTCGTCATTTTGCTCCGCGTACCGAAGATGATCAAAGAAACGCTCGCCGTGTTGGAGCAGTACGGCGGGAATAGCTTGGATACCGCGCTGCAAATGAGCGAGGACGAATGCGTGCTCGTGAAATTCGTGGATAAAACGGAAAACGAATACCGTTCCGCCGTGGACTACGCGGAGTTTTTGGCACAATCGCTGGAAGAAGAGCTGGGCGTAGACGCAACGGTCGGGGTAGGTCCTACCGTAAGAAGCATTAAAGACGCGGCGCATTCCTACGCGCGCGCGGAAAACGCCATTCGCTACGCGGACGAGTTCGGCGCGGGCGGCAAGGTACATTCCTATCGGGAGTTTATTCTCGTGAAAATGTTGGAGGATATTCCCGCGGCGAAGCTTGCCGATTATCTCGCCGACCTCACGGACGAAAATTTCAAAGAGATTTTCGAAAACGAAGAAATGTTGACGACGGCGGAGGAGTTTTTGCAAAACGACCTCAACGTAAGCGAAACCTCCCGTAAGCTTTATATGCACCGCAATACGCTTTTATACCGTTTGGATAAGATAGAGAAAGCAACGGGGCTGAATATCCGTTCCTTTTCCGAGGCGGTTTCCTTCCGCGTGCTCACGCTTATCCACCGCTTGCTGGGAAAATAAGGAGCTTTTATGAAAGAACCCGTTTTTGAAGAATTTGAAGCATTTACCAACGAAGAGGAGACGCAAACCGCGTCTCCTTTACCCGATACGCCCAAAAAAGGCCGCGCGGGGCAGGTGTTTTTGACGGTGGGGATCGCGCTCGTTTCCGCGCTCGTGGGCGGCGTTGGCGTGTATTTCTCCTTTGACGAGCAGCTGCGCTCCCTGCAAAAGCTGAAAAACCAAATGCAGCTTGCCTATTACGAGGATATTTCCAACGACGAATTTTACGGCACGGTATTCGACGCCGTAAACGGGCAATTGCTCGACAGATATTCCGAGTATATGACCAGAGAGCAATACGAGGCAATGCAACGCGAAGCCCAAGGTCAAATTAGCGGCGTGGGCTTGGTCTTTCCGACGACGGGGGAGGAATTGCGCGTGCTTCGCGTTTGCGGCAATTCACCCGCGGAAAGCAAAGGCATTTTGGCGGGGGATTACGTCGTGGGCATCGGCAAGAGCGAAACGGAAATCACCAAGGTTACGAGCTTTCAAGAATTTTCCGATTTGTTGCAGGGCTATGCACAAAATCAGACCTTTTGTCTTGCGCTCTCGCGAGGCGGGGAAGAATATACGGTGACGCTCGCCAAGGAAACGTACGTGGAAAATTACGTTTTTTACAGAACGGCGACGGAAGCGTACCGCTTTACGGGCGCGAGCGCGAAGCAGGGCGGTGAAAGCCTTTCGTGCTTGGAAGCAGACGACGCGTATATCCGTTTGACACAGTTCAACGGCGACGCTGCGGAGGCGTTCGGCGCGGCAATGTCGCTGTTTAAGGAGCAGGGCAAAAAAGACCTCGTGCTCGATTTGCGCGGCAACGGCGGCGGGTATTTGGATATTATGCTCGATATCGCGCAATATTTCTCCAAAACGGCAACGGAGAGCAATCCGCTCGCCGTCGTGGCGGAGTATAAAAACGGGTCGGATAGCTTTTACGCCTACGGCAACGCGTATTCCTCCTATTTTGCGGAGGATAGCCGTATAACGGTACTCGCCGACGAGAACACCGCGTCGGCTTCCGAATGCTTAATCGGCTTTATGTACGATTACGGCGCAATCGGGTATGCGGATATCTGTTTGATTGAACGGGGCGGCGTTGCAAAGACCTATGGAAAGGGCATTATGCAAACGACCTATCCGCTTGGCTTATCGGGGGACGCGGTGAAACTGACGACGGCGCAAATTTGCTGGCCGAAAAGCAATCGTTGCATACACGGTATAGGCGTTTTACCCTCCGACGGCGCGTTGAGCGTCTTGGAAGCGGCAACGGACGAGCAAGAAATTATCGACGCAATTGCAAAATTATTCGCTTAACCAATTCAATATAATCCGAACTCGATTTTGAGTGGCGAATTTTGTCGCCTATTGCGTTAAAATCCTTGCCAAACCGTCGGGGTTTGTCTTCGGCTTTCGCCTTATATCCGTCTAAAATTCGCCTACTGAAAATTGCAGGCACGCAAAAGAGCGTATTTTTAGATGGATTTTGTCAAAGGCGACCGCAATCGTACTCGTGTACTATAAGGGCGCATTTGGCGTAAGACGCTAAAAAGACGCCTTTTGCGCGAGTTTGGATTATATTGAATTGGTTAAAACAAAAGCGCGCACCTTGGGGGTACGCGCTTTTGCAATTATATGGAGGTGTTCCTCGGAATAAGGAAACGGGTAGGCTATCTCGTTTGACGAAATCATTATAATATGCGTTTGCGTAAAATTCGTTTTGATTTCGTGATAATTTGACGAAAAAATGCCCCGCTTCGCAAAATTTGCGAAGCGGGGCAATCCGTTTTTTTACTTATTTGCTCTTTTCAATGGAAGCCAACGCCTTTTCGACGACGTTTTCCGCCGTGAAGCCGAAGTGCGGGAAGAGCTTGCCCGCGGGCGCGGACGCACCGAAGCTTTCCATTGCTACGATTTCGCCGTTATCGCCTGCGTATTTATACCAGCTGTAAGGCGAGCCTGCTTCTACGCATACTCTTGCCTTGACCTCTACGGGCAATACGCTTGCTTTGTAAGCGGCGTTCTGCTTTTCGAATTCTTCCATACAAGGCATAGAAACGACGCGCGCGTTTACGCCTTTTTCCGCCAAAGCCGCTTTTGCTTTTACGCAAAGCTCGACCTCCGAGCCTGTACCGATAAGAAGCACGTCGGGCGTACCCTCACAGTCTTCGAGGATATAACCGCCTTTGAGCGCGTCCTTGCCGCTGTTTTCGTACTGGGGCAACGCCTGACGGGTAAGCACGAGGGTCGTAGGCTCTTTACCGCTCATTGCGGATACCCAAGCCGCCGCCGTTTCCTTGCCGTCCGCGGGACGGTAAACCTTCATGCCAGGGATAGAACGGAGCATGATCAGCTGTTCTACGGGCTGATGCGTAGGACCGTCCTCGCCAACGCCGATGGAGTCGTGCGTCATAATATAGGTCACGGGCAATTTCATAAGCGCGGCAAGACGCATTGCGGGTTTGCAATAATCGGAGAACACGAAGAAGGTCGCGCAATACGCTTGCAGACCGCCGTGGAGCTGCATACCGTTGACGATTGCCGCCATCGCGTGCTCACGGATACCGAAATGCATATTTCTGCCCGAGAAATCCGCGGGGGAGAATTGACCGTATTTGTTCGTTTCCGTGTCCTTCATATCCGAAAGGTTGGACGGACCGAGGTCTGCCGAGCCGCCCATAAGCGTAGGCAATTTCGCCGCGAGCTTGTTCAAAACCTTCGCGGAGGTTTGGCGGGTAGCCATCGGCTTTTCAAAGTCGTACAGCTCGTCCATTTCGTCGAAGTCGGGCTTCACGCCTGCCATTGCGTTTTTGTATTCCTCGGCAAGCTCGGGATACGCCACTTCGTAATCGATAAACATCTTTTTCCAATGCACTTCTGCCGCCGCGCCTGCTTTTGCCGCTTCCGCGCAATGCTCGAACACCTCTTGCGGACATTCGTAGGGGAGATATTCCCAGCCAAGTTTTTCCTTGGTCTTTTGGAGGTTTTCCGCACCAAGGGGCGCGCCGTGCGATTTTTCGCTGCCTTCCAAGGGCGAGCCGAAGCCGATACGCGTATGGCAAATGATGATAGAGGGTTTTTCCTTGTTGGCTTTCGCTTTTTCCACCGCCGCGCTCAACGCGTCGATATCGTCGGGGGAACAAACGAGGTCCACATGCAAAACCTGCCAGTTTTGCGCCGCAAAACGCGCGCCGACGTTTTCCTTAAAGGTAACGTCCGTGTCGCCCTCAATCGTGATGTCGTTATCGTCGTAGAAAAGAATGAGCTTGCCCAAATTGTGCGTACCCGCAAACGAGCAGGCTTCGTAGGAGATACCCTCCTGCAAGCAGCCGTCGCCACAGATGGCGTAGGTGTAGTGGTCCACGACGTTGAAGCCGGGACGGTTGTATTTTGCGGCAAGGTTTGCTTCCGCGACCGCCATACCGACGGCGTTGGCAATACCCTGACCGAGCGGCCCCGTCGTCGTTTCGATACCCACCGTGTGACCGTATTCGGGGTGACCGGGGGTTTTAGAACCGAACTGACGGAAGCTCATCAAATCTTCCTTTTGAAGTCCGTAGCCGTAAAGATACAGCAAGGAATAATACAACGCGGAGCCGTGACCTGCCGAAAGCACGAATCTGTCGCGGTTGTCCCATTTGGGGCTCTTGGGATTGAATTTCAAGAAATTCTGGAAGAGCGTGTACGCGATAGGTGCACAGCCGAGGGGCAGACCAGGGTGACCGGATTTTGCCGATTCGATTGCTTCCGCCGACAAAATGCGGAGCGCGTTGATGGTGGTTTTCTGTACGTTCATTTGGAATTCTCCTATTTATAAAAATTATTTTTTATCAGTTTCTGAAAGCGCGTTTGCGCGCGATAAGCTTGGCTTTGACCTCGCTGACTTTGTTTTCTCTCCACGCGTTTATGGCGTTTTCAAAGGGCGTAATGTCGAGGAAATCGTATTTTTTGAGGAAATAATACAAATCCTTGATGATTTTGACCGCGCCGTCCTTTGCGTTGGATTCTACGTTGATAGGCAGAACGGGGTCGTGTAAGCTCATACGGATCAACGCCCAGCCGTTGCCGTGCATATCGTCGTAGCATACGCGGAAGCCCTCGTAATTGTCCTCGGCGGGTGTGGCGTAATACAAATTGCGCGCGTACGCCGCAAAATCGTCGATTAAGACCTTGCCGAGTGCCTTGAAATCACAATCGGGACGGAAATCCAAGCGAAGCTCTGCCGCCTCCGCGGGCATTTGCAGGTTGGAGATGAGGTCGGAAAGGGTTTTGCCCTCTTTCGCCGCGTTCGCAAGCGCAATCAAAAGCCGCGTGATCAGATACGCGCCGTCGTCGAGGAAATAATTTTCAAGAAACGCCGCGTGACCGCTCGTTTCAATGGCAAGGGGGGTGTATTCGCCTTGCTCGTTGAGTCTTTTTGCTTCGTTGATAACGTTTTTATAGCCTCGCTTAAAGCGAAGATGCTTGCCGCCGTTTGCCTGAATGAATTTGGTCAAGCCGTCCGAGGTCACCGAGTCGGTGACGATCGTTCCCGCTTTTTCCTTTAAGAGAATGGCGGAAATGAGCGCAATCAAACGGTTGCGGTTGATTTCCTCGCCGTTCTCGTCCACTGCACCCGCGCGGTCTACGTCCGTGTCGAAGATGATACCGAAATCGGCTTTTGCGTTTTTAACCGCTTCGCACACCGATTGCATAGCCGCCGCGTTTTCGGGGTTGGGGATATGGTTGGGGAAATTGCCGTCGGGGTCGAGGAATTGCGAGCCAGTCGTATCCGCGCCCAAGGGCTGTAATACCTTTTCCGCGAAAAATCCGCCCGCGCCGTTACCCGCGTCTACGATGATTTTCTTGCCCGCAAGCGGCTGATCTTCCCCGCAAGCTACGCGCACCTTTTCCACGAGGGAAGCCGCGTAATCGTCGAGGTAGGGCTTTTCAAGCGTTTCGCCGTAGGTTTGCACCTCGGCAAAGCGGTAGTTCGCCGCCATTTCCAAAAGCTCCTGCACGTCCGAACTTTCCAGCCCGCCCTCGTGCGAAAAGAATTTCAAACCGTTGCGGTTAAAGGGGAGATGGCTTGCCGTAATCATAATCGAGCCGTGGCAGTAATGCTCGCTCAAATAGTTTTCGTCCTGCAAAAGCGCGAACATAGAGGGCGTGGTCGAAAGCCCCGTAACGATTGCGTTATGCCCCGTTTGGGTGACCCCCTTCACCACGGCTTCGCAAAGCGCGGGCGCGGTGATACGGGAATCGTACCCGATTGCGACGCTCACTTGCGTTTTACCCGTGCGGGAGATAAGCCATACGCAAAAGGCTTTTGCGATTGCTTCCGCGGCTTCCGTCGTCAAGGTTATCGGCTCGTTTTCGACGCCCTCACAGGCGACGCCGCGTACGTCCGTGCCGTTTTTGAGTTTCAAATATTCCTGAACAGTCATTTTTCCGTGTTTCCTCACGATAGAGATTTTTCCATATAGGAAAGCCTATCTATATTATAACGGTTTCTATTGATTTTTTCAAGCCTTTTACAGAAAAAAGTTATAAAAATTTCCGCTTGCTTGAAAGTTTTTATGCTTCCAGCGAAAAATGCGCGCTTGCACACTTGTCCAAACGCTTGACTTTTTGAGAAAAAGGTGTTATAGTAGCTATAACAGAATAAACACGAACGCGCGGTGCGGCTTTTGCGGAAGCCGCTTAAAAGGGAAGAGGGAATTACCCCGCTGCCCCCGCAACCGTAAGAACGCTCGCCTCTTTTCACTGTAAACGGGAAGGAAAGCGGCATATAAACGAGCGTTGTAAGCCGGGAGACCTGCCCGTGTTCGTATGGGATTTCCGCGGGCGGGGAGGCTCACGGCAAAACGCATAACTGCTTATAAAAAGCAGTATTTTTCGTTTGCTTTCTCCACGCTTGCGCCGTGGAGAATTTTTTTATGGGAGGCGTTATTATGAAACGCAAATTATATTCTTTTTTAACTCTTTTATGCTGCGCGGTCGCCGCGTTGTTTTGTTGGTCGTCCTGCAATCAGGAACAGCCCGTCGAGCCCGTTTGTATCCGCGTGGAAAACGAAGTCGCGGAGGGTACGACTCTTTTGGAGTATATGAACGAGTTGCGACAAGCGGGCGAGCTGGACTTTGAAAGCGTGACGGGCGCGTACGGCGAAATGATTACGGGTATCAACGGCACGAAAAACGGCGTGGGCGACAATCCGTGCTGGATGCTGTATACCTCGGATACGAGCGAGGGCGTTTCCGATTTGTCCTATTCGTACGAATACGAGGGGCAAACGCTCGGCTGTGCGTGGCTTGGCGTAAGTGCAATGCCCGTAAAGCAGGGCGAGATTTACGTGTGGGTATATACGCAATTTTAACGGGGCAGGTACGAGATGAAAGGTGAAAAAGCCAAAAAAATAGCGGTGCGCTCGGCGAAAGAAATTTCTTTTGTCGCCGTGTTCGTCGCGCTCGTGATTGCGGCACAGCTCTTGCTTTCCGCTATCCCCAACGTGGAGCTCGTCAGCGTGCTTTTTATCGCTTATGCGTACGCGTTCGGGGCAAAAAGGGGCGTGGCGGCGGCGACGGCGTTTTCGCTTTTGCGCCAGCTTATATTCGGCTTTTTCCCAAGCGTGCTTTGTTTGTATCTCGTATATTATAATCTTCTCACTCTCGTTTTTGCCTTTCTTGCAAAAACCTTGAAATCACCCGTTTCGGACCTACTTTGGATAGTGCTCACCGCTTGCGTGTGCACCGTCTTTTTTACGCTGACGGACGATATTTTAACGCCGCTTTGGTATGCGTACACCGCTTCGGCGGCAAAGGCGTATTTCGTCGCTTCGCTTCCTTTTCTGTTGCTGCACGTAATCAACGTGGGCGTCACCGTCGCGTTTTTGTTCTTGCCGTTGGAGCGTGTTTTTCGCTTGGCGAGCGGCGCGTTAAGAATTCCACAAAAAAAGTAAATAATCACAAAAGGAAATTCTTTCAAAAACTTGCTTTTCGTTATAGAATTTGCTATAATAGAAATAACCAATTCAATATAATCCGAACTCGCGCAAAAGGCGTCTTTTTAGCGTCTTACGCCAAATGCGCCCTTATAGTACGCTTGTACGATTGCGGTCGCCTTTGACAAAATCCATCTAAAAATACGCTCTTTTGCGTGCGAGCAATTTTCAGTAGGCGACAAAATTCGCCACTCAAAATCGAGTTTGGATTATATTGAATTGGTTAATATAACAAGTGAGGTTACGCTTATGAATTACGAACAGGCGAAAAAACTTTTGGAAAGCAAAAACCAAACGCAGCTTTTGGCTTACTACGACGAACTGGACGAGGCGGGCAAGAAAAAGCTTCTTGACGCAATCGGGAATATCAGCTGGGACTTTGAAGAAGCCCTTGCCAACCCCGTGGATATGAGCGGTAAGGACAGAGATATCCGTCCCATTTCGGGGCTTCGTCTTTCGGCGATCGAAAAGAGAAAAGCGGAGTTTGAAAAAACGGGCGCGGACGCAATCAAGGCGGGCAAGGTCGCGGCGGTGCTGCTTGCGGGCGGTATGGGCACGCGTCTTGGCGTGGACGGACCCAAGGGCGCGTACGATATCGGCGTTACCAAGCCCTTGTATATTTTCGAACAGCAAATGAAAAATCTTGCAGAGGTCAATGCAAAGTGCGGCGTGTTCGTGCCTCTGTATATTATGACGAGCGATAAAAACCACGAGCAAACGACGAGCTTTTGGAAGGAGCACGGCTATTTCGGTTATCCCGAAAACTTGGTTAAATTCTTTAAGCAGGATATGGCTCCCGCCGTCGATTTCAACGGCAAAATCTTTTTGGAAACGAAGGATACGCCCGCGCTTTCTCCCAACGGCAACGGCGGTTGGTTCGGGTCTATGAAGCGCGCGGGCTTGGTGGACGATTTGCACGAAAAGGGCGTGGAATGGCTGAATATCTACGCGGTGGATAACGTATTACAGCGCATTGCCGACCCCGTATTCGTCGGCGCGACGATCGATAGCGGCGTAAATTGCGGCGCGAAGGTCATTTGTAAAACCAACCCCTACGAAAAGGTGGGCGTGCTGTGTATGGACGGGAACCAGCCCGATATTATCGAGTATTACGAGCTGACCGACGAAATGGCAAACCAAAAGGACGAAAACGGCGATTTGGCGTATTGCTACGGCGCGATTATGAACTATTTGTTCCGCCTTTCCAAGCTGGAAGAAATCGTAAACAAAAAAATTCCCGTGCATATCGTCGAGAAAAAGATTGAATGTCTTTGCGAGGACGGTGTGACGAGAAAGCCCGAAAAGGAAAACGGCAAAAAATTCGAAACGCTTGCCGTCGATTTGATTAAGCCTATGGGCAGCGTTCTGCCCTTCGAGGTCGTACGCGAAAAGGAATTTGCGCCCATTAAGAATAAGACGGGCGTGGACAGCGTAGAGAGCGCGAGAGAGCTTTTGAAAAAGAACGGAGTGGAATTGTAATGGCGACCGAGCTGGAAGGAAACGTAAAACTGCAACGCTTTATTGAATTGCTTTGCGCGCTCAATCACCAAACGCGCGATATTCTCAAAAACGGGGATATGCAGTTGCTTTCCGCCATGAACGCGACGGTCGAGGAAATGCGCTCCATTCAAAGCGTGGGCACGGAAGACGCGTTTACGGCGATTGAGGAGGATATGCAAATCATTTGCAAAAACTTCAACGCCGTCGTTACTATGATCAACAGTAACGAAAAGGATAAAATGGACAAGACGACGAGCGAAGCGGTCAAGAAATTCTTGCATAACATCTTCGACGCAAACGTTCGAATCGTGCTTGCCTACGGTCTAGCTTAAAAAACTTCAAAAACGGCGTTGTGGCAACACAACGCCGTTTTACTTTATAAGATATTTTCCAAGCTGAAACGGTACGATTGCGGTATATTTTCACACATTCCCAGCAAAATTTCAATTTTCGGTATCGCGCTGTCAAAGTCCCGCACGTATAAATATCCCACCGCTTCGTACAGCTGATAATCGACCTCTTGAATGGCGGAATGGGGCAGCCATATATGCAAGGTCTTTTTTTGGCTCTCCCAAAATTTTTCCGTCGCCGTTCCGTCCTCGTAGGTCACTTCGCCCGCTTCCGTTTTGTCGTATAAAACGCGTAAAACCTCGTCAAAGCGTTCAAAAGTCGTTTTGACGCGGTTGCCCTCGTAAAAGGACACCCCAAAAAGAAGAGAAAGCGTCACAAATATACTGATTATCGTCTTTATCATCGTTCACCTCACCAAAGCTGTTCTTGCCAGTCCAAACGCACGACCTTGTATTTTTCACCCTTTTGCTGAAAATACGTTTTGCCGTTCCCGTCCACGGTCATCACGAGTACCTTTTTAAGGTCCTTGCAACCGTTTTTCCGTAAAATATCCAAATAATATGCCTCGCTCCGCTTGGTCATTTCCACGTTCTTTTTGTCGAATTTACCCTCGTCTATCAAAATCACGGGCAAAGAGGTTTGCAATTTCTCGTAATCGGGCTTGGGCAAAGCGGAAAAAGTACCCTCCGCCTCGTACAGCGCGTATTGCACGGCGTCGAGCGCGAAATACCCCTCCACGCGCAAGCTTTCAATAAGGTCGGCAACGTCGAGATTGTTCTTTTTCAGCTGGGTATCGTCAATGCCGTTTTTATTCAAAACGACGCTCGGGATACCGCTGATAACGTTCTTTGCCTTGCTGAAATTGAGGTCGAGCAGACAGATAATTTGGTGCAAAAGATAGACGGTCAAAATGGCGACTAACCCGTATAAAAGGGGAATGGAATTATCCGCCATAGGAATACAGGCAAGGTCGGCGATAATCAGCGTAATAACCAGCTCGTAAGGCTGCATTTCCCCGATTTGCCGCTTGCCCATCAGTCGCATAACGATAAGCGTGGCGATAAAAATGACGATTGTGCGAATAAAGATAAGTGCCATAAAATAAGCTTGCGTGAAAATTGGAAAAATATGTACGCAAACGCTTGCTTTTTTATTTGGATAAGCGTATAATAGTAACACAGTATGAGTAGCCTTTTGCGCGTGAAGTGCCGCCGAACGGGACGTTGTCGGTGGACGAAAGAGAATTTTCTCTGCGGTGCAAAGGCGCGTCCGCTACGAAAACGGAGGGGCAGGTATGCGTTGAATGCTATCTAATCTCTCTAAAAATCCTTGCGGACCTCTTTTTCAAGGAGGTTTTTTATTTTATGCAACACGAAAGACGAGCCTTTTACAAGCGTCTGTTTTTATCGGGCGCGACAGAGGGAATGAACAGAAATCACAAGCTCGCGTATATCGCGACGCTCGTCGCCTTAAACGTCGTCGTCAATACCTTTTCTTTACCGCTCGGTATCACACAGTTTTCTTTCACGCTGTTTACGTCGGCTTTGACGGGCATATTGCTCGGTCCGCTGTTTGGCTTTGCCGCCTGTTTTCTTGGCGACACGCTCGGTTTCTTCTTGGGCGGAGGCGTTGGGTATACGCCATGGATAGGCGTGGCAATGGGCTGTGCCGCGCTCCTTTCCGCGCTTGTGATGCACGGCGTAAAATTGCCTTTTAAGGGCGGACTTTTTATCAAGCTTTCCCTCGTTTGTATCCTCGTGTTTCTCGTTTCAACCTTGGCGATTAACACCACCGCGGGGTACTATCTTTGGAATAAAAACAGCCTGCCCTTTTGGGAATATTTCGTCTTGCGGTTTTTCATTTTGGGACAAGTTTGGAACAGCCTATTCAATTACTTGCTCCTATTCGTTTCCGTACCTACCCTAAATCGGATAAAACCCTTGAAATTGAAGATAGATTGAAAATGCGAAAAAACCGTCAACATAGTTGACGAGTTTTTTTTATTGTGCTATAATAGGATTACCAAAAAGGAGTAAAGTAGTATGTATATGCCTAACCTTTTGGCTTTCGAGCCGCCCGGGATTGAAATTTTCGGGTTCAAAATTTATGCGTACGCGCTGATTATCGTCACGGGTATGATTTTGGCGTTTTTCGTCATTTCCACCCTGTTCAAGCGTAGAAATATGTCAGGCGATTTGTTTTTGACCTTCTTTTGTATCTGCCTGCCCATTGCTATTTTGACGACGCGTATTTTCTATTGCATCACCGACGGTATGCATATTTCCGAGTGGTTTTCCATCGAGTCTATCCGAAGCGGCGGGCTTTCGATTATCGGCGGTATTCTCGGCGGGCTTGGTAGCGTAATCGTCGTTTGTATCGTGAAAAAGGTCAACTTCTTCCGTGCGGGGGACTGTATCGTCGTGGGGCTTTTGCTTGCACAAGCCATCGGCAGATGGGGAAATTTTGCCAACCAAGAAGTGTACGGAATGGAGATCACCAACCCCGCCCTGCAATGGTTTCCCTTTGCGGTGTATATCGAAAAGGAAGCGTCTTGGCATTACGCGTTTTTCTTCTACGAAAGCTTCGTCACTTTTACGGCGGCGGTATTGCTCTTTATCAACGCTTGGAAAAACCCCTATAAGCCCAACGGCGTGAACACGGCGTGTTATTTCATCACCTACGGGCTCGTCCGTTCGATCATGGAGCCCCTCCGCGACCCGCAATATATCCTCGGCGCGGGCGGCGTGCAATGGTCGTTCGTGTTCTCGCTTTGCTTGCTCGTGGGCGGGATCGCCGCGCTCTTTACCGTTCTGCTTTTGAACAAGCGGAAAGAGGGCAAGCTGTTCGGCTCGGCGCAGGGCGACCCGTACGGCATCACCGATTATATCGGCGATAGTAAAACGGAAATTCCCTATCGCACGAAGATAAACATTATGTGCAAAATTTATCCCGATAAATACGAGGAAAAACCCGTAAAGGAGAAGAAAAAATGAGAAATCTGACTTTGCTGACCGACTTATATCAGCTGACCATGGGCTACGGCTTTTTCCGTCAGAAAAAGCACGAGGAAGAGGTCGTTTTCGATTTGTTTTTCCGTAAAAACTCGCTGATTACCTATTCGATTGCGGCAGGGCTGCAACAGGCAATGGAGTATCTCTTAAACTGGCGCTTCGACGACGAGGATATCGCCTATCTTCGCTCCCTGCACCTCTTTGACGAGGACTTTTTGGCGTACCTGAAAGATATGCGCTTCACGGGCGACGTGTACGCCGTTCGCGAGGGCGAGCCCGTTTTCCCAGGTGAGCCGATTTTGACGGTCAAAGCACCGCTCATTCAAGCCCAGTTCGCCGAAACCGCACTTCTTAACATCATCAACCACCAAACGCTGATTGCCACCAAATCCTCCAAGATTTGCCGCGCAACGGCGGGCAAGGGCGTAGTAATGGAGTTCGGGCTTCGGAGAGCGCAAGGTCCTGACGCGGGTATCAATGGCGCGCGTGCCGCGATTATCGGCGGGTGCAGCTCCACCTCCAACGTCATTGCGGGACAAAAATTCGAAGTGCCCGTTGCTGGTACGATGGCGCATAGCTGGGTAATGGATTATCCCACCGAGTACGAGGCTTTCCGCGCGTACGCGGAGGCGTACCCCGATAACTGTTTGCTTCTCGTCGATACCTACGACACCCTTCGAAGCGGCGTTCCCAACGCCATCAAGGTATTCAAGGAATTAAAGGCGGCGGGGCATAAACCCAAGGGTATCCGCTTGGACAGCGGCGACCTTGCATACCTTTCCAAAAAAGCCCGCAAAATGATGGACGAGGCAGGCTTCCCCGAAGCAATCATTTGCGTTTCGGGCGATTTGGACGAGCGTTCGATAAACTCGCTTTTACAGCAGGGCGCGAAAATCGATTCTTGGGGCGTAGGCACGAAGCTCATCACCTCGGAGGATTTGCCTGCGCTTGGCGGCGTGTACAAGTTGGCGGCGGTGTTCGACGAAAAGGGGAACGCTACGCCCAAAATCAAGCTTTCGGACAATACGGCGAAGATTACCAACCCCTCGTTCAAACGCTTGTACAGACTTTACGACAAAGAAAACGGTATGGCGATTGCAGATTTGATTACGCTCCGCGACGAGATCGTAAACGAAAACGAGCCGCTCACCCTTTTCCACCCTGTGGAAACTTGGAAAACGCACGAGGTGGAGAATTTCTCGGTAGAGGAATTGCAACATACGATTGTGAAAGAGGGTAAACTCGTGTATGAGTTCCCCAAGCTCTTGGAAATTCGCGAATTTTCCAAAGTCCGCCTTTCCAAGTTCTGGGAGGAATATTTGCGCCTCGATATGCCGCACGTGTACAAGGTTGACCTTTCCAAAAAGCTCCACACTTTGAAAATCGGTATGATTGACGGCATTCGTCAAAACGCCAAAAAAGGAAAAGAATAATGAAAGAAAAATTACCCGTGAAAAAAGAAGCAAAGACGACGATGAAAGGCTCTCGCCTTTTCGGCGTATTGCTGTTCTTGATTTTGATTGCAATCGACCAGCTCACCAAGCTGCTTGCCGACGTATATTTTAACGATATTGCGGGTGCGCCCGACAAAATCGTACTTATTCCCAATATGATTGAGCTTTTGATTAGCTACAACCGCGGAATCGCGTTCAGCGGTCTTTCGGATGCCGAGGAGTGGGTAAAAATCGCAATCGTAGCCGCAACGGGCGTGTTGATGACGGTTTTTGCAATCGTATATTTCAAAATGGACAAGAGAAGAACGCTCATTCGTATCGCTATCGTGCTCGTCGTTGCGGGCGGCGTGGGCAATCTTATCGACAGGGTATATTACCGCGTTTGGGACCCCACGACGGCGGCGATTATCCGCGACGGCGTACGGGATATGGTACGCGTGAATATTATATTCGATTTCGGAGTCTGCAACTTTGCCGATTTTTTTATCGTCGGCGGTGCGGTGCTTTTGCTTTTGTCGTTGCTCTTTTTCGATCGCGAAGCGATTTTTCCCGTAGGGAAATATAAAGTCCTTGCCAAAGAAGCCGAGGAAAAGGCGGAGGCAAAGAAAGCGGAAGGAAAGCCACAGAATGGATAAACGCTTGTATATCGCGGAAACGCCGTCAAAGCGGCTGGATACCTTTTTGAGCGAGCAGACGGACGAGTTCACTCGTTCGCACTTAAAAAAGCTCGTAGAGGGCGGGCAGGTATGCGTCAACGGCACGCCGCAAAAAAAAGCGGGCGCGGATATCAAGGCGGGGGACGTGGTGGAACTGACCGTTCCCGACGCGGTGGAATATACGGCAAAGCCCGAGAATATTCCCATTGAAATCGTGTACGAGGACGCTGATTTTGCCGTCGTAAATAAGCCCAAGGGTATGACGGTACATATCGGCAACGGCGTTGTAGAGGGTACGCTCGTCAACGCGCTGTTGTACGCCTTGGACAGTTTGAGCGGTATCGGCGGCGTATTGCGCCCTGGTATCGTGCACCGTATCGACAAGGACACGACGGGCTTGCTCGTCGTGGCGAAAAACGACAAGGCGCACGTTTCGCTTGCTGCCCAAATCGCGGAAAAGACCTGCAAACGCACCTATTACGCGCTGTTGGAGGGGGATTTGAAGACGGAGAGCGGTACAATCGTAACGGATATCGGTAGATCGCCGTCGGATAGGACGAAAATGGCGGTGTTGCCCGAGGGTAAGGGCAAAATTGCGATTACCGAATACCAAACGGTGGCGCATTTTGGACAAGAATTTACGCTTTGCCGCTTTCAGCTGCAAACGGGCAGAACGCACCAAATCCGCGTGCACGCACGGCATTTAGGTCATCCCGTCGCGGGCGACCCCGTGTACGGCTTCAAAAAACAAAAATTAAATGCCGTCGGACAGCTTTTACACGCGCAAAAGCTTGAACTCACCCACCCGACGAGCGGGGAAAGAATGTGCTTCACCGCGCCTCTGCCCCCTTCGTTTTGCGAAATTTTGCAAAAACTTTGTAAGCGCTACGGCGTGGATAAAACGGTAATGGAAATATGTTAAAAATCACCAAAATAAAACGGAATAGTATCGCCGCGGAGCTTGGCTTAGAGGCGGGCGATATCGTCATGGCGTTTGACGGCTATCCTTGCGAGGACGAGCTGGATTATCTCTATTACGAGGAAGCGGAGCACTTTACTATGACCGTTCGCGATCATAGGAGCGGCGAAGAAACGCTCGTGGAGGTGGAAAAGGAGGCGGGCGAGGAATTAGGGCTGTTATTTGAAAAGAACGCCAAGATTCGCACCTGCCACAACCGTTGCGTTTTTTGCTTCGTCGATCAGATGCCCAAGGGTATGCGTGAAAGCCTATACGTAAAAGACGACGACTACGCAATGAGCTTTACTTGTGGGAATTTCGTGACGCTGACCAACCTTTCCGACGAGGGCTTGGAGCGGATTGTGCGCTTGGGGCTTTCCCCGCTGTATATTTCCGTGCACACGACCAACCCCCAGCTTCGCGAAAAGCTGTTGCGTAACCGCTTTGCGGGAAAAATCCTCCAACAGATAAAAACGCTTGCCGAAAACGGCATAAAAATGCACTGCCAAGCCGTGATCGTGCCAAACGAAAACGACGGTGCGGAATTAGAAAGAACGGCACGGGAGTTGTTTGCATATTATCCTGCCGTGCGCGACCTTGCTTGCGTGCCTACGGGCATCACCAAGTACCGCGACGGGCTGACCTATATTCCCGATATCGACAAAGCGTACAGCGCAAAGCTTTTGGATACCGTGGATAAATTGAATGCGGAGTTCGGCGTAAATTTCTTGCTTCCCGCGGACGAATATTTCGTCAAAGCGGAGCGGCCAATGAAGGACGCGGCGTTTTACGGCGACTTTGAACAAATCGAAAACGGAATCGGCTTGACGACCAAGTTTTTATGCGAAGCGTTCGCGGCGTTAGACGTGAAGGAGAATATTTGCTTGAAAAAGCCCAAAAAATCCCTGCTCGTTTGCGGGGTGAGCGCGGAAAAGACCTTGCGCGCGCTCGTAGAGAGCTGTAACGAGCGGATAAAGGGCTTGCAAGCCGAGCTTTTGCCCGTGAAAAACGACTTTTTCGGGGAAACGGTCACTTGCACGGGACTGCTTACGGGCAAAGACATCGTAAACGCGGTGGAAGCGTACCGCGCCGCGGGCGGGACGTTCGACGAGCTGGTGCTTGCGGGCAATACGCTCAAAGAATTTGAGGATATATTCCTTTGCGGAATGACGCTTGCGGAAATGAAAAAACGCTTGCGCTTGCAGCGTATCCGCGTCAATCGCGACGGCGGTTACGGTTTGATAGAAATACTCATTAAATAAAAGGAGAGGATAGAGATGGCAAATCCTTTGATTGCGCTCGTTGGCAGACCCAACGTAGGCAAAAGTACGTTTTTTAATAAGGTGGCGGGTCGGAAAATTTCCATTACGGAAGATAAACCGGGGGTCACGCGGGACAGATTGTACGCGGACGCGACTTGGCGAAGTAAAAATTTTACGATGGTCGATACGGGCGGTTTGGAGCTGAAATCGGAAGATATCATGTGGAAAGAAATCGCCAAACAGGCGGACGTGGCGATCGACACGGCGGACGTTATTTTGTTCTTTACGGACGGGCGCGACGGCTTGCACCCCTCCGATTACGACGTCGCGGATATTCTCCGCCGTAGCAAAAAGCCCGTCATTCTCGTCGTGAATAAAATCGACGAATATTCCCCCGATAAAGTGTTTGAATTTTATTCGTTGGGGCTTGGCGAGCCGTTTGCCGTTTCCGCGGAGCATTCGCAAGGCGTGGGCGACGTTTTGGACGAGGCGATTACCTATTTCCCCGAGGTCACGATTGAGCCCGTACCCTCCTTGAAAATCGCCGTCGTCGGTAAACCCAACGCGGGTAAATCCAGTCTTGTAAATCGCTTGCTCGGCAGCGAGAGAAGTATCGTTACGCCTATGGCAGGTACGACGCGAGACGCGATCGACACCCTTTTTTACCGCGGCAATAAGGCGTATACGCTCATTGATACGGCGGGTATTAGGAAGAAAAAGAATGTGGACGACGACGTGGAATATTACAGCAATATGCGCGCGTTCGACGCGGTGAGAAGAAGCGACGTTTGCTTGCTCGTCGTGGACAGCGCGGAGGGGCTTACCGAACAGGACGTAAAAATTATCGGCTACGTGCACGAGCAGGGCAAGCCCTCCGTAATCGTAATGAATAAATGGGATTTAATCGAAAAGGATACCCACACCGTCAACAAGTTCGAGGAAAAGCTCAAAGAGGACCTCAAATTTATGGACTATTATAAGTCCTTGTATATTTCGGCAAAGACGGGTCAGCGCGTAGAAAAATTGCTTGCCGCGGCGGAAGAGGTATACGCGCACGCGTCCTTCCGCGTACCGACGGGCGAATTGAACGATTTGATCGGCGACGCGATCCGCTTGCAAGAACCGCCCTCGTATTTGGGCAGAAGAATGCGCGTGTTCTTCTCCTCACAAGTGAGCGTGCGCCCTCCCGTGTTCGCGCTGTTCGTCAACGACGAAAGGCTTTTGCACTTCTCGTACGAACGGTATTTGGAAAACACCATTCGCCGCGCCTACGACTTTTCGGGTACGCCCATTAAGATTACCGTCCGCGAGAAAAAGGACGACGAGTAAAATAAGGAGAAAACAATGCAATCCTTTTCATTTTCACAAAACTGGTGGCAATTTTTGCTCGTGGCGATCGTATGCTATTTTTTCGGTTGCTTGAATTTTGCCATTATCATTTCCCGATTGAAAAAGAGCGACATCACCAAAATCGGCAGCGGCAATCCGGGTACTATGAATATGAGCCGCGAATTTGGTTGGAAGGTGGGTATTCTGACTTTTTTCGGCGACGCGCTCAAATGCGGTATTCCGCTTCTCGTGAGCTACTTTTTATATAAAGATTTTCGCTTCGAGGATACGGTAGTTCGCGTTTCCGATTTTATGCGCTATTTTTGTATGCTGTTCGTCGTGCTGGGGCATATCTTCCCCGTCACCACGCGCTTTAAGGGCGGCAAGGGTATTGCCACCGCGTTCGGGGGCTTTTGGTTTGGGCTTTCTTGCGAAAACCCGTGGTGGATATTGCTTGGATTTCTCGTGCTCGTTTGCGTACTCTTATTCATTTTCTTCACCGAATGGGGGTCGCTTGGCAATATTTCGGGCGTGTCGGTGTTCAGCATTATTCAGCTCGTGATATTCTTCTCGCGCTACGGTACAGGCTATTTCAACGCGTATCTGGTATGCCTGTATGGGTTCATATTCCTTTTGAACGTGCTCACTTGGGGCGCGCATTACAAAAACTTGGGCAGACTTTTGTCGGGAGAAGAACACAGAACCTCCTTGAAAAAAATCGTTCGAAAAGCAAAGAAATCGTAAAGAGGTAATTATGAATATTATTATCGTAGGCTGTGGGCGTGTCGGCAGAACACTCGCGGAAAAACTCAATAACGACGGCAACGCCGTTACCGTAATCGACACCTCTGCCGAAAAGGTGCAAAAAGTGACGAGCCGCTACGACGTTATGGGCGTAGTGGGCAACGGCGCGACGCACACCGCCCAGCAAGAAGCGGGCGTGGAAAGAGCGGATTTGCTTATCGCCGTGACCAACTCGGACGAATTGAATTTACTCTGCTGTCTGGTTGCGAAAAAAGAGGGACATTGTCAAACGATTGCCCGCGTAAAAAATCCCGTGTACAGTCAGGAGCTGGAATATCTGAAAGACGAGCTGGGGCTTGCTATGGTCATCAACCCCGAATACGCGGCGGCGGAAGAGATTGCGCGAGTGCTTCGCTTTCCCTCCGCGCTTAAAATCGAACCGTTCGCCAAGGGCAAGGTGGAGCTGATTAAATTCAAGCTTCCAAAGGACAGCGAAATTATCGGTATGTCGGTAAAAGAGGTCGTGATGAAATATCGTTGCGATTTGCTCGTTTGCACGATTGAACGCGGTGATGAGGCGTATATTGCCAACGGTGATTTTGTCTTTGCTGAAAAGGACGTCGTGTCCATTATCGCTTCGCCTAAAAACGCGTACGATTTCTTCGTGGCAATCAACTACAAAGGTCATTCCATCAAAAACGCGCTCGTCGCGGGCGGCGGCACGATTACGCATTATCTTTGCGGAATGTTTGAAAAATCCAAACGCATTTCCTTGAAGGTGATAGAGAAAGATATTAAGGTTTGCGAAAAGCTTTGCTTGGAATGGGAAAAGGTAGACGTTATCCACGGCGACCCGTCCGACCACGACCTTTTGTTGGAGGAGGGTATTGCGAAAGCGGGCGCGTTCGTTACGCTTACCGAATCGGACGAGGAAAATATTTTGCTTTCGGTCTTTGCTAAGGGCGTGGGCAAGGGCAAGCTCGTGACCAAAATCAACCGAATGGACTACGACAACGTCGTTTCACAGCTCGAACTAGATACCACCATTTGTCCCCGCTCGATTACGGCGGACGAGATTTTGCGCTACGTTCGCGCTATGAAAAACACGATGGGGAGCAATATCGAAACGCTGTACAATATCATTCAGGGTAAAGTCGAAGCTTCGGAATTTATCGTCAAGGAAAATTCCCCGATTTTGGGTGTACCCCTTTCCAAGCTCAAATTCAAGAAGGACGTTTTAATCGGGTCTATTACGCGTGGAGATAACGTCATCATTCCCCGCGGTCAGGACGTAATCGAGGTGGGCGACGCGGTGGTTGTCGTCTGCAAACAGCGCGCACTTCACGATATTGCCGACGTGCTCAAATAAGGCGGTTTTAAGATGAATTACGGAATTATAAAACGCACACTCGGCTGGATACTTATTTTCGAAGCGATATTCTTCGCTTTGCCTGCAATCGTTGCGCTTGCTTGCGGGGAAGAGGAAATATACGATTTTCTGCTTGCTATGCTCGTCAGCGTTGCCGTGGGCGGTGTGCTTCTAATCGGTAAAAATAAAAATCATAATATTTACGCCAAAGAGGGTATCGTAATTGTTGCCGCAAGTTGGCTTTTGATGAGCTTGATCGGCGCGCTGCCCTTTGTGTTTTCGGGCACAATTCCCTCGTACGTAGACGCTGTGTTCGAAACGGTTTCGGGCTTCACCACGACGGGCGCGACCATTTTGAGCGGCGAACAAATCGAGGCTTTGCCGCAATCGCTTTTGATGTGGCGAAGTACTACGCATTGGCTGGGCGGTATGGGCGTGCTCGTGTTTATTATGGCGTTTTTGCCTCTTTGCGCGGGCGGAAATAATATCAATATACTCCGCGCGGAAAGCCCCGGTCCGTCCGTGAGCAAACTCGTGCCGAAAATGCGTTCGACGGCGGGCATTTTGTATTTGATTTATACGGCGTTGACGGTTTTAGAGTTTGTTCTGCTCCTTTGCGGGGATATGAACGTTTTGGAAGCACTCAACACCGCGTTTTCCACGGCGGGCACAGGCGGTTTTGGCTGTAAGGCGGATAGCCTTGGCGGGTATTCGGACTATACCCAAATCGTCGTCACCGTGTTTATGGTGCTGTTTTCTATCAATTTCACTTCGTATTTCTTTATTTTGCGGGGAAAAATCAAGGACGCGTTCAATACCGAGGTGCGCGTATTTTTGGGGATTGTGATTACGGCGATTGCGCTCATTTCGCTCAATCTTTGCCTGACGGAGAGCACGGCGTACGACTTCACGGTAGGGGAAGCGATTAAGCATTCGGCGTTTTCCGTCGTTTCCGTCATTTCCACGACGGGCTTTGCGACGGTGGATTTCAACCTTTGGCCTACTTTGTCCAAGTCAGTGCTCGTGATTTTGATGTTCGTGGGCGCGTGTGCAGGGAGCACGGGCGGCGGTATGAAGGTGTCGCGTATGGTCATTTTATTCAAGGGTGCGACGCACGAAATGAAGCGTATGCTTCACCCCAAGCAAATCAAGAAGATATCTATGGATAAGCGGGTCGTAGATCACGAGGTAGTGCGCGGCGTGAATAGCTATCTTATCGCCTACGTTGGGTTGTATCTTTTGTCTATGCTGTTGGTTGCGATTGAAGGACACGATTTGGTTACGACGTTTACCTCCGTCGCGGCTACCATCAATAACGTCGGTCCGGGGCTGAATTTGGTTGGACCGAGCGGGAATTTTGCATTTTTTACTGATTTTTCGAAAATCGTATTTATCTTTGATATGTTGGCGGGAAGGCTGGAAATTTTCCCTATGCTTTTGCTTTTTGCACCGTCTACTTGGAGGAAATAATAGGAAATTGCGTAAAAATCGTTTACTTTTTGTGCGGTTGTGTGTATAATAATATAGCAACCGCAAAAAAACGGGGGTGTCACGGATTCGATTGCCGGTGAGCGAAAGGATAAGCATACCGCGGACGGAGCGACCGCGATAAAACGTTCCAACTAAACTTAAATGCAGATAGAAATGCAAACTACGCTCTTGCAGCGTAACTTCGTTTATTAACGAATCGTCACGCCCGATTTATCCGTCGGTCGGGGTCGTGGCGTCAACAAGGCGGAGCCCTCTTTATAAAATCGGAAGGTGTTTTATAGAGAGTATTCAGCCTTCTGCTTTTTGCAAAGCGTGTTTACCCGCGTTGTAAAATTAAGAAATAATAGATAAAATAAGTATGTAGAAAGTTTTTTGGCAGCCGAGTAAGACGTGAGTTCAACTCTCACCACCTCCACCAACGCACGAACGCCCGAAAGGGCGTTTTTTCGTGCGTTGGTGGAGGTGGTGAGAATGAAAATGAGAGGTCATAAACCTCTCATTTTCATATTTATTTTTTTGAAATCTTCGTCTTTTTGCCGTTCTGCTTCTAATAAAGAAATATATTCGATTTTTGCCCTTGACGCGTTAGGAAGCAAGATATAATCTATATATTTATTTTGTTTTCTTTCTGCATACCGTAGTGTGTTATACGTTCCGCCCGATTGACTTTCATTCCACACAGCGATAATCAATTCCGATTTGTCCACCATATAACGGTTGCGTTGGTGCATACACCCACGGTGATAATATGGGGAAAGTATAGTAACGCGGTCGGCTTTTTCTAAAATATAATGATATCGCTCTTTATCCGTTTTGCTCCATTTCAAATCTTGGTTTGCGCACGGTACGGCAATTTCCAACTGAATATGCGGATATTTTTCGCGAAGATTGATTACGGTTTCGGAAAAATCCATATCCGCGCCGATAGCCCCGCCGCTGATAAAATATCCAAACCCGTTTTTTGTAATAGCTTGTTCAATCGCATATTCTAAAATTTGCAAATATTCTTTATGCAGTTCGCAAGATTTGTCCTCGTAATTCCATAAAAAGCCTTTCGGACGGTGACCCGTACAACAACAAATTCTATATTCCATAAAAAACCTCTCATACAAAAAAGTTTACCACAATCAACAAAAAATGTCAATCCGTACGCCATAGCGTACGAGATATTTTTTTGAGTATTTTACAATCTATATAATAAGCGTCCGCTATTTAGGACGGTTTTATATAGGAGAATAGTGCTATGCGGTTAGTGGAAGCAATAGGAAAGAGGGTAGATTTCTTGTTAAAAGAGCGAAACTTGTCATTGTATAAATTAGAACAAATAGGCGGTGTTCCTCGTTCTACCGTAAGTGACATAATTTTAGTAAAGAAGAAAAAGGTGACAACCGATACCATTTATCAAATTTGTGCAACCATAGAAATTAGTTTGAAAGAATTTTTTGACGACCCTATATTCAATGAGGTTAATGATTAAGTTTATGCGGTTAGTAGAAGCAGTCGGGAAAAGATTGGATAATATATTAAAAGAACGAAAAATGAAACAAAATCATTTGGCAACGCTTGGTGGTATACCTCGTTCCACGATTTCCATAATTATTGGCGTTAAGAGAAAAGAGGTAAAATTAGGCACGATTTATCAAATTTGCGATACGTTAAAAATTCCCTTAAAAGAATTTTTTGACGACCCGATTTTTAATGAGGTTACCGATTAACAGATAGTATGAAAGGATTAGGCGAAACAATTAAATCTTTGCGCTTAGAAAAGGGATTAACACAACCAGAGCTCGCTAATCTTGTCGGGGTTTCAAACGGTATGATTTCCATTTGGGAGAATAACATCAATGAACCAAAAGCAAGTTATTTGAAAGCGTTGGCAGTTGCATTAGACGTTAGCGTCAGTGTCCTTTTGGGAGAAGAAGCTTAATTAAACGGATAAAACGTTCCTTGACGGAGCGTTTTTTCATTTCTTTTATGATTGACAACGCCGCAAAAAACGGTTATAATAGAGAAAAATAGTAAGGAAACATTATATGGAAATGGTATTATTGACCGCGCTGGGCGTGGGCGGCGCGACCGTAATCGGAGCGGTAATCGGATTTATTTTCAAAAACATAACGCATAAATTCTCGGATATCGTCTTATCCTTTGCGGCGGGCGTAATGCTCGCGGCGGCGGTGTTCGGGCTCGTTTTGCCTGCCTTGGATTACGGCGGGGCTTGGGGCTTGCCCGTGACGGTTGCGGGCATATTCACAGGCGCGGTATGCCTGAATTTCGTGGACAAGCTCGTGCCGCATTTACACCGACTTATGGGCGCGGACACGGAAGCGCATAACAACGCGAATTTGAATAAA
This sequence comes from Candidatus Scatosoma sp., assembly GCA_045576335.1. Lineage (GTDB taxonomy): Bacteria > Bacillota > Clostridia > Christensenellales > Borkfalkiaceae > Scatosoma. The sequence continues at coordinate 81,264 of JAZNGH010000008.1, forward strand.
GTCTTATTATTCGTAATGGCAATTGCCATTCACAACCTGCCCGAGGGCATAGCCGCGGGCGTGGGCTTTGGAACGGGGAACACAGCGCAAGCGTTGATCATTGCAGGCGGTATCGCGCTCCAAAATATCCCCGAGGGTATGGTCATTATCGGGCCTATGCTTGCCGCGGGCGTGAGCAAGAAAAAAACGCTCGTATGCGCGCTGATTACGGGTTTCGTCGAAGTCGTGGGTACGCTACTCGGTTATTTTGCCGTGCGTATCGCCTCGGCAATCTTGCCCTTTGCGTTGGCGTTTGCGGGCGGAACTATGCTGTACGTAATCAGCGACGAAATGATACCCGAAACGCACGCGCACGGCGGGGAGCGCGGCGCGACGTACGCGCTTTTGGTCGGTTTTTGCTTGATGCTCGTAATGGACGTTCTTCTTGGATAAGCTTTTTGCAATTATAGTGATAAAACACTTGTAAAAGTCATAAAAATATGTTACAATATGTTCAGAACACAAAAACGAGGAGAAAATACGGCTTTGTCTTTGCTTGACGAAAGAAAAATGATAGACGGTGCCGCTTTTGAGAAAATGATTCTCGGCGGCGTAACCAACCTGCAAGCAAACTTGCAGGAAGTAAACGACCTCAACGTATTTCCCGTTCCCGACGGGGACACGGGCGAGAATATGTTTTTGACTTTGCAAGGCGGTTTTGAACAGCTCCAAAGGGACGAATGCTTTGCGCTTTGCGATAAAGCGTACGCAATGGCGCAAGGTATGCTGCTTGGTGCGCGGGGCAATTCGGGCGTTATTTTATCCCAGCTTTTTTACGGGCTTGCCGAGGGCTTGGCGGGGTTAGACTATGCCGACCTTCCACAGTTTGGCAACGCCTTAAAGGCGGGCGTCAAATGCGCGTACGGCGCGGTGGCGCACCCTGTCGAGGGTACGATTTTGACTGTTGCCCGCGAAGCGGTGGAAAATATTTGTTCAAAGCTCAACGCCGAAATGACGGTGGAAGAATTTTTTGCGGGATACCTTGCGGAAATGAAGAAATCCTTGCAAAGAACTCCCGATTTGCTTGCCGTGCTCAAAGAATCGGGCGTGATTGACAGCGGCGGTGCGGGGCTCGTGTATATCACGGAAGGCTTTTGCAAAGCCCTTGGCGGCGCGGAGCTGATGAACGAGCTTGCCCTTGCCTCCGCTTCCTCTCAAAAGTCGTTGGACTTTTCCAAATTCAATGAAAATTCGGTAATGGAGTTTGGGTATTGCACGGAGCTTTTGGTGCAGCTCCAACACGCGAAAACGGATATTTCCAAATTCTCCGTGGAGGAATTGATTGTGTTTTTGGAAACGGTGGGCGATTCTATCGTAGCCTTCCAAACGGGCACGATCGTAAAAATCCACGTGCATACGCTCACGCCTTGGCAGGTGCTGGCGCATTGCCAACAATTCGGTGAATTTCTCACTGTCAAAATTGAAAATATGACCCTGCAACACAACGAAAATACGGAGCTTTCCAAGCCCGCAAATCCGCGCCGTAAATACGCCACCGTGACGGTAGCGACGGGCGAGGGCTTAAAGCAGACGTTTTTGGATATGGGCGCGGATTACGTAATTGCGGGCGGACAAACGAACAACCCCTCCGCCGACGATTTTATCCACGCATTCGACGAGGTGAACGCCGAGCATATCTTCGTCCTGCCCAACAACGGCAACGTTATTTTGGCGGCGCAACAGGCGGCGAAAATCTACGAAAAATCAGCGGTCCGCGTAGTGGAAAGCAAGAGTATAGGGCAGGGCTATTCCGCGCTTTCTATGCTGGATTACGGTTTGGACGACGCGGAGGGTATCGCGTCTATGCTTTGGGAAAGTATGCAGGGAACGACGACGGGCATGGTCGCGCAAGCCGTCCGTACGACGACGCTCAACGGCGTTGAGGTCGTAAAGGACGGGTATATGGGCTTTACCGACCACACCATGCTCACCTGCCGTCCCACGAAGGTAGAGGCACTCGCTTCCCTTTTGGAAAAATTAGAGGTCAAGGATAAGGAATATAGCATTATCGTATACGGCAAAACGGTGACGGACGAAGAAAAAACGGCAGTGAAAGCCTTGCTGGAAAAGGACTATCCTCTCGTAGAAGCCTACGAGATAGACGGCGGGCAGGAAGTGTACGATTTCCTTGTGATTATCGAATAAAATGTTTATGAAAAACGCCTTTCGGGGCGTTTTTTCTTGAATAAAAAGCCTTTTTATGCTATAATGAAAAAAGGGTGTAAGATGAAAAGCTTAAACGATTATCAAAAAAACAAAGAATGGCTGGTGTGCGTAGACAGCGACGGTTGCGCTATGGACACGATGGATATCAAGCATATCCGCTGCTTTGGACCTTGCATGGTCGAGGAGTGGGGGCTTGAACAATGGCGCGAGGAGCTGCTCGCGCGGTGGAACGATATCAACTTATACACGCTCACGCGCGGGATTAACCGCTTCAAGGGACTTGCGCTCGCGCTTGCGGAGGTGGATAATAAGTATACGCCCGTCGAGGATATTCAAACGCTCGTCCGCTGGGCGGAGAACGCAAAGGAGCTTTCCAACGCCGCTCTTAAAAAGGCAATCGAGGAAAATCCCGACAGCGTATCCCTCAAAAAAGCCCTTTCTTGGAGCGTTGCGGTAAACGAAGCGATCACCGCGCTTCCCGAGGCGGTCAAGCTGCCCTTTGAAAAGGTCAAGGAAGCCTTGGCGTTCGCGCACGAGCGCGCGGATATCGCCGTGGTGTCGAGTGCGAATTTGGACGCGGTGATAGAGGAATGGGAAAAGCACGGGCTTTTGCAGCATACCGATATCGTGCTTGCCCAAAACGCGGGCAGTAAAGCATTTTGCATAGGCGAGCTTTTGAAAAAGGGCTATAAAAAGGAGAACGTCGTGATGTGCGGCGACGCACTTGGCGATATGCAGGCGGCGGAGAAAAACGGCGTGGGCTATTACCCCATACTCGTCAAAAAGGAAAGGGAGAGCTGGGAAGAATTTATCGCACTCGCCTTTGACAAGCTAATAGACGGGACGTATGCAGGGGCGTATCAGAAAGGGAAAAAAGCCGAGTTTTTGAAAAATCTCGGCGCGTAATATAGATAAGGAGAAAAAGAAAATGGTAGACTTAAAGGCAAAGCCCTATTATCTTTCCGACGGAGATATTCAATGGGTAAACGAAACGATTGCGGGAATGTCGGACGAGGAAAAGGTCGGACAGCTGTTTTTCCAGCTCACGGCGGGCATAGACGAGGCGTATTTGAAAAATTTAATGGAGAAATACCACCTTGGCGGTTGTCGCTATAACAATATGCCGGGGGCGGCGGTGCAAATGCAAAACGCGACCTTGCAAAAATACGCCAAAATCCCTTTGTTTATCGCTTGCAATACCGAAACGGGCGGCAACGGAGCTTGCTCGGACGGAACGTTTATCGGCAGCGGTATCAAGATAGGCGCGACGGGAAAAACGGAATACGCGTACGCGCTTGGTAAATATTCCAACGAGGAAGCGGCGGCAATCGGCTGTAATATGGCGTTCGCGCCCGTTTGCGATATACACTATAACTGGGAGAATACCGAGGTCGTGGCGCGCGCGTTCGGTAACGAGCCCGCCCGCGTAGCGGAAATGAGCAAGGCGTATTTAGAGGGCGCGCATACGATTGAGGGCTTTGCTTGTGCGGCAAAGCATTTCCCCGGCAACGGTCAGGATTTCCGCGACGCGCATATTTCCAACAATATCAATTCGTTTACGGAAGAGGAATGGATGCAAAGCTACGGGCTGGTATATAAAACGCTGTTCGATAGCGATTTGGACGCGGTGATGGGCGGACATATTATGATGCCCGCGTATATGCGCGCGGTCAAGCCCGATATCAAGGACGAGGAAATGCTGCCCGCCACGCTTTGTCCCGAAATCATGACGGGTTTGTTGCGCGATAAGCTGGGCTTTAACGGTATGGTCGTCACCGACGCAAGCCATATGGTGGCTATGACCAACCGTATGACGAGAAAGGAAATGTTACCTGCTTGTATCAACGCGGGCTGTGATATGTTCCTGTTCTTCAACGACCCCGACGAGGATTTCGCGACGATGCTGGAAGCCTACCAAACGGGCAAAATCAGCGAAGCGAGAATGAACGAAGCCCTTACCCGCATTTTGGGCTTAAAGGCGCGTATGGGCTTGCATAAAAAGAGCAAGGAAGCGTTGAGCACGCCCAAGGACGTTTCTTCTTCGCTTGGAAAGGCGGAATATAAAAAGGCGGAGGCGGATATCAGCAAGGATTGTATCACGCTCGTGAAATACAAGGATAAAGACGTATTGCCGCTTACGCCCGAAAAGTATAAACGCATTATGATTGTATACGTCAAAGGCGCGGCGGGTGCAATGGACGCGCTCGTGCAAATGGCTATGGGCGGCGGTGGAGCAAGAAAAACGCCCGCCGAGGAGCTTCGTGACCGACTGCTTGACAAGGGCTTCGACGCGTTCATTTACGAAAGCCCTATCGAGAAGATGAAAAAGCAAATCGCGGCAGGGGAGAAGCCCAGCTTGAATTTGTACTTTGCGGGCAAGAACGCGATTGCGGATTTCGTTTCCGAGCAAGACCTCGTAATCACCCTTTGCGACGTGGCGAACGGCCGCCCCAGCTTCGGGCTGTCCAAGGGCGGCGGGGAAATCCCTTGGTACGTTTTCGAATTGCCCGTCGTGGCAATCAGCGTCAACGCGCCGACTATGCTCGCGGATATCCCGCAAGTACGCACCTATATCAACGCGTACGATAGCAAGCCCTCTACGCTGGACGCGCTCGTGGATAATCTCGTAACGGGCGAGCAAGCCTTTAAGGGCAAAGACCCTATCGACAGCTTCTGTGGGCTTTGGGACGCTAAAATTTAATAAAACAAACCGCTCCCCGTTGCGGGGAGCGGTTATATTTTACGCTTGATATTCAAAACAGGGAATGGGTTTGAGCTTAAACTCGTTCAGCTTATGCAGGCGATCGATTTTGGCTTTCACCGCTTCGTCCTCGCATACGCCCTCGCGGATATATTTATCCAACGCGGCGTAGGTAAACCCAAGGTTATCCTCGTCCGTTTTTCCGCTCAATCCGTCCGAGGGTACTTTATCCACGAGAAAGAGGGGAAGCCCCAACTCCCGCCCGATTGCCTTGACCTCTTGCACGGTCAGCTTGCCAAGCGGGGAAAAATCACCCGCGGCGTCGCCGTAGCGGGTGGAATAGCCCACCCAGTCCTCCGAGAGATTGCAGGTGTTTGCGACCCGCCCGTTTTTCGATTGCGAGATTGCGTACAAGGTCGCCATACGGATACGAGGCGGCAGATTGACGATCGTTTGACGGCTCGCTTCCACGCCCGCCTTTTCCATACTTTCCAAAACGCCTTCCACGCCTTTTTGAATATTGCAGGTATAATACGCAATACCCAGGTGTTTGACGAGCGCTTTGGAACAATCGATATCGCTTTGCTCGCCGTTGGGCATAAGCACGCCGATTACGCGCTCTTTTCCAAGTGCCTCCACGCAAAGCGCGGCAACCACGCTGGAATCCTTGCCGCCCGAAATCCCGATTACGGCGTTACAGCCTTTGCCGTTTTCTTCAAACCATTCTCGTATCCACGCCACGGCTTGCGCGGCGGTTTTTTTTGCGTCGAACATATTATCCTCCTTAGGCTTGTTGCGATTCAACTCTTGTCAGGCTAACCCATTCCATATAATCCTCCCTCGCGCAAAAGGCGTCTTTTTAGGCTTGTTGCGGTTCAACTCTTGTCAGGCTATTCGCTTACGCCGAAAAGCAGCTCGCCGTAAGTAGGGAAAGGCCAAGCGTCAGCCGATACGAGCGTTTCCATCTCGTCGGCGTACGCCCGCAATTTCTCCATAGTAGAAAGCAAGCTGTCCTTGCAGAACGCGGCAAGCGTCGAAACCTCCGTCAAAAGCTCCGATTTCTTCAAGCCCGCTTCCAGTGCCTTAACCTCCGCATACGCCTTGGAAAGGAGCGCGGAGAGCTTTTGCAAAATTTCTTCCTCGTAGGTACAATCCAAGTCCAAGCCCACTGCTTTTTTGGAAAGCAGGGTATTGCCGACCGTTTGCAAATATCCGCTCACGGCAGGCAGAATGTCCTTTTTCGCCATTTCAATCATAGTCCGCGCTTCGATAGCGACGATACTGCAATAATCTTCAAGGAAAATTTCAAGGCGCGACTGCATTTCCTTTTCCGTGTATACCTTGTGCGCCGTAAACAGCTCGATATTTTTTCCGTCGAGATATCGCGCGAGCGCGTCGGGCGTAGAAGGCAGATTGCAAAGTCCGCGTGCCTTGGCTTCATTGAGCCATTTATCGTCGTAGCCGTTGCCGTTGAAAATAATACGCTTGTGCTTCGTGATTACCCGCTTGATTAAATCGTGCAACGCTCGTTCGAAATCCTCCGCCGCTTCCAGCTCGTCCGCAAACTGTCTTAAAATCTCCGCTACGGCGGTATTGATTACGGTATTCGCCTCCGAAATGGAAGCCGACGAGCCGAGCATACGGAATTCGAATTTATTGCCCGTAAAGGCAAAGGGGGAGGTACGGTTTCTGTCCGTGGTGTCCTTGGGGAATTTGGGCAAGGTATGTACGCCGACGCGCATCAGCTCTTTTTCCTTTGCGCCGTACGCCTTGTCCTTTTCGATTGCTTCAAGAATTTCCGTCAGCTCGTCGCCGAGGAATATCGAAACGACGGCAGGGGGAGCTTCGTGCGCGCCCAAACGGTGGTCGTTGCCCGCCGAAGCCACGGAAATTCGCAACAATTCCTGATAATCGTCCACGGCCTTTATGACCGAGCAAAGGAAGAGCAAAAATTGTGCGTTTTCGTAAGGCGTTTCGCCAGGCTCAAACAAATTAACGCCCGTGCTCGTGGAAATGGACCAGTTGTTATGCTTACCGCTTCCGTTCACGCCCTCAAACGGCTTTTCGTGCAAAAGACAGACGAAATCGTGCTTTTTTGCAATCTTTTGCATAATTTCCATCGTGAGCTGGTTATGGTCGGCGGCGATATTCGTCGTTGCGAAAATGGGCGCAAGCTCGTGCTGCGCGGGTGCGGCCTCGTTGTGTTCGGTTTTCGCCAAAACGCCGAGCTTCCAAAGCTCCTCGTCCAAATCCTTCATAAACGCTTGCACGCGCGGCTTGATAACGCCGTAATAATGCCCCTCGACCTCTTGTCCCTTGGGCGGCTTCGCACCGAAAAGGGTACGCCCCGTATAGGTGAGGTCCTTGCGCTTGCGGAACAGCTCCTTGTCCACGAGGAAATATTCCTGTTCAGGACCGACCGTCGTTTTGACGGAAGTCACTTCCTCGTTCCCAAACAGCTTCAATACGCGCATAGCTTGGCGGTTGATTGCTTCCATAGAACGGAGCAGGGGGGTCTTTTTATCCAAAGCTTCGCCCCCGTACGAGCAGAACGCCGTGGGGATACACAAAACGCCGTCCTTGATAAAGGCGTAAGAGGTCGCGTCCCAAGCGGTATATCCGCGCGCCTCAAAGGTCGCGCGCAAGCCGCCCGAGGGGAAGGACGAAGCGTCCGTTTCACCGCGAACGAGCTCCTTGCCTGAAAATTCCATGATCACCTTACCGCCGCCCGCGGGGGAGATAAAGCTGTCGTGTTTTTCGGCGGTAATCCCCGTCATAGGCTGAAACCAATGCGTATAATGGGTCGCACCCAGCTCCACCGCCCAGTCCTTCATAGCGGCGGCGACGGCGTTGGCGACGGACAAATTAAGGCTTCTGCCGTGCTCCATCGTTCTTTTGAGCGTGTTATACACCTCGGGGGAAAGCCTTTCCTGCATCACCGCGTCGTTAAAGACCATACAACCGAAATAATCAGACACAAGTTTCATACGATCGTTCCTCACTCGTAAAAAATAAAAGGCAAAGGCAAAACCCTTTCTCGCCTCTGCCGTTAAAAATATTATACCTTATTTATAAGGCGTTTGTCAACGCTTCTAAAAACGGTTTTTTTCGATTTTTATATTTTGGCTCTTGAAATACCGCGTTTAATCAACGAAACCAAGCAAATAATCGGACGAAACTTCAAAATATTTGCATAAAGCAATAATATAACTTAACTTCGGCTCGTTAATTCCTTTTTCCCAATAGCTTATTGCCGAATAAGTCGTACCGATTGCAAGACCCAATTCCTTTTGGCTTAATCCTTTTGCCGTGCGTAATTCTTTTAATCTTTTTCGAAATTCCATAGTCATAATAATATTTTACAAGAAATCTTGATAAAAGTCTTGACTTTCAAGAAATCTTGATGTATAATATATTCAAGAAAACTTGAAACGGGAGAAAAAGCTATGCCGAGAAAGAATAAAACTTGTAGCAGTTGCGGAAATTACGGGGCATATTATAAAAAAGGGTATTGCCATTTTTTCAAGCAAGATTGCGGTTTTTGTACTTTACATAAAGAAATCGTGGATAAAAACTACGGTTGCGACAAATGGAAAGAGGATATCATTCGTCGTAAATTACGAAAAAGTACGCTTATGCGTGCATTGCGTGAAATTTTGACGGATATTGCGGAGATACGCCAAATCATAGGGGAGGAGCGGCACTACGAGGATTTTTTGACTGTGAACGAGGAGGATTTCTTGAATAACGATAAAGAAAAATGATGATGTGGTGAGGCTTTACCTATTATTTTTGCGGAAAAGTAGGGGTGTCTTGCCGTTCGGGCATAAATTTCCAATACCGCGCGGGCATATATCCGCGCATTTGCTTTAACCGCTCGCGCGAGGGGATATTCACCGCCGCGTAATACCGCTTCCACAGCGATTGCCAGCCCTCCTCGTTTGCGGAAAGCAAAATTTCCGCTTGCGAAAGGGGCGCAACGAAAACGTTTTTCCCGTCGTACACCGCCGCTTTTTTGCGCTTCACGTCGTGCAGTACGAACGGGAATTTGGGAAGCCGCGCCCGAAAATGCGGCACGAGCAAATCGCAAATATCGTTATCGGGCGAAAAGGGCGCGTACAGCGCGCCGCTTTGCGTTTCGATAAAACGGATAAAGCCGTGAAAACGGTGAATTTCCAAACCGACCTTGCGAAGATAAGTGTCCGCGGTAAACGCGGCGTCGTTTGCCAAATCGCTCCGTACGGGGCGTTTGCATTGTGCAAGATAGCGCAAATACGCAAAGGCTACCTGCTCGCAATCCTCCTCGCCCGAGCGAAGCAAAAGCGCAAGCTCGCGTATGCAATTTTTATCAAACGAGCATAACCGTTTTTTCGCCTTTTCCGCTTTGTTTTCGTCCGTTTGCACGAACACGGGCGTTTGTCCGAGCAGCATTTGCGTTCGGCGCGAGCTGACCACCGCGTCCTCGTCCGTAAAGGCGAGCAAAAACGCCGTCAAAAACCCGTTTTCCGTTCCGTCGAATATGTATAACATAGTTCACCTCGTACACGGTATGCCCGTTTTATAACTCGCCCGTCAACGCTTTTTTGGCGTTTAGGGTATCCGAAAGCCGTATTTTCCGCTCGTCCACCCGTACGCAATCGGGCAAAAGGGAAAACATATCCACCTGACTTGCGTTTTCGCCGTTTTCCGCCGCGACGAGAAAGCCCTTGACGGCGCACTCGTTTTTCGCACCGTAAAATTTCCCGTTGCAGGTGATAAAATGCTTGGCGCGTTTGAGCGCGATCCGCATTTTCACGAGGTCCTCAAACGCTAGCTTGGTATATTGCCGCGCCTGCAAAATTTTATGCGCGTTACGCACGCCGATCCCTGGTACGCGCAATAGGCTTTCCAAGGGCGCGCGGTTGATTTCCACGGGGAATAGGTGTAGATTTTTCAACGCCCACGCGCATTTGGGGTCAAACTCCAAGGCAAGATTTTCCCCCTCCGAAACGATTTCCTCGACCGTAAACCCGTAAAAGCGTAAGAGCCAGTCCGCTTGATACAAGCGGTGCTCGCGGAGCTGTCCTGCACCCACGTCGGGCAGAAGCGAATCCCGCACGACGGGCACGTACGAGGAATAGTACACCCGCTTCATATCCATAGAACGGTATAACGCTTGCGTCAAACGCAAAATCTGCCCGTCCCGTTCGGGGGAAGCCCCGATAATCATTTGCGTCGTTTGCCCCGCGGGCAAAAAATGCCCCTTGGCAAAGCCCTTTTTCTTCTCTTCCACGAACGCGGTCTTTTCCGTCGTAAGCTGTCGCATCGGCAACAGCAAGCTGCTTTTATCCTTTTGCGGCGCGAGCAGCTTTAAGCTCTGCTCGCTCGGCAATTCCATATTATAGCTCATTCTGTCCGCATATAACGCCGCTTGCCGATTGAGCTCGGGGTCGGCGCGGGGAATGCCTTTGAGGTGGATATACCCGTGAAATCCGTACTCCGTCCGTAGCTTTTTCACGACGAGGAGCAGCTTTTCCATCGTATGATTTGGATTTTTCCATACCGCGGAGGAGAGGAATAGCCCCTCGATATAATTACGCTTGTAAAAATCCATCGTCAGCTCGCAAATCTCGTCGGGCGTCGCACTCACGCGCGACACGTCCGCCGAAACGCGATTGGGACAGTATTTGCAATCATACACGCAATCGTTAGAAAGAAGTATCTTCAAAAGCGATACGCACCTGCCGTCAGGCGTGAACGAATGACAGCAGCCCGCAACGTACCCATTCCCGATCCCGCCCTCGTTTTTACGCTTGCTCCCCGACGACGAACACGACACGTCGTATTTCGCACTCTCCGTTAAAATTTTCAGCTTCTCTTCCGTAATCATAGTTTCATTATACACCAACGGAAATTAAAAGTCAAACATTTGTTCGTGTTTTTAGAGATAAAAAATAACGAAATTGCTTTCGTTATTCTTGGGCTTGTCTGTTTTGTATGCGTTTCCAGTTGATAAACGCGTATAGGTCGTTGAAGAGAAAGGCGATAAAGCAAACGACCATAGGAAGATAGGAGAGGGATTGAAAGCAAGCGGCTATCCAAAGCACGACGAGCACGATATCGTTGGCGGCGTAGGCAACGGCATACGCGCGGCTTCGTAAAATCATTAGCATAGAAGCGAAAAAGCTCGTTGTGACTGAGATTGTGCTCACGATAAGGTTGTTGGTGTTAAAGTATGCCAAAATGAAATAGAATGCCACGGTCACCGCGATTGCGGCGACGCTCAACCACAGCCATTTTTTGGCGGTCATACTCGACACCTTCACCTCACTTGCACCCTTGTCGGAGGGATTTTTCAGCCAGCTCACGCAAGCCACCGCCGCGCTGGGTAACGACATTCCAAGATAGGTAATCATTTCTCCGAAGTAGCGTTGTTCCCAAGACACGAGCGCGTATAAGATGCTGAACGCAATGATAAGGAATTGTCCGATTACGTTGCCCTTTGCCAAAAATATGAGCGCAGTCACGCCCAAAAGCGAAGCGATTAAGGTAAGCGTGTGAAAATCGCCGCTTAACGAAAAGCTCAAAGCGATTGCGAGCGTAGAAACGCCCCAAAGCCCCCATTCAAACGGAGAGAAATAAGCAAATACTTTTTTCATAACGAAATAATTTTAATCTTTTTTCGATAAAAAAGTCAAGTAATCCGCAAGGCTTTGTTTCTCTTTTGTTCGTAAAACGCGAAAATTTTTCAACAATAGCTTTTCTTCGTTGGATAAAACCCGTTCTTGTGAAAAATCGGCTAAAACGGTCACGTTCCCGAAATCGTCGGACCGACCTAATAAATAATCTACGCTGCATTGAAAATAATCTGCAATCACAACAAGCATTTTTAACGACGGCTCGTTAATCCCGTTTTCATAATTTGCATACACTTGCCGACTAATCTTAAATATGGCAGCAAGCTCCGCTTGCGTTTTTCCTGCTTCTTCCCGTAAGGCTTTTAATCGTAACATCACGCTTCCTCCTATTGGATTATAGCAAGAATTTATTGCAAAATACTTGACTTGCAAGAAATAATTTCCTATAATATATTATGCAAGAAATTCTTGCGTAATACAGCAAAAGGATAGTTTATGAAAAGAAAAGCAGTCCACCTTTTTAACACGTTACTTTTTATTACGATGTGTTTTTGTTTTCTCGTAGCTTGTGGACAAGCATACAAGGATAATCAAAGTGCGTCGTCAATGTCGATACAAAGTGAAAGTTCTTGGTTTCCGCCGCACATATATACGCTTTCGTATGAGGCGGGCGAGGGCGGGTCTATTACGGGTGAACGGGAGCAAACGGTGCAAAGCGGCGAGGACGGCACGCTGGTCAAAGCCGTACCTGATTACGGTTACGTGTTCTTGGAATGGAGCGACGGATTGCCTTTGCAAACAAGGCAAGATACTTGTGTGCAAGAAAATCTTGCGTTCACTGCGTATTTTCGATTTGTTTTGGATATTTACACCGTAGAATATCAAACGACGACGGGCGGAAGCGTGCAGGGTGAGATAGAGCAATCCATAATCGAGGGTATGGACGGCACGGAGGTTACGGCAACGCCTTACGAAGGTTATAAATTCGTCGGTTGGAGCGACGGCGTAAAAGAAGCGACGAGGTTGGAAAAAGAGGTACAGGACAATATAACCGTGCGGGCGATTTTCGAAAAAATCCCGACCTTTACCGTTTCATACGGCGACCAAGCGTATATAAGTGGCAGAGCAGAACAAACGGTATTTATCGGCGAAAACACTGAGGTTGTGAGAGTAATCGTGCCCGAGAGCTATCAATTTATGGGCTGGTCGGACGGATATGCAAGTACGGAGAGAACGGACGAAAATATCCAAGAAAATATTTCCGTATATCCGATTTTGAAAAGATTTTATACCTTCACGTATCTCTTTGATATTACGACCTCGGGCAATTACCCCGATACTTCGGGTGAATGGTTGACGTTTACCACGGAAACGAACACTCAAAAGGTACTTGACGGCGAATACGGCTATCCCGTTCGCGTAATCGAACGCGACGGCTTCGAGTTTACGGGCTGGTCGGACGGGTATACGGGAAAGGAACGAACGGATTTGGCACAGGGTGCGGATATCACCGTCACGGCGTATTTCGTACAAAACTTTGCGGTAAATTGTTATGCAACCGCGGGCGGAAGCATAACGACGGACGGTGATAAAAAAACGGACGAAATCAAGCAAACGGTACGTTTTGGGGAATATTCCAAGCCCGTTTACGCGATTCCCGACGAGGGGTATCATTTTGTAGGGTGGCGTTTTTTTGACTCGTATTACGATACGTATGAAAATTCGCTCGAACGAGGCTTTACGGATAGATGGGCAAATTATCAAAACGTTAACGAATATTACGCGATATTCGAAAAAATCGTATATTCGTATAGTTGTACGATAAGCAGAGGTAACGGTTACGTTGATTTATCCTCGCCCACAGCGAGTATAGACAATAATTTCACCGTCACCGCGACGGCGATTGCCGAAGTGGGATATATATTCCATAGCTGGTCTGACGGAAAGACGGAAGCAACGCGCACGGATGTTTTGACGGAAGATTTCTCCGTTTACGCAAGATTTGCAAGAAAAGTAACGCTGATAGCTACGGAGGGCGGCTCGATTTTAGATGAGAACGGAAACCGCGTGCAAACGCTTACCATTACGCTTTGGGATAGCTATATATTCGTGGAAGCAGTCGCCGACGAGGGTTATGAGGTGAACGGTTGGTCATACAGGGCGGATGCAGGCTGGTGGAATTCTTACGGCAGCAAGCTAATGATACAGCCTGAATTTGCCGAATCTACGTATTACGCGTTTTTTACGAAAATAGAATATTCGTATACCTGTACGGTAAGTAGAGGCAACGGTTATATTGAGTTATCCTCGTCCACGGCGAGCATAGACAATAATTTCACCGTCACCGCGACGGCAGTTGCCGAAGAGGGATATGTATTCCATAGCTGGTCGGACGGAAAGACGGAAGCAACGCGTACGGATATCTTGACGGGAGATTTCTCCGTTTACGCAAGATTTGCAAGAAAAATAACGCTAATCGCGACGGAGGGCGGCTCGATTTTAGATGAGAACGGAAACCGCGTGCAAACGCTTACGATTGCGCTTTGGGATAGCAATATATACGTGCAGGCAGTCGCCGACGAGGGTTATAAAGTGTACGGTTGGTCACACGAGGCGGACGCGAGCTGGTGGGATTCTTACAGCAGTACGCTATTGATACAGCCTGAATTTGCCGAATCTACGTATTACGCGTTTTTCTATGCACAATAAC
>JAZNGH010000009.1:0-9006 GCA_045576335.1 Candidatus Scatosoma sp.
GACCGCTTGGCCTCCGACTTGAAGGCTTCGGGCGCGGTGTTTTTGCACTTTATTTTTGAGGCTCGCAAGTGACGTGCATACCCAAGGATTTGAAGGTGCGCTCGTCCACGTGCGCCAAGATGACCGTAGAGTGTATCTCGCAATTTTTCAGCTTGTCCAACTGCTCGACTGCAAGCTTTGCCATCGGGTCGTTGACTGCGCAAATGGAAAGCGCCATCAAAATTTCGTCCGTATGCAAACGGGGATTGTTAGAACCCATATGGTTGACTTTCAGGTGTTGAATAGGCTCGATAATCGTGGGGGAAATGAGATGTACGTTGTCGTCGATTCCGCCCAACGCTTTGAGCGCGTTCAAAAGACACGCCGCGCTTGCGCCGAGCAGTTCGCCCGTTTTGCCCGTGACGATTCTACCGTCGTTTAGCTCGATTGCCGCGGCGGGTCTGCCCGTTTGCTCTGCTTTTTTCAGGGCGGGAGCAACGGCTTTCCGTTCGTTTGCTGTTACGCCCGATTTGCTCATTAGAAGCTCTATTTTGGATACGACGTCCTTGCCGATTCTTCCCTTTCTCGCGTCGCAAAGCGCGCCGTAATAACGGCGAATAATCTCGGCGTTAGACGCGGCTCTACACGCCTCGTCGTCCATAATGCAGTTGCCTGCCATATTTACGCCCATATCCGTCGGGGATCGGTAGGGGGAATAGCCCAGAATTTTTTGCAACATTGCCGCAACGACGGGAAATATTTCCACGTCGCGGTTGTAATTGACGGCGAGCTGATTGTACGCTTCCAAGTGGTAGGGGTCAATCATATTCACGTCGTTCAGATCCGCCGTCGCCGCTTCGTAAGCAAGGTTTACGGGGTGCGAGAGGGGTAAATTCCAAATGGGGAAGGTTTCAAATTTTGCATATCCCGCCTTTACGCCTCTTTGATTTTCGTGGTAAAGCTGGGATAAGCAGGTCGCCATTTTGCCGCTGCCAGGACCTGGTGCGGTGACGACGACAAGCCGACGGGAGGTGGGCACGTATTCGTTTTTACCGTAGCCCTCTTCGCTCACGATTTTTTGTACGTCGTGAGGATAGCCCTCGATGGCGTAATGCTTGTACACGCGAATACCGAGGTTGTTCAAACGCTTGATAAAGCCGTCTACGCTCGGTTGCGGGGAATACATAGTCATAACCACGCTGCCGACGAAAAGCCCTTGCGCCTTGAAGATATCGATTAAACGGATAACGTCGGCGTCGTAGGTAATGCCCAAATCGCTTCTGTACTTGTTTTTGATGATATCGTTCGCGCTGATTACGACGAGGATTTCCGCCACTTCTTTAAGCTTTAACAGCATTTTAATCTTACTGTCTGGCTCAAAACCGGGCAACACCCGCGAGGCGTGGTAATCGTCGAAAAGCTTTCCGCCGAATTCCAAATACAGCTTGTCGCCGAACGATTGAATACGCTCCGCGATTTTTTCCGATTGCATAGACAGGTATTTCTTATTGTCAAAGCCGATTTTATTCATAAGTACGCCTCGGTAAATATATATCCTTTATAGTATAGCAAATATTTATCCGTTTGTCAAGGTTACGAAAGAGAAAAAAATGATAAAACCCTATTGCAATTCTCGTGAAGTTATGTTATAATATAGATAAACAATTAAACATTGTTGTATACACGGAGGAAGAAATTATGAGATACTTTATCAAAAACAAGCTCGTATCCTTGGGGAACGGCTCGTACGTGTTGGACGAAAACGGGAACAACGCTTTTACCATTCGAGGCAAAGTCTTTTCGCCGACGCATAAAAAATTTATATACGATATGCAGGGAAATTTGCTGTTTACCGTTCGCAATAAGTTTTGGCGTTTTTTAAGAAGAAGCGCGATTATTTACGACAACAGAACGGGTAAAAAACGCAAGGTCGGGCGTATGATTGAACGCTTTTTCGTGGGTTGGCAGTTTGTAAATTGTAAAGAAAATCTTACCTTGGAAGGGAAATTTTTTGAAGGGCGCACCGTTTTGCGTGACGGCGAAGCCTTGGGAAAATTCAAAAAACAGGGCGATATCGTGAGCGCGTTCATTCGCGACGCGTACGTTTTGGACGTGTACTCGCCCGAAGATACGGCGTTTTTGGTCGCCGTCGTAATCGCGCACGATAATATTTGCGACGCGCGCGAACGCCTTTAATAAATTGGCACAATTGAATAATAAACAAAAACTCGACTTTTGAAAAGTCGAGTTTTTGTTTATTACATAAAATCAATTGATAAAAAATGATAAATATGATATAATAATATTGCTAAACTAACTAAATAGTTGAAACAAGCATGTTTTTGTTGTAAGGGGTGGTCTACCCTTTTTTATGCTTTTCACTTTTTGAATTTGATAAAATGCAAATTCCACTTGGTGAAAAGCAGCTTTAATGCTTGTTTTAATTGAGGTTAGTTTAGCGACAATCGGAGTTTGCGTTTTTGTGCGTCAGCTTCGGTTGACGCATTTTTTATTTTATCTGGGAGGTGTATCTCTATGAAAAAAAGCTTTATTACTTTTTTACTGACCTTGTTAGTAGCGTTGTTTGGACTCGTTGGTTTGACGGCGTGTGATAACCCTTCATCGCCTACCACGCCACAGAAACTAAATGCTCCTATTGTTACGTTGACCGATAACGTCGCCACTTGGGAAGCAGACTCAAATGCAGATAAATTTGAAATCAGCCTTGATGGAAATTTATCATACGTTGAGAACACGATAACAACGAAAACCTTAACAAACGGTCAAACCTTAAAGGTCCGTGCCGTTGGCGATGGCAGCGCATATTCTACAAGTGATTGGAGCAATGCAGTAACCTACACTGTCGTTACGCCCACGCCGCAACCGACAAAACTCGGTACGCCTGCCGTAACGATTTCAAGCACGGGGCTTGCAAGTTGGGCGGTAGTTGCAAACGCAAATAGCTACGTTTACAAGATTGACGGTGGTACGGAAACGCCTACGACGGCGACTTCCGTTCAGCTTGCTGACGGTCAGAGTATTACGGTAAAGGCTGTGGGCGATGGCACAAGCTATACGGATAGCGATTATAGCGTTACGCAAGCTTATACGGCAAGCACGCCTACGCCCACGCCGACAGAGGCACCTACATATTTAGGCATAATAGCGTCCAACGAAGAGCCGACGGAAAACGAGGCTCCGTCAGGGCTAATGTTAAGAGCGTTTGCGCTTTATAGTACAAGAATTTCTTTGGAAGAGGCATTAAGAAATTATTTATCAAATAGCGACAATTCGCTCGGCGATACTGTACCAACTGAAAGTAATTATGAAATTTACAGTTCGATTGGAAACACGGTATATATTCAAATTTGGTTAGATAATCCTGACCAAAATACCATTTTATCTTTGAAATTGAACGGCACAAAATATCAATCAGGCGGGGCGTTGCAATCGTTTTTTATCGAAGACGGTGATTCTTATTTGAATTGTGTTTACGTTGCCGTTACAATTCCAACCAACTCATATAACTTCATTTCTTATGAGGTTACTGAAATTGAATACGTTGAAGGCACGAATATCAGCCAAGACGGTAAAGCAGTACTCATTGACGAAGAAAACGACACTGTTTCGATAGGCTTACCGTACGAACAATCATTGCCGACGGCAACGGTTTCTAACGGCAATTCTACCGCCAAGTCAATATCCTTTGATATAAACGTTGCCGACGAAGATAATTTTGTTGATTTAGTCGGCGGATGGTTAAGAGTAGTTATCTATGATCAAAGCAACGAAATATTAGCGCAACAAAAATTAACGGAAGGAAACAATACGGTAACTTTCAACAATTTAAGTGCAGATACACATTATAACGTTATGGCGTTCGTTTTGGGTGACGTTCACGACGGTAACGGCGTTTACGTTCATAACGTAGCGTCCGCATATTATAGAACGCAAAGCGTTATCTCGTGCGAACTGGAATCGGAAATTTTGTTAAACGCACAAACGGGCAAATATTATCCCGTTATCAACGTAGAAGCCGAGCTTGGCGATACGTCGTTTACTTTTACAAAGATTGAAGTAGGCGATTGGGACGGGGAAGTTTATTATACGGGAGAGTTTGGCGGCTCGATAAACGTAACGGAAGGAATTTTGAACGGTCAAAGTTACGTTGTAAAAGTATACTACGAAAACGCCAGCGGCATAGAACAAAGCTATCAGGATTCCGTTTACGTTGAACGTTTGGATTATCCGTGGATACTTGAAACTTGCTTACAATACGGCTTAATGGACGACGCCATTTTAGGCTTTGACTTTGGCACGAACAAGAGTAATTTTGACAACCTGACAATCAAAATCATTGATGAATACAGCAAGCAATACCTTGCAGAAGATGCGATATATTTGATTGATAATCCCAACGCCCTTGCCGAATTAGAAGCACAATGGCAAAGCTATGGAGAAGGTTGGGATGAAATATATGACAGGTGGTATAAATTAGACAACGCGCAAACCAAAATAAACAAATATTATTCCGACGTAAAGAAAGCGGAATGGCAAACTGAACTCGCAAAGGGTATTTATTCTTACGAATACGTTTACGGAGAAGACGAAGAGTTTTTCAAGGTTGGCAACAAATACTACGTGGTTTTGGACGGTTATCAATCACAGCGAGTTAACGACTATTCGTGGGAATACACGCTATCGGCGGATTTTGACCTTAACGACGGCGAAGGCGTTGAAGAAGACAGAACGATAATTGAAGGATGGTTTGACGTCAAACCTGCAATCGGCAAAAACGATTATTTATTTGCAGAAGAATATACGTTGGATGAGAACGGCGTTGTTTATCTTGAAGTTAAGTCGAGAAACAATCTCGGCGGAGAAAGTTACCGTGAGCTTGGCTACGTTAACCAAATCGTTTTAGCGGACGGATACGATATTTTGCAAGTTTTGTGGACGCAAGACGAGCCCAATCACGATATTGACGAAGCTGCTTGGATGATGGACGCAATAAACGCTCTAAAAGCAGGCGAGGACGTCCATACGGCGTTCCCCTTGGGTGAATTAGAGGCGATTACGTTTGATTTGGACGATATTCCATTCGATTCTAACCTTATAGGAAACTATGCTATAAGATTTACCTACATAATGTACGGTAAAGAATATACGGGCGAAGACCCTTACGATTGGGACGGGTCGACCATTGATTACACTGTTGAGGGTGCATTACCGCAAGCTACCATTGAATTCGTTGGTAGTGGGGACGATTTTGGCAGATGGGAAATAGCATCTCCCGATTGGGTAAAAAACGGTATTTGGAATTTTGGCTTTACCTTGGAAATAAGAGACGAAAATCAACAGCTTGTAGGGACTTTTAATCAAGATAATTACGGAGAGTATGAAAGATTGCCGCTTAACTATTCGATAAGGGTGAGGTTGGATTCTTATGCCGACCGCGATTATTATACGCAAGGTGCGTGGAGTGAGTGGTTTGTTTGCACACCGATTACTTTATCTTCGCCGACGAATTTCTCTCAATCTTATACGGGAGAAGGGGTTAGCGTACGTTGGGAGGGCGTGAATAATGCCGAAAAATACGTGTACGTTGTAAACGGTGGGGCAGAACAGGAAACTTACGAAACGGAAATTTCAGGCTTGAAAAATGGAGATATTATCAAGGTTAAAGCAATTCCTTTTGCTTCGGATAATAGCGTGCAATCCGCTTACTCTGACGAGTTTACCGTGACCGATAGCAGAATGGTGCTTGCAAAGCCTACGGTTACGTTTGACCAAGATTACTTTACGTTGGTATGGCAAGCCGTTGAGAACGCAAGCTATTATAACATCTATTACGCCGAGACGGGCGAGATTGTAAACGAGAATATTTACGGCACGGAGTGTATGGTGCAAGTTGGCAATAAATACGTTGTAGTTGCAATACCTGCTGATTATGAAACTTATTGTCCCAGCGAATCCAACATAGTGGATACGACGATAAAGTTGCAAACGCCTACGGTATCGATTGACGAAAGCGGTAACGTAACTTTTAACGTTGATGGAAAAACGCCTGGGCGTTTAACGTATACGTATGTAATCAATGACGGCGTAGAACAAACGACGAAGAGTAAAAGCGGAGAAATAACGCTTAATCAGGGTGACAGTATTAAGGTTAAAATTTCTTTCGGCAATTATGAAGACAGCGATTGGAGCGAAAGCGTAACCTATACGACTAAATAAAAAAAAATTATGCGGCAAAATCGCACACGTATTCTTCAAAATCTAAAAAACAGCGGTGAGCTTTGGCTCACCGCTGTTTTTGTTCTTTGATAAATCACAAAAGCTTAAATTTTCTTTTTCAATTCGCGTACGGCGTTGTTCAAGAAAAATTCCGCCGTCGTGTTTTTGCGAATAAGCGACACCGCTTCTTCGGGCGTGCACCAACGCGCTTCGGCAACTTCGTCCTCTTTGAGCTTGATAGGCGTATCCTCGACGACTACGACGAAATTGAGCATCAAGACTTCTTTGCGCGCGTGATAGCGAGAGGACATATACTTGGCTTTGACTACGTTCAAGCCCAGCTCCTCTTTGATTTCTCTGGGAACGGTTTTTTCGGCGTTTTCGCCCTTTTTAATGTACCCCGCAAACAGGATAAAATCGTCGTCCTCGACGTGCTTGGCAAGCAGAATCTTGTCTTGCGCGCGGTTGGTCACGACCATAGACACCGCTACGGAAAATTGCGGGAACATATACGCCTCGCACTTATCGCAATAGGGGATAAGCCCCTCGTTTTCGCAAAAGCGCAAAGTCAGCTTTTGTCCACATTCTCTGCAATACATACTTTCTCCTCCTTTTTCTATCTTATAATACCTTTTTACTATGATACCTCTTTTTTTTGCGTTTGTCAATAGGGAGCGGCAAAAAAAATTGTGAAAAACAGGCGAAAAAACGTTTTTTTTGCCCGAAAAGCCTTATTTTTGTAAAAAGAGCGAAATTACTTGACGATAAAAAACAAGCGGGTTATAATATACGTAGGAGTAAAATTATGAAAGAAGTAAATCGTTTAAGCGTGCTTATAACGGGCGCGGCGGCGGGCATCGGGAACGCTGTGGCGCGGGCGTTTTTGGAAAATGGGCATACCGTGTACGCGTTGGATTTGCATGCGGCAGCGGTTGGCGAAGCGTTTGAAGCGGATATCACGGACGAGAAGCGTTTGTGCGAAATTGCAGACGGGCTCCGCTTGCGCGGGGTGCGCTTGGATGCGATATTGAATTTTGCGGGCGTGCATACCATGGGCTCGTTTATCGAAGAGGACTATGAAAAGATAAAGCGGCTGTTTGAGGTCAATCTGTTTGGAACGATGCTCGTCAATAAAACCTTTCATTCGCTCTTGAAAACGGACGGAAAAATCCTTATCACCACGAGCGAGGTGGTTTTGGGGGCGCCCCTACCCTTTAACGGCATTTATAACGTGAGCAAAACCGCGCTCGATGGCTACGCGCACGCGCTTCGGCAAGAGCTCAATCTTTTGGGGCAAAAGGTGATTACGCTCCGCCCCGGTTCGGTGGAAACCGCGCTCGCCAAAGGTAGCGCGATATCCACGCAAAGGCTTTGCGAAAAAACGGAGCTGTATAAAGAGCAATCGAAAAATTTTTGCGCGCTGGTGGCAAAATTTACGGGCAAGCCCATGCAAGCGGAGAAGCTTGCTTCGTTCGTGTATAAAATCATGTTAAAAAAGCGACCGAGATACGAATACGTCAAAAATCGGCATTTCGGGCTTGCGCTTTTGGCGTTGTTGCCCAAACGCTTGCAATGCTTCCTCGTTAAAAAACTTGTAAATTTACGTAAAAACGGGAAAGAAGCCCTTTAAGGGCTTGACAAGGTTTGAAAAATGGGTTATAATTAAGTGCTATGCGTGTTTCGTTATTCCCGAAAAAGTGCGGGAAGGGAAGAAGCGCTTGCTTTTTTGCGGTTTCATTGCCGCGTTTTGAAAGGAAAAAACAAAAGGAGAACATAAATTATGCTCACATCTATTTGCGGTATCAACTGGGGTGACGAAGGCAAAGGCAGAATGGTGGATTTGCTTTCGCAAAGCTTCGAGGTCGTTTGCCGTTACCAAGGCGGTAACAACGCGGGACACACCGTAATCAACGAACGCGGGAAATTCATTTTGAATTTGTTGCCTTCGGGGATTTTGCGTGAAGAGGTCGTAAACGTTATGGGGCCTGGTATGGTTATCGATATCAAGCACCTGTGCGGGGAAATTGCGAAATTGAGAGAAGCGGGTATCAAAATCACGCCTGACAATCTCAAAATCTCCGACCGTGCGGTAATCACTATGCCGTACAACGTGTTGCAGGACTGTCTGGAAGAGGATAGACTTGCAGGCAAAAAATTCGGCTCTACCCGTCGCGGTATCGCGCCCGTTTACGCGGATAAATATTATAAAAAAGCTTTCCGTATGGGCGAGCTTCTCAACACCGAAAAGCTGTATGCGCGCGTTGCGGACATCGTGGAATGGAAAAACCTGACCGTCGTGGGCGGATATAAAGCGGAAGCGGTGAAAACGGAGGATATTATCGCGTATTTTGAAGAATACGGTATGCCCTTGAAGGAGTTTGTTTGCGATACGGGGCTGTATCTTACCAAAGCCAACGACGAGGGCAAGAATATTATGTTCGAAGCCCAGCTTGGTGCAATGCGCGATATCGATTTCGGTATTCACCCCTACACCTCGTCCTCTTCGACGATTGCGGCTTACGCGCCGATTGGCGCGGGCGTTCCGCAATTACAGCTCGATAATTCTATCGGTATTATGAAGGCGTATTCTACTTGCGTAGGCGAAGGTCCTTTCACGGCGGAATATTTCGGCGAGAAGGCGCAAAAGCTCCGTGATCTCGGCGGCGAGTACGGCGCGGCGACGGGCAGACCGAGAAGAGTAGGTCCTTTTGACATCGTGGCTTCCCGCTACGGTATCCGTTGCCAAGGCGCAACGGAAATTGCCCTCACCAAGATGGATATTCTTTCGGG
>JAZNGH010000010.1:0-8346 GCA_045576335.1 Candidatus Scatosoma sp.
GTCCACCTTATTGTCGAAATTACTCAACACCTTTTCTTTGCATTCCTCAAATTCATCTTTTGCCATATTTATTCTCCTGATAATAAAAAAGTGCGCCAACCGAAGTCAACGCACAAAAACGCAAACTCCGATTGTTGTCACGCAAACTCAATAAAATTCTTGAAATACTCGAATTGTCAATGAGGTGGAATTTGCATTTTATCAAATTCTATCATTAACAATTCAAACCAAAAATATCCCTTTAAGATTGTAAAGAGTTCAAAATGTTTTATTCAGTTTACGTGACATATATAATATACCACAAATAAAAATTTTTATCAAGTGTTTTTGCAAAAAAATATCCCCGTGTGAAAACACGGGGTATTCTTTTTACCGTTCCATTTCATTTTTACAAATTATAACGTTGCGATAACCTCGACCTCGACCTTAACACCCTTGGGCAAATCCTTCACCGCCACACAGCTACGCGCAGGCTTGGTCGTAAAATATTTCGCGTAAACGGCGTTAAACGCCGCAAAATCGCCGATATCCGCCAAAAAGCAGGTCGTCTTGACCGTCTTTTCAAACGAGCTGCCCGCCGCCGCGAGTACCGCGCCGAGGTTTTTCATCACCTGCTCGCTTTGTGCCTCAATCGTCGTCGCTTCGACGTTCCCGCTCACGGGATTGATGGGGATTTGACCCGAAGTAAACACCATTTCTCCGCATACGATCGCTTGCGAATACGGTCCGATTGCCGCGGGCGCGTTTTCCGTTGATACCTTCTTTAATTCCATACCCTACACTCCTTACAACAGCTTGAAGCCAAAATCCTTCAAGGCGTTCTTGATTTTTTCAATATGCTCGTAGTTTCTTGTTTCCAAAACGATACGCAAATAACAGCCGTTGACGTCCGAGCCCTCGTTGGCACGCTCGTGGTGTACGCTCGTCACGTTTCCGCCCAAATCGGCGATAATGCGCGACACGTTTTTCAACTGCCCAGGTTTATCCATAAGCTCGATAACGAGCTGACAGCTTCTGCCCGAAGTGAGCAAACCGCGCTTGATGACGCGCGAAAGAATGGTCACGTCGATATTGCCGCCCGAAAGCACGCAAACGGCTTTCTTGCCCTGCAAATCCACCTTTTTGAACATTGCCGCCGCCACGGCAACCGCGCCCGCGCCCTCCGTTACGAGCTTGTGCTGCTCCATCAGCGCAAGAATTGCCGCGGAGATTTCGTCGTCGGACACCGTCACGATCCCGTCTACGTACTTGTTACACAGCGCGAAGGTATGCTCGCCCGGCTTTTTCACGGCGATACCGTCGGCAATCGTAGAAACGCCCGCCAACTCCTCGATTTGACCGTGCTCCACCGCATTTTTCATAGACGGTGCGCCCGTCGCCTGCACGCCGTAGACCTTTACGCGCGGATTTATCGTTTTGAGCGTATACGCAATACCCGAAATCAGCCCGCCGCCGCCAATGGGCACGAGCACCGCGTCCAATTCGGGGAGCTGTTCCATCAGCTCCAAGGCAATCGTACCCTGCCCCGCGATTACGTCCTCATCGTCAAAGGGGTGGATAAAGGTGTAGCCCTTTTCGTCGCGAAGCTGTAACGCTTTTTGGTAAGCGTCGTCATACACGCCCTCGACGAGGCAAACCTCCGCGCCGTAGCTCTTCGTCGCCTCCACCTTGGAAATGGGCGCGCCGTCAGGCAAACAAATCACCGATTTAATGCCGTTCTTTTGTGCTGCAAGCGCAACGCCCTGTGCGTGATTTCCCGCCGAACAGGCAATTACGCCGCGCTTTTTTTCCTCTTCCGAAAGGCAGGTCATTTTATAATACGCGCCGCGTACCTTGAACGAGCCAGTCACCTGCAAATTCTCCGTTTTCAAATACAAATCCACGCCTTGACAAAGCTTGGGCGCGTAAATTACGTCCGTTTCACGGATTACACCTTTGAGCGCTTTTCTCGCGCTGTATACGTTATCAATCGTAAGCATATTCTTTTGCTCCTTTATGTTACAATAAACTGTCTATGAATTGCTCCGCGCACCTTGCCGAGCGGTTGCCCTTGCGAAGCGCAAACGCTTCCGCTTGAATTTCCAACTCCCCGACGGGCATTTGAATACCGTGCTTTTGCGCCAATTCGCGCACGATCTCCAAATACAGCTGCTTGTTGGGCTTTTGGAAAAGCACCACGAGCCCGAACCGCTCGGACAGCGACAGCGTTTCCTGCAACGTGTCGTTGATATGCACGTCATCGCCGTCGCGGTCCGCAAAGCTCTCCTTTATGATATGCCTACGGTTGCTCGTGGCGTAGATGACGGCGTTATCCGCTTTCGCGCTTGCCGAGCCTTCGAGTGCCGCTTTGAGCATACTGAAATTGTCGTCGCTCCTGTTAAATGCCAAATCGTCGATAAAGATAATAAATTTCAAGGGATTGCCGCTAATTTTCCCCATAACGTAGGGAAGCAGCGAAAGCTGATCCTTGCGAAGCTCGATTAAACGCACGCCCTCGTCGAAGAAGGCGTTTGCCACCGCTTTCACGGTAGACGATTTTCCCGTGCCAGCATCCCCGCAAAGCAGCGTGTTTGCGGCAGGTCTGCCCTCCACGAACGCGCGGGTGTTCGCCACCACCTTTTCGCGCTCTTCCTCGTAGCCGATAAAAGTATCCATACCGATTTTGTCCGCGCTGACGATAGGCTCAATCCTTCTCTCGTCGGACAAACGGAACATACCGTGTGAGGAAAATACACCGTAGCCGTATTTTTCAATCCCGCGCAAGCGTTTACGATACAAAGCACCCAGGTCTGCGTTCACCGCCTCAAAAGCGGGAATTTCCGCCTCGTCCAAGCCCATATCCAGCGCAAAGTCGGCAGGCTTTAAGGACGCAAAATCGGAAAAGAGCGCAATCTCTCTTCTCACCGATTTTTCCACGCAAGCCGCTGTTTTTTCGCCGTGTGCAATCGCCTTGATATACACGTTTTCATCCTCGAACACGAGCCTTTTTACGCAATTTGTGAGCGACCCGCCGCCCGCGTATATCTCCGCAACGAACGCCGCATACGCGCTACGCTTTTCCAAAGCCGTCGCCGCCGTTATATACGCGGCAAACGCGGTCAAAAGCGGCTTTTTCATCACGCGGATAAACACGCTCGTAAGACACAGCCCCTCGTAAAGTTTTTTCAGTTTGTTTTCCATTCCGTTAAAGCCTCTTAATAATCTCGTCCGTCATTTCCACCGTACCGAGCGGGCACGCGCCGTCCCGCGCCAAATCCGCCGTACGAAGTCCGTCCTTTAATACTTTATCCACCGCCGCAACGATTGCCTCGCTCGCCTCCACCTCGTTGAACGCGTACAAAAGCATCATTGCCGCCGAAAGAACGGTCGCAATCGGGTTGGCTTTATTTTGCCCCGCGATATCGGGTGCAGAGCCGTGAATAGGCTCGTACAAGCCACGCGTATTATCGCCGATAGAAGCCGACGGCAGCATACCGATAGAGCCCGTAATTTGCGAAGCCTCGTCGGAGAGAATGTCCCCGAACATATTGCTCGTCACGATAACGTCGAATTGCGACGGGTTTCTCACGAGCTGCATTGCCGCGTTGTCCACGAGCATATCCGAAAGCTCCACGTCGGGATATTCCGCCGCAATCTCGTGCACGATTTTGCGCCACAGCCGCGACGTTTCCAACACGTTCGCCTTGTCTATGCTGGTCAGCTTTTTGCGGCGTTTTCTCGCCGTTTCAAAGGCTACGCGGGCAATCCGTTCGATTTCCATACGGCTGTACGCTTCGGTGTCGTACGCTTCCTCGCCGTATTTCCCCTCGCGATACCCTCTTTCGCCAAAGTAAATACCGCCCGTAAGCTCGCGCACGATCATAATATCAAACCCGTTAGCAACGATATCGGCGCGAAGCGGACATTCGCCGCTCAAAGCGGGATACAATTTTGCAGGACGGAGGTTGGTAAAAAGCCCCATTGCCGCGCGGATACCGAGCAACGCCTTTTCGGGGCGGATATTCCCCGCCAAGCCGTCCCATTTCGGCCCGCCGACCGCGCCGAGCAGCACGGAATCGGAAGCAAGACAGCCCTCCACCGTTTCCTTTGGAAGCGGTTCGCCTACGGCGTCGATTGCCGCTCCTCCGATAAGGTAGGGCGTAAAGGTAAAGTTCAAAGCGTACTTTTTGCCGACGGCTTCCAAAACGCGCACCGCGCTGTCTACGATTTCAGGGCCGATACCGTCCCCGCGAAGTAATCCGATTTTATAATTTTTCATATCCTTCTCACCTGCACTTTTTATTTTACGTCGCCCTTTTGAATGGACGCCACCAAGCCGCCGTTGGTAATGATTTTCTGAATGAACGGCGGGAAGGGTTGCGTTTTGAAGCTCTTGCCCGTCGTACGGTTGTAAATCACGCCGTTGTCCAAATCCGCTTCCACCTTATCGCCCTCGTTGATACCGTCCACCGCCTCGTCACATTCCAAAATCGCAAGTCCGATATTGATGGAATTGCGGTAGAAAATGCGAGCGAAGCTCCGCGCAATGACGAGCGATATCCCGCTCGCCTTAATGGCAATAGGCGCGTGCTCACGCGAAGAACCGCAACCGAAATTAAAGCCCGCGACCATAATATCGCCCTCTTGCACCTTGTCCTTGAACGACTTGTCAATGTCCTCCATACAATGGGAGGCAAGCTCTTTTTTGTCAATGGTGTTCAAATATCTCGCGGGAATGATAACGTCCGTGTCTACGTTATCCCCGTACTTGATTGCTTTACCGTTAAATATCATATCTTTCTCCATTTATAAAATACTCGTATTTTCCGCCCGTTACCGTCCCACCAACGCCGTTTGGCAAGCGTATCTCCGCTTCCATACCATTGGGTACCGTAAAGGCAAATTTTACACCGTCTTTTTCATATTTCCAACTGCTTTGAATTTGTCCGTTCGGCGTATCGACAACGCAGTCCACAAACCCAAGTCTACGGTCGGGCACGGGCGCAAGCACCGCTTTTTTATACCCCTCGTAGCCCTCGCAAACGCGTATGCCCGCCGCCGTTTCGTACAGCCAAGCGCCCACCGAGCCGTATGCGTAGTGGTTAAAGGAATTCATATCCTTAGACCAAAACGCCCCGTCCTCTTTAATGCCGTTCCAATGCTCCCAAATGGTCGTTGCGCCGTGATTGACCGAATACAACCACGAGGGCGTATCCTCGCGCAAGAGCAACTCATAAGCCCGTTTGGAATTTCCAACGGCGGTCAAGGTCGGCAAAAGATAGGGTGTACCCAAAAATCCCGTTGTCATTTTTCCGCCGTTTTGAGCGAGCAATTCTTCGAGCTGTGCGGCAAATTTTTCTCTATTCTCCGCAAGATCAAAGGCAAGAATAAGCGTCAACGCCGTTTGCGTTTTGCCTTTTCTGACGAGATCCATTCCCGTTTCGCCCTCGTTCAATCTTTGCCATTCGGTATACGGATATTCTTCCAACAACTCGCCGTTGGGCGTGAAATACTCTTTATACGCTTGCTTAACTTTCACAAGCAAATCCTCGTATTCGCGCATATCTTCGCCCAAAACGTTGCCTGCTTTGACGAATAAAGACAACGAATAGGCGTAGAACGCGGAAGCGACCAAATCGTTAGAAGTCGCGCCCACGTACGAATCCTCCATTCCCTCGTCCATAGCCAGCCAATCGCCGAAATGCCAATCGCCAAGCCATAAATACTCGTTGTCGCCCGCGCCGCGCACGTACTCTATCCACTTTTTCATCATTTGGAAATTTTCGCGCAAAATTTCCTTTTTGCCGTACGCTCTGTACAGCTCCCACGGGACGATTACCACCGCGTCGCCAAAGCCCGCGGAAGTCCTGTCCGCTTCCTCAAAAATCGGACAAGACCCGCCAATCGAGCCGTTTTTGCCTTGCTCCAAGCGCAAATCCCCCAGCCATTTTCGCAAGAACGAATACACGTCGAAATTATAGGTCGCCGTTCGAGCGAAAATTTGCGCGTCACCCGTCCAGCCAAGCCGCTCGTCCCGTTGCGGGCAATCGGTGGGAATATCTAAATAGTTCCCTTTTTGCGACCAAATAATATTGTGATATAATTGATTGATTTTTTCGTTTCCGCAAGTAAAATACCCCGTCCGCCGCATTTTGGTATGTACGACCACCGCCTGCATTGCGGGGAGCTTTTCCCAAAACCAAGACGGACACTCGTCTATGCGGATATAGCGGAAGCCCTGATAGGAAAAGCTTTCCTTATAAAGGCGGGGCTTTCCGTCCAAAACGTAGGTCACAAGGCATTTTGCCGTACGCAAATTTTCGTTGTAAAAATTCCCGTCCTTGTCCAGCGTTTCCGCGCAAGTAAAGGATACGCGCTCGCCTGCGTTGCCCTGCATTTGCATTGCCACGTAGCCCGCGATATTTTGCCCGAAATCGATTACCCGCTCGCCCTTGGGCGTAACGAATTTTTTGACGGGCGAAAAGCGTTCGTTTTCCACGACGCCCGCGCCGATTTGTTTGATAAACGACGTGGGTAAATCGATTGTATCCGCCCTTCCGTAATCCTCAATCGGCGCGGTGTAATCCACCGTTTCGCCGTGATAGATATCCGAATAGGTCACGGGCGTAGAACGCGCCTGCCAGCTCGTATCCGTAACGATTGCAAACGGCGTGCCGTCCTCGTATTGCCCAACGAGTTCCGCAATCGTCGCAACGGTTTGCGAGAAGTTCTTTGAACGGTCGAAAATAAACGTTCCCACCGCCCAACCAGGCGCGACCTCTATGCAAATCTCGACTTTGCCTAAAAGCCGCTTGGAAAGGGAAAACGATTGATACTGCAAGCGTTTGTTATAGCTCGTAAGCCCAGGCTTAAAGCTTCTCGTGCCCAGTCTTTTTCCGTTGATATACGCCTCGTACACGCCCGCCGCCGTCACGCGCAAAACCGCTTTTTTGACGGGCTTTTCAAAATAAAGCGTTTTGGTAAAAGCCACTACCGCTCCGTCGGGAGCTTTTTTGCAGGATATCCATTTGGATTTTGAAAATTTTTCCATAAAACAGTCCTTCTTTATCGTTAGTGACCTTATTATATATCCCGTAAGCTCCCCTTTCTACCGAATTTTCACGGCAAAGCTTTCAATAATTACGCTTTTTCCAACTCCAACGGGCTTGCAATTTTTCCCGCAATCGCGCTCGCCGCTGCCACCGCGGGAGAAGCGAGATACACCTCGCTGTCCACGTGTCCCATACGCCCGACGAAATTTCTATTCGTCGTAGCCACCGCCCTTTCGCCCGCCGCGAGGATACCCATATATCCCCCAAGGCAAGGTCCGCAGGTGGGTGTGGAAACGATACAGCCCGCCTCGATAAAGGTTTTGACCAAACCCGTTTCAATCGCTTTGAGATAAATATCCTGCGTCGCGGGAATGACGATTGCGCGAACGCGCTTTGCCACCTTTCTACCCTTGAAAATTTCCGCCGCCTCCGCAAGGTCTTTATAATGCCCGTTGGTACAAGACCCGATGACGACTTGATCGATTTTTATATCCCCGATTTCGTCGAAGGTCTTGGTATTTTCTGGCAGGTGCGGGAACGCGACCGTCGGCGTAATCGATGCAAGATCAATCACGTATTCCGCGTCGTACACCGCATCTTCATCTGCTTTGTACGCCACGAACGCACGCTCGCTCCGTTCTTTCACGTACGCTTCCGTCTGTTCGTCCACCTCGAAAATGCCGTTTTTCGCCCCCGCCTCGATTGCCATATTCGATATGGTCAATCTGTCGTAAACGGTAAGCGATTGCACGCCCTCGCCCACGAATTCCATAGACTTATACAACGCGCCGTCCACGCCGATTTTGCCGATAATATGCAAAATCACGTCCTTGCCCGATACGTATTTATTTAATTCCCCCTTTAAGACGAATTTGATCGCCGAGGGGACTTTGAACCAAGCCTTGCCCGTCGCCATACCGCACGCCATATCCGTCGAGCCAACCCCCGTCGAGAACGCGCCAAGCGCTCCGTAGGTACAGGTGTGGGAGTCCGCTCCGATTACGACGTCGCCCGGTTTTACCAAACCTTTTTCGGGTAAAAGCGCGTGTTCGATCCCCATTCTGCCGACGTCGTAAAAATGCACGACTTCGTGTTCGTTACAAAAATCTCTACACATTTTGCATTGCACAGCGGCTTTGATGTCCTTGTTGGGCGCAAAGTGGTCCATAACCATCGTTACTTTCTCTTTGTCGAACACTTCTTTCGCGCCGATATTGTTAAATTCCCGAATGGCTACGGGAGAGGTGATGTCGTTGCCGAGTACTCTGTCCAAGTTCACGAGCACGAGCTGACCCGCCTCTACTTTGAAGTCGGA
>JAZNGH010000011.1:0-8635 GCA_045576335.1 Candidatus Scatosoma sp.
AAAAACCACCGTTCTTGTCAACCGACTCTGCTATATCATCCGTTACGGGGACGCATACAATACGGAGCTTGTCCCCATGACCGCATCGGAGAAGGATCTTTCCGATATGCAGAACGCTCTCGACACCCTCTGCGGTGAGGAGCTTGGGGAGTATCTGACCCGATTTGCGGTGAATCCCCCTCCTGCGTGGAGCGTGATGGCCATTACCTTTACCAACAAGGCGGCAAAGGAAATGAGTGAACGGCTTTCCGCAATCACCGATATTTCTCGCTCGTGGGTATGTACCATTCACAGTATGTGCGTGCGCATTTTGCGTATGTACGCCGCGGAAGTGGGGATAAGCCCCAACTTCTCCATTTACAGCGAAACGGAGCGCAACAATATCGTCAAAAAATCCTTTCAGGAATGTGATTTTGACGACGAGAAGCTGCTCAAATCGGTGAAATACCATATCGCGAACGCGAAAATGCTGGGCTTTGAGCCCGACCGTTATGCCGAGGAATACGCGGGCGAACACGATATCGACGAGGTGGTAAAGGTTTACCGTCGCTACCAAAAGCACTTGCGCGAGAACAACGCGTTGGACTTTGACGATTTGTTGAACGAAACGCGGCTTTTGCTCCGCAAAAACGAAGAGGCGAGAGAGTATCTTGGCGGGCGTTTCCGCTATATTCTCGTGGACGAGTTCCAAGACACCAACGCGGTGCAATACGAAATCGTTAAATTGCTGGCTTCCGTGCACGGCAATCTTTTTGCCGTGGGTGACGACGACCAGTCCATTTACGGCTGGCGCGGGGCGAAAATCGAAAATATATTACATTTTGAAAAGGATTTCAAGGGCGCGAAGGTGTTTAAGCTCGAACGCAATTACCGCTCTACCAAACGCATTTTGAAGCTTGCGAATACCGTCATTAAAAACAATGGAAACCGCAAGGATAAAACCCTTTGGACGGAGAACGAAGAGGGGCAGGAAGCCAAGGTGTACGAATCGGAGGAGGAGAGCGGCGAGGCGCGGTATATCGCGCATACGATTGCGGGCTTGCTCCGTCAGGGGTACAGCTATTCGGATTTTGCGGTTTTGATGCGCTTGAACGCCTTGACCCGTTCGCTCGAACAAGAGTTTCTTGCCGACGGCATACCCTTTAAGGTGTTCGGCGGCTTTAAGTTCTTCGAGCGCAAGGAAATCAAGGACCTTTTGGCGTACTTACGCCTCGTCAACAACCCGTTCGACAGCGAAGCGGCGGTGCGTATCATCAATTTCCCCAAGCGCGGTATCGGCGCGAAAACGGTGGAAACGCTGCAAAATTACGCGTTTGAAAACGAGCTTTCCGTGTACGACGCGTTGCTCGATTTAGACGAAATGGGCTTTTCGGGAGCGACCAAGCAAAAGCTCGTGGATTTTAGAAATCTCGTCAAAGGCTGGATTATCGACAGTCAGGAGCTGCCCGTCAACGAGCTCGTTAAGAAAATCGTTGCGGATACGCATATGCGCGAAGCGTACGCCGACGAGTCGGACGAAAGCATCAACAAGCGCGCAAACATAGAGGAATTTATCAATTCCGTAGAGGAATATTGCCGTTTGAACGAGGGGGCGGGTTTGAGCGATTATCTCAATCAAGTCACCCTTTCCTCGGATACGGACGAAATGGACGATAGCAATTACGTGACGCTCGCCACCATTCATTCGGTCAAGGGCTTGGAATTTCCTTGCGTGTTCCTGTGCGGTATGGAAGAAAACATTATGCCCGTTTCCCGTGCTGCGAGCAGTGACGAGGATATGGAAGAGGAACGCCGTTTGATGTACGTGGCAATCACGCGCGCCAAGGAGCGGCTGTGGTTTACCCGCTCCAAGAGCCGTTATTTATACGGCAAACGCGAGCCGTCGGCGCGCTCGCGCTTCTTAAAAGAGCTTTCTTCCGAGCTGTCCTTGCCCAAAGAAGCCCCGCGCGTCTTCCAAGGCTACGGCGACTGGGACGACCCCGATTCGTACTCCAACGCGGCGTACGGTGGGGGCAGGTATGCGCCTAACGACAATTATTACGGCAAAAAGACCTCGTTTGGCGGGGGGTATCGAGGAACGGAAAACTCGGGCGTTACCCGTTCGGCATGGAACGGCGGGAGCTACGGCTCGTCTTATTCCAAGCCCGCTACGGAGAAAAAGAGCAGCGGCTTCACCTTTGGCGGGGTGAGCAAAACGCCCGTAAGAAGCGTAAGCGGTGCAAAGGATTTGTCCGCGTATAAAATGGGCGTTAAGGTCAAGCATCCCAAGTTCGGCTTGGGGACGATTGTCAACGTGCGCGGCGCGGGCAGCAATACCATTTTGGACGTTGCGTTCGAGGGTTTGGGGATTAAGCAGTTATCCGCAAACCTTGCGCCGCTTACCGTTATATAAAAGTTTTTGGGGAAAAGTTATGCACGATAGAAAAAGAGAACTCGTAGATATACTCAATAAATGGGCGTACGAATACTACGTGTTGGATGCGCCTACGGTGTCCGATAAGGAGTACGATACCCTGTACGACGAGCTTCGCGCTTTGGAGGAGGCGAGCGGGGAGGTATATCCCGACAGCCCCACCCGCCGCGTGGGCGGCGAGCCGATTAAGGGCTTTGAAAAGCACACGCATATCGCGCGCTTGTTTAGCTTGGATAAATCGGTGACGGAGGAACAGCTCCTATCGTTCGTAACCCGCACGCAAAAGGCGGCGGGGGAGGAGCTGATTTATACCGTTGAATATAAATTCGACGGCTTGACCGTCTGCTTGACCTACGACAAGGGCGTGTTCGTCCGTGCGACGACGCGCGGAAATGGTACGGTGGGCGAGGACGTGACGGCGCAAGTGCTCACCATTAAATCTTTCCCCTTGAAGATTTCCTATCAAGGGACTTTGGAGGTGCGCGGGGAAGCGGTTATCCGTTTGTCCGTGTTAAAAAAATACAACGAAACGGCGGCAGAGCCGCTTAAAAACGCACGCAACGCGGCGGCGGGGGCAATTCGTAACCTTGACCCCAAGGTGACGGAAAAGCGTCGTCCCGATATCTATTTTTACGATATCAATTATCTTTCGGACGGTGAGGAGCTTTCGCAAACGGAAGCGCACGATTTCCTCGTGAAAGAGGGCTTTAAGGTGTTCCCGTATTTTGCCGTTTGCAAGGGCGGTGACGAGGTGCTTGCGGCAATTAAAAGCGTTGATGAACAAAGACACGGTATCGACGTTTTGACGGACGGGGCGGTCATTAAGGTCAACGATACGAGGATAAGGGAAGAGCTTGGTTTTACCGATAAATTCCCGCGCTGGGCAATGGCGTATAAGTTTGAGGCGGAAGAGGTGACGACGACGCTCAAAGAGGTCGTTTGGCAGGTGGGCAGAACGGGGAAATTGACCCCCCTTGCCGTGCTGGACCCCGTAGAGCTTGGCGGGGCGACGGTGTCCCGCGCAACGCTGAATAATTACGGCGATATCTTGCGTAAGGACGTCAAAATCGGCTCGCGCGTGCTCGTGCGGCGTTCCAACGAGGTCATTCCCGAAATTTTGGGCACGACGGAGCATTACGCGTATAGCCGCGAGATAGAAAAGCCTACGCATTGTCCCGCTTGCGGGGAAGCGGTTAAGGAAGTGGGAGCGCATCTGTTCTGTCCGAATAGAGGCTGTTTGCCCCGTATCGTTGCAAAGCTCGACCATTATTCGGGCAAAAACGCAATGAATATCGACGGCTTTTCGGAGAGCACGGCGCAGGTTTTGATTGAGAAAAAGGGAGTGAAAAGCTTTTCCGATTTGTATGGCTTGACAGCGGCGGATTTTGCCGATTTGGAGGGCTTTAAGGACAAAAAAATCGGCAATCTTTTGGGTGAAATCGAAAAGAGCAAGAAGCCTACGCTCGACGCGTTTATCTATGCAATCGGTATCGACGGGGTAGGCAGGGTTGCGGCGAAGGACCTCGCGGCGCGCTTTAAGAGCATGGAAAAGCTCCAACAGGCGACGGAGGAGGAGCTTTTGTCGCTGGATAATATCGGCGAGATCACGGCGCGGGCAATCGTGGAGTATTTTGCGGACGGGGAGAACGCGCGAGAGCTGACGGCGTTAGAGCAGGCGGGGGTTTGTCCCGTTTGGTCGGAGCAAAAAACGGAAGGCGTTTTTTCAAATCAAGCCGTCGTTTTGACGGGCTCGCTTTCGGGGTATAAGCGTAGCGAGGCGCAAAAGCTGATTGAAGCGCGCGGCGGCGTTTGTCAATCGTCGGTTACGGCGAAAACGACGCTCGTAATTGCGGGCGAGGACGCGGGCAGTAAGCTGGAAAAAGCCAAAAAGCTGGGCGTGAGAATTATCGACGAGACGGAGTTTAATCGGCTTTTGGAAGAAAACGCGTAAAGGCAACGGAAAAAATCGTAAAAAAAACGGAAAAACGAGCGATAGTACTTGTATTTTCCGTTTTTTTCTGTTATAATAGTGTAGCATTATAGCAATTTACGAGGGAAAAACGAGTATGTTGAGTATGACTGGGTACGGGAAAGGCTCGTACGAAGAAAACGGAATAGAGCTGACCGTGGAATTGAAAACGGTGAATAACCGTTATTTGGACGCGTCCGTGAAAGCACCGCGCGTGTTTGCGGCGTACGAGGAAACGATACGGGCGCATATCCGTGAAAAAATGACGAGAGGGCATATCGACGTGTTCGTGTCCTTCAAGGACAAACGCGAAAAGCCGACCGCGCTCACCGTTGACCTCGCGCTTGCGTCGTCCTACGTGGAGTCGGCGCGAAAGCTGCAAGAGGCGTTCCCCGAACTTCCCAACGATATCACGCTTTCGTCCGTTTTGCGCTATCCCGAGGTGTTAAAGCAAGAGGATACGCAAGTTTTGGACGAAAAGCTCGTCACCGCGCTTACGACTGCGCTGGATAGCGCGCTGGAAAGCCTCAACGCAATGCGTTTGGTAGAGGGAGAAAAGCTCAAAGCGGATATGCTTTCGCGTATGGATACCATCGAGGGCTTGGTTGCGGAAATTTCCACCCGCGCGCCTGCGATTGCCAAGGAATACCGCGAAAAGCTCACCGCTCGCGTAAAGGATTATTTGGACGGCGCGCAAATCGACGAGAGCCGTTTGTTCACCGAGGTTGCCGTGTTTACGGACAAGAGCAATATCGACGAGGAGCTTACCCGCTTGCGTTCGCATATCGGACAGTTTAGAAGTATTTGTCAGGAGGGCGTCGTGGGCAGAAAGCTGGATTTCCTCGTGCAGGAATTTAACCGCGAAGCGAACACCACCTGTTCCAAGAGCAACGACGTGACGGTGACGCGTTTGGGGCTTGCATTGAAAAACGAGATAGAAAAGGTGCGCGAGCAGGTGCAAAATCTCGAATAAAAAAAGTATTGATAAAAAACAACAAGGAGTGTAAAAATAAATATGATTAACGAACCTTCGGTAGACGTAATGATTAGAAAGCTTGGCTCGGAGGAAGAGCCTATCAGCCGCTACGCACTTTGCACGATTGCTGCAAAGCGTGCGCGTCAAATTATCGAAACGGAGAAAAATGCAGGTGTGACCGATTCGATGGGTAAGGACAAGGAGCTGCTTTCCGCGTGCAAGGATATTGCCGACGGCAAAGTCGTCATTGCAAAGGACTAATCTGAAATTGCCTCGCAAAGTCGAGGCGATTTTCACAATGAGGCGTTTATGATAGCAGAGGTTATCGTCGATATCGCGGCGAGCGAAACGGACAGAATATTCGATTATATCTGTGACGAGAATACAATCGTCGGCAGCCGCGTTCGCGCGCCGTTCGGCGGGAAAACGGTGGCGGGGTTTGTTATGCGCTTAAAAGAAAGCTCCGATTTTCCCGTGGAAAGGCTGAAAAGGGTTTTGCCTTGTCCCGACGAGCTTCCCGCGCTCAATAGCGAATGTCTTGCGCTTGCTGAAAAGCTAGCGGCGAGATACCGCGTTCCAAAGGCTTTGACGCTTCGGTTGTTTTTGCCGACGGAAATGCGGACGGGAAAGGTGCGCGAGCTTATGCGCCGCTGCGCGGAATTAACGGTCGCGTTGGAGGATATGAAGCTTACCAAAACGGCGAAAAACCAGCTTGCCGTCGCACAGTATTTGAGCGAAAACGGCAAAACCGATTGCGCGTATCTCAACAACGCCTACGCGGGCGGCGTTACGGGCTTGGAAAAGAAAGGCTATCTTCGCATAACGCAAGAACAGCTCCGCCGCGACCCGTACAAAACGCTGGAAAAAGAGGACGCGTTGCATATTTTAACGCCCGACCAAAGGCGGGCGGTGCAGACGATAAAAGAAGACGAAAGGACGGTGCAGCTTCTGCACGGCGTAACGGGCAGCGGCAAGACGGAAATTTATCTGACCTTGATTGCAAAATGCTTGCAAGAGGGCAAAAGCTCCATCTTTCTCGTGCCTGAAATTTCCCTCACGCCGCAAATGCTGGCACAGCTTCGCGCCCGTTTCGGCTCGCAAGCCGCGATTTTGCACAGCGGGCTTTCGGCGGGCGAACGCTTCGACGAATGGTGGAGATTACGCACGGGAGAAGCGAAAATCGCAATCGGCGCGAGAAGCGCGATTTTTTCGCCCTTGGAAAATCTGGGCGTGATTATCATTGACGAGGAGCACGATTCCAGCTATTCCAGCGAATCCGCGCCCCGTTACAATACCTTCGATATCGCTTTACTTCGGGCAAAACGCAATCGGTGCAAGCTCGTTTTGGGGAGTGCGACGCCGTCGGTGGAAACGTATAAACGCGCCAAGGACGGCGAGTTTTCCCTGATACGGCTGGATAAGCGTATCAACAAACGCCCCATGCCCGAAATCGTCATTGCCGATATGCGGCGGGAGGTACGCCGCGGAAACAATACGCCCTTTTCGTCCGCGCTCAAAGAGGAAATAGAAAAATGCCTTGCCGCGGATAATCAGGCGATTTTGTTTTTGAACCGTCGCGGCTATTCGCAAACGGTGATATGCAAGGAATGCGGGTACGTGGCAAAGTGCGATTCGTGCGACGTTTCGCTTACCTACCACCGCGACGAGGATTGCTTGAAATGCCATTATTGCGGAATGAAATACAGTATGCTTTCCGCTTGTCCCGATTGCGGCGGGAAAAAGCTCTCGTATGCGGGCACGGGTACGCAACGCATAACCGCGGAGCTGCAAAAGCTCTATCCCACCGCGCGCATTTTGCGTATGGACAACGACACCACGAGCGGGAAAGAGGGGCATTATAAAATACTCAAAACCTTTGCGGAGAAAAAGGCGGATATCCTCGTGGGAACGCAAATGATTGCAAAGGGACACGATTTTCCGAGCGTTACGCTCGTGGGTATACTCGACGCGGATATGAGTTTGCATTTTTCCGATTACAGAAGCGGGGAGCGAACCTTTCAGCTTTTGACGCAGGTCGCGGGCAGAAGCGGCAGAGCGGAGGAAAAGGGCAAGGTCGTTTTGCAGACCTTCGACCCCGAAAACGAGGTGCTTCGCTTTGCCACCTCGTACGATTACGAGGGCTTTTACCAAAACGAAATTTCCTTGCGCGCGGCAATGGCGTTCCCGCCCTTTTCCAAAATCGTAAGAGTGCTGGTGACGGGCGAGGACGATAAAAAGACCTTGGAAACGCTCCGCGAGGTGTATACGGCTTTGGAAAAGCTGTATACGGACAATCCCGAAAAGTTTTTGTTTTTCAATAAAATGCGCGCACCCATAAAACGCATACAAAATAAATTCCGCTATCAGGTGCTTATGCGGCTTTGCGAGCCGTCGGTGCTGCCCGAAATTTACGAGGCTTGCGCTTTGGCGCGGACGCGGGATACGCTGGTGAGCGTAGAGGAAAATCCTACGAATTTGAGTTGAACGAAGGAGAGAAAAATTATGGCGATTAGAAACGTTGTACAGGTCGGCGACGACGTATTAAGACAAAAATGCTTTCCCGTCGAAAACTTCGACGAGGGGCTTTGGAAGCTGCTCGACGATATGAAGGATACCGTCAAAAAAGAGGAGGGCGCGGGGCTTGCCGCGCCGCAAGTGGGCGTGCTTCGCCGCGCGGTCGTGGTGGACGTAGAGGAGGGGTATTTTGAATTTATCAACCCCGTAATCACGGCGCAAAAGGGCGAACAGTCGGGCTGGGAGGGCTGTCTTTCCGTGCGCGGAAAGAGCGGTATCGTTTCCCGTCCTATGAAGGTAACGCTTTCCTATCAAGATAGGAACGGGGAGAAATTTTTGCTCAAAGCAAAAGGCTTTTTCGCCCGCGCAATCTGCCACGAATTAGACCATTTGGACGGCGTTTTGTACATTGACAAGGCGACGCATATCGAGAAGAATTAAGGGATTTGGCGGAGTTTTTCTTGGGTTGAAGTTTTCCTCACGGAAAGCAAAGTTTTAAAAATCAGCGAAAAAACCGAGGTGGTTTTATGAAAATCGTTTTTGCAGGCACGCCCGATTTTGCGGTTGCGCCGTTACGGAAAATTAAAGAAAGCGGGTTTGAAATTGTCGGCGTCATCACGCAGATTGACAAACCGCAGGGCAGAAAGGGGATTATCACGCCCCCGCCCGTGAAGACGGAAGCGCAGGCGTTGGGACTTCCCGTGCTTCAGCCCGAAAAAATCCGCGACTGCGTAGAAGAGGTGCGCGCGCTCGGCGGGGACGT
>JAZNGH010000012.1:0-27400 GCA_045576335.1 Candidatus Scatosoma sp.
AAAGTCGTAACCAAGCTTATCAATCAGATTATGCTCGACGGTAAAAAGGGTACGGCGCAAACGATCGTTTACGATGCATTCAAAATTATGGGTGAAAAATTAAATATGGACCCGATGGAAGTGTTCAAGCAGGCAATGGAAAACGTTATGCCTGTCGTTGAAGTTAAAGCTCGCCGTGTAGGTGGTGCGAACTATCAGGTTCCTATCGAAATCAGGCCCGAAAGAAGACACACGCTTGCTATTCGCTGGATCGTTATCAATACGAGAAAGAGAAGCGAAA
This sequence comes from Candidatus Scatosoma sp., assembly GCA_045576335.1. Taxonomy (GTDB): domain Bacteria; phylum Bacillota; class Clostridia; order Christensenellales; family Borkfalkiaceae; genus Scatosoma. The sequence goes on from JAZNGH010000012.1 coordinate 281, forward strand.
GAGAAATGTCCAAGCGTTTGGCGGCAGAGCTTATGGATGCGTACAACAACGCTGGCGGCTCTGTAAAGAAGAAAGAAGACACGCACAGAATGGCTGAAGCGAACAAAGCGTTCGCGCATTTCAGATTCTAAAAGAGGTAAGATATGGCAAGAGAATACGATTTATTCCACACCAGAAACTTTGGTATTATGGCGCATATCGACGCTGGTAAGACGACGACGACCGAGCGTATCCTGTTCTACACGGGTAAAACGCACAAAATCGGCGATACGCACGAGGGTACCGCGGTCATGGACTGGATGGCACAGGAGCAGGAACGTGGTATCACGATTACGTCCGCTGCAACGACGTGTATCTGGAAAGGTCACCGTTTTAACATTATCGATACCCCGGGTCACGTTGACTTTACGGTAGAGGTTGAGCGTTCGCTCCGCGTCCTTGACGGTGCGGTTGCAACGTTTTGCGCAAAGGGCGGCGTAGAGCCCCAGTCTGAAACGGTATGGAGACAGGCGGATAACTATAAAGTTCCCCGTATCGCCTACGTCAACAAAATGGACATCAACGGCGCGGACTATTTCCGCGTAGAAAAGATGATCCGCGAAAGACTTGGCGCAAATCCCGTTCCCATCGAACTTCCCATCGGTAAGGAAGAAACCTTCAAGGGTATCATCGACCTTATCAAGATGGAAGCCGAAGTATACTACGACGATCTCGGTAAAGATTTCCGTAAAGAAGAAATTCCCGCGGATATGTTAGACCTTGCAAACGAATACAGAGCAAAGCTTATTGAAGAAGCTGCTTCCGCAAGCGACGAGCTTATGGAAAAATACTTTGAAGAAGGGGATCTTTCCGAAGAAGATATTATTGCAGGTCTTCGTACGCGCTGTTTGCAAATGGAAGCGATTCCTATGCTTTGCGGTTCGTCCTATAAAAACAAGGGCGTTCAGTTCTTGCTTGACGCGGTTATCAATTTCCTTCCCAGTCCTTTGGACGTAGCGCACGTAAAGGGTATCAATCCCGATACGGAAGCGGAAGAAATTAGAAAGACGTCCGACGACGAACCGTTCGCTGGTCTTGCATTCAAGATCGCAACCGACCCGTTCGTTGGCTCGCTTGCATATTTCCGCGCTTATTCGGGCGTGCTTTCCGCTGGCTCTTACGTGTATAACTCCACGAAGGAAAAGAAGGAAAGAGTTGGTCGTTTGGTGCAAATGCACTCCAACGAAAGAAAGGATATTCCCGAAATTTGTTCGGGTGATATCTGTGCAATCGTTGGTTTGAAATACACCACGACGGGCGATACGCTTTGTGACGAAAAACACCCCATCATTCTCGAAAAGATGGTATTCCCCGAACCCGTTATTCAGCTTTCCCTTGAACCCAAGACGAAAGCAGGTCAGGAAAAGATGACGATGGCGCTTATCAAGCTTGCGGAGGAAGACCCTACGTTCAAGACGTATACCGATCAAGAAACGGGTCAAACGATTATCGCAGGTATGGGTGAGCTTCACCTTGATATTATTGTTGACCGTCTGCTTCGTGAATTCAAAGTAGAAGCAAACGTCGGTGCACCCCAAGTTGCATACCGTGAAACGTTCCGCAAAGAAGTGGAAGCAGAAGGTATGTACAAGCGTCAATCGGGTGGTAAAGGTCAATACGGTCATTGTAAGCTTCGTCTTATTCCCCAAGAACCTGGTCAAGGCTATGTGTTTGAGGACGCAACGGTCGGCGGCTCTATTCCCAAGGAATATATCCCCGCAATTGACAAGGGTATTCAGGAAGCGGCGAAAAACGGTTTCCTTGCAGGCTATGAGATTGTAGACTTCAAGGTAGTCGTATACGACGGTTCGTATCACGAAGTCGACTCGTCGGAAATGGCGTTCAAGATTGCAGGTTCGATGGGCTTCAAGAACGGTATGGAGAAAGCAGCTCCCGTACTTCTTGAACCGATTATGAAAGTGCAAATCATTACGCCCGAGGATTACTTCGGTGACCTTATGGGTAACGTTTCTGGTCGTCGTGGTACGATTTTGGGTACGGACGATCGCAACGGTGCGAAGATTATCGATGCGGAGATTCCTCTTTCCGAAATGTTCGGTTATGCTACGGAGCTTCGTTCGCGTACGCAAGGCCGTGGACAGTTCACGATGCAGTTCGACCATTATTCGGAAGTACCTTCCAGCATTTCGAAGGAAATTATCGAAAAGCGCGGTAAAAAAGACTAATTCAATAAAATCCCATTTCCCGCCAAAAAAAGGCGGGAAATGGGTGAAAAATATCAAAAATTTTACAAAAACACCTGTAAAACATTTGATAAATTTGAAAATTTACGATATAATATGATTGTCCAAGATTTGGACGTTTGGTGTTAAAAAACAAAAAAATTAAAAAATAAAAAAATTATAGAAAAAATCGGAGGATTTTATTATGGCTAAAGCTAAATTTGACAGAAGCAAACCCCACGTTAACATTGGTACGATCGGCCACGTTGACCACGGTAAGACGACCTTGACGGCAGCTATCACGATGGTGATGGCTGCTCGCGGTGGTGCACAAAAGATGAGATATGACGAAATCGATAAAGCACCCGAAGAAAGAGCTCGTGGTATCACAATCAACACCGCGCACGTTGAATACCAAACGGATTCCCGTCACTATGCACACGTTGACTGCCCGGGTCACGCTGACTACGTTAAGAACATGATCACGGGTGCTGCGCAAATGGACGGTGCTATCCTTGTTTGTGCTGCTACCGACGGTCCTATGCCCCAAACGCGTGAGCACATCTTGCTTGCTCGTCAGGTAGGCGTTCCTTATATCGTTGTATTTATGAACAAGACCGACCTTGTTGACGACGAAGAACTTCTTGATCTCGTTGATATGGATATTAGAGATTTGCTTTCTTCCTACGATTTCCCTGGCGACGACACCCCGATTATCCGTGGTTCCGCTTTGAAAGCTTTGGAAGTTGCAAGCTCCGACAAGTCCGCTGCTGAAATTATGGCTGATCCCGCTGTTCAACCTATCCTTGAACTTATGGACGCTGTTGACAGCTATATCCCTACGCCCGCTCGTGAAGATGCGAAGCCTTTCCTTCTTCCCGTAGAAGACGTATTCACGATTTCTGGTCGTGGTACGGTTGCTACCGGTCGTGTTGAACGTGGTGTTGCTCACGTTGGTGAACCCGCTGAAATCGTTGGTTTGATCGACAAACCCATCTCTACCGTTCTTACCGGTCTTGAAATGTTCCACAAGATGCTTGACGAAGCGCAAGCTGGTGACAACGTTGGTGCGTTGCTTCGTGGTATCAACAGAACGGATATCCAAAAAGGTCAAGTTATCGCGAAACCTGGTTCGGTTGCTACCGGTACGGAATTCACGGCACAAGTATACGTTCTTACCAAAGACGAAGGTGGCCGTCACACCGCATTCTTCAACCATTACAGACCTCAGTTCTTCCTTCGTACGACGGACGTTACCGGTATGATCGAGCTTCCTGAAGGCGTAGAAATGGTTATGCCCGGTGACCACATCGATATGAAAGTCGTTCTTATTAAGCCCGTAGCACTCGAAGAAGGTCTTCGTTTCGCTATCCGTGAAGGCGGCAGAACGGTTGGTTCCGGTGTTATCTCCAAGATCCTTAAATAATCAATCTGAAACGATAAAAAAACAGTCTATCTTTGATAGGCTGTTTTTTATTTGTATTTAGCATTTTTCTTGCCAAACGATAAGATTTATGGTATAATATATAAAAGCATTTTAAGGGGTAAAATCGTGCCAAAAACGAATGATAATAAAAGAGTTAAGTATATAATCGTCAGTGGTTTAATCGTCGCGTTATGTGCCGTTATGCTGCTGTTAGAATGCTTATCCATAAACTACGTTTCAGATACCTTGCGAAACGAATGGATTTCAAGAATTGTAAGCCAAATCTGTGGAATATTCGCGGTTATTCTCTTACTGCTTACAATGAACGTCCGTTTATTTGATAAACCGAAGAAAATGCTGTATATTTTACCCGCGCTTCTCGTTGCGATTGATAACTTTCAATTCTATGCCTATTTTAGCGGTAAAATGCAGCTCGTACGCACGGAAGCGTTGGATTTCGTAATATTCTTCGTTTATTGCCTTGTTGTGGGCTTATTTGAGGAGTGTGTATTCCGAGGTGTATTGTTTTCCTTGCTGGCAGGTATTTTTCCTAATAATAAATGGGGGCTTGTCAAGACGTTTCTTTTTTCCTCGCTTTTATTCGGGGTATCGCATTTGTTTAATTTGCTTGTCGGTGCAGGTTTTGGAGCAACGGTATTACAAGTCGGTTACAGCATTTTAACGGGCGGTTTGTTCGCCTTTGTATTAATAAAGACCAAAAACTTATTTTGCTGTGCAATCGTGCACGCTTTATATAATTTTTGCGGTATGCTAATGGAAGCGCCTGCAAATCTTGGCTTGGGGAGCGGTGTTGTCTTTGATTTGGGAACGGGTATTACGATGGCGATTGTAGGCGTAATAGTGGGGGTATTCGTGCTGTATTCTTTGCGTAAATACCCCGAAAACGAGCGCGTAGAGCTATATACGCGTCTTGGTATAGCGAATAACCCGTAAAACAGGCAATTATGTCACACATAATACCTATGTGTGGCATAATAAGTGAAAAAATGGCGGTATTATGTCACGAATAATATCTATGTCTAATATAATACAAAAAATAAACCGAGCGGATTATACAAATCCGCTCGGTTGTTTTATGCAATGGATTAAATGAAGGTGATGTCGCTCCACATCATATTTGCCCGCGTATTCGCTTCACGGTCAAACGGTCGCATGGCTACGCAATGGGCGAGCGTTTCTTGGGTGGGGTATTGTGCGAACAACTGTCTTTTTAATTGTTCGGAAGGGGTATCGATAACGCATCCGTTGCCGAAGAAATAGCTCAAATCGTAAGAAACAGCGGTTTCATCACCGTCCTCGGCGGCGTAGTATTCTTGTACGTAATTATCGAAGATATAATTATAGTAGGCATCGTTTTCGTCCGTCGTGCCGGAAATACAGCTCGTATAGCCGATATATTCCATATTTCGCACGGCGTTATCGGGACGGGAAAGGAAATTGATAAACATCGTTGCCGCGTCTACGTTCTTCGCTTCCTTGGTCAACACCCAACCGTCAAACCAAAGGTTGGACACCGATTCGGGGATTGCGTAATTGAGGTAGAGGGGGCTCGCAACGGGATTTTCTTCGTCGTCGCCTTGCGCGTAGTCCATAATATACACGCCGTCGCCGCTCCATTGATAATTGACCGTAATTTTTCCCGCAATCGTATCGTTTTTGCCTTCGTCCGTTTCAAATCCGTAGAGATTGCCCGTGATGGACTGTAAAATGTCTTTTACGGCGTTCATCGTCGATTCTTTCGTATCGTTCATAAGCGTTGAAAGCTGTGTTTGGTACTCGCTCAAAGTAAGCGTATTTGCCTCGTAATCGGCTTTCAGCTGTAATAAATCCTTTTCGTAATACATTGCAAGTCCTACGAAATAGGTGTCGCGAATGTTGTTTTTTGCCGTTATTTTATGCGCGTAAGCGGGGTTTGTAAAGATGTTCCAGCTTTTAGTATCCGCTTCGTTTACAAGTTCGGGGTTATACACGAAGCCCGTCGTGCCCCACATATAGCCTGCCGCATAATCTTTCCAAGCTTCGCCGTCGATATGATTTTCGGCGAACGTTTTTTCGATATAAGGCGACACGTGTTTCGCGTAATAATTCGTTTCTACGCTCGCGTCGAAAAACGTGGAGGGGAGCTTTTGTACGTACCCTTCCGTAATCAGCTTCATAATCATATATTCGGAGGGGCAAATTAAATCGAAATGGTCGCCCATACGTATCATATTGTACAGGGTTTCGTTATCGTCGGCGATACAGTATTCTACGCGGATATCCTTCCCTGTTTGTTCCTTATACCAGCTTTCAAATTCTTGGATAAGCTCGCTATCCTCGTCGCCGCCGTCGATATATTCCGCCCAGTTTGCGACTTTAAGCACGGGACGCGGGTCATACGTAAGCGCGATTGCCGTTATGCCCGAAGCGGCAAGAATGGAGGCAAGTCCGATTGCAACGTATTTCTTCATTGTTTTTTACCTGCCTTTTTATGAGCGATAATATTCATAGTAACGACGACTACGACGATAATCAGAAAAATAATCGCCGTAAACGCCCAGTAGGACGATTTAATGGTATTGACCGTGCCGCCTTTTGCAAGGCTATAAATGTGTGTGCTAATCGTTTGGAAGGTGTTGGGTTTTGTATATGCCGCAATGATATAATCGTCCAAAGACAGCGTGATAGACAACAGAAAACCAGAAACGATGCCCGGCAGTATTTGCGGTAAAATAACCGAAAACAAAGCTTTCGTCGGCGTTGCGCCGAGGTCGAGAGCCGCTTCGTATAAATTATTATCCATTTGTTTGAGCTTGGGTATCACCGACAGCACCACGAACGGAGTGCAAAGCACCATTTGTCCAACGACCAAGGGGATATAAGTGGATTTCGGTACGTTGATTGCCACGATTAAAAATGCAAAGGAAATCGCCGTAACCACTTCGGCGTTGATGACGGGAATTTGATTGATACCGTTCAATAAGGAAGCCGTACGTTTTTTGGAATAGAAAATCCCGATAGAGCCGATTGTGCCGAGTACGGTCGAGAGCGTAGCTACGACGACGGCAAGCAAAAGCGTTTGCAAAACGATGGGCAGGGGTTGGTTTTCCATATTAAAGAAATACGCGTAGTGGTCGAAGCTAAAACCCTCCCACGTGCTAATCGTTTCCGAAGCGTTGAAGCTGTATACGGTCAACAAAAGGATAGGAGCGTAAATAAAGAGCAAAACGAGCCCGATAAACAGCCATTTTAAGCTGGAACTGATTTTTACCATAATGACGTCCCCCTTGCGTTGGTTTCCGAATGTGCTTCAAAGCCGCCCGTTGCCCAAGTCATAACAAACATAAGCGTCAAAAGTAATAACGCCGTCACCGAGCCCATATTCCAAAGGTCGTTTTTGAAGCACTCGTCTATGAACGAGCCGATAATCTTCGTGTGATTAAAGGTCATATAATTCGACACGACGTAGTTGGTCATAGAAGGCAAAAACACCATAGATACGCCGCTTGCGATCCCCGCCTTGGAAAGGGGAAGCGTAACGCTTAAAAACGCTTTTGCGGGCGTCGCGCCGAGGTCTTTTGCCGCTTCCAAATAGCTCTTGTCGATTTTGATAATCGTCGTATAAATCGGCATAATCATAAAGGGGAGGAAATCGTACACCATACCCAAAACGGTATTAAATACGTTCCATTCCGTCTTGTTGTAAATGCCTATCCAGTCGAGTAACTCTTTTAACGCATTGATGCGGAGCACGAAATTGACCCACATAGGCACGATAAATAAAAGCAGTAATCCCGACTTGTTTTTTAATTTGCAATTCGCAATGATATACGCTACGGGGTACGCAATCAACAGACAGACGATCGTGCTGGTCAAAGAGATGAAAATGCTCTGTACGATCGTTTTGAAGCGTGCCGTTTCAAAAAAGCTGTCGCCGCCGCTTCCACTGAAAAAGATTTTGAAATTTTCAAAAGTGAATATGCCGTTTGCGTCTGTAAATGCGTAATATAAAATGATAAACAACGGCACGACCACGAAAAACCCTAAAAACAAAGCGTAGGGAATCGCGAGTAATTTCCGCGAAAAATGCGGACGGATTTTCGAAGCTGCCATTATTTTTTACCCTCCGCAACTTTCAAGGTAAGCTTGATTTTGTCCTTGGGAATAACGAGGCTTACGAGGTCGTTTTCATTCCAAAGGTCTTCACAGGCAAGCACGTAATCTTCTTCGTTTTCCGTACGGACGATATAGCGGTAATATTCGCTTTTATAAATCAAGGAAATGATATGTCCTTGCGCGCCGCCCTCGTCGAGGTTGTCGCTCATTGTGATATCGTGCAAACCGACCTCTACGTTGACTTCCACGTCCGTCAAATCGATTTTTTCGCCCTTGACGGTGATAAGATATCCTTCCTCGTCCAAATGACTGCCGGGGTACAGCTGGGTGACGTCACATTCAAATTCACCGTCGCCAAATTCCACGGTATTGCGTTTGGTGATAACGCCCGAAAATTTATTCACGCGGAATACTTTTTTCATAACGTGTATGCCGTCAGGCTTGATTACAAGCCCTACGCGATCGCCGACGGCAGGGGTGGTCGTGCTTTGAATTTCAATCTCGTATCTTCCGCATTGTACGAGTATCTGATAATGAATACCCTTAAAGATTACGGACGTGACTTTGCCGCAAAGCATACCGCTTTCCGTCGAGGTAATCTGCACGTCCTCGGGACGAACGACGACGTCTACGGGCTCGTCCTTTTCAAACCCGCCGTCAAGACATTCGAAGCTTTTTCCGCAGAAACGGACTTGTCCGTCTTTGGGCATAACGCCCGTAAAAATATTGCTTTCACCGATAAAGTCGGCAACGAAGGTGTTTTTCGGCTCGTTGTAAATCATTTCAGGCGTTCCGATTTGCTGAATTGCACCGTCTGCCATAACGACGATTGTATCCGACATTGTAAGGGCTTCTTCTTGGTCGTGGGTAACGTAAATGAAAGTAATGCCAAGGCGTTTGTGCATAGCTTTGAGTTCTAATTGCATTTCCTTGCGCATTTTCAAATCGAGCGCGCCGAGCGGCTCGTCCAAAAGCAAAATTTCAGGCTCGTTTACGATTGCGCGGGCAATGGCAATACGCTGCTGTTGACCGCCTGAAAGGGTGGAGATTGCACGCTTTTCAAAGCCGCTCAAATCCACGATTTCGAGCGCTTTTTTTACTTTTTCGGAAATGATTTCCTTGGGGATTTTTTCGTATTTGATTTTCTCTTTGCCCTTTTTATCTACGTAAGTTGTTTGAATACGTTTTTGCTTTAAGCCGAAAGCGACGTTTTCAAAAACGTCGAGGTGGGGGAAAAGCGCGTATTTTTGGAATACAGTATTGACAGGACGGCGGTTGGGCGGCAACAAGCTGATATCCTCGCCGTTGAGTAGAATTTGTCCGCTCGTTGGCATATCAAAGCCCGCTATCATACGCAAGGTCGTTGTTTTTCCACAACCGGACGGACCGAGAAAGGTCATGAATTCGCCCTTGCGAACGTATAAATTCATATTTTCCACGACGGAAACCCCGTCAAATTCTTTGCATACGTCGATAAGCTCAATAATTTTCGTGTCTTGTGTCATAGGTATTCTCCCGAAAGTCTTTTGTTCAGCTTAAAAATTAGGGGGCGTAGAAACCCACAGGAATTTGGCTTTACCCTTGGCTTTGTTAAGTATAGAATGCGGTTTTTCCGCGGCATAATAAAAGGCTTCGCCCTTTTTACAGATATAACGCTTACTGCCCAGCACGATTGCGATTTTACCCTCTAAAACATACCCGAATTCTTCACCCTCGTGCGGTACGTCGCCTGTTGTAGAGACGTTTTCGGCAAGCTCCACCAAAACGGGCTCCATCATATTTTTTTGTGCGTTGGGAATTAACCAGTTCCATATGACGCCGTCCGTGTCCTTTTCAATAAACTCTTCTTTGGTAAAAACGACCTTCTCTTCCGTTTCCTCGCGAAAGAACTCGGAAAGGTTGCTGCCCAAAGCAGCAAGGATATCCGTCAGCGTTGCGATAGAGGGGCTGTTCAGATTGTTTTCAAGCTGTGAAATATACCCTTTCGTCAGCTCGCAACGGTCGGCAAGCTCCTCTTGCGTTAAACCTAACTGGTTTCGCATTTGTTTAATTTTTCTGCCTAAATCCATTTTTTATCTCTGCACCGTTTCGGTTTGTTAATAATAAACGAAAAGTTTAGTTAAAATAAACTTTACGATAATTATTATATATATATGGAAATAATATGTCAATCGTTTGAAAGGGATTTTAATAACAAATTTTATATATTTTTTGAAAAAAGAATAAGGAAGGTTTTGCGAGGGTTTTTTGTACGTTTTGCGGTATCGGCGCTACGCAAACGGTGGCGCGTGCTCACCAAGGATTATCAGATATATTCGGTTGAACACAACCGAGCGTATTATCCGTATCGGTGCACGATTGATAGAGTTGAAGAAAATGGCTTGACAACGCTGGAAAGTGATGTTATAATAACAAGCGAAAACATAAGACGCTCGTTTGGGGATAAGGTTGCAACTTTGGAAGAGGCTATCAGCAAAGCTGACCCTATCGTAGCGAACGCCTTTAAGAAAAACGAAAAGTATTTGAAAATCGTTGACGCGCATTATAAAACAACAGAAGAGCAAACGGCTCATTTTTCAGTAGAAGAAGGCGGTATATCGTTCGATATAGACGAGGACGCTCAACCGAGTGACGATAATAGAAAGCAATTTCAAACATATTTCTACGAAACGGGGCATAACCTTGACTATGTAATCGGGGAAAGGAGAAAGATGGGCGGGCTTGCTTCAACAACCTATCGTAGTCCAAACTATACCGAGGAAAAAATTTATTACGATAACAAAGGTAATGTAGTAGGACGGTCAATTAAACACCTTTCTTTCGATGAAATGATAAAAAAAGAAGGTAGGGAGTTTATTGGTGTCTATCGTCAAATCGTTGAAAAAAGAACTAAAAAGAAAGCTTCCAAAAAGGAAACCTATAAAGAAATTTTTAAGGATTTTAAGGATGAGCCACTTGTAAATAGACGACAGCTTTCGGATATTTTAGATGGTATAACAGATGGCGAAATGTTACGTATGGGGTATAGTTTAGGAGCTTCTCATACCGAACGCAATATTGATTATTGGAAAAAGCATAAAGTTGGGGAAGAGGCTTTTGCTCACTTTACAAGTGCTATAAGTATAAATCGTGAGGTCGAGGAAATGTTAGCTGGGATATTCAGCAAGTCTTATGAGATTTTCAAGGAGATAATGCGGCTATAATGACTATTGAAGAATTGGAGATTTTTCGTAAAAAACTAAAAGAAAAACAAGCCAAAATGACAGAAGAAGAACGTTGTCATAATCGTGAATACGGGGAGTTGATTATAAAGTATGGACAACGCTATAAAGAGGGGTTGCCATTTCAAATGCCGTATACCTTTGAGGAATTAAAAGAGGCTTACGAGACGGATAGACCGTTTCATACTTGGGAAAAATATAAGGGGTGGTATACTCCCGTTCCCGACGATTGGCTATTATAAAAACAATTCAATAATTCAGAGCAACGCTTTTTTGAGCGTTGTTCTTTTTTATACCATCTCGGCGACCGAGATATAAACAGCGCAAACAAAAATTTCCCTTTCGCGAGTAGGGATATAAACAACGCGACGCGATATTCGCGGCTCAATGATTTGTGAAAGGGGTTATGAGCGGACACGTAAAATTGGCGTGACACGAAAAAAGAGGTCTACCGTTTGGCAGACCTTCATATTTATAATATGATATGGTTACGAGTTAGTTCAAAGATGCGAGCTTCTTCGCAAGCTTTGCCTTTCTGTTGTTTGCGTTGTTCTTATGAATAACGCCTTTCGTTACTGCACCGTCGATAGCGGATACGGTTTCGGGGAAAAGCTTCGTAGCTTCTTCCTTGTTGCCTGCTTCTACTGCAGCGAGGAATTTCTTGACTTGCGTTTTCAAAGCGGACTTAATCGCTTTATTCTGCATCGTCTTTTTCTCGATAACCAAAACTCTTTTCTTTGCGGATTTAATATTAGGCATAATGTTCTCCTTGTTTTTCCGATTTTTTCTTGCATCAAATCAATTGCGTAGAATATTTTAACATAAATTCCTTGGATTGTAAACTGTTTTTGGGGTGGAAAAACACGAAAAAAGATAAATTTTCAAAAATTTTCTCACTTTGGAGGTGAAAATGCAAATGCGAGAGGGCGGCGTAGCCTTTTTTGACAGCGGTATCGGCGGTTTGACTGTTATGGCTACTTGCAGAAAGTATCTACCCGACGAAACCTTTTATTATCTCGGCGATAACGCGAGAGCGCCTTACGGCGCACTTCCCACGGAGCGTATACAAAGCTACGTGTTCGAAGCGTTTGAGGTTTTTGCAAAGCTGCAAGTAAAAGCGGCGGTCGTGGCGTGTAATACCGCCACTGCCGTATGTGTAGAGACGTTACGCCAACAATACGCTTTTCCGATTGTGGGGGCAGAGCCAGCCGTTTTTTCCGCGGCGCGCAAGTACAACGATATTCTCGTCCTTTCAACGCCTGCCACCAACGATAGCGCGCGCTTTCACGCGCTGTGTCAACGCGCCAAACGCCGTTTTCCCCAAACGGAAATACGCGCCATTCCTTGTCCGTCGTTGGCGGGCGCAATCGAAAAGGGCATATTTCAAAGCGCAACCGACTATACGGCGTATCTGCCCAAAGCCGCTCCCGCCGCCGTCGTGTTGGGTTGCACGCATTATATTTATATAAAAGAAGAGATACGCGAGTTTTACGGGTGTGAGGTATACGACGGAAACGAGGGGATCGCGCGCCGTTTACGTTCCCTTCTTGAAAAAAATAGGGACGGGCAACCACCGCTGACCCAAGACGCAAAAAATCCTATGCAGGGGTCAAACGTAGGCAAAAAAAAGGGCTCTGTTCTCTTCTTGGGGTCACAGGAAACGTACAATCAAAGCGTTTTCGAACAAACGTTCGTGTAAATTTGTCAATGAGTGGTCAAAAATCCCAAAATTTTCAAATTTTTTTCAAAAAAACGGCTTAAAACTATTGACAAGGGGCAAAAGTGGTTGTATAATAGTATCAAGCATTTATTTTAATGTGTAATGGGATAAAAAAGCAAGGAGGGATAAAGCAATGTTCAAAGGCGTATTCGAACATCAGTTGGACGACAAAAACCGCTTGCGTATTCCCTCTCGCTTCAAGAAAGAGCTGACGGGGGAGCACGGTGAAAAGACGTATAGCTTCTTCCGCGGTATGAACCGTTGCATTTGCGTAATGTCGGACGACCTTCTCGACGACACGATTAGCAGCTTGTCGGAAGAGGGCATATCGGAAGCCAGCGAGGCTTCGACGCTTTTCTTCGGAAACATATTCTCCGCCGAAGAGGACGGTCAGGGCAGAGTAACGCTCCCGACGGCACTCAAAAAAATGGCAGGGATTACCAAAAACGTAGTTACCCTGGGTAGGGGCAAACGCTTGGAGATCTGGGCGGCTGAAAGATATTACGAGTATATCGAAGGCGTCGATTACGACGCGGAACTCAAAAAATTGGGGATTTAAGCAATGTTGGAATTTTCGCACAAACCCGTTATGTTGGAAGAATGTATGCAGGGGCTGGCTTTGAAAGAGGGCGGCGTCTGGTTCGACGGAACGGTGGGTGGCGGTGGACATTCCTACGAGATACTCAAACGCACCGCTCCAAACGGCAAGCTGATCGCAACCGACCTTGACGACGAAGCAATCGAAGCCGCAAACAAGAGATTGTCCGCCTTTGCAGGCAGATATTCCATTTATAAATCTAATTATAAAGATTATGAAATCGTCTTTGAAAAGGCGGGGATAGATAAAATCGACGGAGCAATTTTGGATTTCGGTATCTCTTCCCATCAAATAGACGACGAAGAACGCGGTTTTTCTTATCGAATGGCAGACGCGCCGCTCGATATGCGAATGGACAGAAACGCGCCGTTGACGGCAGAGATCGTTCTCAATACGTATTCGGAAGAAAAGCTGACGAGAATACTGAAAACCTACGGTGAAGAAACGTTTGCAAAGCAGATTGCCAGAAACGTAGTAAAATACCGTCAGGACAAGCCCTTGAAAACGTCGGGGGAGTTTGCGGAAATTATCCGTAACAGCATTCCCGCAAAATTCCGTTTCGGCGCACCGTGTGAAAGAAAGAGCTTTCAAGCTCTTCGTATAGAAGTCAACGGGGAGTTGGACGGGCTGTACGAGCTTACGTTATCTTTATCGCGAAGATTAAAAAAAGGCGGGCGTATCGTGATTTTGACCTTTCAATCCTTGGAGGACAGAATCGTAAAAGAGGCGTTTCGGTATTTGGAAAATCCTTGCAGATGCCCGTCGAGTTTTCCCGTATGCGTATGCGGAAAAAAACCAGAGCTTAAAATTATAACGAAAAAACCCATTACGGCAGGGGAAGCCGAATTGCAAGAAAACTCGCGAAGCAAATGTGCAAAGCTGCGTATCGCGGAAAGAATTTGAAAAGTCGATTACAAAAGATAAGGGAATTTATATAAGGAAAAACGTGAAGAACGGAGGAAAGGAGTAAGGCTATGACGGCAGAATTAGAAAGAACACGAAAGATGACCGCCGAGGAAGAGGCGCAAAAGCAACAACATAACGCGCTTATAAACGAGCGCTACCGTAGATTGCAAGACGCGGAAGCAGATCAGTTTGCAAGCGGTACGCCTACGACGGATTTTGGCGCGACGACCGTTCGTGCGTCCGTTCTCACGCCCGAAGCACCCGTTTACACGGAAACGCCCGTATTCGAACAAACGCCCCAAGTGACGGAATTCGTACGCGAGCGGATTGATTCGCCCGTTTTCACAACGGAAAAATTCAACGCGATCTCGGAAACGGCGGCAACCGTAGTTGCGCCCGCTCCCGTTGCGGCTATGCCCGTAGAAATCGTTATGCCTACGGCTGCTCCCGTGGCAAGCGTAGCGGTAGAGGAACAATATTCTCTCTCCCGTATGGCAAAGTTGGTAATGGCGGCTTGCGCCGTACTCGTCGTGCTTATGCTTACGCTGATTTGCGTGAATACGCACGCGCTCAACGCACAAAGCGTACGGATCCAAAACCTTGAACAAAGACGCGCGGAGCTCGTGGAAGAGCACGCGTCCGTACAGCGTCGCCTTGCAGAAGCGCAATCGGAGCAAACCATTCGCGAATATGCGTTGTCGCAAGGTATGATTGAGGTACAAGGCTAATAAAATAATACAAAGGACTTTTAAGGAGCGTTTGTATTATCAAAAGGACGAATAAAGAATATTCAATATCGGTTTTACGAAAGAGGTTACTTGCCGTGAGTTTGGCAGTAACCTTTCTTTTTTGCTTTTTGGTGGGTCGTTTTTTTTACGTGCAGGTCATTTGGCAAGAAGAGCTTAACTACCGCGCCCTCGACCAGTGGACGCGTGAATTGCCTATCGTTGCCGAGCGTGGGAAAATTACGGATAGAAACGGCGTGGTGCTTGCGGACAATACGTCTGCTTACACCGTTTTTGCACGCTCTAATGCCGTAAAGGACAAAGCGGCGACGGCAAAAATACTCTCGCAAACGCTGGATTTGCAGGAAGCGGCCGTGTACGAGAAATTGACCAAGAAAAAGGCTTCTGAAATCACCGTTGCCAAACGCGTAAGCAAGGAGGCGGTGGAAAATCTCGCTTCGCAAGCGGTGGAGGGCGTGTATTATTCCCGTGATAATATACGCGTTTACCCCAAAGGCGACGCGCTGTGTCAGGTACTTGGCTTTACATCCGTCGATAACGTTGGCACGACGGGGGTGGAAAAGTATTACGAGGAATATCTCGCGGGCGAAAACGGGGAATTGCTGTACGAAACCGATTTGGTTGGAATAGAGATTGAAAACAGCGTAGCAACCTATTTGCCCGCCGAGGACGGCTATAACGTGGAGCTTACCATTGATTACGGCATACAAGAAATCGTAGAAAGTGCGTTGGAAAAGGTTTCGGCGACGTATAATCCCGTTTCCGCCGAATGTATCGTTTTGGACGTGAACAGCTTTGAAATATTAGCTTTGGCGAACTATCCCTCTTACGACCTTAACGAAATTCCGCGAAACGACGCGGAAACGCTGAATAAATTGTCCAGAAACGGCTTGGTATGCGATATTTACGAGCCCGGCTCGACCTTTAAGGTGATTACCTCGGCAGCAAACCTTGAAGAGCATTTTAAGGGCAATCCGAAAGCGTTTTCGCCTACATACGTATTTCCAAGCTCCCGTACGCGTGCCGTAGACGGCACGACGGTCAAATGTTGGAGCAACCATGCCAACGGCAAGCATTGCAACCAAACGCTCGCCGAAGCGCTTAATAACAGCTGTAACCCTTGCTTTACGGATATGGCGCTTTCGCTTGGAACGGATACCTTTTACGAATATCTGTCTGCATTCGGGTTTGGAAAAAGGACGGGCATTGATTACGGCGGTGAAGCTTACGGCTTATTGTTACCGCAAACGGCGGTACGGGATTGCGACCTTGCGCGTATCGGTTTTGGGCAAACGATTGCGGTTTCGGGGATACAGCTTGCTTGCGCGACGGCTTCGGCAATCAACGGCGGATATTATTATACGCCCCATCTCGTCAAGAAAATATACGCAAACGACGGTTACGTTCTCCGTGAAACGGAAAATACGGTAAAAAACCGTACGGTTAGTGAAAAAACCTCGTCAATCCTTGCCACTATGTTGGAGGGCGTCGTGCGCGAAGGAAGCGGTAAAAAAGCGTATATAGAAGGTTACCGCGTCGGCGGTAAGACAGGAACGGCACAAAAGTTCGTTGACGGCCATATCGCAGCAGGCAAATACGTTTCCTCGTTCGTTGGCTTTTTTCCTGCCGACGCGCCGAAATATCTTGCGCTCGTAATTGTTAACGAACCGCAAGGCGCGTATTACGGTTCCGTCGTCGCCGCGCCGTGCGCGGGGGAGATATTTCAAGGGATAATTTCCTTGAAGAATATACAACCCAGATAATAAATATCCCCGCGTAAAAACGCGGGGATATTTACTATTGCAAAAAAATCCAAGAGAATTATTCCGCTTAAAAACATACCGCCGCGGACAGGCGAATACAATAAAATAGACTAATCGATTGGGGTGAATGGAAGATGCGTTTAAGCAAGCTGACAAATTGTTTAGAGGGAGCAGAAATCGTATACGGGGGCAACGATTTCGAACGGGAAATCGTCCGTTTGAGCGCGGACAGCCGTACGGAAAATCAGGACGGGTTATATTTTTGCCTTACGGGCGGCAGCTACGACGGGCACGCGTTCGCGGCGGAAGCTATCAAAAGAGGGGCTGTGGCAATCGTGGCGGAATACGTTTTGGAGGTGAACGTTCCGCAAATTCTCGTGCACGACACCCGCGAAGCGCTTGCGTTAACGAGTGCGGCGTTTTACGGCAATCCGTCGGAAAATTTGAAGGTAATCGGTATAACGGGTACGAACGGCAAAACGACTACCTCGTATATGCTTGCCGAAATACTCAAAGCGGCAGGAAAAAGTGTTGGCGTAATTGGCACGCTCGGCGTTCGATACGGCGAAAGCGTTACCGCTTGCGATTTAACGACGCCCGACCCCATTCCCTTACAAAAAACGTTAGCAGAAATGTTTTTGCGCGGCGTGGAATATGTCGTTATGGAGGTCTCCGCGCACGCACTATATTATAAGAAGACGGCGGGCGTTCGTTTCGCCGCTTGTATCTTTACGAACCTCACGCAAGACCATCTGGATTTCTTTGGGGATATGGTTGCTTACAGAAAGGCGAAAACGGGGCTATTTTCAAACGATATTTGTCCGCTTGCGGTATTGAACGGGGATGACGAAACGGGGCGGATTTTGGGCGATTTGAGAGGGAATGAAAACACGCTGTATTACGGCTTGAACACGCCCTCCGACTCCTTTGCGATCGTGACGGACGAAACGCTGGATAAAACGGAATGCGTTTTGAATATCAACGACGAGATACAGCGCGTTTCGTT
The DNA here is from genome assembly GCA_045576335.1 of Candidatus Scatosoma sp. Taxonomy (GTDB): domain Bacteria; phylum Bacillota; class Clostridia; order Christensenellales; family Borkfalkiaceae; genus Scatosoma. Next base: position 18,005 of record JAZNGH010000012.1, read on the forward strand.
GTCCTTTGCGGGCAAGCATAACGTGTACAACGCGCTTGCGGCGGCGACTTGCGCGGTCGCGCTCGGCGTAGAATTGCATACGGTTGCAAAAGGGCTTTTTGCGTTGCAGGGGGTAAAGGGGCGTTTGGAGCGCGTTTGCTTGGTCAACGGCGCGGACGTGTTTGTGGATTTTGCACATACGCCCGACGGGTTAGAGCAATCGCTCTCCGTTTTACGGCGGCATTGTAAGGGGCGGCTCGTGTGTCTTTTCGGTTGCGGAGGAAACCGCGATAAATCCAAACGCCCGATTATGGGCGCTACGGTGGCGAAAAAATGCGATTTCGCCGTTTTGACCTCGGATAATCCGCGTTATGAGGACCCTCTGGATATCCTTTCGGAAATCGAAAGGGGGTATCGGCGTTTTTCCGTGAAATACGTGGTCGTACCCGATAGGGAAAAGGCAATCGGCTACGCGCTTGATTTTCTTCGCAAGGGCGACGTGTTGCTCGTTGCGGGGAAAGGCGGGGAGGATTATCAGGAGATTATGGGTATAAAATATCCCTTCAACGACAATGATATAATCGAAAAAATAATAACCAAGTCAATATAATCCAAACCCGATTTTGAGTGGCGAATTTTGGCGCATATTGCGTTAAAAACCTTGCCAAACCGTCGGGTTTGACTTCGGCTTTCGCCTTATATCCGCCTAAAATTTGCCTACTGAAAATTGCGGGGCACGCAAAAGAGCGTATTTTTAGATGGATTTTGTCGAAGGCGACCGCAATCGTACTCGCGTACTATAAGGGCGCATTTGGCGTAAGACGCTAAAAAGACGCCTTTTGCGCGGGTTCGGATTATATTGAATTGGTTAAGAAATAAAGGAGATGAATTAGGCTTTTAAGAAGTATGCAATCGTGTTTTTCTGTTGCGCTCGTAGCGTTTGCGCTTTCCTTGTCGTTTTGTTTCGTGCTTATTCCCGCTTTACGGAAATGGAAAGCGGGACAAAATATACTCGTTTACGTAAAGGAACATAAGAAAAAGAGCGGTACGCCCACGATGGGCGGGCTTGCGTTCGTTTCGGCGGCAATCGTTGCCGTCGTGATTTTTATGGGCGAAGCGGATACGAGCGTTTTTCTTACCTTGGCAATCGGGCTTGCGTATACCGCGGTAGGCTTGATTGACGACTTTTTGAAGCTTCGCCATAAAGAAAATTTAGGTTTGAAGGCTTGGCAAAAGTTTGCTTTTCAAACGCTTATCGCCGTTTTTGCGGGGATTTTTTGTCTACGGACGGGGTTGACGGAGCTGTATATTCCCTTTTCTGATTTGCGCGTGGATATCGGTGCTTGGATTTTTCCGCTCGTCGTGTTCGTCTTTCTGGCAACGGTCAACGCGGTCAACCTCACCGACGGATTAGACGGCTTGGCGGCAGGCGTGAGCGTGCCCTTTTTCGCAACGCTCGGCGTGTTAATCGTGCTTGAAAACGCGAGCTTGGGGCAGGCGAAAATCGCCTTTGCGCTCGTGGGCGCGTTGCTGGCGTATCTCTTTTTCAACACCTCGCCCGCTTCCGTTTTTATGGGGGATACGGGCTCGTTGGCACTCGGCGGGTTTGCCGCTTGCGTGGCAAGCTTTACGGGCAACGCTTTATATATTGCGGTAGTGGGGATTATGTTCGTGATTTCGGTCATATCCGTCCTCGTGCAAGTAATATATTATAAGGTAACGGGGGGGAAACGTGTGTTTCTTATGTCGCCCATTCATCATCATTTTCAGCAGAAAGGTTTTTCGGAAAGTAAAATCGCTTACGCCTATTCGGTGATTACGGCGGTGCTTGGCGCGATTTGTATTCTTTCGGCGTAAGGAGGTTTATTATGTATCCCAAACAACAGCTTTTTTTCGTGCTTGGTCTTTCGAAGTCAGGGCGTTCCGCGGCGGAATTTTTGCTCAAAAACGGCGCGAGCGTGTATATTTACGACGACGTAACGGGCGAACGGGTGGAGCAGACGGCGCGCGCTTTGACGGAAATGGGTGCGAAGCTCGTTTCCAAGGAAAGCTTATCCAAAACGGCGGAGGTATGCGACGCACTCGTGTTAAGCCCGGGTATTCCCATAGACCATCCGCTTGCCGTGGCTTTCAAGCGCAATAAAAAGGCGGTGGTTGGGGAAACGGAGCTTGCCGCGCGGTATATGCGCTGTCCGATTGTGGCGGTAACGGGCACGAACGGAAAAACGACGACGGTTTCCCTTTTGGCGGAAATTTTACGGGCGGGCGGCTTTGATGCGCGCGCTTGCGGAAACGTGGGAACACCTATGATTGATTTTTGCGATCTTGCGGAAAACGCGGTTGCCGTTGCGGAGATTTCCAGCTTTCAATTAGAAACGCTCAATTCCCTATATCCGCATATTGCGATCGTTCTCAACGTCACCGAAGACCACTTAAACCGACATTATAATATGGAAAATTATATTTTTCTAAAAGCCAAGCTTTTGAAAAATCTTTCGGAAGCGGAATACGCCGTGCTCAATTACGACGATAGAATCGTGCGGGGCTTTGTGGAAAAGACCAAAGCGCAACCCGTTTGGTTTTCCGTTCGGGAACGGGTCAACGGTGCGTATTACGAAAACGGGGCGTTATATTATAAAAACGAAAGGCTCGTTTCGGCAAACGAGCTGTTTGCGGCGGGCTTACATAACGTACAAAACGCCTTGGCGGCAATCGCGGCAGCAAAGCTCATGGGCGTTACAACGGATACGATTGCAAAGGCGTTGACCTCTTTTAAGGGGATAAAACACCGCATAGAATACGTTGGCGAAAGGAACGGCGTGCGTTTCGTCAACGATTCAAAGGGGACGAACGTGGACGCGACCGTGAAAGCGATTGAAACGGTAAAGGGCGAAACAATCCTTTTGCTGGGCGGTAAAAATAAAGGCTACGATTATTCCCCACTCTTTGAAAAATTGAAAAACGCGTCCGTCGTACACGCCGTATTGTACGGCGAAAACCGTTACGAGCTCCTCAAATGTGCAAGAGAAGCGGCGTTTGAAAAGGTGACCGTTTGCTTCGGCTTTGAAATGGCGGTCAAAATCGCAATTATGCTGGCTCGTAAAGGGCAAACGGTGCTTTTAAGCCCCGCAAGCGCAAGCTTTGACGAGTTTTCCGGGTATGAGGAAAGAGGTGATAAATTTGTCGAAATCGTACGCTCAATCACAGAAGACGAGCAAGAAAACGGCGGAAGCGAGGAGGGTAACGGAGAGCCTGTCCGTACAGACGCTGACGAGGATATCGAGTAAAAGACCGAAGGGCGATATTTCCATTTTAATCGTTACGGTGCTTCTTGCGGCGTTTGGCGTCGTGGCGGTGTATTCGGCAAGCGGATACGTGGCAAAAACGCAATACGGCGACGAGCTGTTTTTCGTGAAAAAGCAGTTGATAGGCTTCGTCGGCGGGATTGTTGCAATGCTTTTATGTGGTAAATTAAACCCGCGTAAACTCAACGGTAAAAAGATACGCTGGGTGGCGTTGATAGTGCCTATGCTCCTGCTTTTGCTCGTGTTCGTGCCGGGGATAGGAAAAACGAGCTACGGGGCGACCAGATGGATAGGAATCGGCAGCTTTACCCTGCAACCGTCCGAGCTTGCCAAATACGGCTTCGTCGTATTTGCTGCCTCGTATATGTCCGAGGATATGGGCAGGTTGAGGACCTTTAAGGGCGTGTTACCCGTTTTGTTGGCGGGCGGGGCAATATGCGTTTTGATTATTATAGAGCCGAATATGTCCGTTACTATGTGCGTGGGGCTGTTAATGCTCGCTATGCTCTTTTTGGGGGGAATGAAAATCAAACACTTTTTGGTGATTTTCGTGCCCGCGCTCCTTGCCGTGCCGCTCTTGATTATCGCCGAACCCTATCGACTTTCCAGATTGAGCGCGTTTCTCGACCCTTGGGAATCCCCGCGCGGAGAGGGGTATCAGCTCATTCAATCGCTGTACGCGCTCGGTAACGGCGGTTGGTTTGGAACGGGATTGTTCAACTCCCGCCAAAAATACCGTTTTTTGCCCTTTGCGGAGAGTGATTTTATTCTTTCCATTATCGGGGAAGAGCTGGGCATTGTCGGTATAATCGTCTTATTTGCGGTGAGCGCGTTTCTTATTTTCAAGGGAATAAAAGTAGCTTCGAAAGCAAACGATTTTTTCTCTATGCTGCTTGCTTCGGGAATTACGCTCGTATACGGTATACAAACGGTAATAAACGCGCTCGTCGTCAGCGGCAGTATACCGCCGACGGGCTTGCCGTTGCCCTTGATAAGCTCGGGGAATACCTCGTTGATTATTACCATGGCTTCTATGGGTATATTATACGCCATATCTCGTCATAACGACTTGGCGCGGAGCGAACAAAAAAACGGGTACAATTCATACAATAAAGCATAAGGAGCTTTATCGTATGGATAAATATATCGTAGAGGGCGGTGAAAAACTGTATGGAAGGGTGGAGGTACAAAGCGCGAAAAATACCGTGCTTCCGCTTCTTGCCGCATCCGTTTTAACCGACGAACAAGTGAAAATCAAAGGAGTGCCGACGATTGCAGACGTGGAAAATATGCTACGCATATTGAGTGAGGTCGGTTGTAAAATACAACGACGAAACGATATTGCCGTTATCGACAGCTCCAACGCAGTTTCCCATGAGATACCTCCGCGGCTGACAAGGGAACTGCGTTCTTCCGTTTTTATGCTCGGCTCCGTTTTAACGCGTTTCCGTCGGGCAAAAATTTCCTATCCCGGCGGTTGCGATATCGGGCTTCGGCCGATAGATTTGCATTTATCGGGCTTGAAACGCTTGGGCGTGGAAATTATCGAAGAGGGCGGCTACATAGAATGTAAAGCGGATAAACTCGTCGGTGCGGATATCCTGCTTGATTTTCCCAGCGTCGGCGCGACGGAAAACATCATTCTCGCCGCGGTAAAGGCACAGGGCGTTACCGTCATTCGAAACGCGGCGAAAGAGCCTGAAATCGTAGATTTGCAAAATTTTCTCAACGCAATGGGCGCAAAGGTGCGCGGTGCGGGCGGGGGAACGGTCGTAATCGAGGGCGTAAAGAGGCTGTACGGGCTGGAATACACACCGATAGGCGATAGGATTGAGGCGGGAACGTATCTCGTTGCCGCGGCTTCCTGTGGCGGTGAAATCGAAACGGTGGGCGTTCCGACGGAAAATATTGCCGCACTTTTACATAAATTGCGTGAAAACGGTTGCAAAATACATACAAAAAATGATAGAATAATAATTAGAAGCGACGGATTGCTTAAAAGTGCGAATTTGGTGGAAACGACGCCCTTCCCCGGCTTTCCCACCGATTTGCAAGCGCAATATTCCGCGCTTTGTACGACGGCGCGCGGAACGACGCTCGTCGTAGAAAATTTGTTTGAAACCCGTTACAAATACGCGGCGGAGCTGAAAAGAATGGGTGCGGATATCACCGTTCGGGGGCGAACCGCGGTCATACGCGGCGTGGAAAAATTACACGGCGCGCGGGTAACGGCAGGCGACCTTCGCGGCGGCGCGGCACTCGTTGTGGCGGCGTTGAAGGCGGAGGGAAAAAGCGAGGTTATCGATTTATCGCATATTGACAGAGGCTACGCCGATTTTGAATATAAGCTGAAAAAACTCGGGGCGAAAATCCGTAGAGTACGGATATAAGCGTTCGCTTGTGACAAACTACGAATGAGGAAAAGGGAATGAAAGCGAAAAAATTTTTGGTCATATTGTTGACGGTGCTTGTCTTTTTATCGGGCGCGATGCTTGGCTTTGCCACGGTCTATCGCGTAGACGAGGTACTCGTTGACGCTTTGACGATTTCCGAAGAAGCGGAAACGGAAGCCGAAGAATTGAAGGCGCGCCTGTTGGCGGCGTACGAAAAACAAAGCATTTTTTCGGCGGAGGCTGCTCCCGCGGAAGTCATCGTCGAGGACTTTCCCTATTTCCGTATTCAAAAATTTGAAAAGGCATACCCCAACCGTATCGTCGTACAAGTCACGGAGGACGCGGAAGTGTACGCAATTGCAAACGAGGCGGGCGGATATTATATTCTCGGTGTCGACGGCACGGTGTTGGGTATTCGCGACGAATATTACAACCGTTCGGACGAAACGGGTATGAGTAATAACCTGCTCGTTACGGGCGTTACCGTAAGCGGTGAAAAAGGACAGAAAATCACGGGTGACGAAAGCGTTTCTTATCTTTTGGCTTTCTGCCAAAAAGCGGACGCGTTGTTAAACGGTATCCGTAGAAATATCAGCGCAATTGAACTCAAAAGAGGGGGTAGCTCGGAGGAAACCGTGACCTTGAAGTTATCCACCTTCGAGGGTGTGACCATTTATATAAACAACCCTTCCGAGCAAACGGAACGGAAGGCGGAAATCGCAATCAACAAATACCTGGGTGCGGGAAACGACGGTTTGAGCGATTTGGAAAGGACTTGCGGTATGCTGCTCGTGACCGTTTCCGAGCTGACGGGCGAGGTGCAAGCGACCTATCACGACAAGGATATAATCGCCGACGCGGCTTAAAATGGAAAAAAATGACGAAAACACGCTACGAGGCGTGTTTTTTTCAAGGTTTTTTTTCTCAATTCATTGACAACCCGTGGTAAATAGTGTATAATAAACGAAAGGTTTGTTATTAAATAAACCGTATCATACGGAGCGGAAGAGAATTTATGAGAAACGAAAGCGTGGCGGTTTTAGACGTACGGTCGTATGAAATAACCTTTTTCCTCGGCTCGAAGGGCGTCAATGATACGTTCGTGTTTTACGGCAGTCATACGGAAAAATACGACGGTTTTTCAACGGAGGGCTTTTTCGACAAGGAGGCGTTTCGTCGTGCGGTCGTAACGGCTATCACGAGCGTTCGGCAAAATTACGAGGGAGTAATCGGGGAAATTTACGTCGGCGTTCCCACGCCGTTTTTATCCGTTATGACGAAAGGACATACCATTTCTTTCCCCTCGAAACGGAAAATCTCTTCACAGGATATCGACGCGTTGTATGAAAGCGGATTAAACGGTTTGCTTGCCAAGGAGCGTTGTATTCGGCGTTCGGATATGTATTTTACCTTGGGGGATAACCGTAAATATTTCGAAGCCGAGGATATATACGGCGTACCGACCACTTTGTTGAAAGGCGCGCTTTGTTATTATTTCGTGTCCGATTGTTTTTACGAGATTACAAGCTCGGTTTTGAACGATTTGGATTTTCAGCAAATCAAATACCTGCCCTCGACGCTGGCACAAGCCGTGTATTTATTGCCGCAAAAACGCCGCGAGGGATACGCCTTCCTTTTGGATATCGGTTTTTTGACGACTTCCGTATCCGTCGTGTACGGCAACGGTATCGTGCGCGAGGAAAGTTTCGATTTCGGCTTGGGTAGCGTTCTCGTCGCTTTGATGGAGGGCTTGAACGTCGATTACGGTATGGCGGAAGAAATCCTTGCCGCGGCGAATATTTCAGGGGGCGGCGTTCCCAAGGAACTCGTATGGACGAACGAGCGCGGCGACGCGGCGTTTTCCGTACAGAGAATAAACGATATCGTCAAGTGCAGCTTGGACGAGCTTTGCGAAAGGGTAGAGGAGTTTTTCGGGAAATATTACCGTGAAAAAGCAACGACGGTATTCGCGGTAAACCCCATCAGCTTGACGGGCGAGGGGGTGTGCGGTATTGCGGGCGCGACGGAGCATATCGCAAAACGCTTGGGGCGTTTGACGGAGTTGGTTGCTCCCGACCTCCCTTATTATGATAAACCCGCTTTTTCGTCGAGGATATCTCTCCTCGATATGGCGTTGACCGATTGCAAGAAACGCGGTTGGCTGCAAAAATTTTTTAACAGTTTCGGAGGAAAAAAGAAATGAACGATTTTTATGATGAAAACACGAATTACGGCTATTCTGCTCCCCAAGCGGAAAATACGGCAGAAGCTACCGTAAACAATCTTTCGGGCGTGGCGAAAATCAAGGTTATCGGCGTCGGCGGCGCGGGTAATAACGCCGTGGACCGTTTGATTGAATCGGGTTTGCAAAGCGCGGAATATATCGTTGTTAATACGGATAATCAGGCTTTGGCGCGCTCCAAATCGGCAAACCGCATTCAAATCGGCGTAAAATTGACCAAAGGGCTCGGCGCGGGGGCAGACCCCTCTGTTGGCAGGGCCGCGGCGGAAGAAAATAAAGAAGCGATACAGGAAGCATTAAAGGACACCGACCTTTTGTTCATTACGGCAGGTATGGGTGGCGGTACGGGTACGGGTGCGGCTCCCGTGATTGCAAGAATTGCAAAGGAAATGAAAATCCTCACCGTCGCGGTCGTTACCTTGCCTTTCAATTTCGAGGCAAAGCGTAGAATGGACAACGCCGTTGCAGGTGTGGAAGAATTGCGTAAATCGGTGGACTCCATTATCACCATTCCCAACGATAAAATCCGTCAGGTCGTACCCAAAGGCACGTCTTTTTCCGATTCCTTAAAGGTCGCGGACGAGGTGCTCCGTCAAGGTATTCGCGGCATTGCGGAGCTTATCGTCAAACCCTCTTTGATAAATCTCGATTTTGCCGACGTAAAGACGACGCTTAAAGGTCGCGGTCTTGCACACATGGGTATCGGCGTTGCCAAGGGCGAAAAACGCATTTCCGACGCTGTGCGTTGTGCGGTTTGCAGTCCCTTGCTCAATACGACGATTGAGGGCGCAAGCTCCGTTATTTTGAATATTATCGGCGGAAAGGATTTGTCCTTGGACGAAGTCGTTATGGCGGCTGACCTCGTGAGAGGGGTAATCGATTATTCCGCAAACGTCATTTTCGGCGCGTGTATCGACGAAAATATGTCCGACGAGGTAGAGGTCGTTATTATCGCTACGGGCTTTAACAATCAGCAAAACGGTATCGGCACGGACGCGCAAAATTCCGCGCTCCGTCAAGCGTCTATGCTTTCTCAAAAAATTGACAACGCAACGGTTGCGGAGAATAGAACGGAGGGGTATTACGCCGCTCCTTACGCACAGCCTACTTACGGCGCGCCGCAAGCGCCCAACGCTTACCCGCCCGTATACGCGCAACCCGTTCCCGCACAGCCCGTTCAGCCTGCACAACCCGCGCCCGTGAACGCGTTTGAACCGGACGACCCCATTCCCGACGTAACGCCGCAAGCGGAACAGCCTGCACCCGATCGCAAGCACCGCCCGAGATTCGTCGATTACTTTATGAAAAAAAATTCTGACGATAAATAAAAGAAAAAACGGCTGTTATGATATGCACCTCCAAAAGTTAGACAAACTTTTGGAGGTGCATAATTTTATGGCAAAAAAAGGACAAACATTCAAAAAGTACTCGCCAGAGTTCAAAATATCTGTTATACTAGATATGCGAAACAATCATT
>JAZNGH010000013.1:0-79373 GCA_045576335.1 Candidatus Scatosoma sp.
TTTGTATACGCCCTCGCAAAGAATACCGTTCTTGCCCTCCAAGAAATCGGCAAGCGTTGCGTATTTTACGCAATTCGTTACAACGCCTTTATAGCCGGGGTTTGTAGAGGCAAACGTACCAAACAACGCGCTTCCACCCGTTCCCGAGGTGATAAATACACAATTCTTCGTCGTAACGTTATACGAGTTGGGTCCCGTCAAATAACCGTCTACGTAGCTTTCGGCTTCTACGTCGTAGTGTTTTAACGCAAAGATACAGTTATTAAACGAACCCTCGCCTGTCGTCGCGCTGGCATTCGTTCCGTTTTGCGCGGTCGTTATCAAATACGCGCCCGTATCCGTTACGCTCGTCGTTACCGTTGCGTGAATATAGCAATTTTCAAACGTAGACTGCATTGTATTAAAGGCAAAGAAGCCTTTTTTCAATTGCGAACTGTTATATAAGTACGTCGCGGTTATATCGTATTCCAAGTTTTTAAGCGTTCCGTCAATCGTATGGAATAAACCGCCGTAATAATCCGTCGTCCCGTCTACTGTTACGCTGATTTTACAACCACGCCCGTCTAACGTGCCTTGCGTTTTGAGAATGCCGTATCTATATCCCCAAATTTTTGCATTATTCGTGGTATTGTAATCCTCGTCACCAAAGCTTACGTTTTCAAGCATTACCATATAATCGGTTGCCGTGGACGAGCCTACCTTTTCCAAGAAATTATCTTGCGTCAAGCCGATATACGTTGCCGTTGCCGTCGTTTCCGCCGCAACGCCACTCGTCGTTTTTACCGTTACGGTAACGTTATTTGTTCCCGCAACGAGCTTTCCGTCAAGCATTGCCAAAAGATTGCAAGTCTTACCCGTAAACGAGCCGAGCTTATTCGTACCCATATATACGTCGTAGTTCAAATCGCCCACGACTTCCGTATCGGTAACGGTGAGCGTATCACCCAAAATTGTCGCCGTAATAGCACGATTGACAGGATATACTTTTTTGCCGCAAAGATAGATATTGACGTTATCAAAGCTCCAAACGCCCGTTGCTTTGAACGAATCGTGCTTTTGAACGGTACCCTCGATTGCTTCTTCCATATACGTATACGTATTCAACGTAGGTACGGTAAATAAGCCGTTACAAGCCGTGCCGTCCGTGCCCGCCAAAAAGGCTTCAATGGAAGGATACGTATAGCTTTCGGTAACACGAAGATTGTATCCGGAGTTAAAGGAAGGCTTAAAAGGCGTTCCAGCGTCGATAAACACGCAATTTTTCATATGCGTTCCTTTACTCTTATCGCCCGTAACGTACGCATCGGCAAGGGTGCCTTCACCCGTCACGTAGTTAACGTCAAAAATTACGTTTTCAAATACCACGTTAGAGGTTGCATTCGTTCCCATCGTAATAAGTACGGCGTGCTCGTCAACAGCCTTCGTCGTTCCGTCCGTCGTGGGAATCAAGGTCGCGTGGATATAACAATTTTCCACTTTCGAAGTTTCCCCTACCTGAAAAGCAAAGAAGCCTCTATCACCCGAAGCGTCACGAGTATCAATCAAATACGTAGCGATGCAATCGTATTCAAGATTTTTAACCGTTCCACCCAAGTTTTGGAACAAGCCCGCCACAAACCAGCCTTTATTTGTAAGCCTGTTTGCCTGGGCTTCGTTGTAATCCAAGCGCAAGCTGATTTTATGTCCGTCGCCGTCTAACGTTGCGTTAAATTTATCAAACGCATACACGCTTCCCCAAACTTGATATCTACCGCCGTTTTCTTCGGTCGCACTTAAAGACCTATACGCCTCGTAACCAACCGTCACGTCTTCGGTTAAAACGAGGTGTTTGTACGCCGTTTTTGCGTCGCTCATTTCGGCAAGGAAATTTTCTTGATTGAGCAAGACAACGTTGACGACCGCAATGCCCGTAACGCCTTTTTCCTTGTTTTCCACGACTACGTTGTACCGATTTGTCGTTACGCCGTACGTTTTCACGATTTCAGAATACAAATCGAAGCTACCCGTCGAGGAGTTACCCACGTACGCGTCGTTGAGATAAACGTCAAACGAGCCGTCCTCGCTCCAAGTCAAGCTACCGTTCGTATAGCCGACAGCCATAACGGGTGCTTCACCGTAGTCTTCGTATGCAACGTTCGCAACCTTTCTGCCCAACAAATACACGCCGTCTTGGGAAATATTCCATTTTTCGCTCCAAGCACCGTATACGGGCGCACCGTCCGAAATACTGGATACGACCCGCGCCGTATTTTGTCGCCAACCGTTGTGGGCGGTCACGAAATCGTACAGGGTACGATAGAAATACCCGCTATTCATATTACAAGCACTACCGCCTTGAACGCCTTGCCCGTAAAACGTTTGCGTTGCACCGTTGCGGATAAATACGCAATCGGTAACATACGGTCCTTTCGACCCGTAACGAATCGCATAACCGCTATTTGCACGTTCGCCGTTTTCGTTTTGGAGGGAAAGCTCAAAGATGACGTTGTTAAAGTATGCCGTCGGGTTGCCAAGCGGATTAGATGCAGTAGCAATAAAGCCTTCTTGGTCTACCGTTGCATTCGAGCCTTGCAGATGCGAAACGCGCGCTTGCATATAGCAATCCTGCATTTTGCCTTGTCCTTGATACGTAAACACACCCACGAATTGTGCATTAGGGCGTTTATACGTACCGTTAAACTCGTAGTGCAGGTTCTTGACGACGGATTCCGTACCAAGCGTATGGAATACGCCGCAAGGCACGTATTTTGCGTCGTCACATTCGTAAGTAACCGAAAGCGTATATCCGTTGCCGTCCAAAGTTGCATTGAACATTTGAATAAAGCAAGCGTAATATTCCGTTTTCGTTGCCGTTTCGCGTTCGTAACAATATTCACTCGTCCAAGTCAAATGAATGTCGTTCGTTAATACGTAATAGCCCGTCGAGTCCGCCGTCAACGCCAAAAATTCCTCGGCGGTGGAAATCGTCTTAATCTCCTCAACGTCCACGACCTCCGTCGTAATCGTCGTGCTTACGTTTGCCGTTTTATGTACGACAAGTATTTGCGTACTGCCTTTCGCTTGCGCCGTGATTACGCCGTTTTCGTCTACGGTCGCTATCGCGGTATTTGCAGAATAATAATTAAACGCACTCGCTTCCTTGCCCTCTATGGCAATCGTTCCCGTTTGACCCGTTTTCAAAACAAAGCTCTTGGTCGTTGCGTTCAATTGTGCCGCGTTGGAAACGCTGATTTCGTACGTAGCATACCCCGTTACGCCGCTATTCGTCGTAAGAGTGCTCACTACCGTATAACGTCCCGTTGCCGAAGGAACAAACGTCGCTCCGTCCTGTGCAAACGTATGCACCGTCTTACCCTTTGTATCTAAAATATAGAAATCAAACGTATATTCGCTCGTACCCTGTTCGGTCACGGTATGCGTTTCCGATAAATCAATCGCAACGTTATCTGCTTTCGCCACTACGGGCGCAACAATCGGAGCAACGCTTGTTTGATTTTTCAACGCGATACTCCCGTTAAAACTCCAAACAGCCTCGTCAAAACCGTTATAACGCGTTTGCGTATCGCCGTCGCCTATACCCGCTCCGTCGAGAACGTAACCGTTACCCGCAAGCAAAGCTTGCGTCGTTGCGTACGCATAGCAATTTTCCACGTACGGATTATCCTCGCTATCCACGCCGTTAAGCTTTGCGCCATAAGTAAGATTTTCCGATATCACGAGGCATTCGTCGTATTTTGCAAAGCCGTACGAAGCAAAAGCCGTCAAAGCAACGCCGCTGGGCTTACGAATATTCAACACGCAATTACGAACGCTACCCGTCGCCGAAGAAAACGTATCGTAGGCGTAATCGCTACCCGTTACCAACTCGATATCGATATAACAATTTTCAACCGTACCCGAAAGCTGTTTAGCAAAAAGGCTTCCCGCAACTTCGCTATGTAAGGTCACGGCAAAATAAATATTTTTGAGCGTTGCCGATTTCGCAATATTTCCAAACACGCCGTTGAGCGTACGCTCGTCCGCGTTGCAATAACGGGTCAAACCCGTCACGGCATAACCGCGTCCGTCAAAAGTTCCCACGAAATCGTCAATAAGGTATTCGTCGTTTAACCACGGATTTTTTGCAAAATATGCACCCATATCGATATTATCTGCAAGCACGTAGACGAAATTTTCGTCGCCCTCTCCGATACGAACGAATTGCTCCGCCGTGCGAATATACACATACGTACGCACGGTAACTTCTATGCTTTGCGTTACGTTTCCGTACGTAGCAAAGACCGTTGCCGTTCCTCCGCCGATTGCTTTTACTTTACCGTTTTCTACCGTTACAACGCCGCTATCGCTCGTGCTCCAAACGGGTTGCGCCGTAGAAGCCTCACCGTTCACCGTAAGCGTTACGGGTATCGCGCGCTCCTCATTCGGCTCTAAAACGCCTTCCAAGGCTTGCAAGGAAAGAATAACCTCGTCCTCTGTAACGACTTTACAAGCCGCCGTCACCTCCACGCCGTCAATCACGGCACGCGCGAATACTTGCACTTCGCCACCGTTTTTCACAGCCGTCACTACGCCGTTTTCCACGGTAACGTATTGCGTATCGCTGCTTTCCCAAACGATTTCTGCCGTTACGCTTTCGTCATTTTTATAAGCCTGCGCGGATAAGGTCGCCGTTTTGCCGTTTGCATAAGCCGCGTTGAGCTTGACCGTGCTTTGGGAAAGCAGGACCTGCAAACGGTTTGCGGTATTGCTTGCCGCTTGTACGGTAATTTTACAATTCGCGTTTAGCGTACCGTAATTTACCGTAACGTAAGTCGTACCCAACGAACGCGCGGTAACCACGCCGTTTTCCACCGTCGCGATTTCGGGATTATTACTGTTCCAAATCAAAGTAGCGTTTTGTGCATCCTCTACGCCCGAAAGCGTGGCGGTAAGCGTCAACGTACCCTCGGGGTTCATAATCACGCTCGTTTTATCCAAGGACAAAGCGGCGTTTGTCTGGATTTCGTATTCCTTTCCGCTTGGCGTCGTATTCTCCGTACAAGCAAAAGCGCAAGAAAGCCCGACGAGCATACAAAAAACGCAAAGCAGTATTTTGACTATTTTTTTCATACGTCTACTCCTTATCCTTGTACTTTTTTACGCCAAGCCGCAAATTGCTGCTCGTTGGTCAAGCATTGCGGATATCTACCGTTGACCTGTTGAATACCGCAAGTAATACAATCCTCTTCAAACGCATCTACCATTGCCAAATAGGTTTCCGTAGAATAATCCGCGCTGAAATTCTCCAACAAAATAAATCTTTGCGTAAAGCTCTCAATGGTAATTCGCTGATGGTACATTTCCTTTTCCGCCTCGGTATATCCCGCGGCGTCTATCGCCTCGTGCGCTTTATCGAGCAAGGACAAAAGCTGTTCGATGAAAACGCGATTATAGGAAGAAACACTCGGCTGTACCGTAGAAATCGTGTTGTTCGGATTTTGCTCATTGTAATCGTCCGCGAAAGCTCTATAATACGTTTTCATTAAATAATAATAATCGCTGACGTATTCCGCTCCCTCACGGTAATAATGCTTAATAAAATCGTCCGTCAGCTGGTTTACGTCCAAATACGGATTCCATTCCAGCTTGGATTGTACGTATCCCTCCAAAACTTGAAAAGCTCGCGCTTGTTTGAGCTGCCCTTCGTTACAAACGTGCATAAACATTACGTCTAATTCTTTGCCTACACGGAAGCTTTCGTATAAGCCGTAGCTTGCGTCGTACCACTCAAACGCGGTGTAAGAAGCGTCGTTATAAAGATAGAACATCAGTTTATCGGAGCATACGTCCCAACCGATTAAATTCTCACGGAACTTCCTATTATTTTTTTCGTCCATGATCGAGTATTCACGATTAGACGCAATAGGAGCAAAGATCAAAGGCGATCTATCGTTAAGTATGCAGCTATCGTCAATCGGTTTATGCTCGCCGTTTACCATCTTCGTGGGCGGCGTTTCCGTAGCGTAATAGGCAAGCATCGGGAAATACAGCGTTCTATCGCCCATTCCTTCGTCTTCCATCCATTCGGTAACGTCCGCTACCATGCGGTTGATCCAACGAACCGTTTGCCCCGCAACGCCGTACGTGCCTTGCTCTATCTGACAATCCCCACACACGCATACGTCGGGACTGTCTTCACCCCCAAGCGGAATATAAATCAAGCTGGGATTGTTAACAATCAAATTCTTCAAGTTAATCAAGAACTGATTGTACGCGCCTTGACTGGACAAACAAATTTGCTTTTGGCTCGCCGCATACCAGTCCGTATGCTCGGCAAGATACGTTTGCGGAGGCAAAATCTTAAAGTGCGCGTGCGGGAAATGGTACCATGCACGTTCATTGAACATCATGTATTCCGTGCCCTTATACGTACGCCATTTGGCGGCAAAAGCCGCGTCGTTATACGAATAATACCAATCGCCCGAACGTCCCTCAAACGCGGGCTTATCCGTCAAATTGAAATCAGGCAGCTTGAACTGCAAACCCCGTTCGTAATATATTTCGTCTATGGCGTAAGGCTCCCAGCCAAACGAGTGGTGTAAAAATTCGTATACGGAATACAACGTTCCGTAGCCACCGCCACCTGCCATTACGACGGTGTTGCCTTGACGAACGATTTTATATCCGTCCGTGCCTAATTCTTCTTCCAAAACTTCTACGCCGCTTGCCGTCAAAAGCGTGGTTTTGCCTACCGACAAATATTTTTTCGTCGTATCGTACGAAACATCCGAATCCTTTACAATGCGTACGTCCGTACCGGACGCGCTTTCAAAATAAAGCTCTAACTCCTCCGCCGCGTACGTTTCATAATTAGTGGCGTTGAGCGGCTCAACGATTACGTATTCCGTTTTACCGTCCTTCACGAGGTCGATATCGGTCATTGCCAAGTCTTTGGAAACGCTCACTTTATCCAAAGCGGACTCGTCACTTTGCGGCTTACACGCGCTAAAAACGGAAAGGCATGCGCTCGTGGTCAGCAATAACGCCAACGCTTTTTTCGTAATATTTTTTATTCTACTCATACCTTACCTCACTCTACGACCCAAAGGTCGAACGTCTTTATCGTTGAAGATCCGTCTTGGTCCTTTGCCATATAAACGATTTTGAATTTCCCCGTAACCGTCGGAGTAAATTGACAATCGATTAAACGTATCATCAGTCCGTCGGGCGAAATCGCGTATACGTATAAAGTAACGTTGGAATAATCGTCCGTCACCGTAGCTGACGGCAACGTATACGTTCCGTTTACCTGTACGGCTTCGGGCATATCGTCTTGAAGCTCGATAGTCGGCGGCACGCGGTCCACCACGATAATGCTTTTAGGTCTCGAACGTTCCTCGTCTAAATTATCTATCGCCAAATACGTGATAACGTACGTACCGTATTTATCCACTTGGAAGGTAAACGGTTGGTCGCAAGGCACGTTCTCATACAGCGTTTCCCCGTTTGCCGTTACGCTAACGGAAATGGATTTCACGCCGCTCAATAAATCAAACGCCGTTGCGGGATACACCGTAACCGTATCCCCTACGTTGACCTCGCTCCATTCGCCCCAAACCTTAATCATGGGCCCCGTTCTATCTAATTTAGTGGTCGAAGCAAATTTTTGTCCGCCTACGTTTTCAATTTGCCACAACGCGCTTTGACCGTCCGTTATTCCCTCTACACGGAAATCTACGTATACAAACCCGCTACTAAATCCCTTAAATACATTACCGTTCACGGTGTACTCGATTTTTCCAAGCGGATTGCTTACGTCATCCGACAGCGTATGATTTTGAGGATTGTATTGCACGTACAAAGGAATGTTCGAATTAAAAAACTCGCCTCTCATTTCGTATTCTTTTCCGTTGACACACGCAAAAGCACGGTTTTGTTCGCCTTTTGCATTCGCACCCTTCCGAATAACGATTTCCACCTTTTCTTCGGGATTAACGCTATCTACGAGCGTTGTCACCACTTTCGTAAAGTTGTCGCTGTCTACGCCCAACGAATACGTAAAGAAATTTACGTCTATCGCGCGGGCAAAACCGATTTTACAATCCTCACCCACATTCGTCGTAACGGCCATACCCGTTTTTTCTGCTTTTAAGCTTGCGCCAGCCGCATAGAAAAAGCTTGCCGCGTATCCTTTTTCACCGCCTTCCGCTGAAACGGCGTGAAGCACGTATTCTTTCGTGCTCTCTCCCGCTTTTACGGTAAAGATGTAGTCTTTGTCCTCGCCTGCTACGGGTGTCCATTGTCTATTTGCGGGCAATTCCACGTCGTCAACGTAGTATTTAACCGCTACGAAATTTTCCACGTTGTTTTGATATGTAACCGCCGTAAATGCAGGTAACGTCACCGTTTCCCCCGCGCGAATAACGGTATTGACCGTCGTTTCATAAATAAGCGGCTTCACAGTTTCCGATACGTCGATAGAATATACGAACGGATCGCTCGTGCCGTTATAATCGCTCACACGCACCTCAATCGTATACGTTCCCGCGTTGACCGCCTTGAAACAATTGTTTTCATCAAGCGGAATTTCCGTTTCGCCGTACAATACCTTTACGGCTACGCGCAATTTACCCGAGCCACCGCTTGCTTCTCCTTGCACGAAGCGTGCCGTTTCGCCTTGTTGCAACGTATTGACCATATCGCCGAAAGTATAATCGATTGCAGGAATCATACCTTGTTCAACGATTTGTACGGGAACGGTCGTCGTTGCAATATTGCCAGCATAATCCGCGCCTGTATATACGATTTCGTAAGTACCCGATTTTTCGGGCATAAACTTACCGTCGTATATCCGTATTTTTTCTCTTGTACCGTTGTTTACGTAATATACCTCGGCCGTTACGTTATCCGAATACCCGCTTGCCGCGTCTTGAACGTAAGCACGGTATATTTTATATTCGCTCCCTACCTCGCCTAACGGAATATTCTCCGCGTCATTGCCGTCGTAATCCACGAACACGTCAGGCGTCGTATCGTCAACCACCGTCTTTCCTGCAAGACTTTGTCCGTCTACGTTCAAGACCATCATATTACATTCGCCCTTCAACGCCGACATTTTGACCACCATACGCGTTTCGCCCGTGGTGAAGCGTTCAAAAGCGTTCCCCGCGCCTACCCAAGCCTCGTCCTTCAAATCGGCAATCAACAACGACGAGTTCATTACCTTACGGTTCAAATCGTTATCGGAAGCGGCGGTGTTTGCATATAATTTGCCGCTCTCGTAATCGAAATACAGCTTTACCGATTGCGCGGGATGCGTTCCTTTCTCGCTAGATTTTCCATAAAACGAAGAATATACGAAATGAGAATAATAATATTTACGGAAATTACTCCCCGACGTATCGACGCTCTCCGTTCTTAACCCCATAACGCTCATAGCGTAAGGATAATATAACCAAGGGTCGTCCTCGAAATGGATATGTATAAAATTCGTTTCGTCGTAAACGTCATAGAAATATATATCCAACTGCTCAAATTCCATCGTATCTGCTTCGAGCGGCGACACAAAAAACTCTACCAACACGTCGTCAGCGGTATTATCAGCGATATTAAACGTATTTGCATATTCCACCGACAACGCTTGTCTTGCCGTCAGTAAAATGCCGTTATACGCTTCGTTTGCGTAAGCGGGAGCCGTATAATTTTCCGTAACGGTAAGCCCTCTCGTAGCGGTAAACAAGTTTTGCGCTCGATTTTGCACGTTAAAATACGCCGTTCTGTAATATGTCTTGTCTTGATAATCAAAACTCCAAGTCACCGAATACGCGCCGTTATCCTCCAAGGTTACGCTTTCAGCAGTACTACTTGCACCGTCGGGATATGAAACGGTATGCGTTGCGTCGTATTCTATGCCGTCTTTTTCAAAATGTACGACGGGAACGGTAAAGACTTCTCCTACCGTATATTCCGTCGATACGTTGATTTTTGCAGTAGGAATATCGGAAACGGTAATCGACGTCTTTTCCTTTATCAAGTCGTTCGTCGCATCGCGAAAAGCATAGACCACCGTATAATTTCCCGCTTGCGCAAACGTAAAGCTTTCTCCCAACGCCTCCGCCGCCTCTTTAACGACTTCTTCACCCTTATATACGGCTACGCTCACGGGCAACGTGCCTTCCTTCAAATCGGAATAGCCTTGTGCTTTGGGTAAATATATCGTAGAACCCACGCCGATTTCATTATTTTCCAAAGGCAATTCGTAACGAATACTGCCTTGCGGCGTTTCTTCCAAAACGCGCACGACGTATTCTTTGCTTTCTCCAAGTAAATCAGCCGAATCCTTTAATGTATAGCTAACGCGGTAATCCCCCGTTTGAACGGGCGTAAACGCGCCGTCGCTAACAGGCACTTCTTCTCCCTCGGGATTTCGTACCGAAATGTCCCCTTCAAAAGCGTCTTTATGTCCGTCTAACACATCGTACGAGGTCATTGCTTTGGGCAAAACGTATTTCTTATTTACCACGCCACGGGCAAACGTAGGGTCTGTAACGATTACAGCACTTGCCGTATTCGTAAGCGTATCCCCCGCAAACTCTTGTCCGTTTACAGCGTAAAACAAAACGTTTGCAGTCGCTTCGTCGTTAAGCTTTGAAAAGGAAATCGTTACGTCGTAACGCGACCAAGCATCCAACGTAGACGAGCAAAGAAATTCCCGCATAAAAGCTTCGTCTTGCATATCGGCAATTACCGTGCCTTTATCGTTTTGCACCGTCATTTCGACGGGATTGAACGTAAAGCCAATTGCTTGCTTGTCAAGATTACAAAACGAGCCGTTTACCGACACCGTTTTAGAAAGCAACGTGTTATTCGACAGCGTATACGTCATAGCCACGCCGTTAGCGTTAGACGTAAATTCTACCGCAAACCCTAAACGCGCTTCTTCCGAAGCAAACTTGAAGGTCAAGCTCCCGAAATCCTGTACGCCCGTCACCTTGGAGTAAGGACGAAATTCAGGGCTAAACGTACCGCTCATTTGTCCGTTAAAGCTTACGCTCGCACCGTTATCCATAGCAGAAAGCAATATTCCCCCGCGACCTTGTTCGTCGTCAGCAGCAAACGCGTTACGCGTAACCGTTACTTTATTCGCATTACCAAATACGTCAGCCGAAGCAACTTCGTTTTGTGACAATGCAAGCGTTGCACCCGTAATCAAACCAACGGAAGCTACACCTATCGCTATCATTCCCAAAATTTTTTTCTTTATCATATTCGTTTTCCTATTTTACTTTATATTAACCCTTTAATCCGCCAAGAGCAAGATTTCCCATCAATTTATCCTTGAAAATAATAAATATGATCAACGTCGGCAAAATAACGACCGTACAACTGGCAAGTCGTAAAGGCACGGAACTGCCGAATTTCCCACCCAAGCTTTGCATCTTATAAAGTCCGTACGCCACGGTAGGATAAGACGGCATATATACCATACTCGTCGAATAATCGTTCCACGCCGTAATGAAATCTAACAATACCAACGCAAAAAACGTCGTTTTTACAAGCGGCATCATTACTCTCCACATAACCGTAAAATGTGATGCACCGTCCATATACGCCGCCTCCGCGTAACTCCAAGAAAGATTACGGAACGCCGCGTAGAAGAACAGGAAATGCGCACCTGTAAAGGAAATAGAGCCTATGATACGAAGCCACATATTATCGTACATTCCTACCATTTTATTAAAATTGATGGAGGACGCAAGATTGCTCGGAAAGGATATAATCATCAAGATAATGACCAACGAATGTACCATTCGCGTCCATTTATGGTGTCTAAATTTTGCAACCACGTATGCACACATACACCGCGAAAGCTCCGCTACAACCGAGCTGCCTATCGACCAAACGACGGAATTAAACATCATTTCCAAAAAGTACGCTGGGCGAACGCCGCCGTCCCACGAACGTACCGTTACCTGTAATTCTTCAAACGCTTGCACGAAATTCAAGGGCTGAAAACCTTGCAGTGCGGGCGCACCGAAAATCGGATTACTCTTGAAATCCAACCGTCCCAAAAACGCGCTATACATCGCCCAAACCAACGGAAAAATCAAGGAAAAAGCGTAGAGTCCTAACAGTACGGTCGCTACAATTCCAAACACGGAACGGCGTTCTTTCCTTTCAATACCACCTATTTTTTTCATACCTTTTCTCCTTAATATTCCGTTTCCGGTCCGTATTTTTCCAACAAATTCCGCGTCAGCAAGGTAATTGGTGCGGCTATCGTCGTAACGACCAGCGATACCGCTGATACCATTGGATAATCAACGGAAGTACCGTTCATAACCTTTGCAAACATATAATATCCCATCGTCCACATATGTAG
Organism: Candidatus Scatosoma sp.; assembly: GCA_045576335.1. Lineage (GTDB taxonomy): Bacteria > Bacillota > Clostridia > Christensenellales > Borkfalkiaceae > Scatosoma. The sequence continues at coordinate 12,362 of JAZNGH010000013.1, forward strand.
AGGCGTCGTACCCGTTCCCTCATAGAATTGATAGGTTGGCAAAGACGCTGAAAAAATACTGATAACGCAAGTCGTTAAGGTAACGCTCAACGTCGGGAAAATAAGAGGTAAGGTAATATATACGAACTCTTGCATATTTTTCATACCGTCCAAATGCCCCGCCTCTACTAATCCAACGGGAATACGGCTCATTGCACCCGTATATATAATCATACCGCCCGCAAGCGTGATCCATTGTTGGTAAAAAATCAAAGTCCCAAGGTTTGTTTTAGGATTTTGCAACAAGTCCAACGCCACGCCCGTATCGGATAAGCTGACGTACAAATCGGGAAAAAGCTTCGGCACGCCGTATTCAACGAGATACTTAAAGACCAGTATCCATACCATACTGGATACGACTTGCGGTAAAAAGAGTACTACCTTGTAAAACCCCGTTCCTATTACGTTTTTATAAAGTGCGAAAGAAATCAGCAACGAAATCGGTAGCGTTACAAACGTACTGATACACCACAGCATAAAAGAATTTTGCAAGCAGATTCCCAATTCGCCGCCCGTACTAATGCTTTCCCAGACCGTCACGAAATTGTCAAGCCCCGCAAAGACGAAGGCTTCCTCTTCTATGCTATACGTTTGAAAAGCCAACCAAATGGATTCGCCCGTCACGGAGAAAAAGCCAAACGCCCACCACGCAATCGGGATCACCAAAATGGAAAGAATAAAAACGACTTCTTTTACGTACTGCTCCTTAAAACCGTTTTTCTTTTCCTTAATTTTTTCATTTGCCATATCTGTCATATTGCTTTATTCCTTTTACGTCGTTATTTCCAAAAGTTCGTTCTTTGATTTACGTACACCTTCACACAATCCATATACGATTCTGCCGTAGTCACACTCGTAGTCGTGTTAAACGTATTAAAGGGGTCGGTATACAATTCGTTTTTCGTGCTCTTTGCCGCAAACGTACACACGCCCGAAATATAATCCGCAGCCGTATACATAAGACCCGTACGCGTATAACCGCTTACTTTTTCCGTCGTTTCCTCGCGAGCAAGCGTATATACGCTTCTTTGATAATGCGTCAATTCATTTAATTGCTCGGGCGTCAGCTCGTAGTCAAAAGGACGAAGCACACCCGAATTGACCGTAAAGGATGCGTTGCCCTCGTCGCTATATGCGTATTTCACGAAATCCTTGGCAAGCTCTACGTTCGGCGACGCTTTATTCACCGCGCAAACGTTGGCACGATTATCTACTTTTCCGCCCATCAAGGTCGTACTCATATTGACTTGATCGGGAATATCGTCCGAACCGATAAATTTGGGCCAAGGAAAATATCCAAACTTACGCGTACCGTACGCATATTTTTCGTGATAAGTGGTTTTCATATCGTTGAAGGTATCGATTGCTTCAAGCTCCCACCAGTTTCCTTCCATCAAAAAGGCAATTCTCTTTACGTTTGGATCGTTCTTGCAAAATTCCACGCTGGACAAATATTCCGTTTGCGCCTCGTAATGGTTTTGGGTTGAGCCGGTTGCCTTGCTTGAAAACAATCTATTCGCAATAATATACTCGGCAACCTCCAAAGCTGCTAATTTACCGTTTTGATAACCCATCATATTGCCGTTGGCGGTGGTCACGGTCAATTCCATATTTCCCGTTTCCTCGTTTTTCGTACCGCCCGTCAACCAATCGGTGTCCTCCGAATACACGTACGTACCGTCAAAGCCGCCGAGCAGGCTGAAATTGCTTGCGCCCTCGTAGCTTGCAGAAACAGCCGACAGCCACGAATCGGAATAACCGCTATAACTGGTCCACGTAAAGGGACATACTTCCGCACCTACCATTTCATCTAACAACAGCTTCATATCCTCCCAAGTAGCGGGAAGGCCGTCGTCGTAGCTATCTTCTTTACCGTCGGGACCCCAAAAATCGTCTTCCGTCCCCTCTTGGCAGTCTAATCCCGCGTAACCTTCAATATTATAGAAATTTTCTTCTTCAAACAAATCCACGTCGTAAACCGTGCCGTGATAGGATACGTACCAAGGAAGCGAAAAGAATTTGGGCGAGGACTCGTCGCCTACGTTATGATACTTCTTTTCATCCTCGTACATTTTTGCCATAATGGAATTTTCTCCACCCTCGGTTACGATATCGGTTAAATCAGCAAAATATTCGCTCGTTTTATTGTTTACGCTTACGAAATCGTTTAATATATAGTTCGGCGCAAACACGACGTCTACGTCGTCGTTCGTTTTTAACGACTGTAAGCCTTCGTCGTCCAAGGTGTCGTCGAAGGTGGGTATTACTTGTACTTGGGGATTTTTTGCCTCGTAGCCCGCTTTTAAGGCGTATACGAAATCTCTACCGATACCGCAATCACGAACGTTTACGTACAATTGCGTGCGGTTGGGGTCAATGGCCTCACCGCCATCAGTGTTGCCGTTACAGCCGCTCATAGGTACGACGCTGCCAATTAAAAGCCCCGCTAATGCAATAGAACAAATTTTTTTCTTCATAATTTTACCTCTTTTCTTATGATTTTTTGGCATTATACCATAAATAACTTTATTATTATATCAAATACCTATTCTCCCTACAAGGGGAGGAAATTAAATAGTTTAGGTGGCAATTTTATAATTTGAAAAAGTAAGCTTTATTTTTTACCTGCTTATTTCGTAATATAAAACTCCGATTTTTTTCGATATTCCCCCGGCGTCATTTTCTTATGCGTCCTGAATATTTTGTAGAAATGCTTTATATCGCTATACCCAACGTCGTAGCATATTTGCTCTACGCTTTTATCCGTTTGCTCTAACAAACGACAAGCGTGTTCCAAGCGTTTGTTTTTAATATATTGCGGAATCGTATTACCTGTATATAGCTTAAAAAGGTGGTTGAAGTATAACGAACAAAAGCCCATATTTTTTGCAATCGTGTCTACGTTCACATTCTGCATAAAATGCGTGTCTAAATATTTAATCGCGCTTTCCACTCGGTTCTTTTGAAACACCGTCAATCCAAGCTTATTCGTTTCGTTGACGTAATCGCGAAACAAGGAAATCAATAAAACGGAAAGTTGGTTATATAATACCTTCAAATACCCGTCCGATTTATCTTGAAACTCCTTTAACATCGCTCGAAACATCGAACTGAAACCTTGTTGGTTTTCTCCGTGCAAATGTATAAAATCTACTCTCTTCGATTCTTTCAATTCCACGCCGAACAACGCCTTATATACGTCTGTAATAAAAGAATTTGCCTGTATATTCAAATCAAAAAAATCTGCGTAAAACATAACGTTAATCACGCGTAATACACCCACTTCGTCCGCTTGGAACTCGTGCGAAATAAACGGATTGAGCACGTACAAATCGCCCGCGCTTACCCTGTGTTTATTCCCTTCAACCGTATGATATCCGCTGCCCCTATCAAAATAAACAATCTCAATAAATTTATGATAGTGTAATTGATTGTTTATGGCGGCAGATTCCACCACGGCAATCCCCTCGTAAGACGCGATATTCGTAATTCCCGATAAATATTGACCCTTCATTATACCCCCCCCCCACGTTTTTTAGCCTTACATTCAATCGCTTTTACATTATTATAACACAAGCTTGAATTTTTGCCTATGGGACTATTTTTTTAAGATTATGGGGCAAAATTAAACTACTTATGCTCACTTTTTATAATTTAGCCCTCAATTAAATAGGCTCTGGACTCCATCCAATATTCTTTACTTTCCACGGGCGTATCGTCCAGTTCCCAGAATTGCGTCATCATACGCTCCTTCACGGGGCGTTGCGCGCATGATGTAAGGTACTTTTGTAACTCTTGCAAAGAAATTGCATTTTTCGGTTGAAAATCCTTGGATAAAAGGTAATTTTTAAGACAATGCGCCATACAAATCGAAGAAGGCTCGTTCTCGTCTAATCCAGTCAAGTTAAAACCGCAAACGAGCAAACTACCCCTGTCCACCCCTACTTCAAATAAATAGGAGAAACGGCGAAGCGTTCTATCGTACTGTAATTCGGGCAAATTAAAGGAATGTTTATACGCGTCGAAACGGTCGCGTACGTTTTTATCAATTCCACTCACGAGAGAATGAACTTGTACGGGGAAATCGTCTAAAATAATCTTATCGCAATCCTCCGTAATTTTCGAATAATTAAAATCGTAATACTTCTCCGTTGGAAAGCCGTATTTTTTTAACAGCGATTCGTCGCATAATCCACCGTGATTTGTGCCCCTATCCCAAATAACGGGCTTAAATCGATTCCACGTCGCTTTGAATGCGTACGTAGGATTTTTCATGCTTTTATTCGTCAAATGACGCGTCCATAAGCTACGGTATACCAAGCAAACGCGTTTTCCGTCCGCTAACCCGCGAAGGGCTTTTTCTATATCGTCCGTAATCAAAGCGTTTTCTTCTTCAAAAGAACAAAATTCCCGATAGGAAATTGCTTCAAGACGTGGGTACGTCCAAAACGTATATTCGTTTTCACAAAGCACGCTTGCTCCTGCCGTGAGTTGTAGCTTCAAGAAAAGCTTTTGTGACTTTTCCAAGGTTGGCAATGCGAGAGAAATCTCGCCAAGGCTATGCACGCCCTTGTCCGTCAAGGCAATATCTTTATTAGCTTCTTCATAGATTTCCCCGTTTTCACCTTTTAGAACGTATTGCAACGTTGCTGCACAAAACGCACCTTCACCAAAATCGGAAACGTAAATAGGAATTTGTAGTTTTTGCCCCTCAAAAAATAATCGCTCTTTCAAATCCGCAAGTAAAACTCTATCGCCGTTAAAGCGCAAAAATTCTCTTTCCGTAACCACCATATCGTCGTCAAAGCAATCTACTACGCCGTTTGAGTTTTCATACGCGTCCGTATCTGCAAATTGTAAAAAATGAAATCCGCCCAGCAATCGGCTCATTCTTAACCGTTCCAAAGCCGTTTTCCAACACGCCGTTTGAAAGAATTTACTCGCTTGGTACATCTCGCCGTATTCCCGCTCAAAGCCCTTTTCCTTTATCATTTTCAGTTCCTCGTCAATCCACCAAGGCTCTGCCGTTTGATATTTTTGAAATTTTTTCTTTAAGTCTACGAAATCCCGCAAGGCGGCATAATGACACACTTCGTGCGCCACTAACGGTACGGATAACGAACTTGCGTTTTCCTGTTTACTTAAAAATTCCGCATAAGTATGTACACTTGCCAAATCCTCATACATGGCGGCATGCTCGCCGTAAGGGAAATAATAACCCATATGCTGTACGTCAAAATCGATATTAGCTCGATTCGGTTTGCCCCACGCACACGTATCTACGAACAAGCGGCTATCGTCCAACCTTTTGATGAGCGAGCCTATATCCACGATGCGTTCGGGCGAAGAAACGGATTTCAATTCGTTGCCTATACAGTAAACCGCCAACGAGGGATGGTCGTATAAATCGTCTATCGTCTTTTGAATGAAATGATCGCTCACCAAATCGTGTTTCGCAAATAACATTTCTTCTAAATTGTTATATTCATCAACGGGCGAACGAAGCTCGACGTGAATCAATATACCCAGCTCGTCTGCAGCCTTGAATAACGTATGCGGAGGTACGGTGGAATGAAAACGGATATAATTAAAGCCGAATTTTTTTGCCTGCAATATGTTTTTTCGATAAAACTCCTCCTCCGTTAAGCGCGCATTGTTCAAATGCTCGTGCGCGCGCGCCCCACGAATATAGCCGCGAATAAATATTTTTTCACCGTTTAGATAAAAGCTTTTATCGTCCGTCTTGAGCGTCCGTATACCGAAGACACTCTCGCCCTTTTCTTCCATTTCGTCCGTATACGTAATCGTAAAAATATAACGGTATAAGTTTGGATTACGCAAAGACCATAATAACGGGTTCTCAATTTTTATCCGTTCACATATAGTTTTTTCTCCGCCATCAAAACTATATTCAAAACAACGTTCCGTTGCTTGTTCCACTATTTTCAACGTTGCGTGTTTGATGTTTTTCTCTGTCCGAACCAAAAACTCCAAATTTCCGTTTAAGTCGTTTACTTTGATTTTTACGATACTTTTTCTTGGTGTAAGCATATTTATATCCTCCGTTTTATAAATTTAATCGTTGCTCTCCAACAAATATAGTATAACACGGACAGTTTTGAAAATCAATTGCAAATATTTCAAAAAAACGATTGCATTTTCTGCAATAATTTATTATAATATTGCTATATGAAAAACTACTTTTTTGCTAACCTGCATTACAATCATAACGTCTTTTACAACGAGCTTCCTCCTGACGAAGGAAGACACGTGCACGACCAAGATGAAATTATATATTTTCTTGACGGCGATGCCGAATATATCGTAGAGGATACCGTTATACGGTTAAAGCCCCGCACTCTGCTATATGCTCCCGCCGGCTCTTTTCATTTTGTAAACCACCATTCCCTTATCCATTACGAGCGTTTTTGTTTGCACTTAAATCCCAAGGCTTTCGGTTTATCCTCTCAAGAAACACCACGTTCTTACGCATATTATTACCTAAACAGTAACGATTTTTTAGATAATCTTTTTACGAACCTTTTGCGCGCTGAATACGATTTACACTACGACGATTACGATATGGAACAATTCGTTGTGAGCAGTATAAAAAGCCTTCTCATATACTTGAAATATTTGAAGACCGAAAAAACGCTCATCACGAATAATAAGCTTTCGGAAATAATTACTTGTATCAATAAAAATATTACCCAACCCCTCTCTGCCCGTATAATTGCCAAAGAGCTTTTCATTTCAGAATCCAACGTACATCATACGGTATCGGAAAAGCTCGGTGTTACCGTGAAATATTTGATTGATAAGAAAAAAGTCGCGTACGCGAAACGCTTGTTACGCGAGGGCTTACCCCCCGTCAAAACGGCAGAACGTTGTGCTTACGAAAATTATTCGACTTTTTATCGAACCTATTTGCGTTTTTACGGGCACTCCCCCTTAATTGATTACGTGAAACCAATAAAATAATTTCATAATAAAAAAATAAACGCACTTATCAACCAACTTGCATTGATTGATAAGTGCGTTATAATTTCGCAAATTATTTATCAATATGTATTACAAAATCATACCGTGTAAATTTCGTATCCACCACTATAATTTAAGTAATATATTATCTTTTTTCGCCACCAAATAATATAAGATATACAAACGCGCTGTGATTTGCAACGTTAACTTTTATTCCCTTTTTAAGCTGTTTTCCCGTGTATTTTTTACCAGAATCGTCCGTATAAACGACGTTATCATTAATGCCGTTAATTTTCAGCGTAGCGCTCTTTTTATCCGTTAAGTCATAAGCAACCGCATATAAACTACTCTTATCTTTTGCTATCACCGCAAAAGAATATGCGGTGGGCGAAAATTCGCCGCGGTATAAATCCCCTCGAAGTATCAAATCTTCAATACTGTGGTATAGATTGATTTTTTGGATAATCTTTTCCCCGTCAGCGGCTGAAATCGCCGTGGGGTCGAGTTCGTAACCCAAAACGCCTGCAAGCGTTACGAAAAATCTGAAATCATAATCAGGCGAAGCTTCCACTTTGTTTATAAGCGTTTTGGAAACGTGCGAACTGATAGTAGACAAAGGATACGCAAAGCTTGTACCGTATTGAATTTTAAGCCTACTGACGGGATCTGTGTTGTCAGACGTCCATATTTGCGGGACAAAGGAAAGTAACCCCGCATCAAACCTGCCTCCGCCTCCCGAGCAACCCTCAAATATCGTATCGGGAAACGCCTCGGTAAGTGCTTTATGCAGCTTATAGCTTCCCAACACGAAACGGTGTTTTGCTTCACATTGTTCTTCTACGGTGAGAGCCGAAGACCCTACTTCCGTAAGCGATCTGTTGAAATCCCATTTTATATATTCGATTTTTACACCGTCGAACGCTTTTTTGAGCAAGTCTACGATATACGCGATAACCTCGTCGTTGCACATATCCAGAACGAGTTGTTTTCTACCGAGCGAGTATGGTCTATCTTTGCTTACGAGTACCCATTCGGGATGCGCGCGGAACAATTCGCTGTTGGGGTTGACCATTTCGGGTTCAATCCAAATTCCGAAGTTCATTCCGTAAGAATGTACTTTATCGGAAAACGCCTTTAACCCGCCCTTGAATTTTTGCGTATTTACCACCCAATCGCCAAGAGAGCTGCTGTCGTCGTTACGTGCTCCAAACCAGCCGTCGTCGACCACGAGCGTATCCATACCGAGCTTTTTCGCACTCTCGGCATAATCGTAAAGCTTCTCTTCGTTTATATTAAAATACGCTGCTTCCCACGTATTGAGTACAACGGGGCGCGGCTTAAAAACGAATTTAGGGTCTATAATATGATTTCTCAAATGGTCGTGATAGTTACGCGATAACTGCCCGACCCCTTTATCGGAATACGTTAAAATAACTTCGGGCGTAACGAGGTCATTTTTCAAATTCCAAGCAAACGTATTAGCATTTAAGCCCGCAAGTACCCTCGTCGTATCGTTTGCAAGTTTTTCTGCCTGTATTTCAAAGTCGCCTGAATACACGAATTGAAAACCGTATGCCTCACCGTCGTTTTCATCGGCGTTCGGGTTTTTGAGTATCATAAACGGGTTAAAATGGTGTGACGAATGTCCTCTTTCACTATAAATGCTTTGCTTGCCTATATGTAAAGGATATTCAGTATACAGCCTCTCACAGCAATACTTACCCGAAAAAGTTACTACGTTAAAATCGCTTGCGTTGATATCAAGCTGACAACTTGCAATTTTTTGCACTAATACGTCGTTTTCAGAAGTCAATTTGTTATATCTTACAATCGTGTCGCTTTCAGGGAAAACAACGTAGTACGAATAGAGCTTTACCTTGGAAACGGCGTCGTAATAAATGACTTCCAGCGTCGCTTTGCCGTTTTTGGAATACGGCAAACCGTCGATAGGCTTACTTCCGTCGTAGATATTATGCTTTTGATAATAAAAAAGCGTAACCGAATCGCCGTTTTGATTTTTAATCTTAACGGCGGTATCCTTTGTGTCACCGCTACCGAAAAAGGACAGCTCCGTAGGTATAGTGTCAAGAGAAAACGCAACGCCTTCGCTCGCCACGTACGTCGTAAAGCTCAACGGCCTTTCAGTATATAAATTTTCAAGGTTGTCCGTTTTTTTGCCGTAATAAATATGTGAAACGAATTTATCCCTAACTATCTGCATTGCATAGGTGGTATTATTCGTATCAATTTTAATAATTTTATTTTCTTCAAGATAAGTAATCATACCCATAGCATTCCCTTTCAGTCGATAACCGTTACGATATTTTTATCGTTAGACAATTCATTTTTCGCAATAAAAATCTTTTCATTTACAACTTCTTTACCGTTCAGAATAAATCTTCTCCCGCTCAAACCTTGTTTTTCGTATTTCAAGATAAAGGGTTTACCGTAAAGCTGCAAAGTCAGTTCAAACCTATCAAACGGCATATAGCTTACGGGCGAAATTTCAACGCCGCTTAACGTAGGCTTAATCCCAAACGCACCGTTCACAAGCAACTTTAATAAGACGCACCCCGCACCTGTAAACCAGTCCCCCATAGATTCGCCGTCAAATCCCTTTTCGGGGTTATGGATAAACGAATTGGGCATTATGAACGGAGAAGTCGATATAAATTCGTGCGTAATAGGCAAAAGCTTATACAGTAAATCCCACGCCAACTTGCCCTCGTTGATTTCAAACAAGGACCAAACGGCGAAACAAGTCGAATGGTTATAGGTTGCGCCGTTTTCCGCCGTTCCTTTGGGTAAAACTTTAATTCTACCCACCTTTTCGTCGTTAAAATCAAAAGCAGGCTCAAAGGTTTTAACGCCGTATTTAGCGTCTAACCTTGTGTACGCTTTCAAAATATCGGGAATAATATCGCCATATTCTTTATATAACCCTGAAAGTATCCAGAACGCGTTTGACGTCAAGCCGTCCCTCGACTTACCGTCGCTATCGCAAAAGCTACCCACAAACCACGACTTATCGTCACCCCAGCCGTGCAAAATTTTACGCTCCGTACCGCTAACCGTTATTGCGTGTTTAAGCAATCCGCCCGCTAATTTTTCACGAATTTGAAGGTAATTATCGATTTTCTTTTGATAACCGCCCAAGCAAGACGTTATCTCCATCATTTCATTAAGATTTTTATAAAGCTGTAAAGACGCCATTACCGAAACGCCCGTACCATAATCCTGTCCCTTTTTATCGGTTTTACCTAAACCGTCAAGAGCGTCGTTCCAGTCGCCGTAGAGCGCGTGTAAGCAGTTGGTTTCTTCGTCTAAATTGGAAATTAAAAAATCCATTATTGCGAACAAGTGTTGCAAAACGGTATCTTTACGATTGGAAAACTTAACGCGCACGCCTATTGCCAAAGTGCTTAAACCGCTGAAATCGTAATACCCGCAAACCTCGTTAAGGATAGAAAAATCTCCCGTAAACGCAAGATAGGTATAAACCGTTGAAATCACCCACAAGCCTTGATCGATAAACGCGCGTAAATCCATAAGCGGCGGCACACTCTCGCTCGGTTGATAGGAATATTGTCTTGGTGCTCTGCCATCTTCTCCGATGTAATTAAGGGTCTCTACGATTCTACGTCTAACCAACGGCGCATCCCAGTATACAGCCGCTTCGATTTGTTGCATTATATCACGGACGCCTATATATGCACCCGCATAATTTTTTGCTCTTGCACAAAAATCGGTTTGCCGTACCACGCTTGAAAGAAAGTAATTAAATACCCTTTCTTTGCCCGATAAGCGAGCTTCTAATCCGTCGGCAACAAGCTTAAAATTCTTTACTGAGTTTCGATTTTCAGTAGCGCGTAAAGCTTCGCTTTCTATTGCTTCCAGTAGGCTTGGAATTTCATTAATCGTCCGTTCAGCCAAACTAAAATCGTCGCTTACCGCCAAAAGATAACAAACCTGATAGCTCTGCTTGGGCAAAAGCTTAACGGTGTTTATTTCGCCCGCGACTGCAATGTCAGTAAATTCGGTAAAAGCTTTTTCCTCGGAAAACTTGCCGTTAAAAAGACTTTCCGCCGAATATAAAGAGCCGTTCGTCGAACCTGTGAAAACCGTTTTTGAGGTGGTAAAAGAAAGGTTTTTATTATTTTCACTACGCAAAGCCACGTAGTGTATCAACCGATTATCTCTATTTAAGCACTCTATCGTTTTGAAAGAGTAACCATAGCTTGTTTTTTCACACTTTTTATACCATTTGTCTTCAAAGCCGTCCGAATCGCTGTGACGCAAATGCGGATTGAAATAAGCAGAAAGGTAAACCTCCTTTTCCGCTTCCGATTTGTTTTCTACGTTCAAGTAAAACCATATACGCTTATTCGTATCCACGAAGGTCCTTAAAACGGCTATACTGCTCTTTGTTTCCGCAAAGTAATATGCGCCGTCTTGTGCAAACACGGTAAAACGGGATATATCCCTTTCAATCGGTTGTTTAGCAACGCCCGTTATGGATACGGGAAAAAACGTATTCCCATCTTTTTCACCCAAGAAAAAAGCCAAATAAGGCTCCCTGCCTTCGGTGGAAGTTAAAAATACGTTGAACATACTTTCTTGAATGGAAATATTCCCCGAAGAGTGCGCCCATAAAGTTAAACCGTCGTGTTGATAAGGGTGTCTGCCGTCGCCGATTTTACGGGGATAGCAAACGACTTCATCCTGCGAGAGAAAATAGCAGCTAGAAGGAAGAGCGTATTTTTCTTTTTGGCTGCTTGCTTCCAGCTGCTTTACTTTATCATATAATTTTTTAATTCTCATATCCTACTTTTAACCGTTTATCACAAGTCGATGACCATTCCACCGTTTAAGCGAGATTGCTCGGCGGCAAAACCTACTTTATGACTTTCTATCGATTTCGCTATATCCGTAGTAACCTTGGAGGGCATACCGTTAAATTCGCCGATTATGTTTTTCATGAGATAAAAATCTCCGCCGCCATGACCGTAGCTACTCTTATAATACTCGTCTATATTGATATCTTTTTTCTCATATCCGAATACGTTAGTATGCAGTATCTGCTCCTCCATAGAACCGTACAAATCACCCTTTTCACAATGAATATGTATCGTTCTGGACATGCTTTTAGAAAACGCTGTCATAGTCAGATGTGCCGTAGCCCCGTCCTCAAACTGCATATTGACAACTTGATTATCCACTACGTCGTTATCGCATTCAAATACGCATCTCCCGTACGGTCCGTTCTTCAAAGCGTCCATCAAGCCCTCTCTGGTCGGATTGACCATAACGGTATCGATAGGCCAAGCAGCATACCCCTTATCAAAATGGTCCGTTATATAAAACTTTTCAGCGTCATACGCGCATTTTCCCTGTTCAGGACAGCCCAAACACCGCTTGGTATGTCCTTCGGGCGCATTTTCCTTTTTGAAATAAGCAAGTGAGCCGAACGAGGATACCTTTTTACATTTTTGATTCATAAACCAGCAAATCAAATCCAAATCGTGGCAACATTTCGCAATAATCATCGGCGAAGATTGTGCTTTATTGCGCCAATGCCCGCGAACGAAGCTGTGCGCTTGATGCCAATAGCCTACGTTCTCAACCAAATCCATAGTTACGATTTTGCCGTATTTACCGGACGAAAGCTCGTCCTTGATAACCGTATAAAACGGCGCGTACCGCAAGACGTGACATACTGAAATTTTTTTATTCAATCTTACGGACGCTTCGTAAATTGCCATTACGTCTTCAAGATTAGTGGCTATAGGCTTTTCAAGCAACAAATTATACCCCACTTCCATTGCGCGTATCGCGTGTTCACGGTGCTGTGCATCTTGCGTGGCAACGATACAAAGCTCTGCAAATTTGCCCGCGTTAAAAAATTCGTTGACGTCCGTAAAAAGCCTATCGTCGGGAAGATTATATTTTTCCTTCGCCAACTTTAAGCAATTTTCGTTAATATCACAAACTGCTACTACCTTACCGATTTTTGCACAATCGGCTATGTCGATATAATGCGCTCCTCTTGAACCAAAACCAACGACTGCTATATCCATATAAAACCTCCAAAAGCAAACGCTTTCAATTTTTAATCGTTTATTACAATATCGTAACGCTTCTCGTACGGGCTATTAAGATAAATTTTGCTCGTTAATCGGTCTTCGTCATAAGAGCCTTCCACCTCTTTGCCGTTTACCGTAAACGTCCGTTTTCCTTTGCCCGTGTTCGTATACACGATATTCAAACAAGTATCTTTAATAGGCAACGAAATTGTGAATGCGTCAAACGGCAAATAATTTGCAGGTGCAATTGTTATACCGTCTAAATCCGGCTCGATACCAAAAGCGCATCTGACGAGCGTTTTTATCAATACCGTTCCGCTACCCGTAAACCAGTCACCGAGCGATTCACCGTCGTAACCGCTTTCAGGGTCGTAAATATAAGAGTTAGGCATTACGAAGGGCGAAAGCGAAACCTTTTCGTGGCATATCGGCAATACTTTATAAATTTGCTCCCAAGCCTTTTTTGCTTCACCCATCTTAAACAACGACCATACGCCGAACAACGTTGCATGAATATACGTCGCCCCGTTTTCGGCCGCGCCCTTGGGAAGAAGTATAATACGCCCTACGTCTTTGTTTCTTTCGCTGAAATACGGCTCAAAGGTTTTCATTCCGTATTTACTGTCTAATCTATCGTACGCTGATAAAATATCTTTTTTAAGAGATTTATCCCAGTTTATTGCTTCGGATAATACCCAATACGCGTTTGCAGTCAAGCCGTCTCTGCTTTCACCGTCGCTGTCCAAAAAGCTTCCTACGAGGAATTTCCTTTTATCGCCCCAGCCGTGCAATATTTTGCGGTTAGAATCGCCGTCGCTGACCACCGCATAATTTAACAGCCCTTTCTTGATGCTTTCCGCACATTGCGTATACTTCTTTATCAAGTCGTCGTATCCGCCGACCTTACCGAGAATTTCTTGCATTGAATTGAGATTACGCCATAACTGTAACGTAGCCATTACCGACACGCCGTTACCGTACGCGTCTGGCTCGTTTTCTTTTTTACCCAAACCGTCAACAGCATCGTTCCAATCTCCGTATAGAATTTTCAAGCAACCCGTTTCGTCGTCGATATTTGACAATAAATAATCCACGATTGCTATCACGTGCTCTAAAACGCTATCTCTTTTATGGCTAATGGATACGCTGTCGCCGATAAATTTATAATAGCCACATTCTTCATTTAATATTGAATAATCGTCACTAAACGCCAAATATTCGTATATCGTTTCTATAATCCAAACGCCTTGATCGATATACGGTCTCATATCCATTCTGGGGATTGCACCTTTTGTTTGGGGATAGGAATATTGACGCGGCGGACGACCGTTTTCACCGATATAGCCCAAAGCCTCTATCATTTTTTTACGGCAATAAGGCGCAATCCACATCAACGCGCCTTCAAGCTGTTGAAAAATATCTCTAACCCCTGTAAAATAGCCCGCATAATTTTTTGCTCTTGAACAATATTCTACTTGCCTAAATACCGAATTGATAAATAATTCAAAGGTTTTCGTTTCAATATCCTTAACGCCTTCAAAAGAAATTTCAGGTATATTTTTATACAAGATATCGTCGCCTTTTTTATCCCCGACAAGCGCGTTGTCAATATATTCGTTAGAGAAAATTTTTGGAGGATAATTCTCTATTGAGCTTTTTTCGTCGCTATAAGCCAAGCTGTAACTAACCGAGCAGCTTTCGCCCCCTTTCAATGAAAGTCTTATAATATCCCCTGCAACGGCAACGTCGCTTACGGCAACGACCTTTTTTTCTTGCGGGAAATAGCCGTTCACCAAGGCTTGCGACGACGATAATTGATAACTTGTACCGCCAAAAAATTCTTCTCTGGACAACGTGGACGAGAACGTAACGTTATCTCCCCCGTCAACGGCACTTCTTACAAAGGAGCCGTAATGATACCAGCAAGTATTTCTGTCCATATATTCGATTACGTCAAATAAAAAGCCGTTTTCCGTCTTTACGCCCTTTCTGTAAAGCGCACTTTGTCCGCTATATACCGTTAATAAAATAGGATTACAATACGTTGCAATATACGTATCGATATCTTTATCGGTATCGTTTATCAAGCAAACGGAAAATCTTAAAATCTTTTTATTATCGATAAAAAGACGTAACACCGATGAAAACGTATCGGTTTTGACGATATAATACGCGGCAGAGGGTTGAAAAACGGTGTATCTTTTGACATTGTTTTCTACCGCTTGTCGCGATTCACAGGTCATAGATACGGGAAAGTATTTCTCGCCTCGTTTTTCACCTATAAACATCTCAAAACAAGGAGTCGGGTCTTTTCCCATAACGTAAAACATACTTTCGGATACGCTAATTCTACCCGTCGTGTTTACCCACATCGTTGCGCCGTCGTACGTATAGGGATAGTGGCTGTATCCCGTCTGTCTTTCGCCGCATACAATAGTGTCTTTATCAACAAAATAGCAGTTCTCTGGAATCCTCTTTTTTTCCCAATGCTCCTTATCTGCTTCAATAGAAGATATAATACGCAACAGCTCTTTCGCCTTTGAAACAAACATATCGTCTTTCTCCTTTTATATATTATTGCTACTGATGGTCATTGTAAAGTCATTCCAATTCAGACGACCCGTTATCGGATGCTCGCCTTGGAACACTCTATCGAGAAGTTCAATTTCAAGCTCGGGAATGGAAGCAATTTCCCCGTCCAAATACGCTTTAAGACGGTTTCTGCAACTCGATACCCTTTCTTTTAAGCCGCCGATTCTATATTCCTGCACGTCAAAGCCGTACGTCTTATTGTCCGTCATCCATTGTACACGGAAGGTATCTAACAATTTTGCAATATCTTCAACGATAACGCCCAACGTATCAACGATTTCAAACATCGTAGTCCTATCGTTTGCCTGATAAGCTTTACGCAAGCGGACACCGATATCGTATTTGTTTACAAGCACTCGACAAAGGCATTCGACGGTGTCGAATACGTATTGATATTTACCCTTTTTCATTGCTGCCAAAGCCTGTTCAACGATTGCAAACGATTCTTTTTCTTCTTCTGTCACGTAACAATCGAACATACCCGAAAATACGTCGTTAAATAAGTGGTATTTATTGATATTGGCGTAATCAAGATATTTCCCGCAACAGTTGTTTGCCCAGTCAAGTTTAAGATAATCTTCAAGCGTATAGCCTGTCAAAACCAAGAACTCTTTTTTTACGCTTTCGATATCGCCGTCACGTGTTTTCATGGCAAACGTAGCCATTGCAGGTAAGATGGCAAACGGTGAGGCCTCCGCACCGTTATCCCCCCAAGTGGTGTTTATAATATAAGACATATTATATTTTTTTGCCATTTTCACGCCCAAATTATGCGCGGTCATCGAGTAATTATTGCAAGGAACAAAGCCGTTCCACTTAAAGGACGCGGCGGCATAACCGACTTTTTGCGTCGCTCCTTCAAACGCCTCAAATAATTTCTCGTAAACCCTTACGCCCTCTTCGTTTATAGGAATACCGTATTGCCAATGACAAATTGAAACGTTTTTGGGGATTTTCTCTTTAACCTCTTGGGGTATGGTATAAATATTAGACACGTTCTTCGTTTGGTTGATTTTTGCCGCGAGCTTTAAGAACATATCTCCCCACATCATCAATGAAAAGCCGTACTTTTCGCCGATTTCGCTGACCCTTTGTAAATGTTTAAGCAATATCTCATAAGAAGGTTGATATCCGTTCAAATCAAGATATTCCCCCCTGCCGACCAAATGAGCCTCGTCCATACCGATATGTACGCGACGCGTGGAATAGCATTGTGCAAGCGTTTTGAACATATTATCAATCAACGTGTAAATCCGCTCGTCGCCAACCAATAAAATATCTTCACAATCAAAGTGGTCTTGATATTCTTTATACCATCTTTTAAGGGAATTCAAATGCGCCAAAACTTGAATTTGCGGGATTACTTCCATTCCGATTTCTTTACCGTATGCGTCGATTTCCTTCATTTCGGCAATACTGTACCTTCCGCGAAGATATCCGAAAACCGGTTCGTCAATGACCTCATAGGTATCTTCGGTGTAAATCATAAACGCATTATAGCCCACCATCGCGGCTATTCTCATCAACTTTTTAATCGTTTCAACGTTGATAACCGCATTTCTCGAACAGTCAACAAAGAAGATAACGTCCTCAAACTGTTTTTTTTCTGTAATCGTATAATTTTCCAACTCTTCGTTCGTTTTTACGATTAACGCCGCTCTTAAAATATCGGCTCCTTCACAATATTGAACGTTCAAATCCTTGCCTGTCTTTTTAATTTCTAAAAAATCACCCTTGCTGAAAACCGTTTGCTGTGGAAAGCTAAAATCGATTTCCTTTTTTATTTCATTGAATATTTTATCCATATTACCACCTATTTTTAGTCTATTTTTATAATCCTTTGGCAAGTTTTATTTCCTTAATCCATACGTCAAGGGTTTTTTGCTCTGATATTCTCCGCAACCCGAAATCACTCGCGTCTTTAAGGAATTTATTAAATACCGATTCAAAATCCGCCACGTCGTAGCCGTAATAATCGTAGGAATCAATTTTTATAAAAGTGTTACAAAGGTCCTCTGCCTTCACTCTTCTATACAATTTTTCCGCCGTTTCTCTATCTTCCATTTTTGAAATTATATCCAACGCCTCGTCAATAATTTCTTGTGCGGTATCAACGAAGCTTCTCGGGAACGTATCGTACAATGCAACGTGGTCAAAGCCGTGATATCTACCGCCAGACTCCGCATCCAGCATTGCCAAATGTCCCGTATAAAAGTCGAATAATTCTCTCATTTGCGGAGCAACGTCTTTATAATAATTCTTAAAGAAGTTATCGGTCAATTCGTCGACGTTACTATCCACGTCCCACGTCAATTTACCAAAGAGATAATTACGCAAATAGTCGAAAGACGTCAGATTGCTTCCCGAAGCAGCTTCAATAAAAATATTTTCCGTCGCGCCCATGTCATAGTAATATTGCAATTCCTTTTGCATAGTCCCGAAATTGTTATAGAAAGGTAAATACGCCTTAAAATTAACGGTATAGCTCCACACTAAAAATCTGTCCGTGATTTTCTTCCAGTTTTCCAAATTCGGCAGGGTATCCGCAAGCTTGGAACAGTTTTCGTCGTCTATTTGATGCATACGGCACAAGCCGCTATCGCCGTATGCTATACGCGTATACAGCTTTTCGTGCGGAATACAGCTTTCGTCCGTCAACTGCCATTCTCCGTCAACCTTCGTCATCGGTGGTTTCGACGTTATACTATAAGCAAACATTGAGTAAATAAGCGGTCTTTCGGGACAATTTTGCAATCTCCATTCTTCTACCCTTTCAACGACCTTGTTGCAAAATCTTATGTAGTATCCCGTTCCCGTATAAGCACTAACTTCCAGCTGACAAGCGTTACAGCTACACCACGCGGTATTTGCGTCGTCCTGTCCCATTCCCACGATGTACGCTTCCGGTTTCGCTATCACGTCTTTTATAATCAAATCGACGAAAGTATCAATTAAATCTTGGTTCGTCAAGCACAGTTGATGCCCCGTTTCATACCATTCGGGATGATACGTTTCGGGCTTTGAAGGGTCGTTGTACACTTCTTCCTTTAACATCTTACGAAGAACGTGCGCGTCACCGCCAATCCAAGTATTTATACCTAAATTCGTATGACCGAGCTTGGTTACAAATTCGTTCACGTATCTATACTTAAAAGAAGAATCCAAATCAGTCGTATGCATCGTTCCGTCTATAAATCTGGCGGCAAAATCAGGAACGTCCGTCAAATTAAAATCTTTCAGCTTCACGGAATCCGATTTTTCGTAATAAATCTCGTCTGCCGCATACGGCTCAAACCCAATTTGATGCTTTAAGAATTCATACACGCCGAAAGACGTTCCGGTATCCCTTCCGCCACAGATAAACACCAAATTATTCTTACGAATGATTTTATATCCGTCGCGACCGACTTCATCAAATTCGACCGATATATTGCTTTCGGTAAGTAATTTAGTACGTCCCACCGAAATATACCGTTGATTCTCGTCATAAGTAAGCTCTGCATCGCTTACGATTGGCAGCTCAACCCCCGTCGCAAGCTCAAAATACGTTTGCAGTTCCGTAGCGGAAAATCTTTCATTGTCGCCAACGTTTTCGGTTACAACGATTTTGTAATCAGATTGACCGTTGGAACATAAATCGATATTTGTAGCGGTAATTTCATTCGTATCGGTTGGAGTTTCGCTTGTACTGTCGCTACTATCGGTCGTACTGCTGCTATTCGCGCCGTTATCACAAGCGAACACATTAAACAAGCATATTAACGTTAAAGCAATACCCACTATTTTTTTTATGAAATTATTTTTCATTTTTCACTCCTCCTTACCGAACGGTTACCGTTATTTTGACGACGTCATGGTTATACGCTGCATCACACGCATAATATCTGACGGTATACGTCCCTTTTTGCGTGAAAGTGTATTCCATGGTATCCGTTACGTTTTTAACGCCTAAATCACGTTCCGTCACAAATACGTATAATTGAGGCTCGGTGTCAAACGAATCGTAAACGCTGGCAGAAGTAAACTTAACCGTTTCCCCAACCGAACAAGTGATTTCCGTTTCACCGAAATATGCAATTCTCGGAGCCGATTTATCGAAAACGTATAACGTATATTCTAACGGTGTACTCCTTTCGTATGCGTTTTTCGCAATAAATTTGATAGAGTATTGACCGTACACGTCCGCAATGAACGACGCATCTTTTGTTACCTCGCCACTTACGACACTACCGTCGGGTTTGGTAACTTCATAATCAAACGTATTGACGGTACTGAACATATCGTATACGTCGGCAAGCGGAAGCTCTACCTTCTCGCCGAAATTTGCTTCGGTCGGCATATTGTCTAACATGATAACCGACGGGAATAACGTAAGAGAATATTTTTTTACGTTTCCACGAAGATAGTCGGCACGAAGCGTCAACGTTCCCAATCTATAAAGACGGAGATTTGTTTCCGTCGGCGCCGATACGACTTCGATTTCTACCCAAGCGAGTTTGTTTGAAAAATCGTAAACGCTTTCAAGCGACAAAACCTTTGTGGGAGCAGAAGTCGAGCCCGTATACAGCGTTTTGTCCTTTATGAAGAATAACGTCCCCTCCGCGGCGGTTAATTGCCCGACGACGGTATTACTCTTGCCGTTACATTTTACCTGAATCGTATTTTCATCTGCTTGCGAAAATTCGATTTCAACCGTTTTGTTGGAATTGATAAAATCTATCAAAGAAAGATTTATCTTCGTTTGCTCTTGTATCTTATCAACCGAGAAACGAAAATCCAACGTTTCGGTATACAGCGGGTTAAAGTACGAAATTTGTGCACAATCTTGCCCTTCATTCATTTTGAAACCCAAGTATTTTTCTTCGTCCTCTTCGCCGTTATACGTAACCGCCACATTTTGGTCGTCGTAATCAAAATAATCCCACAAATAAGCGTTTTTAGGGTCGATTAGCTCAACGTTAAAGGACCTCGTTTCTTTGACGTCGGTATAATCACGGCACCAAACCTCGTATTCAACGGTTATTTGGTCACCGAACTTTTCAATGGAAGGAACGAATTGATAATCGTGTATTTCTTCCACCACCGATGCCTTTTCGCCAACGCCTTTTACCGTAATTTTATTTATAGCGTTAAGTTTTTGTCCAGGCAAAGAGTAATAGTCGTAAGCATTCGGATTCGGTAAACGAACCGCTACGCCGCTAATCATACGAGGATACATTCTCATTTCACTTTCGAAAACAGGTCCAAGCTCTTGCTTTACGCTACAAACGTATCCGTACGTTTTTTCTCTCCCCAAATAGTCCTTTGCGATATACGTCACGGAATAATCACCCGCAAAAGTGGGAATGAAGTATTCAAGATTTTCCCCGATTAAAGAATTGTCTGCCAAGCAACGAACCTGGGTCGTCAACGCAACGTTACCGCTACCACCGCTTACGGTCGCCTTCGGCAAAAGCACGAACTCGCCGACCGAGAAATCGGTTGCGTGCTCTTCAATTTCCAACTCTATGGGCGAAATTGCATAAGTAGCATACAGTACGAAGTCCTTATATATTTGATTTCCGGCAGCGTCGCGCCCCACGTAACGCAACGTATAATACCCCTCAACGTCGGGGACAAACGACGTGGTAAATGCCTCCTTCAAAAACTCGTTTGCCTTCGGTTTTTTAATATATACCACGGGCTGAATATCCCCCGACACCGTATCGTAAAATTCGACGTCAAACAAGGGATACTCCATACCCACGTTCGCTTTCGGAATATTCTCATTATCGTAATCGGTCAAATAGCTCGGGCTTATGGTATCCGTCGCCGTATCACCGTTCATAGGCGTATTTGCAAGATTAAGAATGACATACGACGCGGGCGTGTTCGTGATTCCGCCTATTTCAATACTGACCTTTACGCGGTTATTCGTGAAGCCCGCCCACTCCGTGCCTCCGCCGTAGGCGTTTGGAATACTCGTATCGTCCAAATCGAGAATACATTGTAAAACGTTATTGTCGTTTACCATCCAAACGGATTTATCGTTGGCATCATATCTCAACGAATACGGCATTACCAGCATTTCGCTATTCTCTTTGCCCTTACCGCGACCACGAACTACGTTGTGAAACGCACCTACGCCGATTTCCATACCAAGACTGTGCCATTGCGTAGGCAAAATGGCTTTCTGCCCGTAACGATACCCCGCAGAAACACCATTGCTCGCATTCACCTTTACCCAGGTATGAGCCGAAGCATAGTTAGAGGTAGCGGAGTTCGTTATAGGATTCGACATCAAATATACGGAAAACCAGTTATTTTCGTCGTCAGCGTCAGTAAATGTAATCGTCATCTGATTGAAATCAAAATCCAACCGCGGATTGCTTGAAATAGGCAAAACGTCAATCAGCTTATCCTCTTTCGTGAAGCCGTCCAAATCAATAATATTATTGAACGTGACGTAATCCATCGCCGAAGTCGTGCTGACCATAACGCCGTTTGTTTGCCAGTCCTCCAAATCGCCTTCCTCAACGAAGGTAATCGTCCCCTCCTGACTAATATACCCACTTTTTGCAATGTCGGGTACGTCGACGTTTTCACTGATTACTGCCCCGTTACCGCTTGACGCCCATAAAGAAGCAGGCGAAACGGAGTTGGTTTCCGCATTAACGTCAGAATGATTAAACACCGCAACACCGCTCGCAAAAAACGTTGCAGCCAAAAGCGCAAGGCTCACACAATATTTTAATTTTCTATTTTTTAGTTTTTTCATATAAAATTACTCCTAACGGTTATAGCTCGTTGTCGCTTAACCTTTAAGTCCGCCCATAGTTAAAGAGCCCATCATCTTTTCTCTAAAAATCAAGAACAGAACCAACATCGGCATAGCAACAACAAACAATGCGGCAAGCTTTACGGGCACTTCACTTGCCCCCGGCTCGTAACTTTGTTGAAACTTAAATACTGCATACGCAAGCGTTGGATAATCCGACAAATAAATCATAGGCGTCGTATATTCCGTCCAATGACCTATTACCGCGCTCAAAAACAGTACCCAAAATACCGTTGCAATCATCGGTAACATTATTTTCAAGAAAATGGTAAACGGCGAAGCCCCGTCTATTATTGCGGCTTCCGCATACTCCCAGCTTAAACCTTTCCACAATGCATAATATATTAAGAAAGATGAGTTCGTTCCCGATAAAAATATGATAGAGTAAAAGAAGAGGTTGTTATAATAACCTATCATTTTTGCAAGCCTAATGGACGCCGCAAGAGATGCAGAAAGAGGAACGTACATATTTACCAAGGCAAGTCCCCAAATCATTTTAGTCCACTTTACGCGTTTGGAATATTTCGCATAAATATAACTGCAAATGAGCGGTCCCAGCTGTGCAAGAAAGCTGTTGACGATACAATAGTATAATGTATTGAACATCATTTCGGGGACTTGCACGTATCTACCGCTGGAAATCCTGACGGTCATTTTTTGAAACGCCAAGCCGTAGTTTACGTAATGCCATCCCTCGTATTGTGCGTCCGGAAACCAAATCGGATCCATCCAGTAGTTTACGGGTCCCTTAAAGCTCGTTATCACGCCCCAAAACAGCAAAACGCAAAATATAAGTACCCATAAAGCCATCAACGACCATCCAAAAATCGGAAAAAACTTAAAAAAACGTTTGTTTATTTTGATTTGTTTCATAATTTCTCTCCTCGCTTTATAATTCGGCACCCGGGTCTATTTTGTCAAATAGCCATTTCGTTGCTTGTACAATAGGAACGGACACTAATCCAATCGTTAAGTTGGCGGCGGACGTATAACCGTACATGGTTCCCGGGTTTTCCGCACCGTAAATCGACGTAAACATAAAATACCCAAAGGTTTTCAAGTTTTCGGGCGCACCCCCCTCGTACAAGGAATATAACGGTCCTTGCGTCGTAAAGAATCCCGTAAACAAGCCCAAGCATTGCACCTGCAACATCGGGAAAACAAAGGGTATGGTTACGTATATAAATTCCTGGAACAACGAAAGCCCTTCCAATTCTCCGTATTCGATAAGGTCTTGCGGAATTCTGCTCATGGTACCCAAATTTATCAACAAGCTTCCGGGCATACCGAAGTATACGAGATAAATAATAACGACCGACCAGTTATATCGAGCGTCGGAGAAGAAAAAGAGTTCTTGTCCCAAGTTGAGCTTTATAAACTCGAATATTGCCCCTTCGATAAAATGCTTATATAAAAGGGTGACAACCATTCCCGACAATATTGCAGGTAGATACATCATTACCTTGAAAAAGCCGCTACCCGTACATTTTTTGCATATCATAAACGAAAAAATGTAGCTCGTGGGTAAACAAACCAACGTTGATATCAAGTGCATAAGTGCACCGTTCGCCAAATAAGAGGTTTTCAAGGAAAATACGTCGTTGATAAAATTGCCAAAATTTGTAAACAGTTTATCGCTCGGCAACAAGCTATGTACGTCCAAATAGGGGTCGTACTCCGTAAACGCCAACTCGATTGAACTAAAATTTGCATACAGCCAAAAAACGAGCCAATAAACGATAAAGGTAATCAGCATTAAAAAACAAAAAATATTTTCTTGCTTTTTTATGCTTGACCAGCTCATATTTTTTTTCTTGATAATTGTTTCTGTCTGTTGTTTCATAATTATTTATTTACCCAAGAATTGTAGCTTGCTTCCCAAGCTTCTTTGTTATAAAGCTCGTACATACCACTAATAAACGTCGCTGCTGAAACCTTTGTCGTTCCGTTTTCCCCACAGTTGTCCCAGAAGTAGGCTTGAGCACTTTGCGAGTTAAAGCCGCTTTGCGTAGTTTTTGCAATGGAAGAACACAAATCCGCGCCGTAGCCCGTAATCTTCGACGTCAAATAGAATTCGTGAGGAATAAGATTTGCTCTCGAACCCGTAACGGTAATGCCCGTTTCATTCGTCATTTTGATTTTATAAGTGTTTTGCGCAAATTTACTCAACGTCGAAAGCTGCTCGTCGTCCAAATCGTAATCGTAAAGACGAGTAATACCCGTTGTCAAGGTGAAGGTTTCAAGTGCGGTTTCGGTGTGAGAAAATTGCAACCACAGTTCACACAAATCCTTAACCTTGGACTTATTGTTTACGAATAAGTCAACGCCTCTACTGTAATCCGCAACGGTACGTACGCTCGGGTCTTTTTGTCCTTCGATTTCGGGAAGAGGCAAAAATCTGAAATCACGGGTACCGTATCCCCCCGTATAGCTGAAATTAGCACGGGTTTCGTTTTCCCACCATTCGCCCTCGTAAATCATTGCGATACGCTTTTGTCCTTGCTTTTGCAATTTACTTAAAACGAATTGCTTTTGTGCTGCAATATAATCAAAAGTCGTAAGATGCGAGGTCTGGTCAAAATATTCGGGACTAAACAAGTCGCGATAGAACTGAACAAGCTTTTCTTTGCCAGGCTGATACATTAAAATCCAAGCGTTTTCGGGCGTAATTTCGGCAGTATAGCTTCCATCGCCGTTTACCGTTATCCATTCCTCGTTTTCGATGGTTGGATAATCCTGCTTAATCTTCGCCGCCGTTACGCCGTCAAACGTATAAACGCCGTCGTACGTATAGTTTAATTCGGCATTTTCGTATCCCTCGTATTGCGAAATAAACGCGTCCGTCAATCCGCCCCAATAACCGCTCGCCCCTTTTGCTCCCGTAAAAGGAATAATATTGAGAGCGACCAAACGGTCGAACAAGTCAAATAATTCGTCTATGGTATCGGGCAAGCCGTCGATACCGCTGTAATCCAAAAGGTCATATTCCTCCAACAAATCGTGGTCATAAATAAAACCTGACAGCGAATTTTCAAAAGGAAGCGCGTAATAGCCTTCGGCAACGTCGGGACTACCGTCCTTGTTGTAGTCTAATTCCTCGGCAGTCTTATAATATCCCGTTCTGTTATATTCCACCATTTTATCTTGAAGGCTCATCGTAGGTGCTTCCGCGCCTTCTTTAAGCTTCAATTTGCCCGTTGCCGTATCAAATTCCATATCGGCAAGCTCGCCGTTTTCAAGATACACCTTTTGACAAACCGCATCGGTAATATTTGCAGAATATCCCTTTGAAATATACGGTGCGCCCGTATATACAGCCAAATAATAGATATCCTCCATATCGTCCGAACCAAGTGAAATCGCTTGTTGAACGGACTCGGTCGCAAACTGCTTCTTTTGCGGGTTGATTTTGGTGTGAACGCCCAATTCCCCGTTTACGAAGCTAACGTTCGCAAAGGTTTTGTCAAATTCAAGGGCGACCTTTTCAATCCAGTCGTGTCCCAAGCCACCGTCAAAAACGCCTATATGTAATTCCGTTTCGTTACCCGTGTATTTGAAGTCGCCGTTGGTATTACCTCCGTTACCCGTATCACAAGCAGCCAGATTAGGCAAAAGCATTGCCGCACCCATAATCAAAGACGTCACTTTTAAGCCAAACTTTCTCATTTTATTCGTTCTCCTTTTTTTTCAGTAATAATATCGTCATAGCAAGCCCCGCGATAATGCAAACGCCAGCCCCACCTATACTGGAATCGCACGATCCGCAAGACGCGCTGCCGATTTCCTCACCCTTCACAAGCACCTCAAAGGTGACAAAGTTTTCATTTCCCGCGCTGTCCGTTGCCGTGTACTTAATCGCATAAATACCCGAGGAAGTAGGTACAAACGAAGCCTCGGCAACCAATTCGCCGTCCTTGAATACTTCGATTTTTGCGGTAAGGTTTTCGTCGGCGTTATCCGTAACGGTTGCAGTTGGCAATACCAATTCTTGCCCTACTTCAAGCGTCGTCACGGTAAAATCAACCGAAATAACGGGCTTCTCCGTATCTTCAACACAGTTGATTATACGCTTCAAGGACGCGGTTTGTCCGTATTCGTCCGTGGCGTAATATACGACGACGTACTCGCCCATTTCCGTCAATTTGAAGGCTCCGTTCTCTACCTCGATTTGTGTTCCGTCCAAGGTCACCGAAACCTTATAATCGATAGACGAACTGCCGCTTAAAGCCGTTGCCGTTGGAAGCGTTATTTTATCGTTGACGTAGGCTTGCTCCTGCAACGCTCCGTTAAGCGTAATAGAAGGCGCGCTCGGAATATACTTGACGCTACGCGTGAGCGTCGCCGTGTTATTCGACGTATCGCTTACCGTATATTCAATCGTGTAAAATCCGTATAAATCCTCGTCGAATACAAAATCCGCCAAGCTGATAAACTCGTTCGCTTCGGGAACTTTGATACGTACGGAAATATTTTCCGCGCCCAAGCGACCGCACGCCTTATCGTCGGCAATTACGTCGCTAACGGCAACGCTCACGGTTTCGCCGCGCTTTATAACGGAAATACTCTCAATACCGTCGTTAAAGTACACCTGCGGCGGCAAAGCGTCAATCCATTTCGCCGTTAAGACGATATCGCCCATTGACACGTTCAAAGCGGTAACCTCTTGACTGTTTTCATCGTACCAGCCACCGAAATCCCAGCCCTCTGCCCTATAACAGCTGGGCAGTTCGCTCGGCAGAGCGTGCTCTGAATAATACATATCTTCTATCTCTTGCCCGCCGTTTTCGTCAAAATCGACCTTATACGAGCTTTCGACCTCGATAGCCACAGCAAAGGGCGCGCAGACCGTCTTGCCGTACTTTTTGGAAATAAAATATCCCGTAAACGTACCGATTTCGGACAAGCCGTCCTCGCAATCAAAGTACACGTTATCAGCGTCCTCGTCCATATAGATTACGGTACTGGGCGCGTAAGGATAACGCACGGCATATCTAACGTCCTCGACCTTTACGTATTGCTCCGCATTGTGCTGTGCGACGTACAAACGCTCGTCCTGCTCGCTGTACGCGTCGGAAAACGCGACGACGTCAAGGCTCATGTCCAGCCCGATATTTTTATCGAGCGAAACGCCGTTAATGGAACAAACCACGATGTCGGGAGCGTCCGAGAACTTACCCCCTTGTCTGTTCGTTTTATCCTTTTCAACGGTAACTTTATATCCGTTTTCCATTGCGGCTTTTACCGCGGCGTTTTGTCCGTTCGAACAATCTATCTCACCGATAGACAACTCTCCCGCTCCGCCAAAGGTGACCTTTGCGTATAACTTTTCCGCTGTTTCGTCGTAATCAAATACAAGCTTACCTGCCGTCGACTGTCCGTCAACGACGTTGGTCGGCAGAATATTTTGCCACTTCCACACGGGCGTATTACCGTGTGCAGGCCAGTTTTCCGTAGAGTCGCCTTGGTTGGGAAGCTCCACCGAGCTGTCCGTCGGCCACGTGTAAAGCTCCGTATACGACGAAGCTATGCGCGTGGTATACGTACCGTTATAATAGAAGTATCCCATACCGCCTTGGGCGTGCGCGTATTGATAAGACGTTCTGCCGATATGGAACAATTCGTTGCCGTCGAGGTCGTAGACCTTAAACAGAGCAAAGCCCTGATTTCCCGCACCCGAAAAGATATATTCCATTTCGAAATCGCCCTTGTAAACGCCGAAAAGCTCTGCCTTCGCCGTCAACGCGGTCGTGCCGGTTTTTAACGGAATCAAAAGCCCTTTTACCTCGTGCTTGTTTCCTTCCGTTTGTCCGTAATCGTAAAACTCGTAGCTAACACTGCTAACGTCCATATCCTCGGAAACGATCACGTCGGCAAGCTCTTGCGCGGGCAAAATCAAAAGCGTATATTCCTTGCTGTATTCGCCGTGCGAAACGGTTACGGCGTGTTCACCCACCTCGTAATCGGTAATATCCTCAATGCCCGTAAAGGTTTCGACCAGCGCGCCGCCGATATAATAATTATCCGATAAAACTTTCTTTGCGGTAAGATAGAAGTCGCCGACCTCTACACCGTAAGGAACCTTCAATGCGGGTTTGCCGTCAAGCTCGAACTCGTCTTGATGCTTAATCCCCTCTATTTCCTGCTTTTCAACGGTAATAAACTCGTCCGCAAGCGAAATGCCGTTGATATCGAGGAGAATAAAGTTCATTGCTGTAAAATTCGTGTGCACGGTCGTTAAGGGACTATCCACTTCAAACGCTACTCTATACCCGTTTTCCATTGCGGCTTTTACGGCGGCGTTCTGCCCGTTGGAGCAATCGATTTCGCCGATAGCAAGGTCAACCGTTTTGTACACGGTAGCCCCTTTCGCGTTCGTTTCCGTATTCGTGCTGTCAACAAACGTCGTCTTTGCCGTCAATTTTTGAGCGGTTGCGTCCCAGTCAAAGATTACGTTACCGATACCCGCGTGAGAATTTGCACATACGGTGTTGGGAAGTACGCCCTCCGCATTAAAGCCGCCGAGCGCCTCCCAAGCATTATCTGCATTGTTGGGATCGCCGCTCAACGCGGTAATGCCCTTCGTGGAATTTTGTCTTGTCGTATACGTGCCGTTATATTCAAAGTACGCAACGCCGCCACCGAACGCCCAACCGTTATACTGATACTGTCTTCTTGCAACGGCAAACAGCTCGTTGCCCTCCAAATCGTATACCTTAATGAACGTCCAGCAATTACGCGAATTCGTAGAATCGCTGGTATAGCGCAACGAAAAGTCGTCGGTAAACACGCCCGCGAGAGCCGCTTTTTCCGTTTTACTCTCTTCAAACGCGAGCTTTATACCCGCATAAGCCTGTTCCGTCGTAGCGTCTTGCGTATTGTTTTCGTTATGTTGATAGGTCGTGCCCGTTACTCTCGTAACCACACAAGTTTCGTCTTCAATTATGTTTAACGCGTCGAGCTGTTCTTGCGACGTCGTAGCACCCGCAAGGGTGTGCGGGAAGCCTATAAAGGCTGCCCCGCACGTTACAATACTTGCAAGTAAACATAAAAGGACAATTTTAATTTTTGCTATTGTCGTTTTCATTTTACCCTCGTTAGTATTTGGTAATTTAGTTCTCTAACCACCATTTATTCTGTGGATCGTATATATCGCCGCTAACTTCTTCCGTCGAAGTCATAATAATGTCCGTCGGCTCATACTTAACAATTTTAATCGTTAATGCGTCATATAACTTTTTCATCTTTATAACTCCTCCTTATGCCTTTACAAAATAGTATGCAAGCGTGAAGCTAACGTCGCCTTCCGTGGGAATAACTCCCGTAAGAACGCTGCCATCGTAGCTCGCGTCAAACGTATACCCTTCGATTGCCAGCTCGGGCGCGAATACTTCGCAACCTACGTAGCCGTAAATCGTCTTGGTTTCGTACGCCGTCGCTACGTCGCCGTCTACCGTGTAATAGGTAACGGAAACCGCTTTAACCGTCGTGATATAGTTAGCCTCAATCCAACCCTTCTCATCGGTGCCGACAAGGTCGGATTCCATAGCCGCCAAAGCAACCTCGTAAATGGAACGCGTGTTGTTGCTTACGTCGCCCTCGTAATATTCCGCCATTTTGTAGCCTACCGTTCCGTCAGCCATTTCGTATTTGATATAGCCCAAGCCAACGAACTGTCTGGTTACGTTTTCTTTCTTGATATCAATCATAGAGCCTCTGAAACACCACGTTTCAAGCTCGTCGTCGTAAACGAGTTCGTCGGAGGTAAGATTTACAACTTGGGTCTTATTGCCCGTATATTCGCCGTAAACGCCGTCAACCTTTTCTGCCCAACCGTATACAGCGGTGCTTTCGTCAAACAAATTCGCAACGGTAAGCGCGTTTTCCGCAACGTAATCAGCGGGCGCAATGATAATACCGTAAGAAACGTTCTTGTACAATTTTCCGTCGCCTACGTTTGCATAAAGCATATCGTAGTACGCGTCTTGAAGCGTCATAATATAACGGATACCGTTATTTTCTGCCGACGAGCCCGTGCAACGGATCGCCGCACCCTTCGTCATTGCCAACGAAATCGCGTCTACGGGCGATTGCACGACGATCGTATACGTTTCCTGATATCCGTTGTAGGTCACGGTTTCTTCATACTCGCCTACCGCCTTCGTCGAATAATCGGTTGCAAGCGCGAACGCTTGGGTCTCGTATTCTACCAACCAGTTGGTATTAGCAACTTTTCTGTATTTTACGAACGTGAAATTGGGAACGGCGTTGCCGTACGTAACCGTAATCACGTTTTCCTTCGCCGCAGCGTTGACGATATCCGCTACCAAATCCGCTTCTTCCACCGAGGAAGCAACGTAATCATCTGCCAGCGAAACGCCGTTGATATCGAGAACGATAAGGTCCATCGGATAGCCTTTGTTGATGGGCGAATCCGCCTCCAAGCTTACCTTATACCCGTTTTCCATCGCGAGCTTCACCGCCGCGTTTTGCCCGTTGGAGCAATCGATTTCGCCAATCGTGCGCTCTTCCGTCCCGTAAACCGAAACACCATTTTCATTCGTAACGATATTGCTCGTATACGTAAGCTTTACCGCCAATTTTTCCGTCGTCGCATCCCAATCAAAGATTACCTTACCGATATTCGCGGGATTGTTCGTACTGTCCGTACCGGGGAGCACACCCTGTCCGTTATTACCGCCACAATCAGTTTCCCAATTAACAAGATTGTCTCCAGCGGCGTTAATCGTGTTAGGGTCAGTCTTTAATACCGTCAACTTAGTTCCCACCAACGTGGTATACGTACCGTTATATTCGAAATACGCAATACCGCCGCCTTGATTATAACCATTGTACTGATACTGTCTTCTGGCTACGGAAAACAGTTCGTTACCGCTTAAATCGTATGCCTTGATAAATGCGTATTCGTTCGCAGCAAACGTCGAGTCGGTAGTATAGCTCATCGAAAAGTCGTCGGTGAACACGTCTGCAATGGTCGTCTTTGCTTTCAGTCCTCCCGAACCGTCAAGGTCGACCTTTACGCCCGTATACGGCAATGCCGCACCCGCGTTGGGAGCACTCCGAGCATAACCGCTGTAATTTTGATAGGTCGTACCCGAAACCTTCGTAATCGCACTGTTGTATTCGTTCTCGAACAAATCCAAAACGGCAAGACTGCTTTCGACGTTGACCGTGTACGCCTTGCTTACGCCCTCGTAGGAAACGGTGATATCGTAGCTGCCTACTTCCTTTTCGGCAAAAAGCTCGGAATGAGCAAAGCTATCTCCCGCGATTTCTCCAAATGCGTGATTATCCGAAAGATACGCCGTTTCTACCGTATTAAAGGCATTCAGCTCCTCACCTTGTACAAGCGTTATGTAGTTTACGCCGTCCTCTTGATATTCGCCGTCGTACGTAATCCCCGACACCTCGCTTTTCGCTATCGCAACCGTTTCACCTGCAAGCGAAACACCGTTGATATCGAGAAGGATAAAGTTCATTGCGGAGTTGTTACCACTATCGACACTTGTGGCGGTGCTGTTTACTTCAAAGCCTACCTTATATCCGCCTTCCATAGCGGATTTTACCGCGGCGTTTTGATTATTCGAGCAGTCGATTTCGCCAATCGTACGCTCTACTGTTTGCCAAACCGTAACGCCGTTGTCATTCGTCGTAACGTTGTCTCCAGCCAAACGGTACGTAAGCTTTACAGCTAATTTTTCCGTAGCCGCGTCCCAATCGAAGATTACCTTACCGATACCAGCGGGACTTTGAGCACAGACCGTATTAGGAAGCACACATTGATAGTTGGTACCGCCCACGCTTGCGTTTTCAATATAATTTGAAACACCTGTCGCGTTGGGGTCGTCTGTCAATTTGGTGTACGCCCCATTCTTGTCGTATCGAATCGACGTATACACATTCTCTTCCGTAACCGTGTCATAATATGCAAAGTACGCCGCACCCATACCAAAACTTGCCATTCCGTTATAGTGCCACTGTGATCTGCCGACGGCAAACAGCTCGTTACCCTCCAAGTCGTAAGCTTTGATAAACGACCATTTGTTTTTCGTATTCGTAGAATCGGTGGTGTAGCTCATCGAAAAGTCGTCGGTGAACACGCCCGCAAGGGTCGCCTTCGCCGAATTCGTATTTTGAAGGTCTACCTTTACGCCCGTATACGGCAATGCCGTCTTCTCCTTGACGTCGCTGGTCGCGCTTGCAAACCCGCTGAAATCTTGATAGGTCGTACCCGATACTTGTGAAATCGTACGGTCCGAGCTTTCAATTACGCTTAAAACGGGTACGGTCCCTTCGGCGACCGTCGGGGTGGTTGAACCGACAAGCAACGCGCCGCATGTTGCCGTACAACATACTGACGCAAGAATACTTACGATTCGGGTTTTGAAACTTTTGTTCATTCTAAAATCCTCCTTAAAGATTTTTTTATTTATATCTCACTTTTATTGAGTGAAATATCGTTCAATGATAATAATAAAACGCTATGGGCGTAGCCCGTATACACGCCTCTGCCCGTGGCAGCATTTCTATACGGCACGATACGCCGTACCTTGATTTTGAAGCCGTCCTTTATTTCCTTTGCGGACATTTCGCCGATAATTTGCGGTTCTTTCTCGCCGTATACCGTCGCTCTTACCGTCAATACGTCGCCCTCGACGTTGAAATACAAGCTGCCCTTTGTATCGTCGCGTGTGTTGGGAAGTATGCCCGTAAAGGTAACGGTATTTTGTGCGTCAAAGAAGGGGGTTTGCTTTGTTCCGTCCTCTAATTCCAGCGTTAATAGCTCCGTTATATCAACCAGCTTGGTAAAACGGCCGTTGGGTATCATATATTTATCGCTTGCCGCGTCGTATACGTAGCCCGTGCCCGATTTAGGACCTGCAAGATATCCGTTGCCGCCGTGGTGCATTCTTCCTACGTACCCTATCTCGTCGCCGCTTAACGTCGTTATGCAAAACGCCGTTATGCCCCATACGCTCCAAACCGCGGATTCAAATTCAACGTCGTAGGGAAGCAGATAATCAAACTTTGCGTTGTCCTTGAAGGTCACGCCGATATCCGCATAGTAGTCCTTCACGTACGCGCTGCCGTCGTTGTTGCTTATCAAAAGACCCGTATTTTCGGCGTTGCCGTTATATTCGTAAGCTTCTACCACCCTACCGTTGTAGCTGTCCACGATATCGCTCGCCGTCGTATACGCATTCGCCCAAGCCTTGTCGTAACTGACCGCGCTTTGGTTACTGTTATTCGTCGGCGTAAGCGCACAACCGCTCGCGCCTACGGCGAGCGCGAGGCTCAACGCTACGGATACGATTTTTCTACGGGCGTTTATTTTACGCTTTGTTTTTTCCGTCATTCCAGTTCTCTCCTTTCCTCTTCAATTCCTTTGGTGTAACGCCGTAATAGCTTTTGAATTGTCTTAAAAAATAATTATAGTTACTGAAACCGCACCTTTCGGCAATCTCTTTTGTAGAATACGACGTGCATTTGAGAAGCATTTTCGCCTGCTCCAAGCGTATGTGTTTCAAATAGTTCGCCATCGTGTCGTTTTCGACCGCCTTAAAAAGCCGCCTTGCGTACGAATAGCTGATATACAGCTGTGTACACATTTTTTCAAAGCTTAAATCTGCCTCGGAATACCTTTTTATCATTTCCTTCTTCAACAGACTGACCAGTCCTTGCTTTCTGTCCATATTGTAAGCGCCGGATGATAGCGCGGAAATCACGTTGTAGAAAGCCGAAACGACGTCAAAATAGTTGGCGTTTTGCTGACGCGTTATTTCTTGGAACTCTATAATGCGCTTTAATATCGTCGGATTTTCAAACACGTCGAGGACGGGCGTTTGCTCGGTCAAGCCTACGGAACGGAATATATCGCCCACGATATTGCCCTCCAAGGTAATCCACGTATACGTCCAAGGGTCCGCCGTGTCGCCGTAATACTTAACGGGAACGTCCTTCGGCACGAAAAAGAATTGACCCGCGTGCATCTCGTATTTGGTATCGTTTATGAAAAACAAGCCCTTACCGCTGTTTACGTAATGAAACGCATAACGCGGATTTGCTCTCCATTTATAAAACGGTTTGGCAACGGTGTTTTTATAATTAGTCATACCAACGTTGTAAACGTTAAGGTCTTCCCCGTAATTTTCTCTACCAACGTATACGTAATCCTTTGTTTCCATATCAATCATTCACCCCGAAAATGCCTCGATTTTATTTTATCACCTTATTTTTACGCTGTCAATATCGAATAGTAAACCGTATCACCAATGGCATTTTTTGTGTCACGGATTATAGTTTTTTCAAGTTTCTCACGAAAATTATTAGCAAAAAATGCACCCCCCCCCCATCGTACCCACATTGGGTATGACGGAAGGGGGATACTATGAATTCTTGACAATTTATTCGATGCGTATGCGTTGCGTAAAAAAAGCCTTTATCCTTTTTCGGCTTTTTTATTTGGTTAACCGCGCCAGTTGGGGCTGAACGAGGAAATATCCTTATCGTCCAAGGACATTACTCTATGGTAGGCATAGATATATCCGTCCTCCGCTTCTTGACCACGGGAAATTATTTTTTCGCCTTGCAGGCTTTGTACGTTTTTGGCTTTATGGTTGGAATTCCACGATAAGAAGTTATTTATTCCGATTTCCCTTAACGCCTTTGCCAACGCAAGGTTATACTTATACGAGCAAAACTCCCACGTCAAGGTTGCCATAAATTCTACGCCCGTACCCTCTAACAGTTCCTTAAATTCTTTTGCACCGTTGACGATAACGGAAATATCGCCGTCGCTGAAATATCTTTTTACAACAGCACGCTTTGCGTTTTCTGCTTTGAACGCTTCCAAATCAATCGTGCCGTCGTCTTTCAGGCAGTTGGTAAGGTCCTCGTAATGCTTCATCAAGCCTTGCGAAACGCTGTCTATCAAGCCTTCTTTCGCCCAAGTTTCCACGTCTAAACCGAAGTTTCTGCTGGAAACGGGGTCATAAAATACGATAACGTTGATTTTTCTGTCGCAATTTCTTGCCTTCAAAGCCGCCTTTAACTCGCGGAGAAAGGTCGTCATAAATTCGCCAAGCACGGTATGTAATCTGGGGTCGGCAAACGGCAACGTTCTTGCGTCCACCCCGTACAATTCCTTTACTCTGTCTATAACGGGTTGTTCGAACGCGACGTACATACCGCGCTTAAATATCAAGCTGATACCGTCGAAATCGTATGACAAGCTATCGAGCAAACAATCAATTGCCAGCTTACGAACCTCGGGATAGGCGTAAGAGAGTATTTGCAGTTTTCTGCCATCCCGCGTATAACAGGCACAATCGGGGTGCAGGTGCACGAAATGCTCGTGTACGTTACTATCGTTCGGCATAACGAAATCGCCCATTTCCACACGGCAGGTTGCGTATACTTCATAGCCTAAATCGTGCGCCTTTTGTAAACAGACGGGAAGGTAGGTAGCCAGCTCTTTTCCGTATTTGTGATAGTATTCCTTACGGCCAATCGAACCGTAACGGCGTTCAACAACGTCCCCGTCGAACGTCGTATGCTTGAAAAATGGAAATTCATACATCAGTTTTCCGCCCCACGCGCCTTGCAGCATTTCAATCCTGCCCGTCAATTCTTGCGGTGCGTCGTACGTTGTTTCGCCCGTATAATCCATATCGAAGTGGAAGGATACTTGTCCCCCTTCCGTTTTCGTATAGTCTTGAATTTCCTTTTCCGTCATAGGCACGAGCTTCACGAACAGAATCGAAGCAATCAATTCAGGTCGCTTAAAATCCGTCTTAAAAATCGTCAAATCGTTTTTGGAAAAGTCCATACTCTTGAAATACACCTCTTGCGCCCATTCGCAAGGCAGCCATTGTTCCGTTCCAAAAAGCTGGGGATTTACGATGGTCTTTTCCTTGGTGTTGCTGTTTTGCACACCTAAACATTCTTCTCCGCCAAAGCGGATAAGACCCAAATACACCTTGTGCCATCCCTTCACGTTGAATTTTAAGGTGACGGGTTGCGGGTACGTATTTTGCCCCGCATGCAGCATTTTACCTTTGAACGAGCCTAATTCATAGGGCATAACCTGCCATTTATCCGACGTGAGCGTTGCGGAAATATTTTCCTTTTCCACGACCAGCTCGTCTAAATTGCTAAATAGTAATTCATTCATTTTTTAACTCCTTCTCGTTGATTTTTATAAAATCACTTGTTTTTATTATACTTTCACGCATTTTATTTGTCAATACGTATTGAAAAAGTGTATCAATTCCTATATTTTTTGTGTCAAAATTTAGTGTTTTTTCGTGTAATAAAATGCACCCCGCGCAAAAGCTTTCTTTTGCGCGGGGTTGACCCGTATGATTAAATTTTCTCTATCGTCCTTACGCCGTCTTTCACGACTACCTTGACGCCGCCCTTTTTCCATGGGAAGAAAAATTCGCAATCAATACCCACGTATTTATCGATAAATTGCGGTTCGTCTTGATAGAAGCCCGTAAAGCCCGTAAGGGAGGCAATCACAATACAACCCGCGTACGCGCCTATGCCGTGATTACAGCTCGCTCTTGCGTGAACGTTCTCCCATAAAGTCATGGTTTTATCCGCCATTAAGCCGTAAACGTCAACGATTTCCTTTAACGCTTTTTCCACTTCGCCGTATTCGATAAACATCGTTTCCCGCATAACAAGCCCCGTTATTACGTTCGCTTTATCGATATGGGGATATACCTCTGCATTATTTCTCGTCGGCACGAAAACGTTATAAAGCTTGCTATAAAGCTCCGGATACGTGTCTTTCGTGGCGATTCCAGAGAAAAACGCGTGATACTGACAGGCTTCGCTTATATGATTTAAGGATTTCAATTTGCCGTTTTCTCTTACGCGGTTATCTTCAAAAAACTGTCCGTTGAACGATTGCTTTACGATGCTCCTCTTGACCCTTTCACAATTTTTTGTAAGCTTTTGCGTATGCCAAAGCTTATCAACGGTAGTTAGCATTTTATAATACATCATATTCGATGGATAATTCACCCCACAGACAAACTCTCTCGTGTTTGCCTGTGACCATTCCACGAAAATCCAGCTATCAAGGTCCTCTAATAAGCCGTCGGAATTTTCATAGCCCTTAAAAAATTCCATCAGAGAGAAAATCTGCTTCTTGGCAAGCTTTTTAAGCCGTTTATCCCCCGAATTAAGGATATACTCACACATAATAATAACGTACCAAAAAGCACAGTTCGGTATATATACTCCGTCTATATGGTCCGACGGATAACACATAGGTATCATGTGCTTGGGAAGCTCGGGGATTTGCCCTGCAAGCGCGTAATTTTCAAGCGTATTTCTCAACGCGTCGAAGCTACCCGTAAACGTCGTCGCGCTATGGCGCGAATAATAAATATCGTTTATCCACCCCGCACGCTCTCTCGACGGACAATCCATAAGAAGGTCGCTTGAATTTTGCGCTACCGTATTCGCCGCCGCTTGAATAATTTTTTTCAGCTGTTTATCGGCAATCTTAAAAGTCAGCTTAAACGCGTCCTTATTTTCAACGGGAACGACGTTGACGTTCTTGATTTTTACACTGCCTTTTATTACGATAATTTGTGCGTAGCGCATCGTATAAGGCTCTATCGTCTGCAACGAATACGTGCCTTTCTTTATCTTCCATTTAAGCACGTTACAGCAGCAAAGTCTTTTGAAGTTTACCGTTCCATTTTCATCTAAAATCTCGTCGAAAACAACGTATACCTCGGAATCCTCCAACGCTTCCACGTCGCAACCTATAAACCCGCTTACGTTACGCTTCAAATCGTACAAGGCATATTCGTTTGCACAAACATTACCCTTTTTCTCGCTTTTTTTGTAAGTGAATTTACTTGCCGTGTCGGTAAGACATTCTTGCAATTCGTGTTTATAGTAACCGTCAAAAGCATTGCCAACTTGATTGATAGACCTATCCTGCCAGCACGAACGGCTTTCGTCGATAACGACCCTACCGTTTTCTATCGCCTCGTTTGCTTTAACAATATAAAGGCGAGGATAAGGTACGCCCCTTGATAATATTTTCGGTTGCGTAACCCCCACGGTTTCAAGCTCCTCGCCAAAAAGCGACGGGGTAGAAAGATAACGGCTCAAATCGGCAATCTGCTCAAAGCTTTCCGCAAAGCCTCTTTGGAAGCTGTAACGCTGTACGTTTTTCACTCTTACGGAAAAATCGTAACACTTAAAATCGCGCGTGGTATACGTCTTTCCTGCCAAGGAAAGATGACAATAAAAATAGGGCGTGTCTTTTATTATATTATAAGCAGGAACGTTATACGCGCTTACAAGGGCAGCTATGCGATGTTTTCCCCGTTTAAGCGCAATAGTCTTTTTGTCCATACGGCAGTAGCCTTTCGCCGCTCTTGCAGGACCAAACATACGCAAGCTCCCGTCAACGTAAAGCTTGTACATTCCGTTTGCCGTAAGGTCCAGCCTTGCCAAGCAGTCTTTATCCGCTACCACGTCAAGAATAAAAACGAGATTGGTATTTTTTGTTTCAAGTTGGCTTTTCGCCCATAAAAAATCAAACGTAGTATTGCTCATATTTTTATAATCCTAACGATTTTATCCATACATTCTTGGGTTACGCCACAATCCAACAAAAACGCTCTTACCAACACCGATAACGGAGCATTCGGTTCGGCGTATTTTTTTAATTCCGTTAAAAATTCAGTAAAATACGGTGCCGTTCTCCATCTACGCCCGTTATCAACGCCTTCCGTAAGCCCCATCGTATAGCTTGACAATCCCGTAATTTCATAATCGGTAAATATATCGTCATCCGACTCACCCACTAAAGCTCTTAAATATAATGCAATCATGCCCGTTCGGTCGGCTCCGCCAACGCAATGGATATAGACGGGATACTTCGTTTCGTCCGCCAAAACTTCCATAATTTGACATATATGCTTTTTATGCGCCGGCTCAAATATCTCTAAATACGGTCTATACCCTATTTGAATCAGCTCAACCTTATCTTTGACGGGCGAGTCGTCTATATGAGGCTGATAGAAGCCACGTACATCAAGCTCCGTCTTAATTTTCAAATCGTAAATAAACGTTTGTCTTCCTTGCTCTGTCAAATGATAAAACTCGTCAAATTCTGTTCCGCGGTATAAAATGCCTTGTTTAATTTTATTTCCACCAAGATCACGAACGTTTAATGCTCCGTCCACACGGATAAAACGCGGAATATTTAATAAAGTCGTAAAGCAACGACCTTCTCCGCCATTGACGCGCCAAAAATACTTTTGTCCTATTTTCAAATTATCCAAAAAATACACGTTTTCATTCGTTTTTATACAAGTGGAAACACTAAAATCTTCATTCTCGGAAATCTCTAATATGTATGCGGCCGACCCGTCTGTTTCCCAAGATAATTCTATAGCTCTTGGATAAGAGCACTCTTGTTTGTTTTTTACCGTATACAGCCAATCAATAGCCTTTTCCGTTCCTTCTTCGTGTATTTTATTTATAAAAGTATTTTGTATATCCGTATGCGTATCAAAGATAAAATCGTTTTCAGGATAATTTAATTTTGCCATATAAAATTCTCCTATTCTAAAATTATTTCCTTCTAACCAGAGTGATTGATGACATTATACAAAATCCATTTTCAAAAGTCAAGTGGCTTAAAAATACTTTTGAGGAATGGGTCAAAAATTACACCTTTAAGCGGTTTTGTTAATGCCACTCACATTTTATCCCATTCTCCAAAACAGCAACGACAAGCAATGCGTAGCGATTATCGCAAAAAATCAGGGAATTGAATATATCATTTATGCAAAAAACGAGGTTTTATGCATAATTTTTTGCATAAAACCTTGTTTTTGGAGCTACTAGGCGGATTTGAACCGCCGACCTCGTCCTTACCAAGGACGCGCTCTACCAACTGAGCCATAGCAGCGATAATTCGTTGAAACGCAAACCCGTTACAACGATTACTATGACATTATAGTTAAATTTTTATCAAATGTCAAGTTAAAACAACGACCTTTTCAAAAAATTTTTTGCTTTTTACAACTTTTTATATTTTGATTCTTTCCGTACTCGCAAAGGCTTCTGCAATCAAACCCTCGACGTCTAATTTTGCCTCTTCCCTCTCGATTTCTTCCAGCTTTGGACGAATAGCAGGGAAATCGGGCAAAAAGACCGTACAGCAATCCTCAAACGGCAAAATGGAGGTTTCATACGCGCCGATTTTCACCGAACGTTCGATAATTTCATTTTTATCAAAGCCCACCAAAGGCCGCAATACGGGCAATTTCTCCACCACCGAATTAGAAGAGGTCATGCCCTCAATCGTTTGGCTGGCGACTTGTCCCAAGCTTTCGCCCGTAATCAGGCATTGCGCGCCGATTTTTAACGCGTGGCGTTCGGCTATCCTATACATAAAGCGGCGCAAAAGCGTAATCATAAGCTGTGGTTTGCATTTCTCGTGAATCGCCTCTTGAATATGCGTTACGCTGACGGAATAAAAATTCGTACCGCAAGTGTACTCGGAAAGAATGGTCGCCAACTCAACGACCTTTTCCTTGGCTTGCATATTTGTATACGGGTAGCTATGGAAATGCAGGCAATCGACTTTCATGCCGCGCTTTGCCATCATGTGCCCCGCAACGGGACTGTCAATCCCGCCCGAAAGCAGAAGTAGCCCTTTTCCCGCCGTACCGACGGGCATACCGTTCGCCCCCTCGATAAATTCCCCGAACACGAGTGCAGAGCCGTGTTCCCGAATATCCACGCGAACGGTGAAGGAGGGATTATGCACGTCTACCGTCAGCTTCCCTTTCGCGTTTTCAAGCAACATACCGCCAAGCTCTTTACTGATTTCAATAGAGGTCAGCGGGTATTTTTTATCGCCGCGGTGAGATTCCACCTTAAAAGAACCGCTCTCGCGCGAAATAAGCTTTGCCGCCTCGAAAAGCGATTGCATATCCGTCGTCGTTTCAAAAGCAAGGCTAATCGTATGCACGCCGAATACCTTTTTCAATTTGTCTACGATTTGTTCCGTATACTCCTCTTCGAAGCTTTGTACGAGATAACGCCCGCTTTGTTTAATCAATTCACAAGAAAAATCCTTTAACGCGCGTTGCAAATTCGTTTCAAAGGCGCGTTCGAAAAAGCCTCTGTTTTTTCCCTTTAACCAAATTTCCGAATAGCGGATAATAATTACTCTTTTCATCTTCGTTTTTTCCTTTATTTCATACGCTGTTTAAGCTCGCGTGCGACCGCATTGAGAATATTCGCCGCTTCCACGATTTCCTCTTCCGTCGTTTCGGGCGAAAAGCTCAACCGAAGCACGCCGTCAGCAACCTTTTCGTCGTAACCGCAAGCCAAAACGACCTTGCTATATCTCGTTTTCGAATTGGACGAGCAGGCCGAGCCCGTACCCACTATCAAGCCCCTATCGTTTGCCAAATGCAAAAGAATTTCACCGCGAAGCCCCACGGCCGCAACGCTCAAAATATACGGCGTAGCGTCCTCTGACGACAAGCGCACGAACAAACCTTTATCCAAAGCCGCCCAAAGCCGTTCACGGTATTCCTTTATCCGTTGATAATCCTCTTTCAGCGTTTGAAATTTAAGCTCCGCTGCATACTCGAACTGCTTGATACCGAAGGTATTTTCCGTACCGCTACGCCTACCGGCTTCCTGCCCACCACCGATTATGTAAGGGGGCAAAACCAGCGATTTTCGTTTAATCAACGCACCTACGCCCTTCATTCCGCC
Source organism: Candidatus Scatosoma sp. (assembly GCA_045576335.1). GTDB lineage: Bacteria > Bacillota > Clostridia > Christensenellales > Borkfalkiaceae > Scatosoma. The sequence continues at coordinate 54,671 of JAZNGH010000013.1, forward strand.
GATTTTATGCGCGCTGATTGCATACAAATCGATTTCCTTTGCCAAACGAAAGGGTATTTTACCGTACGCCTGCACGCCGTCGCTATGAAAAATCACTCGCGGGTTTTTCTCTTTGACGCGCTTTGCAATGGCATTTACGTCGTTAATCGCGCCGATTTCGTTGTTTACGTGCATTACCGAAACGAAGCTCGTCTTTTCGTCGATAAGCGAAAGGAGCTTTTCAACGTCCACCCTTCCGTCGCGTTGTAAGGGCGCGTATCGTGGCTCGACAACGCCGCGGTTTTTCAGTTCCGTAAACGCCGCAAAAACGGCAGAATGTTCCCCCACGGTAGTGACAGCATTCCCCCGCTTAGCAAACGAGAAAACGGCTTGATTGTCCGCTTCCGTACCGCAAGAGGTAAACACCAGCTCGAACGCCGATTCGTCCGCGACCTTGGAAAGCAAAGCGGAGCGTGCTTTTTTAAGCTCGCCCTGCAACGCATATCCCTCCGTGTATAAAGCGGACGGATTATAAAATTTTTCCATAGCATACGCCGTTGCCCGTTCAAAAGCTTCCTTGACGGGCTTGGTCGTTGCGGCGTTATCCAAATAAATCATTTCTGTTTTCTTTCCTGCATTACGTAATCGCTTTCGAGTACGCTACGCTTTGCAAACTTCATTATATTCATCAAGAGCGCTTCGCGACATTCCAGCACGAAGAGTTTTTTTCCTTCGTATCCCGCAAGGATATACATAAAGAACTTCCCTTCCGCCGCCTCGTCGTTGGGCGTACAAATAACCTCTTTCGTCGAGGGGTCGGATTTCAACCGCTCGTACGAGCTGTTATCAATATCGCCAACCTGCATCATATCCGCGCAATCAAAGCGCGCAATCAGTTTTCTACGGTTGATATTAAAGACCTTGGAAATGCGAAGCTCGCCTGAAACGAAGCAGTAATCGTAGCTAACGTTGATGCGTTTTTTTACTTGATAAAGTAGAAACCAGAACGAGCCGAAAAACAACGCTTGAAACCCGCTGAAAATACATAAAAATTTAACCATTTCATAGGCTTGTATCGCGTCTTGCGTCGCATCTGCCCCAGGCGTGCCAAAGGGAATATTCGTTAAGCATACGAATAAAAATATAATCGCTACCACAAGACAAACGACGGAAATTACGTGCACGATTCTATATTTTTTTTGCCCTTTCGTTGCATTACGGTTTACCGCGCTTTCCTCGTAAAAAGCATCCATCATTTCTCCTCCGTTTCGTTAAATTTCCAAAGTACCCTCGTACACGGTTTTCACGTTACCCATAAGCTCTACGTCGCCGTCCGAATGGTAATTTACCGTAAGGTCGCCGCCGCGAAGCTTCACAGTCACATTGGTATCCTTTTCACAATGCCCTGCAAGCACCGCAGCAACGACTGCCGCGCAAGCACCCGTACCGCAAGCCCACGTTTCACCGCTGCCGCGTTCCCATACGCGCATTTTTATCGTAACCCTGTTCACAACGCGCACGAATTCGGTATTGATACCCTCGGGGAAATATTCGCAATTTTCAAATTCAGGACCGATTGCCGCTACGTTGATGGCATCTACTTTATCGCTGAAAATGACACAATGCGGGTTACCCACGTTTACAAGCGTGGCTTTGTAATCCAACCCTGCAACGTTGATAATTTTACCGACGATACTTTCTTCGTCCCAAACGCAAGGAATCTTTTTACCCGCTAATTCCGCTTTGCCAAGGTTTACGCTTGCAGAATTGACCTTTCCGCCAAACGAATACACCTTGACGTCGCAAACGCCTTTCGCCGTTTCGATTTTCATTTCGTTTTTACGAACGATCCCCTTTTCGTAGAGGTATTTACCGATACAGCGGATTGCGTTACCGCCTTGCGGTGCTTCCGAGCCGTCTTTATTGAATACGCGCATTTTCGCGTCGGCTACGTCCGAGTTTTCAATCAATGCGATACCGTCGCCGCCGATACCGTAATGCGGCAGAACGTAGTTCACCGCAATCGATTCGGGGCAGGTTATCTTGCCGTCGCGGTTATCGAATACGATATAATCGTTTCCGCAAGACTGCATTTTCGTAAAGCTTAATTTGAGCTTTTCCGTGCGGAGTGCATTGATATCCACAAGCTCCGTATTATCTTCGGTGAATTTACTTGCTATGATATCGGCAAGTGCGTTCGCCGTGTCGAGCGCGGTCAAAACGGTAATGCCGAGCAAAATTGCGTGATGGTGCAAGCGAATGAAATCGTTGATAGACTCCATATCCGTTTTACCTGTGTAAACGATATAGTCGATTTTTCCCTCGTCCATCAGCTTGATGACGGTATCGGTTGCCGAAAGTCTGTCTACGACCGCACAATCGATACCCAAATCGTTGATAACCTTCGCCGTACCTTTCGTCGCGTACATGGTACAGCCCAAATCGCCGAATTTCTTGGCAATCGTAAGCAAATCGAGCTTGTCCTGATCGTTCACCGTCATATACACGCCGACGGGACGACGCTCGGAGGGATGACACATCTTAAACCCTGCCGAAACCAAGCCCTTAAACATAGCCTCTTCAATCGTTTTACCGATACCCAGCACTTCGCCCGTCGATTTCATTTGAGGACCGAGCTGGGAGTTCACATCGTTGAGCTTTTCAAAACTGAACACGGGAACCTTGACCGCAACGTACGGCGAATCGGGATACAAGCCCGTTCCGTAGCCGAGCTTTTTCAGTTTTGCGCCCGTGATAATCTTGGTTGCAAGCTCTACCATAGGCACGCCTGTTACCTTGGATATATATGGTACGGTACGGGAAGCTCGGGGATTAACCTCGATTACGTACAATTGTCCGCGATAGATGAGGTATTGAATATTGATAAGCCCTTTCGTTTTCAGCTCTAACGCAAGCTGTGTAGAAACCTCTATAATCTTTTCGAGCATAGTGTCGTCGAGATTGTAAGGAGGATATACGGCAATGGAGTCACCCGAGTGAATACCCGTACGTTCAATGTGCTGCATAATACCGGGGATAAGCACGTCCTTTCCGTCGGAAATCGCGTCTACTTCCAGCTCCGTACCCATAAGATATTTGTCGCAAAGTACGGGATTTTCAATGCCTTGCGCGAGAATGACGTCCATATAACGGCATACGTCCTCTTGGGTAAAGGCAATCGTCATATTTTGCCCGCCGATAACGTAGGACGGACGGAGCAATACGGGATATTCCAGCTTTTCTGCCGCCGCAAGTGCCTCGTCCTTGGTCATAACGGTAATTGCTTTGGGACGGGGAATAGAATATTTTTCAAGCAGTGCTTCAAAACGTTCTCTATCCTCCGCTCTGTCAACGCTATCCGCGGAAGTACCCAAGATACGGATACCGTGCGTATCAAAATACGAGCAAAGGTGAATAGCCGTCTGACCGCCGAACGTGATAATGACACCGTAAGGCTTTTCGATATCCAACACGTGCTGTACGTCTTCGGGGGTAAGCGGCTCGAAATACAATCTGTCCGCCGTATCGAAATCCGTGGAAACCGTTTCGGGGTTGTTGTTGATAATCGCAACCTCGTAGCCCAGCTCTTTCAACGTCCATACGCAATGCACGGACGAGTAATCGAATTCGATACCCTGACCGATACGAATGGGACCCGACCCGATAACGACGATACGCTTTTTATCGCTCTTGTCCAAGAACGGCTTTGCTTCGTCGTGCGCCGCATCGTCTGCCGTCGAATAGAAATACGGCGTTTTTGCGGGGAATTCCGCCGCACAGGTATCTACCATTTTATACGCTAATTTTTTGCGGTAAGGGATTTTTTGTCCGCTGAGCGCCGCGATATCTTTATCCAAATATCCGAGGCGTTTACCTTCTTCGTACAGCTCTTTCGTCAGCTTTTGCGTTGCAAGCGCTTCTTCGTATGCGATAAGGTTTTTGAATTTATTTAAGAACCATCTGTCGATTTTGGTGATTGCAAACACCTCGTCTACGCTTACGCCCTTTTTCAACGCCGCGTATACGACGAAAATGCGTTCGTCCGTCATCTCGGGGAGCTTTGCCAAAAGCTCCTCTTTCGTGCTGTTTACGAACTTTTTATAGTTCATGGTACTCGTGGAGATTTCCGCGCCTCTTACGGCTTTCATAATCGCCATTTCAAAAGAAGTACCGATAGACATTACTTCGCCCGTCGCTTTCATTCTCGTACCAAGCTCGCGCTTTGCGTATAAGAATTTATCAAACGGCCATTTGGGCATTTTTACGACGAGATAATCAATCGTCGGCTCAAAGCAAGCGTAGGTGTTGCCCGTAACGTCGTTTACGATTTCGTCAAGGGTATATCCAAGCGCGATTTTTGAGGTGACCTTTGCAATCGGGAAGCCCGTTGCCTTGGAAGCCAAAGCCGAAGAACGGCTGACGCGGGGATTAACCTCAATAACGGAATATTCAAAGGAATCGGGATTGAGCGCGAACTGTACGTTACAGCCGCCTTCAATGCCCAGCTCGGTAATAATCGAAAGTGCCGCGTTGCGGAGCATATTATACTCTTTCGTGGACAGCGTTACTGCGGGGGCAACGACGATGGAATCGCCCGTATGCACGCCGACGGGGTCTACGTTTTCCATAGAACATACGGTCAAGCAGTTGCCGTTTCTATCGCGAATAACCTCAAATTCGATTTCTTTCCAGCCTGCAATATACTTTTCAATGAGCACTTGCGTAATGGGAGAAAGCATCAAACCGTTATGAGAGATCAAACGCAATTCTTCTTCCGTATACGCTACGCCGCCACCCGCGCCGCCAAGCGTGTAAGCAGGACGGATAATGACGGGGTATCCAAGTCTGTTTGCGATCGCCACGCACTCGTCCACCGTATACGCGATATCCGAGGGAACGCAAGGCTGATTGATTTTTTCCATTGTTTGTTTGAACAGCTCTCTGTCCTCCGAACGGTCGATTGCGTCCAGCTTCGTACCGATCAATTTTACGCCGTGCTGTTCCAAAAAGCCCGATTTCGCAAGCTTACAACCCATAGTAAGCCCCGTTTGTCCGCCAAGAGAGGCAAGCAAACTATCCGGTTTTTCTTTAATGATAATACGCTTTAAGGTTTCTTCCGTGAGCGGTTCGAGATAAATCTCGTCCGCAAGTGCCTTATCCGTCATAATCGTCGCGGGGTTGGAATTACAAAGAACGACGTTTACCCCCTCGCTTTTCATAACGCGGCAAGCTTGCGCGCCCGCGTAATCGAATTCCGCGGCTTGTCCGATCACGATAGGACCGGAACCGATTACCAAAACTTTTTTAATATCACTTCTTTTAGGCATTGTCTTTCTCCTTCTTCATAAGCGCAAAGAATTTTTTGTAAAGCGGGTTTTCCAAATTACCGTTCCCGCAAGAAGCGGGCATAAACTGCACGGTAAACGCATTCAAAGCATCGTAATCGATTCCCTCGCAAGTACCGTCGTTGACGTTGACGAATTTTATCTTGCCCTGTTTTACGGTATCGTTTACAACGGTATAGCCGTGGTTTTGCGAAGAGATATATACTCTACCGCACTCCACGCATTTTACGGGCTGGTTTCCGCCGCGGTGACCGTATTTCTGCTTCTTCGTATCCGCGCCGAGCGCACGCGCGACGAGCAAGTGCCCAAGCCCGATACCAAACACGGGCTTTTTACCCAGCACTTTTGCGATTTCCTCAATAGCGGAGCCCGCGTCTTTGGGGTTCCCCGCGCCGTCGCCGATTACCACGCCGTCCGTTTGCAAAGCCAGAATTTCCTCCGCCGTTGCAGCCGCGGGCATACCGATTACACGCCAGCCTTGCTCTACAAGTCCGTCAATCAGGCTCTTTTTACAGCCGAAATCCCAAAGCGCGACGCTGTATTTTGCGTCAGGGTCGCCATATTCCGTTTTCGTTTTAGGCGCAACCGTCTTGATTGCGTCCGTAATTTGATATTTTTTAAGCGCGAGCACGTCCTCTTCTTTCAAGGGCTTATCGCTAACGGTAGCGTTCATAACGCCCTCTTCCCGCAAAATTTTGGTAAGCTGACGGGTATCCACACCGTAAATGCCGATTACGCCCTGCTCTTTGAGGTATTCGTCAAGCGTACCCTCCGAACGGAAATTAGAGGGAATATCGCATACCTCGCGCACGACGTACGCCGAAACCCAAGCTTTATCGCTTTCCGCGTCGCAGCGCGCAACGCCGTAATTGCCGATTAACGGAAAGGTTTGTACGACGATTTGCCCGAAGTTGCAAGGGTCGGTAAGCGTTTCCACGTAACCGACCATTCCCGTAGAAAACACGAGCTCGCCCGTGGCTTCGCCCTCCGCGCCAAAGCGGTAGCCTTGGAATACCGTACCATTTTGTAACGTCAAATATACTTTTTTCTTTTTCATAAGCCGTTCCTTGTATATAAAAATTTATTTTTTACCCGTTTTGCGTTTCCGAGCGCACTCGTTTGCCCGAAAAAAAAGACTGATTTTGAAATCAGTCCCCATTTGAAAATATTGAAGCCGTTTGAAAAAAATAAAAACGGGAACCGCCCATCATACCGTTTGCCAAGCGATTCGTTGCTTTCAATTTTTCTGCCCCGTATACGAAATTCATTTCTTTAATCACTTCTTTCTCCAAGCAATTTTTACTATTATAGCACAACTGTTTTTTCTTGTCAACCTTTCAAAGGCGTTTTTACTCTTAATTTTTTATTTTTTCTAATCCTTATATACAACTGTATCCGTTTGCAGCGTAATTACCGTCGTAAAGATTTACGCAAATTTCCACCTCTTTCCCGTCAAGTATGCGCTGTAAAACGGAAGCGGTGTGCACGATACGCTCGCCGACCGAGAACAAAACGATTTTTCCATTTGGCGAGCAAAGCGTGATTTCCGCCTTATCAAACCCCACCGTTTCCCCCGCGGCGCATATCGAACACAGCAACGCGTCCAAATCCACGCGCTGTGCCGCGAGCGACGATTTCAAGCCAACAGAGCCCACGATTTCTTTTGCAATCAAGCGCGCCGCCCGCTTGGACCTCGCGCCCGTGACCTTTCCGATGAACAGCTTTTTCGCGTCCACCATGCCCGACGAAATCGATTGACAGACTTTATCCAACGCCGCCGTCAACGCGAACAGGAATTTTTTATATTCCGAATCCTCTTCCTTGATTCGATAATTCCCCGCCGTGCCGCTCGCCATTATGCAAACGCAATCGTTGGGCGAGGAAGCTCCGTCCAAATCCAGCTGATTAAGCGTTTCGTTTACCGCAACGTTCAACGCTTTTTGAAGCGTTTGCGGCGCGATATCCACGTCCGTCGTTATAAAACAAAGCGTGGTCGCCATATTTGGGCATACCTGCACGTTTCCTTTATAGAGTACCCCAAATTTACAATTATAATCCCCGATTTGAAAAGAAAAAGCAAATTCGTTTGCGCGCGAGCCTTCGTTTTCAATCGCCACCGCCACACGCGAGCGGGCTTCCTCCGTATTCTCCAAACCCGCCGTTAAAGCGTCCAAACCGTTCAAAAAAGTAGCTTCGGAAATTTTCTCTCCCAAACGACCAGTAGAAGCAATCAGTATCTCACTAGCGTCGCATTTCAAGCGTTTGGCAAGCTCGCCGCAAACACGCTCGGACAGCTTTACCGCCTCGTCGCCAAAGGCGTTGGCAACGCCGCTATTGACGAGCAACGCGCGGGCGTAGGGAGATTTTTGCAAATGGCGTTTACTGACGCTAACGGGCGCGCCGCAACAAGGAATATTCGACCCCATAAACGCCGTTGCACATTTTTTCTTTGCCACGATTACAGCCAAATCAGGCTTTTCGCCCTCGCAAAAACCGCAATGCACCGCGTTTATCAAAAACCCTTCGGGAGCGCATATCCCGCCCGAAATATCCACGATTTCTCTATTAACGCCGTTTTTTCGCACTTTTAACCCCCGTTACTCCGTAAATACAAGCTTTGCTTGCGTGACGATTTCCCCCGCCTCGTTCAAGCCCTGCACAAGGTACGCCCCGTCGTTCTCCTTTTTGCGGTAAAAACGCAACGTTTCTCCCTCGTAGCATTGTTTTACGTACGAGATTGAAAAGCTTTTCAGCGTTTTCTCCGTCAATTCCGCAACGGAAAAACAGTTCGTGCAATAATCCGCGTAGCGCGTATTGTTCACGTGCATATTATGGTCGTAATCGGAGCTTGCGACCTTGAAGGTATAACGAAGCTCTCCCTCCTCCGCTTTGAACGTGGGAATTTTCCATTGCACGTTTTCAATTGCTTTATCCGTATTATAAGTGGAATAGTCTTGATTATCGATTACTTTGGATTGCAACAGCTTACCCGTTTTCACGTCCAACAGACACCAACGCGACGACGCGTTGACGAGCGGCGCGCCCTCTTCCGATAAGAAACGATACTCGCGCCCAAAAATTACGTACGAGGGCGGCAAAGGCCAAGTTTTTGCCGTTATGACTTGCCCAAGGTTGATAGGCGTAATAAATTCGCAACAAATATTACTCACGACGAACGCAAAGCCTCTGCCCTTTATATATTCGTAGCCAAAGCCCAACTCGTCCGCACTCAAACAGGCAACCTCTTCCATAAACGACAACACGGTGGACAGCTTCAATTCGTCCTTAAAATCCGTTTCGCAGTATTTAACTTCAAACTTTTTGGTATGCTCATATTTCATAATGGTATTATTATACAGTATTTTGACGGAAATGTCAATGCGCGTAAAATGAAAATCCTCAAAAAATTTTGCGAAAAAGAGCTTTTGTTTCCATTTTGTCCCACTATTATATTGACAAAACCTTCTCTTTGTGATATAATACTTTATGTAAGATATGAAATACGTGGAAATCCTTATAAATAAAGGGGTTTTAGCAGGTATTCTATCTGACAAAGTTTTATTCTGTCAGACAAAATAAATGAAACGGGAGGCAGTTATGGACGAAAGAGAAAGAACGGGCGAAGCCGAAAACTCCTTAACAGGCGGCGAAGAGCAAAGCTTTGATATCAGCTCCGACCTGATTCGCGGGCACATCAACACCATCATTTTAAGAAGCTTATACGACGGCGATAAATACGGCTACGATATCATAAACGAAATCGAGCGTAAAAGCGGCGGACTGTACACCTTGAAACAGCCCACGCTTTATAGCGCGTTAAAGCGTTTGGAATCGCTTGCATTCGTACAATCCTATTACGGAGATTTCTCCAACGGCGGCAGAAGAAAATATTTCTCCCTCACCGATAAGGGCAAAGCCGTTACCGAAAAAAATCTGTCCGAATGGGAATATTCCAGAACGATTATCGACAGCTTGATTTCCGACGGAAACGCGCATTACGACTTTTCCTTTATCACCGAAAAGCAAAAGGAATTGACGGAGTTAAAGCGTGCATTAGCCGCGCGCGAACAAGCAATCGAGGACGAAAAAATCGCGCTCAATAACCTGAAAAACGAGTTACAGCGCGAGCGCGCGCTCCTTTCCACGCAAAGCTCCTCTCTCGTTTTCCAAAAAACGGACGTCAAAGAGCTGAAAGACAAGGTAGAAGCGCAAACCCGTGAGCTGGAAGAAAAGGAAAACGCATTAAACGAAAAACAAATCGAAATCGATAGAAAGGAATTCGAATTAGGCGAAAAAGAACGCGAAATTGAAAGCATTAAGTTGGAATTAGACCGCCGCAACGCGGAAATCGTTGAATTGAAAAAGCTTTTAGAGGAAGAGCGCGCCCTCTTTTCCGAAAAGGAACAGGCACTCAATGCGGCAAACGCCGCCGTTGCCGCAAAGGAAAGCGCGATTTCCCTGCTCAAAAGCGATTACGAAAGCAAATCTACGGAATTTTATAACCGCGAGTTAGAGCTCCGCGCACAACAGGCGCAAATCACGACGCAAAAAGAAAAGCTTGAAAGCGAAAAGCTCCGCCTTGACGCACAGCTCGCACAAACGGAGGCTTTGCAAGCGCGTCTCGCGGAAAAAGAAGCCGAGCTGATACAACGCGAAAACGCTTACAACGTTTCCGCGGTCGAAGAAATAGCCGCCCGCAACGACGAGCTCAATCAAAAAGAAAACGATTTGAACGCCGAACGCGAGGACTTGAAAAATCAGTTGGAAACGTTGCAGGTAGAGCGGGACACGCTCCGCGCAGACAACGCGGCGTTGGAAGAAACGAAAATACAGCTCCAAAAAGAAAAGGAAGAATTGAACGCTTTGCGCGAATTTTTGCAGGGCGAACGCGCGGAAATCGACAGAGCGACTTACGAGATTACGCAACGCGAATATTCCCTTGAAGAAAAACAACGCAACGTCAACGACAAACAATCCCTTGCCGACGTAGCAGACGAAAATCTCCGCCGTCAAAAGGAAGATTTACAACATAAAGAACACGAGCTTTTACAAAACGCACAGAAATTGCAAGAGGATTTGGCGGCGTTCCAGCAACAGCAAAAAGAGTTGGCGACAAGACAAGCCGTATACAATCAGCAACAGCTTGATTTTATCACGAGAAAGAACGCGCTTGCCTCCCAACAATTTGATTTTGCAGATAAGCTGACCTCGTACAATTTGCAAGTCAAGCTTTTCAATGAAAACCTCGAAAAGCTGGAAAGCGAAAAAGCCGCTTTACTTGCCGAACAAAAGCTGTTCGAAGAACGTGTACGGGCGTTAGACGAAGAAAAAGCGATTTTTGAAGAAAATAAAACGAAATTCAGCAAGGAAAAGGAAGAAGCGGAAAGACTCGCCAATGAAAACAAGCGCAAAAATGCAGACGAGTTGGCTAATTTGCAACGCAAAACGGGCGAATTGCAAGAACGTGAATTAGAGCTCAATCACCGCGAAAACGATTTGAACGCGGCGGCTCGCGAGCTTCGCAACCGTCAATTCTCCTCCCCTTACGAAAATTATGCGTATACCGCTGCCCCTGCCTACGGGTATTACGCCCCCGCCCAGCCACAGCAACCCGTGCAACAAGAAATCAATTACAACGAATTACACGAGCGCGCACAGGCAGAGGGAATTAAGCTCCGCACGGCAGGTAATATGCACGCAACGGATAGACCTATCGTAAAAAACGAACCGAAAACGGCTCAAAATCACGGCTATTATAATTTGGGACAAACGTTGTTCAAATCCGCTTTTATCGTTTTCTGTATCGTAATATTCGAAGCGTTGCTCGTATTCTTTTTGAAGGATAATCTCGGCGTTTCCGTCGTTTATCCCGCCGTTGGGTTCGGCGTCGGCTTCCTCCTCTTTATCGTATGCGCTATCTTAAACGCGGTTGGGTTCAGAACGCGCGCAAGATTGAAAAAACACCCCTCATACGTTTTAACAGCGGCGGTCGTGTTCGTCATCACCGTAATCGTCGTTACGATGGTTGCCGTATATTGCAAAGCGCAAATCGCAGACCCTGCTCAATTATTCTCGTTTATCATTATTCCCGTCGTGTATTTAATGAATATGCTCTTTTTCGCATTATTCTTCTATCTTTTCTCGACGCGAGCAAGCAATCGTAAACAATAAATAACGCAAAGAAAAACCTCTTCCACATAAACGAAGAGGTTTTTCTTTATTTTTACGATTTTTTGCTTTTTTATAAATAAAAACGGTTGACTGAAAAAAATTTATTTGCTATAATATCAAAGTAAATTCCCTCGGAGGCGTAGCTCAGTTGGTTAGAGCGCTACCTTGACATGGTAGAGGTCGGAGGTTCGAGCCCTCTCGCGTCCACCAACAAACACACCCCAATGGAGTGTATTCTTATATATGCCAGTAAATTTATTTACGGAGGTTCGAAGATGAAGATATTAATCGGAGCGGATATTGTACCTAAAAAAGCGGAAGTAACCGAGCTTTTCGTCAAAGGCGACGTAGAAACTTTGTTTAACGACGTCGCAGATATCGCGAAAGACACGGATAGATTTATCGTAAATTTGGAATGTGCTTTAACAACCACGGAACAAAAAATAAAAAAATACGGTCCTTGCTTAAAAGCCGACCCTAAAACAGCAGATACGCTTAAAACCTTGGGGGTTACCGACATTGTACTTTCCAACAACCACGTATTCGATTTTGGTGTGCGTGGATTAACGGATACGCTTGACAATTTGAATCGCGTAGGAATTCCTTATACAGGCGTAGGCAAAGACAACGAAGACGCCCGTAAAATCTATTATTTTGAGCAAAACGGCAAAAAAATAGCACTCGTTAACGTTTGCGAACACGAATATTCCTATGCATTACCCGATAGAATGGGCACAAACGCTTTCGACCCGTTCGTTACAATGCAAGATATTCGCACCGCAAAAAAGCAGGCGGACTTCGTGATTGTTTTGTATCACGGCGGGAAAGAACATTGCAGATACCCTTCCCCCAGACTTCGTAATTTGTGCCGAGAAATGGTGTACTGCGGTGCCAACGTCGTATTAACGCAACATAGTCATTGTATCGGTTGCTACGAACAATTTGAAGGCGGACATATTTTATACGGTCAAGGCAATTTTCATTTTTGTTTACCCGAAAGAACAGACGAGCTTTGGAATACAAGCTTACTCGTAGCTCTTGATATAAACGACACCATAGAAATAAGTTTCATTCCTATCATCACCGAAAAAACCAGTATTCGACTTGCTAAAGGTAAGGAATACGACAATATTATGACCCCTTTCGCACAAAGAAACGAAGAGTTAAAAAATGAGGAATGGATAGCTGGTTGGAAGGCGTTTTGCGCGCGTGTAAAAGAACAATATGCAAGCTTTCTTTTCGGCGAAAGCGCATTAAGCGACCCTGAAATCCAAGCACAAAGATTGGCACATTATTTGGATTGCGAGGCACATTTAGACGTTTTACTCGAAATTTACCCTACGTGGAATCAAACGAACGAAAAATAAAATCAACAATTACTTGTTAAATCAATATAAAAGCGGATTTGCATTTTGCAAATCCGCTTTTTATTTATTGTCCGTTTAATTTTACGCTTTCATTGCCTCTTCGATAGCAACCGCGCATGCAACGGTCATACCAACCATCGGGTTGTTACCCGCACCGATAAGACCCATCATTTCTACGTGCGCAGGAACGGAAGACGAACCTGCAAATTGCGCGTCGGAGTGCATTCTACCCATGGTATCCGTCATACCGTAGGACGCAGGACCTGCCGCCATATTATCGGGATGCAACGTTCTGCCCGTACCACCGCCCGAAGCAACGGAGAAATATTTTACGCCGTTTTCGTTACACCACTTCTTGTACGTGCCTGCAACGGGGTGTTGGAAACGCGTGGGGTTCGTGGAGTTACCCGTAATAGATACGCCTACGTTTTCAAGCTTCATAATCGCAACGCCTTCCGATACGGAATCCGCGCCGTAGCATTTTACTTTCGCGCGATCGCCTTCGGAGAAGGGTTTTTCATAAACGACCTTTACCGTTTCCGTTGCGGGATCAAATTCCGTTTCAACGAAGGTGAAACCGTTAATTCTGGAAATGATATACGCCGCGTCCTTACCAAGACCGTTCAATACGACGCGCAAGGGCTGCTTTCTTACTTTGTTTGCATTCAAAGCGATAGAAATCGCACCCTCTGCCGCCGCAAACGATTCGTGACCTGCAAGGAAGCAGAAGCATTCCGTTTCATCGGAGAGAAGCATAGAGCCAAGATTACCGTGGCCAAGACCAACCTGTCTGTTGTGTGCAACCGAGCCAGGAATACAGAACGCCTGCAAACCGATGCCGATTGCCGCCGCCGCGTCAGCTGCTTTCGTGCAGCCTTTCTTAATTGCAATCGCCGAGCCGACCGTATACGCCCAAACCGCATTTTCAAAGCAGATGGGTTGCCCCGCTCTTACGATTTTATCGCAATCCACGCCCTTTGCAAGGCAGATATCTCTACACTCTTCCACGGAAGAAATGCCGTATTCTTTCAAAACGCCGTTGATTTTATCGATTCTTCTTTCATAACCTTCAAATAATGACATTTGCTTGTCCTCCTCTATTACTCTTTACGAGGGTCGATAAACTTAACCGCGCCCTGTTCTTCGCTAAATCTGCCGTAATGTCCCATAGCCTTTTGATACGCTTCGTTGGGTTCCATACCTTTCTTGATGAAATCGGTCATTTTGCCAAGAGATACGAATTCGTAGCCGATAACCTCGTTATTTGCGTCAAGGGCAAGACGGGTTACGTAGCCCTCCGCCATTTCCAAATATCTAACGCCCTTTTGTAACGTAGAATACATAGTACCTACTTGCGAACGGTGACCCTTACCAAGGTCTTCAAGCCCCGCACCGATTGCAAGACCGTCATCGGAGAAAGCGGATTGCGATCTACCGTATACGATTTGCAAGAACAATTCTCTCATTGCCGTATTGATTGCGTCGCAAACGAGGTCGGTATTCAAAGCCTCCAAAGGCGTTTTGCCTGGCAAAATTTCCGCTGCCATAGCTGCCGAATGCGTCATACCCGAACAACCGATCGTTTCAACGAGTGCTTCTTGAATAATACCTTGCTTAATATTCAAGCTCAACTTACAAGCACCTTGTTGCGGTGCGCACCAACCGATACCGTGCGTAAAGCCGCTGATATCTTTAATCTCTTTCGCATGAACCCATTTGCCTTCTTCGGGAATAGCAGCGTTTTCATGACGAGCAACGCCTGCGCCTTTCGCAACGCAGAACATCTGTGCAACATCTTGTGATATTGTCATTGTGAATTCCTCCAAAATATTTTTTCCGATTTTCATTTGTTCACGGCTGTTCATTTCCTCGTTAAAACGAGATTTTACGCCTAAACTGAATACAGTATATCATATTTCCTTAAAAATTTCAAGCACGCGACGGCATTTTTTTCTAATTTTTATAAAAAGTTACAGCTTTTTCCTGCTCAAACGCTAAAACGCCGCAAAAAAGCGGCGTTTAGAAGCGTACTCAATCCAAAAACTCGTCGGCATTCAATCTTGCCCTTAATTTTTCAATCGCACGTTTTTCGATACGGGAGATATAGGAGCGGGATATCCGCATAACGTTTGCAACCTCTCTTTGTGGCAACGGTATCCCGCCCTTTAACGCGTAGCGTAAGCATAATATGGTATACTCTCGCTCCGTTAAAAGCCTTTTTATTTGTTCTAACAATTTTTCTCTTCTAACCGATCGTTCGACCTGTTCAAAAACACAGTCCTCTTTCTCAAAAAGCAAATCCATTAAAGTCAATTCATTTCCGTCTTTATCCTTACCCACGGGATCGGATAAAGAAAGATTGTTTTTATGCTTTTTATTCGCTCGAATCAGCATAAGTATTTCGTTTTCAATACATCTTGCCGTATAGGTCGCAAGCGTCGTTCCGTGCCCCGCGTGATAGCTTCCGATTGCCTTAATCAAGCCGATACTGCCCACAGAAATCAAATCGTCCGTTTCGGCTGCCCCCGTATATTTTTTTACGATATGCGCCACCAAGCGCATATTATGCCGAATTAAAATTTCTTTTGCTTCCTTATCGCCTTGTGCAACGAGCGCAAGATATTTTTCCTCTTCTTCCTTGGAAAGCGGTTTTGGAAACGCGTTTTTCGTCCCAATCGTTCCCGTGAAAAATACGATTTTGCCAAGCACCGTCCACAACCATTCTAAAAACATACACCTCTACTCTCCTTTGAGAAATTTCACCTTAACCAATTAAATATAATCCGAACTCGATTTTGAGTGGCGAATTTTGCCGCATATTGCGTTAAAATCCTCGCCAAACCGTCGGGTTTGTCTTCGGCTTTCGCCTTATATCCGCCTAAAATTCGCCTACTGAAAATTGCAGGCACGCAAAAGAGCGTATTTTTAGATGGATTTTGTCAAAGGCGACCGCAATCGTACAAACGTACTATAAGGGCGCATTTGGCGTAAGACACTAAAAAGACGCCTTTTGCGCGGGTTCGGATTATATTCAATTGGTTATACATATGTTTTATACGGTTTGTACTATGTCATTTTCAAAACAAGTTTTCAAATTATGTCAGACATGGGTATTATGCGTGACATAAAACCCTGATTTTTAGCGGTATTATGTGTGTCGTAATACCTATGTCTGACATAATAACCGTAAAAATAGAGGAAATCGGGCGTTTTTTACCCGATTTCCCCTACTTTATATTCAAATAAAGAGATTTGAGTCTGTCTGTAAGCCGAGTTCTGTCGTGTACGGTCATTTATCTAGACTTGCCGTCACCGACAAGTTCAAGCGATATTAACGGTATTCCGTCGGACGGACAGCCCTATATGACGGAAACCCAATCTTGCAGCAAGTGGGGTTTACATGGCATACCGTGTTACCACGGTATCGGTGAGCTCTTACCCCGCCTTTCCATCCTTACCGCAAACGGGTGGCGTAAGCCGTCAAAACCCGAAGGTTAAGTCCTTTGCGGCGGTCTATTTCTGTTGCACTTTCCTGGAAGTCGCCTTCACCTGACGTTATCAGGCACTCTGTCCTACGCTGCTCGGACTTTCCTCATTGCTATAAAAGCACCGCGACCGTATAACAAACTCAAATCTTTTATTATTATATCACTTTCTTTGAAAAAAATCACTTAATTCTCTTGCTTTTTTTCAAAAAAAATAGTAAAATGAAATAGATTTTTTTCCATTTACGGTATTAACCGTAAACGGAGGCGAAAAATTGTTTTTTACAGGAGCTGTATTATGAAAAAAACGAAGATTATTTGCACACTCGGACCAGCAAGTGCAAGCAAAGCCGTGATTTCCGCCATGACGGATGCGGGCTGTGACGTGATTCGTTTGAACTTTTCTCACGGAACGCACGAAGAACACGCTAAAAAGATAAAGCTTATCAAAGAGGTACGGGAAGAAAAACGCATTCCCCTGCCCATTCTTCTTGACACGAAAGGTCCTGAATTTCGCATAAAAACCTTTAAGGACGGTAAAATCACCTTAAACGAGGGCGATGCCTTTACCTTTACCACCGAGGACGTGGAGGGCAATCAAGAGCGCGTTTCCGTATCCTATGCGGGAATATGCGAGGAGTTAGTCCCCGGCGATAAAATTCTGTTAAACAACGGTATGATTGTATTTCGGGTAGAGAACGTAAACGCGCCCGAGGTGCATTGCGCCGTAGAAATCGGCGGCGTACTCTCCAACAAAAAGTCCATGTTCTTCCCCGATAAGGAATTACATATGGAATTCCTCTCCGAACAGGATAAAACGGATTTATTGTTCGGTATCGAGCAAGACGTGGATTTCGTCGCGCTTTCCTTCGTTTCCAAGGCGCAAAACGTAATCGACGTAAAACAATTCCTCGCCGAGCACGGCGGCAAGCATATTGACGTTATCGCTAAAATCGAAAATCGGGCAGGCGTCAACAATCTTTTGGATATAATGGCTGTTTCCGACGGAATTATGGTCGCACGCGGCGATTTGGGCGTGGAAATTCCCTACGAGGAGCTTCCCGACGTACAAAAATATATCATCAATCAATGCCGTATCCACGGAAAACGCGTCATTACCGCAACGGAAATGCTGGAATCTATGATTCACAATCCCCGCCCCACGCGAGCGGAAATTTCCGACGTTGCCAACGCCGTTTACGACGGCACCTCCGCCGTTATGCTTTCAGGCGAAACCGCCGCGGGCGCATACCCCGTGCAATCGGTTTCCGCTATGGCAAGAATACTCAAACAAGCCGAAACGCACGTAGAATACATTCAAACCTTGGACAATTTCGTCATTGAAAGCACTTCCGAAGCCCTTTCGCACTCGGCGGCAACGCTTGCAAAGGACTTGAACGCAAAAGCCATCGTCGTATGTACGCGTACGGGCGGTACGGCGCGTAAGGTTTCCCGTTTCCGCCCGAATATCAATATTCTCGGTATAACAACGGACGTACACGCTTATCGACAGCTCGCGTTGAGCTGGGGCGTTTTACCCGCTATGGCGGAGGAATACACCTCAATCGATATTTTATTCTATTTTGCAAAGCAAACGGCAATACGAAGCGGATTAGTCAAAAAAGGCGACGTAATTGTTATTACGGGCGGCACACCGAACGGCAAAAGCGGCAATTCCAACCTTATCAACGTAGAAACCATTTAATAAAAACCCCGCACACGGTAAACCGTGCGCGGGGTTTTCTTTTTATAACAGCGGAGCAAATATCCTCACGATTGAGCGTACGGCTCTTTGCAATATATTCGCACGCTGCATTTCTTGCGTGACTTCAATGCTTTTCGCAAGCGTATTTTGCATATCCGTCTTAATATCTTTGATACAATCGGTTTTATACGTCCATACGCCGTTTTCAAAATGATGCACCAAGCTTCGATAATCAAGATTTATTGTTCCAACCATGGCGTACTCGTCGTCTACAAGATAACACTTTGCGTGCACGAACCCCGGCTCGTATTCGTAAATTTTTACACCCGCTTCCATGAGCCTTGTGTAAAAGCTACGCGTGACACCGAAAACCAGCTTTTTATCGGGGATATGCGGCACGATAATCCGTACGTCCACCCCGCGAAGCGCAGCCGTTTCCAACCCCGAACACGTTTCGTTGTCGATAATAAGATACGGCGTCATCATCCACGCGTAATGCGTCGCGGCGGCAAGCATATTCAAAATAACACTTTTTCCGACTCTATGCTGATATAAGGGCTTTGGTCCGTCCCCAAAAGGAATTACGTAACCCTTTTCGCCGTTTGCTTTTACCGTAGGGTAAAGCTCCGAGCACATCGTTGGCATTTGCTTCACGTTGATACCGAAATCGATCAAAAAGAGCTTGGTAAGCTCCCACACAGCCTCGCCCTCCAAACGAATCCCCACGTCCTTCCAGTGCCCAAAACGCACGATTTTATTGATATATTCGTCGGCGATATTCACCCCGCCCGTATACCCAATAACACCGTCGATAACCGTTATTTTGCGGTGGCTACGGTTGTTAAATTCACTATCCGCATTTCCTTTCAAACGAGAAAACGGCGTGCCTTCTATGCCCTTTTTCGCAAGGATTTTCGCATAATCTCCGGGTAAAGTAGACATACACCCGATATCGTCGTAAACGACCTTAACTTCAACGCCTTGCTTTGCTTTTTCTTCTAATATTTCCAAAATCGAATTCCAGAAAATTCCCTCCTCGATAATGAAATATTCCATATAAATAAATTTCTTTGCCAATTTAAGGTCTACGAGCATACTCTGCCACATTTCCTCGCCGAGCGAAAAATACGTTTGCTTCGTATCCGTAAACAAATGCGCGTCCGATATCTTGCAGAGCATTGCCGCTTGGCTGTAAGCCGCTTGATTTTCCTTTTTTAAGGTGATAAAAGCCTCGCTATCGTCCTTTTTATAAGAGCGATTTTTCAAATCGTTCAAACGCTTTACGTATTTCTTTTTCAGCATACGCGACGAGAAAATGAAATAGAGCATAAAACCCGCGACGGGCAAAATCAGCACGAATAACAGCCAAGGAACTTTATAATCGGGGTTGTCGTCGGAGGCGATAATTTTGATTACGCAAGCGATTTGCGTCAACCACGCGGCTATATAAAAATACGGAACGAAATAGCAAAGAGCCACGACGATGCCGATAATTGCCAAAATTTCAAAAATCGTGATTAATACGGCGATAATATAGCGTACGGGTATACGGAGCGGCGCGCTAACGCCCGCTCCCCCTTTTCTTCTCATTTATTCTTAACGGCTTCTATACGCGCGTTTGCGGCGTCCGTCCTCGCTTTCGCTTCGGCAATTTGCGCCTCACGTTCTTCTTGCATTTTAGCCTGACGCATAGCGGGCGACATTTTCGCTTCTTCCCAGTTTGCCTTGGATTCCGCTTTCATCGCTTCGAAATTCGCCTTATCAACCTCGTGTTGCGCCTTTGCGCTTTCCTTCATGTCTGCAAATGCTTTTTTGAAAAATTTTACTGTATCGACATAGTATCATCAAAAGTTTCGACTTCCATACTTATATTTTATGGGCGTACAAAGCGACAGCTTGACCATACGAGTGCGCGCCTGTGGCGAGCGGTCAAGGTGTCGTCGCTTTTAATCGACCGATTTACTGACTTAAAGGCTGAAAAAACGGTGATTTTCGCGTTAATCCGCTTACTATACACTATCTTTTTACCCGTTTTCGCTATGTATTTTACCAAACACCTCGACGCTCCACTACACTTCAAAAGTACAGGAGTTACTTCCCGAAAACTAGATATACCAAAGCTATCATCAAAGAATGTATACCCATATCTAGTGTGCGCTCACCCCCCTCCGCATATATAAATTAAACAAGTATTTACACAATGTAGAAGAAGCGGGATAGAACTTCTCCCATCCCGCTCGTATATACTCTGCCATATCATCGCCGCTTAAACCTTTTCTTTTTGCTTGGAAATACAAACTATTGAAGTAAATATCAAAAGCTATATTCGCTGACTTTTGAGGTGAACGTTTCCCTTTACTCCGCACTCTTCGCGTTGCTACGGGACGCTCTCCGTCATAGAAAACTATTCAAAATTTCATTTGGCCGCCTCTGTGAACCTCAAACTGAAGACACACGAATTAACAGGGGGCTGGGCGATATTTTTCGCGTTCAAAATCCCGTCTATCACTAATTCGTCAAAACGAGCCGATTTTATAAGAAAAACCACTAAAAACGATTCATTTTCAGTAATATACCGATGTTTTTCTTTTCGCTTAAAATTCTTGTAAAAAAACTACTTACTTCCCAAAACTTCCCATTTCAGCCATTAGGCAACTCTCGCGTTAGCATTAATACTTTCAATGATTTCGCGAATGTTGAACCATACGTTGACGTCTTGGAAAATATCCACAATGCTCCCGTAATCGGTAAACGGTGTTTCTTGCAATACAGTCAAATCTTTCATCAAGCCGTTTTGGACAATATATTCCACGACTTGATTAACAAAATAAATTTGTCGACTGTCAAATTTTGCCTCATTGAGATATTCCGCAAACGCTTCTTTTGCTGCGCGCATATCCAACCCTACGATTTCGCGCACAAACTCACCCAAGGGTTTTTGCCCGTACGCCGCCTCGTACTCTTCTTTCGACCCAACGTCGCCCCACAAAATTCGTTCCAAAGCCCCAATATCCTCTTCCGTCAAAGGCTGATTGCTTTTGAGCTTTGCAATTGCCACGTTTTCTTGATGTTGACGAACGTAATGTTCCGCTTTTGCCTTGTAATTCTTCAAAACGTCGTTATCGAGCGAAGAATCCTCCCACTCCACCGACAAAATATCATCCGCAAAATCCGTCGTATAACGAATTTTTTTCTTGGGGATATATTTAATCAAATCACGCAACCGCTCGCGGATATTCTCAAATTCATTGATTCCCGCCATTTCCAAATAATCGGTTTGTAAAATATCGCTGAGCAAAGCAGACTGTATCATAATTTGCGGAATGTTCGCAATCCCTGCGAGTGCGGAAACTTTTTTCTTTAAGTCATTACGCGCGCGAGTATAGGTTTTTCCAACCAAATACGCAAGCTCGATTCCGTACATCAAAGCGTCAAACCGCAAAGCGTTAATTTCGTCTATTTCAGGCAATATAAGCGGTGCGATATGTTCCGCCATAATAAGCGTATCTTCGTAAGACAAACATTCAAACGTTTCGCTCTTGGAATATTTTTCCACAAAACGGAGCTGTAATTTTACGGCAAAATTATTACGGTCAAGCTCGTTTACCTTTTTAAGCAACTCCGAAACTAAACGCTGACGGAACGCAATCAATTCTTCCGTTTGGTATTCAATTGCTTGCAACTTGAACGCGATTTGCGCTTTCAAGCTAAACAATGCCGATTGTAACGCCACCGTGGTCGTCGTTTCGCGCCCTTTATTTGCCTTAAAGAAATCGCAAACGCCGCAAAAATCGAACACGAAAAATTCGCGCTTGTCGTCGCCGTCGAGAACGCCCTCACAAAGCCGAGTTCCGCGCCCAATCATTTGCCAAAACTTCGCGCTACTCATAACGGGTTTGAAAATAACGAGATTCAAAATTTCGGGAATGTCGATACCCGTGTCAAGCATATCCACGGAAATTGCGATTTGCGGAAGCTTTTTCCCGTCCGAAAACTCGTCGATTGCGCTCTGCGCATACTTGGTATAGTTGTCGATAACCTTTGCGTAACCGTTTAAGTGCGGATATTCCTCGTTGAAAATCCGATAAATCTCTTCTGCGTGCGCGTGATTCTTTGCAAAAATAATTGTCTTGCCGATTTTTTGACCGTAATCCACTTTCAAGGCGTTTTCCATTACAAGCCGCAACGCCTTGCGTATCGTATCTTCATTAAACACCCACTCGTTCAAAGCCGAAGACGCAATACTTTCGAGCAATTCTCCATTCTCGTCTGTAAACGTGTTTTCGTATTCTTCTTTATCTTCAAGGGAAAGTTCTTCATAGGTAATTCCCTGTTGCATAAACTTCAAACCGACGTTAATGACTTTATAATCGACCAAGTATCCGTCCAAAACCGCTTGCGCCAAATCGTAGCCGTAAGTGGGAACGCCGTTTTCCAGCTCGAAAATATCGTATGTGTTTTTATCGATATCTTCTTTCGGCGTTGCGGTAAGCCCGACCATGGGTGCGTCAAAATACTCAAAAATCGCCTGATACTTGTTATAGATTGAGCGATGCGCCTCGTCGCAAACAATCAAATCGAAATGTCCGCAGGTGAACAATTTGCCTTCTTCGTCTTTTGCCTCGTCAATGCAGTTCATCATCGTTTGATAAGTCGAAAAAATCCCGCAAGCCGTATAATCGCGCTCGTTTTCGCAAAGATTTGACACCGACAAATCCGGCAGAAGATTGACAAACGCGCGCTTTGCTTGCGTAACGAGCGCCGTTCTGTCCGCAAGAAACAAAACGTTTTTAATCCACCCGTGTTTCAAAAGCACGTCGATTAACCCGATAACCGTACGCGTTTTTCCCGAACCTGTCGCCATAACAAGCAAGGCTTTTCTACGGTTACGGACATCAAACGTTTCGCAAACCGCTTTGATAGCCGCATCTTGATAATACCGCCCCGCAATACGCTTGTCCACCATCACGTTTTTGAGCGAAGTTTTCGCTGTCCGCAAGTTGAATAAACGCTCCAAATCCCGTTTGGAATAAATACCGCTCACCGCGCGTTCAGGATAATACTTATCGTCCCAAATACGCGTATCAAAACCGTTGGTTAGGAAAATAATCGGCCGCCGTCCGAACTTCTTTTCGAGCAAGTCCGCGTACAGCTTCGCCTGTTGCCGACCGACCGCCAAATCCACGCACGTCTTTTTCGCTTCGACGACCGCCAAGGGACGACCGTCGTCGCCGAATAAAACGTAATCGGCATAGCCCACGCTCGACGCGTTAGGCATACCGTACAGCTCGTATTCGTTGAGCCAATTTTTGCCTTCCACCCAACCCATGTCCGCAAGCATTACGTCGATATACAGTTTCCGCGTAGCGTATTCCGACGGCTCGGTTTTGGGCGAATAGGTTTGCTCCTGCTCCGCTCTTCGCGCCGTGAGCTGTTCTTTGAGTGCCGCATTTTCGGCAAGCAGTTCTTCTAAATTGATTTGCACGGAATTGTCGGGCAAAGTTTCCGTCTGCTGATCAGGCAGAGTTTTGTCGTATTCCTTTTCTTCGTACGTTTCCGCATAGAAATACGCCACCAAATCCAAGAAATAAAAGAGATTCTCAAGACAAAGCCTTGCCTGTTCTTCCGCAATCTTTTTACCCGTGTGCGCCGCGTTGTTTCCGACTTTTCGGATAAAGTGCATACGGTTAAGCATATCCGCGCCGACAATACCACGAAATTCTTCCGTCGCCAAAAGCGTGTTGAGCGTTTGATCGTAAGCCGGCATAACGAGTTCCGCGTCCACGGAATACATCCATTTTACAGCAAATTCCATTGCTCTTCGACAATTGATTACGCTTGCTTCGATATCGATATGGAAGATTTGTTCGGCTTTGGCGGCAACGTCCGAAAACGCCGAAAACTTTTCTTCATTTTTCAAAAAATCAAAGTTGGTCATTTAAGTTTTTTCCTTTTTACGCAGTTTTCACTTTTTTATCCGAAATCATTTTTAATAATTCTTCAATATCAAATATTGACCCGCCAATAGGGATATGAATTTGTTCAAAAATAAAATCATCTTCTTGACAAAAACCTTTTTTCTCTAATATAATAGACTTTTGTGTTTCTTCTTCATTTTTACGCAATGCAACATCATCTATCATTATTTTTGAACATTCATAGTCGTATAAAAATAGATGATTACTCGGACTCCTTTTCAACCAATCGATTACAGCATTTTTCCACGTTAAATCAGAATCACCAAACGATAAACCAAACGCACAAATATAATCGCTACTATCAATAATTTTCTTTATATCCGTTATTTTTTCCGGATCTTCTTCCTCGTTGAAAAACGGTTTAACAAATACTCTTTGCCCTTTTTTGGTAATCAAAAACTTACCACCTATTTGAGAAATGTTATCAACACCAAGCGTAACATCTCTTTCTGATAATGTTCCGTGAATATGATGGGTAGTATAACTGACTCCACTACCACGTATTACCATATCAAAAGTATTAGTATAATTAAAACTAACAAAACGACTATTCATTCCTGTTAAATTTTTTCTTTCTTTGATTATCTTCGATATTTTTTTAGAAACGTTAACATAGAAACCATTGATACACGAATTAATATAGTTTCTAATTTCAATCTCATCCGTTTTATAC
>JAZNGH010000014.1:0-3064 GCA_045576335.1 Candidatus Scatosoma sp.
TATTGATAAAATTACCCCCGACGAATGCCAACGCCTCATTGATAGCATTGCAAACGACGGAAAAGGAAAAACTTCTGATGAAATTTATTCTCTCTTAAATTGTATTATGAAAATGGCGATTGCACATCATTTGATACAGCACAACCCTATGGATATTGTTCTACATATCCAACATGAAACGGAACACGGCTCTGCATTGACCACTGAGGAAACCGCCATTTTATTCCAAGCCATTAAAGGACAATCCTACGAAAGAATAATTGCCTTGCCTTATTACACGGGGTTACGCCCCAACGAATATGAAACGGCAAAAATAGACGGCAATTTCATTGTAGCAATCAATTCCAAACGAAAGAATAAAAAGATACAGCACAAGAGAATTCCTATTTGCAATGCGCTACGTCCTTATCTTGACGGTATAACGAAAATTAAACTTCCTATCGCCCTGAAAACGCTTTGGAAAAAGTTTAAGAGTATATTGCCAAATCATACTCTTTACGATTTACGCACTACATTTTATACGCGTTGTAAAGAAAAAGGCGTGTCAGAACCCGCTCTAATGGAATTTGTCGGACATTCGATGGGCGCACTTGGAAATGCCTATACCGACCTTTCCAACGAATATTTATTACGCGAGAGCGAGAAATTAAACCACTGACCCAATTCCTGACCCAAAATTAAAGATTTAACCTGATATTTTTTCAAAAAAACAACAAAAAATAACGAATTTTCAACGAAAAACCGTTAAAAATTCGTTATCTTGGCGCAGAGAAAGGGATTTGAACCCTTGTATACATTCCTGCATAACACGATTTCGAATCGTGCGCGTTCAGCCGCTCCGCCATCTCTGCAAACAGCTTTTATATTATATACTATTCTTAATAAAAAATCAACTGTTTTTTCACTCTTTTCAAAGAAAAAGCGGAGCAATTTCCAACAAATTGCTCCGCTTCATTTTTTTAGAACGGTAAACCTACAATCAATTTACAAGCCACTACGATAAGCACCAGTGCAAACGGATACGTAGCCGCGTAAGCCGACGCAACGTCGTCCGTCCCTGCCGTGGAAATCAGTGCGCCCAAAGCAGGCGTACTCGTCATACCGCCCGTAATCGAGCCGAGGTTGTTGAAAATGGACAGTTTGAATACGAATTTACCCAAAACAAAGCCCAAAATCATAGGCACGGTCGCCATAATAATACCGTAAATGATATAAATCCAGTTGAACGCGGAAACGAAATTAACGCCGCCTGGAACGCCTGCACCTACGAGGAACAGCACCAAACCCAGCTCACGCATCAAGTTCAGCGTTTGCTTGGAAATACGCATATCCAGCTTTCCGAAATGCCCGAAATGCCCTACGATTAAGCCCGCGATAAGCGTACCGCCACTCGAACCGAAGCTAAACGGTTTGCCGCTGCCCAAGGGGATTTGGATACTACCGATTAAAAGACCCAGAACTACGGTCACGAAGAACGGGAAGAACCCAAACTCCTCCAACGCAAATCTCTTTTTTCCGTCGTCCTTGATTTGAATGGTATTTGCCGCAACGAAGCTCTCTCTTTCCTTTGCGATATCCACCTTCAAGATTTTCGGCAAGACTTGCACGAATAACACAACGCCTAAAACGCCGTACAAATACCCGATACCGTATCCCGCGGTAACCTCGCTGGCAAGCTCGCCCGCAGCCTCTTCTGCCGCACCGAATGCGGGCGTAGACGTAAGCGAGCCAGAAAGAAGTCCCGTACCCATTGCAATACTCATATTCGGGTCAAGCAAAGAAATCACGATCGTAATCACGACGCCCGTAAGCACGATAGCCGCGCCCATTACAACGTAGGAAATCATACTCTTATTGAACGAGCGGAAAAATTTTGGACCTGCAATCAAACCAACCGAAGTAACAAAAAGCATTGTGCCGATATTTTGCACCGTTTTCAAAATGCTTTGCGCCGAACTTCCCCAAAGGGTAATTTCTTTCGTTCCCAGCGTAAACGACAGTTCAACGAGCTTATTGTTCGCGTCCTTTTCCCCGCAAAGGAAGAAAATCACGCCTACGACGATTGCAACAAGCAAAACGCCCGCCGAGCCAAGGGAAACGCCCTTAATCTTCACTGCGCCGATCGCATATCCCAAGGATAAAACCACGAACACGATAAACAACGTGGATAATAACGCACCAAGGGTTATACCTAAATACTCCATTATAATTTTTCTCCTTAATCTTTACGGACGAAAACGCACAAAGCGTACTACCCCGTGCGTTTTGTCCCGTTTATTTCATCTTTTCCCTATAAAAGCTTTTAATTCGCTTTTCTTCTGTAATCGGGAAGAAGCTTAGGAGAAGCCACTTCCGAGGAAATCCCCGCTTCTTCAAGCTCTTTCTCGAATTCCTGCACGTGTGCAAGCGTGAGCTCTTTCAATTCCACGCTCTTGCATTTTTCACCCGCCTGCTGACCCGCGTTTCTACCGAACACGATAATATCCAAAAGCGAGTTGCCCATCAAACGGTTCGTGCCGTGAATACCGCCGACCGCTTCGCCTGCTACGTACAAATTCTCTACGCACGTCATACCGTTTGCACCGATATCCAAACCGCCGTTTTGATAATGCAACGTCGGATAAATGAGGATAGGCTCTTTGCGGATATCGATACCGTATTTACCAAACATACGGAGCATTGCGGGAATACGCTTTTCAATCGTGCCCTCGCCGCCCAAAATATCGATAAGCGGCGTATCCAACCAAACGCCCTCGCCGTCCGTCGTTTTGTTGCCGTTGCCCATATTGCATACAACCGGCAACCTCAATGATAACAGCATTGTAGCCAAGCGGCGAAATCATATATTTTATGAGGCGTTTTGCAAAATCCATCTCCGAAATCGCGGGAAGGAAGAGATGAACACCGCGGAAAGGAAGGAACGGCTTATCGAAAATCTCTGCTTTTCTGACTCCGTCTTTTTTTGTGAGCTTGATAAAGCTCTCCGCGCCGAGGACGAAGCCGCGGAAATTCGATGCGGAAATTTTTGCTTCGCAATCGGTTATTTCAAGCGCATATCCATCGC
>JAZNGH010000015.1:0-40483 GCA_045576335.1 Candidatus Scatosoma sp.
GGTGTGGCGAGCGTAGCCGTCAGTATGTGCAGGCGCACCTCCACATCGGCATATTTCGAGCCTTTGCCCGACTGTCCCCATACTATCGGGCGGAACTCTACGAAGACCGCAGGCACCCCGAATGGGCGTTGCTCTTTGAGACGCTCGACCTGCTCGTTCCACAGGTCAAATGTCTTTATCGTTTGCGGTGGCTTTTCCGCCCCGCTGTTGGCACTTTGCTCCCTGATGTAGGCAGGTGTGCCATTGACCGTGCGAACGCACGCCAAACGCGCTAAAATCGCATCATAAAGGGTTAATCTCATTTGCTCATACTCTTTTTAACCAAATCCTCGCTAAACTTTTGCAGGTTCTTATACACGATGTCGCCCAGTGCCTGCTGTACCTTGTCGTGGTCGCCGATGAACTGACGCTGCGGTATATTCGTTGCTCGTTCGTGGCTGCGTACATCGTAACTCCTGCCCTTGCTCGATGTTCGGGTGTGGCGGCGCACTGTTACGCTGCCCTTGCCTCCCTCGTTATGCACCGAGGCATACGGTAGGTGCGATGTGAACACAACCGAGTTGCCCCGAATGTGCGAGCGTATCGAGCGGCGCAACGCACCCGTAACGATAAGGATAGAACCCTTTTTGCCCGCCTTGTTAGTCTTCGACACTTTGGTTGCAACCCATTTGTCGCCGAAGAAACCCTGCTCTCGAAAGTTGTTATCGAACATCGAGGTCAGTTTTACACGGGCATCACGGAGGATTTTGTCGTAAATGTTTGCCATTGTTTGTGTTTTTAATCAAAAATAATGGATTAAATCTTTGATTTTGGGTCAGGAATTGGGTCAGTGATTTAATTTCTCGCCCTCGCGTAATAAATATTCGTCGGATAAATCGGTATAAGCATTTCCGAGCGCGCCCAGCGAATGTCCGACAAACTCCATTAGAGCAGGTTCTGCCACGCCTTTTTCTTTACAACGCGTATAAAATGTAGTGCGTAAATCATAAAGAGTATGATTTGGTAAGATGCTCTTAAACTTTTTCCAAAGCGTTTTCAGGGCGATAGGAAGTTTAATTTCCGTTATACCGTCAAGATAAGGACGTAGCGCATTGCAAATAGGTATTCGCTTGTATTGAATCTTTTTATTCTTTCGTTTGGAATTGATTGCTACAATGAAATCACCGTCTATTTTTGCTGTTTCATATTCGTTGGGGCGTAAACCCGTGTAATAAGCCAAGGCAATTATTCTTTCGTAGGATTGGCCTTTGATGGCTTGGAATAAAATTGCAGTTTCTTCAGCGGTCAAAGCGGAACCGTGTTCCGTTTCGTGTTGGATATGTAGGACAATATCCATAGGGTTGTGCTGTATCAAATGATGTGCAATCGCCATTTTCATAATACAATTTAAGAGAGAATCAATTTCATCAGAAGTTTTTCCTTTTCCGTCATTTGCAATGCTATCAATGAGGCGTTGGCATTCGTCGGGGGTGATTTTATCAATACGCTTTCCTTGAAAATAAGGTTTTAGATATTTATTATACCTTCGAATATCGTTTTTGAACGTGGTTTCCGTGACTTTCTTTATTCGGTAGTTTGAAAAATAATATTCGGTAAAAGCGCAAAAATCTTGCGTAGTGGAAACAGCTTGCCTTGTCGGTTTGGCTGTTTTTAACTTTTTAATAAAATTTTCCTTGACTTCTTCTTTGGTTTTACCGCAAGCAGATATATTGTAGCCGTTTCTGCGATAGCGTAATTCATAGGTTTGTGTTTGTTTTCCGCTTTGACGAAGACGCAATTTGCATGAGCATCCGTCGATACGGAATTCTTTCTTGAATGTTTTAGGCATTTGTCTAATCTCCTCGTTCGTGAATTTTAGACCGAAGTTTGCCTGTTCATCTTGTTTTAGCTTAGACGGCATTGCCGTCGTATTCCCGTTTTGGATAAGATTTTCCAACGTTTCAATTTTAACGGATTTGTCCGCTAAATCTAAAACGAATTGAATATTCTCATCCGAATTAGGTTGTGCTTTAAGAGTTTCAATAATTTCGTTTAATTTTTGTAATTGCTTATAGTTCAAATCTCCTTTTAATATTTATCTAGGTATTGTAAGCGTACTTTTAACGGAAAGATAAGTACGCTTACCCTATTACATAATTTTCTCCTTGCGAATTCCCGAAAATTACGGGTGTGTTAAGCGCATAATGCGTTCCGCTGAATTTCTCCAAGCACGCACAATGTTAATACGATATTATACTCAATCGCAAACATTTGTCAAGCGTTTGGATGATTGTTTTTAAGAAAAAAGGAAATAAAAGTGGAAGCAAAACGAGGCAGGTTTCCTGCTCGGTTTTAGACTCAAAATTGCCGTTTGTGGCAATTTTCTTATCCTGCTGGTAAAATATAGTCAAATAGCAACACTTTTTACTGTTCTTTTTCTTTTTTCTTTTGTGTTCTAAATTGCTTGACTTGATTTATTATAAATGATATAATTATCTTGATAATGAACAAGCAATTTTAATAAAAAATGCCGAGAACGGCTTTGCGGATTTGGAAGGTTGGGAGTATATAATATCATAATACTGAACATTATGTCAAGCGTTTTTTAATAGCTTTTTAATTTTTTAGGAGAATTTTTTTATGGATAAATATTTGTTGGAAAGACAACTTGCTTTTTCTAAAAATATAGAATGTTGTAGAGAAGTTATTTTTGATTTACGCTATTTGGATATAACGGCATATACAGGACTTGCGGAATCCACTATGATTTCGTATGATACGAAAGCCGTTTCGCTGTATATTACGGTAGTAAAGAAAATAGCAGATATGTACTGCGCGAATATAGAAAGATTATGCGGAGATGAAATCTACTTTGATATAGAAGAAGTTTTATCATTACAGGTAGACTTTGTTAAACGGTTGGGTGGTGTTGAGATAAAGCCGTATAAAGAAAAAATACTTGCCGAGATAGACAAGTATTTAAGTTTATCTAAATATGAAGTATATAAACTTTTATCCCAAACCTTTCGGGATATCATTTCCGATTTGCATCGTAGCGGTAAATACGTAACGATTGAAACGGACAAAAGTATCATAGAAAATTTCACAAAGAACTTTCACGACTTGCATTCTTTTTCAAAAATTAACTATCGTAAACTTGGCAAGGCGATAGATATGTCAATAGGTAACTTAACCCGATTAGCGCAAGGCAACGAGCCGATGCTTTCGGCAGTTATAAAACTTGCAGACTTTTTCGGCGTATCTATAAGCCAAATGCTTTCGGATAATACAAATTTTGATTACGAGAAAATACAAAAAGAAATAGAAAACAAGGTAACGCGTCGCCGACAATATCTACTAGAAAGATACGTAAACAAAATAAACTGCGAATGGAAATACTTGATAGGAAACAGGTTGGTTCGCTTTACATAAAATGGTTAAATAAAATAAAGAGTTGAAAAATTAAAAAAGTGGTTTGGATAGCAAATCACATTTTTAATAGTTGTCCAAAGGGCATACTAACCTTTGGGGGGGATCAAAAGAACATTGCGTATATTATATTTAAATGAAGTCAATTTTTGCTATAATCGTTTAAAAAAATGCAACGAAAAATACAGAGCCTTTGTGTTATAATGAAGAAAAGAATATCGTGACGAATGTGGTAAGGAGTTGGAATACGGAGATGAATATCCAGAAATTATTGAGAAACATTAAAAGGACGAGTTTGTTTCGAAGTCAGAAGTGAAATGTTTCATTTTGCTGTTTAAAAAATTAGAGGAATTCCCTCCGATTGCGTACAGGGAATATCATGTCAAAAACAAGAAAGGAGAAAAAGCTATGAAAAGATTTGGCGTGATGTTGGATTCTTCCAGAAATGCGGTGATGAAGCCCGAGCAGGTGAAAAAATTTATAAAAACCCTAGCAGGGTTCGGCTATAATATGCTACAATTATATCCCGAGGATACCTACGAGGTCGAAAACGAGCCGTATTTTTGGTATATGCGCGGACTTATACAACGAAGAATTAAAGGATATAGTGGCGTATTTCGAGGATTTGGGCGTGGAGGTCATTCCCCGCGTGCAAGCTTTGGCGCACCTGAAACAGATTTTCCGTTGGCGGGTATATTCCGCGCATAACATCGCGGAAGGGGTTTTGCTGGTGGACGACGAACGGGTGTATACCTTAATAGAAAATATCCTTGCGTCGCTTAGGAGAATTTTTAAAGCCGAATATATAAATATCGCTATGAACGAAGCTTTGCAGATAGGACTTGGAAGATATTTAGACCAACACGGCTTTGTTGAAAACCGCTTTGAGATATTGAAAAAGCATTTGGATAGGGTGGTGGAGATTGCCCAAAAATATAATTTTAAGCCGATTATGTGGTCGGATATGTTTTTCCATTTGGCAAACGGAAAATATCACGTAGACGAGCCCAAATTAGGACAAGATATCGTCGCTTCGATACCCGATGAGGGGAGCTTGATATACTGGGATTATTATCACGATAAAGAGGAGTATTATACGAAGATGATGAAAGCGCACGCAGAGGCTGGTGAGGTCTGGTTTGCGGGCGGCGCGTGGAGCTGGGGCGACGGCGGAAAAGAATGTTCGTTCTGGGCGTTATTGCCCTCGTTGTTCGCTATTCGTAAAATTTACGACGGGGAAACGGATATCGAAAAAATCAAGACGGAATTCCGCGCCGCGATGGGGGGGAGGATTTCGACGCGTTTATGGCGTTCGATTGCCCGAATTTTATAGGCTGCGCATACGGCTCGCCCGAAAATCTATGCAAACACATGCTGTATAACGACCCTTTCCTCGGCGTTTACGATTCCACCGTCAGAGAAAGTGCGTCGCAGGAATATGCGGCGTACGCCAAGGAATTGTCGGGGTATGCAAAAAAGAGCAAGTTTGCGTATCTCTTTGAAAGTATGGCGGCACTTTGAGAGCTGATGTCCGTTAAATATGATTTGGGGACGCGCACCAGAACGGCTTACGAAAAAAAGGACAAAGCCGCGCTTACTGCTTTGGTAGTAGATTATCAAAAAACGGAAGAACTATTGGAAAAATTCTATAGCGCGTTCCAAAAATTATGGTTTACGGAAAACAAACCCCACGGTTTTGAGGTACAAAATTTGCGTTTGGGTGGACTTGCGCAACGTTTGAAATCTTATAAAGTGCGTTTGGCTCGATACCTCAATGGCGAAGAGGACGTATTGGTAGAGTTGGAAGAAGAATTGCTCGATATCTATGGATTCGTCAAGAATTTTGAGAAGCAAAAAACGTTGACGGATAATTGGTGGAATACCATAGCTACCGTGAATGAGGTATTATAAAACGGTTTTGGTCGAGGAGATTGGTATGGAAACAATACTCAAATATAATACAGAAGCAAAAACGTTTGGGCAAGCCTTGCCTATGGGAAACGGGGCTTTGGGCGCAATGATTTATGGCGCGGTAAAAAGAGAACGTATTTCGCTCAATCACGATACGTTATGGTCGGGAAAGCCAGCTCAGCAGATGATTGATACTGCATACGAGGCTTATCAAAAAGCGCAAAAACTGATTTTTGAGGGGAAAGCCTACGAAGCGCAAAGAGAGCTGGAAAATAATTTTACAGGACCTTGGGTGAATTCATATTTGCCGTTGGGGAACTTGTATTTTGAACTTGAGGAATCGACGGGAAATTGTTTAAACTACGAAAGAGGCTTGGATATAGAAAATTCAATTTCTTATGTAAAATACGAGGACGGCGGTATTCGATTCGAACGTGAGTATTTTGTTTCGAATCCGGATGATTGTATTGTGATCAAATTGCGTTCGTCAAAGCCTGTTTCCTATGTGTTGTCAGGGGATTGTATAGGAAAAAGCGCAGTTACCGCAGGGCAAGATGTTTTGTATTTTTCTGGCGAATGTCCTACCTCTATCGGGCCGTCATACGCGCCTAAATTCAAGCCGATTACCTACGACGGAAATGGGGTAAAGGTGTCCGCGCTCGCGAAGGTCGTATGTGACGGCGAGACTGTTTGGGAAACGGATACGCTTGAAATTAAAAATACCACAGAAGTTTTTATATATTTTTGTGTGGAAACAAGTTTTATCTCTTTTGATACATTGCCGAATAAGCCTACTTTTTATCCTTGTCTTGAAAAGATGGATAGGATACTTGCCAAGGGTTACGAGAAAATTAAAGCGGAGCATATCTCCGATGCTTCAGGATTGTTTAACAGAGTGGTTGTGGATTTCGGTCAAGAATCATCGAACTTGTACACTGATGAACGGTTGCGGAGAGTGGATAAGGATTTAGGGCTGTGCGAGCTTATATACAATTACGGCAGGTATTTGATTATTGCGTCGTCGCGAAAAGGCTCACAGGCGACGAATCTGCAAGGAATTTGGAACGAAAGTATGTATCCTCCGTGGTCTTCAGATTATACGGTCAATATTAATACACAAATGAATTATTGGCCCGTTCTGTCGTGCGATTTGGCGGATTGTAACTATCCGTTAATAGAATTGATAAAAAATATAAGTAAAAATGGCCGAGAAACGGCAGAAAATTTTTATCACGCGCCTGGTTTTGTTTCGCATCATAATATTGATATTTGGGCGACGACTACGCCTGTGGGGGCGAAGGGTAAATACTCGTCGCTGTATGCAGTTTGGAATATGTCGTCGGGTTGGCTGTGTCGGCATTTGTTCGAGCATTACGAATACACGCTGGATAAAAGTTTTTTAAGAGAAACGGCGTATCCTATTATGCAAGAATGTGCCAAGTTTTATCTTTCTTTGCTCGTAAAGCGGAACGGAAAATGGATACTTTCTCCTTCCACTTCGCCTGAAAACACCTATCAATTAGGCGGCAGACCTGTTACCGTGGCAGAATATACCACAATGACGCAGTCTATTTTACAGGATCTGTTCACAAATATCGTAAAATGCGCCCGTGTTTTGGGGATATCGGACGATTTTGTACGGGATATAGAAGAAAAATTGCCTGACGTCGGAATATATAAACTCGGAACTGACGGAGAACTTTTAGAATTCGATAAAGAGTATCCTGAACACGATTTGCATCATAGACATCTTTCTCATTTATATGCCTTGTATCCCGCAGATATCATCACGGTCGATTCTTCGAAAGCGTTAGCGAATGCCTGCAAAAGGACGTTAGAAAGGCGAGGGGACGCAAGTACGGGTTGGAGTATAGCGTGGAAGATAAATCTTTGGACGAAACTCAAAGACGGCAATCGTGCGTTGAAACTTGTTAAAACGCAACTTACTTTACGAGAGGAAGAAGATTCTATTGTGGAGTATGATAACGGAGGGACTTATCAAAATATGCTAAGCGCGCACCCGCCTTTTCAAATTGATGGAAATTTCGGGGTGGTTGCAGGTATTACGCAGATGTTTTTGCAATGTGAGGATGATAAGATAAAAATACTCCCGGCACTACCCAAAGAGTTGAAAAAAGGTAAAATCCACGGACTTCTTGCAAAAGGCAATATAAAGGTGGATATGGATTGGAAAGAGGGAAAACTTTCTCATCTTGCGATTTGTTCTCCTTTTGCGCAACAAGTTATAATTCGCTTTAATGAAAAAGACATAACCGTATTTCTTGAAGCAGGTAAGAAACTTGTTTTAGTCTAATATAAATTTAAGGTATATAATAAGTGCTGATCGCAAGGAAATTATTTAGAAGGTCTATTGCTATTTTTGTGAAATGTGTGATATAATGCCCATAAGCATCAAGGAGGATAAAATGGCGGAAAAGAAGTTTTGTATTCGATACAATCAAGAAAATAAAACTTTTTATTTATTTGGGAAGGATTGTAGTTATATTTTTGGTGTCAATGACGAGGGGTGTTTGGTACATTTGTATTACGGAAAAAAAATAGCCGACGCGGATTTGTATTATCTTTTTGATAATATGGAAGAAATCAATGCTGTGAATTGTATGGAAAAGAAAAAGGACAGCCTTAATACGCTACCTCAAGAATTTTCCATATATGGACGGGGGGATTATCGTATTCCGTCCGTACTTATAAAAATGAAAAACGGAAGCCGAATCACCGATTTTCGCTATAAAACGCATACCATTTTAAAGAAAAAACCTGCAATTTCAAATATGCCGTCTTTGCGCGGTGGTGAAACACTGGTGGTTACTTTAGAAGACAAAATTAACGGACTGGAGTTGGATTTATATTATACGCTTTATGAAGACGTATCTGTTGTAGCAAGACGTTGCGTATTGAGAAACGGTGGCGAGGATGCCGTTTCCGTTTTGAGGTTTAGCAGTTTTAATATAGATATCAACCGTGCTGATTTTGATAGCGTGTCGTTACATGGCAGTTGGGCTCGCGAAAGAGAAATAGAAAGAAATGGGCTTGCTCGAGGCGTTTATGAGGTGAGCAGTACGCGCGGTGCAACTTCGCATCAAAGCAATTCTTTTATGGCTCTTTGCGATAAAAATGCAAATGAATACAATGGCGAAGTGTACGGCTTTCACCTGATTTATTCAGGTTCTCATTCGATAAAAGCGCAGGTCACGGAGCTTGGTTTTACCCGTGTGAACGGAGGGTTGAATGAACAAGATTTTTGTTGGCAGTTAGGTGTTGGCGAAAGCTTTGAAACTCCCGAAGCGGTGCTTGTGTATAGTGCCTGTGGTTTCAACAAAATGTCGCAAAATCTACACGATTTATATCGAGAATATCTTATCAATCAGGATTTTGTTTACAAAAAACGTCCGATAGTTCTTAATAATTGGGAAAGTACGTATTTTGATTTTAATGAAAAGAAGCTTTGTGCTTTGATTGAAAAGGCAAAAGGAACGGGGATTGATACGTTTGTTTTGGATGACGGCTGGTTTGGTAGGCGCAACGACGATTCGTCGAGTCTTGGCGATTGGTTTGTAAACACCGATAAATTGAAGGGTGGTTTGACAACGATTATTAAAAAGTGCCAAGAGTGCGGGATGAAATTCGGGCTTTGGTTTGAACCAGAAATGATTAGTGAAAACAGCAATTTGTGTCGCGCGCATCCCGATTGGCATATTTCCGCGCCTAATATCGAGTCTTGCAAGGGGCGTCATCAGTGGATTTTGGATTTTGCGAATCCTAAAGTGGTGGAGTATATAAAAAAGACGATAAGTGCAATTTTAACCGCCAATGACATTTCTTACGTAAAGTGGGATATGAATAGAACAATGTCGGAGTTCTATTCTCCCTATTTACCCATAGAACGTCAGCAGGAAACGGCACATCGGTATATGCTTGGCGTGTATGAGTTGGCAAGATATTTGACGACTAATTTTCCGAACGTATTTTTCGAGGGGTGTGCTGGAGGCGGCGGTCGATTTGATCCTGCTATGCTGTATTTCTTCCCTCAAATTTGGACGAGTGACAATTCGGATGCAGTTTCGCGCGCTTATATTCAGTATGGAACGAGTATGTGTTATCCCTTATCATCGATGAGCGGACATATTTCGATTTGCCCTAATCACCAAACGGGCAGAGTTACACCTATGCAAAGCAGAATGGATATGGCAAGCCTTTGTTCGACGGGATATGAGTTGAATTTACACGCTTTAAAGAAAGAAGACTTTACGAAAATTAGTAACCATATAGCTTTTTATAACGATATACATGATTTAATTTTGAAGGGTGATTTATATCGTTTATTAAATCCGTTTGAAGGAAACTATTTTTCGCAAATGGTGGTGTCAAAAGATAAAACACGAGCCGTAGTTATTCTCATGAAAATTTTGGCGAAAGGGAATGACGGTTATTTGTTTATAAAATTAAAGGGGTTGGATTCCGATAAATATTATATTATAGCAGATATGGGCACATTCAAGGGGGATATTTTGATGAATGTAGGGTTGCGTTTTCCTAACGATATGAAGGATTTTGAAACAAAATGTTTGGTTGTAAACGCAGTGAAAAATAAGTAAGAAAAGTATAATTGTTAGGTGATTTGCGAAAGTTGTTGACAGTTTTATCATTTTAATAAATGTAGCCATTGCACAGGGGGCTTGCAAGGTTGTGTGATGATATGCTGATGATTTCAGTGGATAAAGGAAAAATTTCCATAAAAATTGTCTGTTAATAACGGTAAAACAAAAAATGTGCGAACCTCTTAAAAGGTTCGCACATTTTTTGTTGAAGTCTGTTAATCTCGTATTTGCACGCAAACACCGCCGTTTAAGCGGGATTCTTCCGCGTAAATGCCCATCAAATGGCTTTCGACGGATGCGGCGAGAGAGGTGCGGCTTTCTTCCTCTCCGCAGAGTACGGTGTAAAGATTTTTTATCAAACGGGAATCGCCGCCGCCGTGGCCAAAGCCTTCCTCGTTCAAATTTTCCAAAGAGATAGAATAGGGCGCTTCCCCGAATTTCTGTACGCGAATCGTGTGTTCTGCCTCATCCAAGACCATTTCACCGTTCGTGCCGTAAAAGCTCATTCTGCGCCCGCCACGCGCGGTAAACGCTGTCATTGTCAGCGTGGCTTTTATGCCGTTTTGAAAGGTCATTTGCGTAATTTGATGGTCGACGACGTCGTTATCGCAACGGAAAACGCAACGCCCATAAGGGCCTTCTTGGATTGCTTTTTGTAATTTTTCCTCGGTGATAGGCTTGGTAACGGCAACGTTTTGAGGCCAAATATCCTCCGCAGAGTTTCGGATTTTCCACATATCGATATAGATGCGTTTCGCGCTGTAAGGACAAGAATTAATATATTTACAATCCAGGCAACGGTCGGCGGCGTCGATAGGTTGATTTTCCTTTTTGAAATAACGCAAATCGCCGATAGAAGAAATGCTTTTGCATTGAGAATTTGCGTAATACTGTATCAAATCAAGGTCATGGCAGCATTTTGCCAAAAGCATAGGGGTCGTTTCTTCGCGTCTTCTCCAATTTCCGCGGACGTAGCTATGCGCCTGATGCCAGTATTCCACACGCTCCAACGCTTCGATAGCGACCAAAGTGCCTATCTCGTTTTGCTCTAACAGCTCGGACACCTTCAAAAACGCAGGTGCGTAACGCAAAACGTGGCAAACGAGTACCTTGTTTCCGTATTTCTTTTGCGCCGCTAAGAGCTGTTCGCATTCTTCGCGCTTATCGGTGAGGGGTTTTTCGCACAACACGTCGTACCCCAACGCAAATGCCGTAAGACATTGACGTACGTGGTCGGCGTCTAAAGTTGCAATCAACAGCAGATCAGCGCGCTTTTTTTCAAAGAAAATCTTTTCGTCTACGAACCGATTTTCTTCCTTTACGCCGAATTGCGACCCGAATATATCCAAGCGCTCAGCTCTTGTATCGCAAAGCGCGACGATTTCAAATTTATCCTTGTGAAGATTGATGATTTTTCCATAAGCGTTTCCGCCGCGAGAGCCTACGCCAATAATCGCTACGGTAAATTTTTTCTGGTCCATATATAAAAACCTCGAGCACATTATAATATTTTGGTTATCATTATTATATCAAGAACCAAGCGAGTTTTCGTCTCTTTTTTGAAAGAGTTTATAGCATAAATTGACATTATTATATTAATTTCTTCGAGGAAGTTTACCAAATTCCTTTTTATAAGCTCTATAAAAAGTATGGATACTGTCAAACCCACAATTGAAAACGATTTGTATAATAGTGTCGGAATTATTTTTTCGAAGCTGCTGTTCGGCTATGCGGACCCGTAATCGATTGACATAGCTTTTCCAATTTTCCGACAGCTGTTTATGTAACAATCGGGACAAATATTCGTGAGAATATCCAAACTTTTTCGCCAAGGTCTGTAATGACAAATCCTCCAAAGGGTGTTCGTTGGCGTATTGCAGGATTTCGCGAATCAAATCATTGTGCGCGTCCTTTTTCATGTTCACAAAAACCGTCGTTTCGGAAATTTCCGAAAGTAAAATTTTTATCGTGCACTCAAAAATGGTAGAGCGGTTGATGGGATTATTATATTTTTTCAAGCAAAGATTATAGAGATATTCTAATAAAATAGGATTGTCAAATCGAAAAAATCTCGGCGGATGCTTTTTCCCCAATTTCGTAAACATTTCGTCAAAATACTTTTTTTCGCCAAGCAAAACGTAAACGTCGCCTTCGGGCTTTTCATAGGAATGGGGAATGAAGCTTTCTACGAAACAAGCGTCGCCCGTGCGTAAAACGGTATGTTCGCCACCGACGATAACTTCTTGTTTTCCTTCCTTCACAAAAATCAATTCGATTGCACCGTGAAAATGCGTGCGCGTCGTATAAGTAGTGCTACGTTTTTCAAAATTAAAGTATTCGGTTTTTTCTGCTTTTAATTCGTAAAAACTCATAATTTCTCCTTTTTATCGACCTCATA
Source organism: Candidatus Scatosoma sp. (assembly GCA_045576335.1). Taxonomy (GTDB): domain Bacteria; phylum Bacillota; class Clostridia; order Christensenellales; family Borkfalkiaceae; genus Scatosoma. Next base: position 12,337 of record JAZNGH010000015.1, read on the forward strand.
TTTTAGGTTATTATAACACCGCAAACCTGTTTTGTCAACAAAAAAATGATTTTATTTTTTATAAGAAAACGAAAAATCCGTTCAGAGAAAAATTTTGTAAAATTAAGTCAATTTATGAGACGAACTCTTCCAAAAAAGAGACGAAAACGTGAAAATATTTTATTATAATGGAATTATAAAAAACGGAGAGTTTCATTATGAACTGCAGCAACAAAATTCCTCAAAGATTTTTTTGGACTTGGGATCACAGCACGAACTGGTGTATGAATACGCTTGGCGCGCAGAATTGCGGCGTGGGCAACGAGTACTCGAAAGATCCGCAGATGTTCGAGTTGGATTATAAGCGCGCCATCGACTGGTGCGCGGCGCATAAAATGACGGCGATTGGGATCGTCGGGCTTTTGCGCGAACGCCACGGCGGAGTAGAGGCGGCGAGGCGGATATGCGCGTACGCACGGGAAAAGGGCGTGCTGGTGTATATGATCGCGGGGTTGTTCGCTTACGGTGGCATCTATTACGAAGGCGATCATAAATACTCGCTGAATAAATTTTTCGAGAAAAACCCCGAATGTATCGCTGTGAACGCGGACGGCTCGCGCGTGGCCAAAAATTGCAAGGGCAGAGGCGGTACGAAAATCGAATACCAAGGCTGTGCGTCTAATCGAAAGTTGCACGATTTCGTAATGGATTCCTTGGACTGGGTATTCAAGGATATTCCCGAGCTTGGCGGTATTCAAATGGAATCGAGCGACACGGGCGTATGTCAATGTCCCGAATGTCTTGCGCGCCGCGGTGAATACGCGGCGGAAGAACCTCTTTCGCTTGCCGATATGGCGGCGATATATCCCGACGCCTCGAAGGTGATTTTGAACAGAAATTCCGACGCGCTGGTGATTTGCGAGACCTATCATCATTTCCTCGACCCCGAGTGTAAGATATTCGCGACGAAAAAACCGTCGGAGGATTTGAAAAAGCTTTTGGCAATGCCTGAAACGACCTATTGGCAATGGAAATGCGACAGAAATCTTCGGGATAATAACTGGAATATCGGAGACGAAATGATTTCGACGATGAAAAAATTTCGTCATATTATGCGAGCGCATTCCGGTACGCAATGGTGGGGCGGTAGGCATACCTTTGCGGTGGATAAAATACGCAGACAATGCTTGTTGAGCTACGAATCGGGTCTGGACGCGGTGTCTATGTTCGGGGAGACCTCGCCTTATCATACGAATACCGAGTTTAATTATCTGGCTTTGGAATATTTCGCTGACGCTCCGCACGCAAGCGTAAAAAATTTCGCGGAGGATATTATGTCGCCGCGTCTCGGTGGGCTGGACCGCGCGGAGAAATATTACGAATTTGCGACTCTTTATCGGGAGATCAAAAAAGTACCGCAGGCGGTTGCCGAAATCGGAAAAATTGCTGGTGAGATAAAAGACCGAGAGGCGTTGCGGCGTTGGCTATATTTGGGGAATTTTCTCAACTCGTATTACTGGGAAGTCCAGCAGGGCGGATCTCTTGAAAATATGTGTCCGAGAGATGCGGATAGACCAGACGAGTTTTAAGCGTTGGGAGACAGAAAAATGAAATATATCATAATGGCGGATTTGGAAGGCATACACGGGGTAGTCGGAAGAAAGGGTGAGAAATTGAGCCGTGGTTTAGATACGCACGCCGAGGCAGCGGAAAACGCGGCAAAGGAAGTCAACGCGCTGTGCGAAGAATTACTTGTCTTGGGCGAAACGGAGGTTTTACTGTGGGACAACCACGGCTTGGGTGATAATATCGACGTAAAAAAGCTCCATAAAAATGTACGAATAGCAGACTGGCGAAAATATTCCTACCGAATGCAATTTTTGCAAGATTACGACTGCAAAGGGATTTTCTATCTCGGCTACCACGCAAAAGCGGGTACGCTCGGTGTGCTTTCTCATACTTACAGCTCGTCCGACGTGCAATATTACAAAATCAACGGCAAAGCCGTCGGGGAATTTGAAATCGATTCTATGCTTGCCTCGCAGTACGGTATCGCGCCGTATTTTGCGGCGGCAGACGATTTGGCGATAGGGCAAATGAAAGAATTTTGCCCGCATTTAACCACCGTGGTAACGAAAATCGCAAAAGGCAGAAACGAGGCGGAGCTTTTTGAAGAAGAAAAGGTTTTGGCGGATATCAAGGCAGGCGTACGCGCAGCTTTGCAAGCAAAGCATGCACCCGTTGAAGTCAAGTTCCCGATGCAAGCGGAATTTCGTTTTACGACGGTGGAGATGGCGTGCGAATGGAAACGCAATCTCGAAAATGAATTGACGAACGGCGTAGGGTTCGGCGAGGATTGCAACACGGTAAAAACGACTTTGGAAAGCTTTGCAGAGCTTGAAATGTTTTTACGTAGTAAAAAGATGTAATTCGGCTTGAAAAGTCGTTAAAAAGGCCGAAAAATTAAAAACAGGTCAATTTTTGATACAAGTTTTTTTTATAAAGAGATGAAATCGCTAATAATCCGTGATACAATTAAATGGTAAAAGGGTTTTTGGAAGAAAAGTTTCAACAAGTATTGACAAGGCGATTTTTTCGTGATAAAATTGAAAAACATTTTTTTTGCAGTACTTTCATTATATCAAAGGGGGATAACACAATGAGTGGCTTAAAAAAGAAAATAATCGCGCTGTTGTTGGCGATATGCGCGGTATTGACGGCGGCGGCGTGCTTCGACAGCGGCGGTAGCGATACGCAATCGAACGGATCGAGCGTTTCCAAGGAAGAAACTCAAAATTCAAGCGACGAGGTAACATCTGACGACGAGGAAAGCCCAAACGACGAGGAAGGCTCGTCGGAAAGCACGAGCGAAGAAAACGACGAAAACGGCGGGAAGTGGACGGGGATCCACAAGCCGTAAAGATGTAAAAAGCGTAAAAAAATAACCCCACGGGGTTATTTGCTGTTCATACAGCAAATAAAAATTCGTAAAAAGTCCGTAAGGCGAAAGCCGAAACGGCAATAAATAAAAAAATCAAATCAAAAAGGAGGTTTGGTGATGAAAAAATTTGGTTATCAAAGTCCCGTCGTTCGATTGAAAATTTTTGAAGAGAACGACATCGTAACGGCAAGCATCGACGTCGACGGTGAACGTGTTGCGGGCGTAGACGGCAGCACTTTTAAGAGCTGGTGGGGTGCAAACGAGTAAGGAGGTAAGGAAAATGAAAAAATCGAGAAAATTTTTAATTTCAACGCTTAGCGTACTTGGCCTTTGCAGCTTGACAATCGCAAGCGCAACCCTTGCGAACACCGCAACAGCAAGCGCGGATGTGGTCCCGTACGAGGTATACGGCGCGTCTGTACGCATAAAAAGCGAGGGGTATAATCCCGGTGTCAAATTTCACGTGGTAATGACGGAAAGCGAATTTGACAAATACGGCGAAATCGACGCTACGACCGGCAAGGGTAAGCTTGACGAAGGCGTTAAGACGTACACCCTTTTGTTGCCCGAATATTTGACGGGTGGCGAAGACCTTACAATTGATTTCGGTGAAGAAAACGATGTAGAGCTTTCTATTTCCAACACATCGAACCTTTGGAACAAAGCAACGTTGGACGGTGTAGACTATATGCAGACGATTACGTATCTGTATAACATTCCCGCAAGCGATTACGGAACGGAGCTTGCCGTTCGCGGTTATATCGACAACAAGGGTACGCCCGTTTACACCGAGCAAGTGAATGGTATTTCGATGTCTTACGTAGCAGAAGTGGAATACGAGGACCGCAATTCCGCGCTGACGGCAAACGAAAAATCGTCGTTGAAAGCGACCTATCTTGACAAAACGATTACTTATCACGTAGAGGGCGAAACCACGACGGAAAGCCTGCAATATAACGAGACGGCACAAGCTGTTCCCAACGTTGCCGAAAAGCAAGCGGATAACGACTATTTCGTAGGTTGGTATACAAGATCGGGCAAGGCGGTTGACCTTACGGCACCTATCAAGAACAGCGTAGAGGCATACGCAGTATACAGAGAGGCAATCGTATTGAGCGCAGAAACGCCGTCCTTTAACGTTGCCGATTACCAGCGCGCGGAAAGCGACACGGTGGAAAGCATGACCCTTACCTTAAAGGGTACGGAATACGACCTCGGTACGGCTGTTACCGACGGTGCGGACTATGAGACTTTGCGTACGGCGTATGCAAACCACGGCGAGGGTGAAATGAAGGTGACGCTCAGCGATGCAAGCGGCACGTATACGCTCAATCTCCCCGCATTGGTAGTTACCGAAGATATCAGTACGTTAGACCGCTTTAACGTTATGCGCGATTATAACGGTATGTATTCGCAGTCTAATGTAATTTATGGCTATTTCCGTATCACGGATGATCTTTCCACAAACGACACAATAAGCACTAAAAACGGTACGGGGGCTAAGACTTTCAAGGCTACTATTGACGGTTTAGATCATACGTATGTCGGCGGCGCGCTCAGCACGTACGGCTTGTTTGGTGCATATATGGTGGAGGCTTCTTTGAAGAACTGGACGATTGAATGTAATAACTATTATAATCACGACGGTTCATCTTGTATGCTTGCTACACAAATTCGCTCCGCTACGTTTGAAAATATAACGCTGAAGGTGGCGAGAATTGCTGGTTCAACGAGTGAAGTCAATTATAATAGTGCTGCTGCCAATCAGGGGTTAATTGCCACAAGTGGCGTTGCGGCTACAACTTTTACGAACGTGACGATTGAATTTGGCTATTCCACGAATGAAACTTCCAGATTTTATAAATTACGTTCCTTGTTTGGTTTCGCGCTTAACGGAAAAGGGAATTATGAAGATATTGGCGACAATACGTACAACGGCTTGTACATTAATGAGAACAATGGCGTAAAGCTGGAGTATTTGGGAACGAATAACGTAGAGTTGGAAGAAGGCACGTATCAACACGTGACGTTGCAAGACGAAGTGAACGACGGGGCGGTAATTTATTACAACGGTGAACGGCTTTATAAAATAGCGGAAACGGCAAGCCTTGCAAAACAAAACGTGATTTTGGACGGAAAAACGACGGTTTCCCTTGATTTAGGCGATTATGCAGACGAGACAATCGTTTCCATTACGGCAGTGAACGGCGCGTTTAATTTGGGTACGAATCCATCCGCGCTGGACGTAACCGCTTGGACGGCATCTGCGTATGACAACTGGGGCGCGCAAGAAATTGTGGTGAAAACGCAAATTGACGACGATACGCAACGTATCATCACCATTCCCGTTTTGGCGGCGACTGCGTTTATTTCTACGGCGGAGGAGTTGATGGCATTCAGTACGACTGAAGGTAAGACGGAAACGACTGGCTATTATATGCTTACGGAGAATATCGACTGCGCGAATGTAGGAACGTTTGCCGGTGGATACAATACACGCACCTTTAAAGGTGTATTAGACGGAAACGGCAAGGAGGTTTCTAATATCACGGTAGGAGACGGCGGTATTTTTGGCACCGTGTGGAGTTTAACCGTCAAGAATGTGGATTTTACTGATGTAACGTATCAACACGCAAGCGGCGCTTATGTCGGTCTGTTTGCAAGTTGGGTTAGAGGCTCTTCAACGTTCGAAAATATTAATATTACGATAAAATCCTATGACGGTTTAAGAACGAGCGACGGTGCGCTTTGCGTTCTTTGGGACGCGGCTTCGACGTTGAGGGACGTTATAATTGACGCAAGCGAGGCGACTACGTCCTATAACCAGACGGTAATACTGGGAACGAATGCAGACGGGAATCTTACCTGCGATAATGTTGAGATTAAATTGAAATCTTTGAATAATGTATACGTAGGGCAAGACAGTGATGGCTCCACGACGTATATAAGTTTCGACGATTATGGTCAAAGTCAAGACGTTACGGTTACGATTAGCGCAACTAACTAAATAACACAAAAGAGAGGGTGAAATTTGCCTTTTGCCCTCTCTAAAAAACAAAAAAAGTACGAGGAAACAATATGAAAAAGAATTATGCAAAAACTGCAAAAAGGATTTTGACGGGCGCGCTGGCGGGTATGCTGCTATTCTCTACGGTGGCTTGCGGTGAAACCGAAACTTCGACTGACGAAAACTTCGGCGCGAAAAACCCTTACGAGCTGACCGTGTTCAACTTCGGCGGTGGCTTCGGCAGAGAATGGTTAGACACCGTTATTCAGCGGTACAAGCAAGAACGCGCTGGAAAAGAATTTGAAATCAACGGCATCACCTACGACGGCGTAACGTTTGACATAGACCCAGCGAAAAAGACCTTAGCTGGTATGACCCAAACAGGCGTGAAGTACGACATTTGGTTCCACGAATCGGTGTATTACTATCAACTTTTGAACATGGGCTTTCTTGCGCCGATGACGGAGGTGCTTACAAGCCCGAATCCCTATGAACCCGGCAAAACGTTGGAAAGCAAGTTGACGGAAGAACAGATCCAATATTTAAAAGTAGATACCGACCAAGACGGCGTAGGCGACACCTATTACGGGATTCCGCACTACGCGGCGTATTTCGGGATCAACTACAACAAGTACATGTTCGACACCAACGGCTGGTATTTTAAGGACGGTTACGCGGATGCCGATTTGGACGACCCCGAAGCCTTTATGTTTTGTTTCACGAAAACGGAGAGCTTGCGTTCGGCGGGGCCCGACGGCGAGAAAGGCACGTACGACGACGGGCTGCCTACGACGTATCGCGAATTTTACGCGCTTTGCGATTACATTTCCGCCACGAACAAAGCCGTTTCTTGGGCTGGAAAGTATCGCGGAAGCTATTTGAACTGGTTCTTGAATTCGTTGACGGCGAGCAACGAAGGGGCAGAACAAATGGCGTTGAACTATTCGTTTAACGGTACGGCGAAAAACCTCATCGACGTTGACGAGAAGACCGGAGAGATTACCGAGCTTCCCGACGAGCAAATCGACGGGCCGAACAACGGCTACCTGCTCTCCAAACAGGCGGGCAAGTATTACGCGCTTTCGTTCTTGGAAACGATTATGGACAACGGCTGGTGCAACGATTCGTCCACCGATCCGAACAACGAACAAACGACGGCGCAAACAGACTTTATTCAAGGCAAGGACGACCCGACGCAACGCGTGCCTATGCTGTTTGACGGCGTTTGGTGGGAAATGGAAGCGGCAAGCACGTTTAACAACATTCAGCAAGCGACGGGCAGAGACGACAGAGACCGTTACGCGTTTATGCCGTTCCCCGCGCCCACGCAGGAAGAAGCGGACAGACGGGCAGCAGCGTACGCTAACGGTGAGAAGTATTACACGCTTTTAGAAACCAACAACTCTATGTGTTTTCTTGGTAGCAGCATAGACGACGCGGAGCGTTGGCTTGCGATCGACTTCATTCAATTCTGTAACACCGACGAATCGTTGGCGGAATTTACGAAGATCACCGACACGACGAAGGCGTTGACCTATACCGTAAGCGATGACGACAAAGCGGAAATGTCCACGTTCGGTAGATCGCTGATCACCTTGCAAGAAAACGCCAACATCGTATCCAGCTTCTCACACGAGGCGTTCTATTTGCAAAACGAAGCCTCTGTAAACGACTACTACTATAAGTTCAGCGCGTATTACGACGATACTTATTCCGACAGAAAGAGCATTCCTGTGGACGAGTTTAAGAAGGAAGTTAGCGCGGCGACGTACTTCAAAGGCTTGTATCGCTACGATTTCAGCCGTTGGAAGACGATGTCGGGTTCTAACGTGAAATAATCGCTTGGCTTATAGGCAGGCAACGGCGGGGCTGTGAGTTTTACAGCCCCCACGCAAGAGAAGGAGAATGTATGGAAAAGTTAAAAAAACAAAAATCGATGTCGGAAAACAAACGGACGGATTTGATTTTTTACTGCTGTATGTTGGCTTGGCCCGTGTTGCAGTTTGCCGTGTTTTGGGTGGGCGTCAACGCCAATTCCATTTTATTGGCGTTTCGCGAAATTTCGTTTGATACCACCACCAACAAATACGTGACGAATTATTTTACGTTCGTTCAATTTACCAAAGTATTCCAATGGCTGTTTACGGCAGAATTCGGCAATATGATTTGGTTCAGCGTAAAAGCGTATTTGTTGACGAGCGTCATTTCGATCCCCTTAGGATTATTACTTTCGTTTTACATATTCAAACGCTTACCCGGTTGGTCGCAATTCCGCGTCCTGTTATATTTGCCAGGCGTACTTTCGGGCGTGGTCGTGTCTGCTATGTATCGTTTTTTCCTTGTGGATTGTTTGCCATATATGATTCCCAGTATCGGGAATTTATTAGACCCTACGCGTGGGCTGGATTTCCCCGTCTTGATGATCTACTACTTATGGTCGGGCTTTGGCGGAAGCGTGCTGCTGTATTCCAACAAAATGTCGTCGATTGCAGACGAGGTTGTCGAAAGTGCAAACTTGGAAGGGGCGACGGGGTTGAAAGAATTTTGGTATATCGTGCTTCCGCATGCGTATCCCACCATATCGCTCTTTCTCGTGACGGGCGCGGCGGGGATTTTCCTTACTCAGTACGGCGCGTACGATATGTTCGGCGGTTACGCCAGCACGAGCATTCAAAGCGTGGGCTATTGGTTCTACGTCGTTATGTTAGGGAAATTCGCTAACTCGGTGGCTTCGCCAGAGCTCCCGTACTACTCTGCGGTGGGTATCGTCTTGACGTTCGTCACGCTTCCGTTGATGTTAATTATGCGCTGGGCAACGGAAAAATTTGGACCGAGTGAAGATTAAAGGAGGACGGCAATGGAAAAACAATTAAAAGCAAAAAAGAAAAAAAGTCGGTTTACGCCGATCACCGTTTTCCTGTTGGTGATGCTGTGCATATGGTGCGCCTCGCTGATCTATTTGATGACGTGGTCGGTCGTCACCTCTTTTAAGGTCAACCGCTACGTTTACGAATTGGATCCTTACGGAATGTTCATTGACTATAACCGTTACTTAAATTCTTGGTCCACCGACCCGAACGTAGAACCCGACGTATATTATCGCTACGCATTTTTGCAAGCGCAAGCGGAAGGCTGGCTGCCGTTCTATACATTTAGGCATATTTTTACAGAGTTTGTTGTGTCGACCGACCCGATGGTCGGACACCCGCCGAGAGAGGTCGGCATGCTGGAAATGTACTGGAACACTGTTTGGTATTCGGTGGGGTGCGCATTCACAAGCACTCTCGTGCCGTATATCACCGCATACGCCTGTGCACGCTTCAAATTTAAATTCTCGCGGTTTATTCATACGTTGGTGCTATTTGTTATGATGGTGCCGATCGTCGGCAGTACGCCTTCGGAATTAAGCCTTGCTAACGCGTTGGGGATCTTAAACACGCCTTGGTGTTTGTGGATCATGTCCGCAAACTTCTTGGGTATGTATTTCCTCGTATTCTACGACGTTTGCAAAGCCTTTCCCGATTCGTACGCGGAGGCAGCGAAGATTGACGGCGCAAGCAACTGGCAGGTGTTCTGGCACGTGGCGACCCCGCTTTTGAAAAATACCTTCGGCACGGTGTTCCTTTTGAAGTGGGTCGGTTATTGGAATAGCTATCAATCGGCAAAGCTGTATATGCCCAGCTATCCCGTGTTGGCTTCTGGGCTGAACTATATTATGAACTCTAACGCGGATTCCCTTCGCTTCGACCATACCGCGACTCCTGCCAGAATGGCGGCGGTGGTTATGGCGGCGATCCCCGTTTGTATCGTATTTTCGATTTTCCAAAAACGGTTGCTTGGCAATTTGACGGTAGGCGGTATCAAGGGTTAATTACGAAAAAAGGAGACAGATTTATGAAAAAAATGCAAAAATTGCGCGTTGTGTTATGCGCTTGTTTATCGCTTGCGGTCGCCTTGCCTCTGGTGTGTACGATCGCTTCCAGCCAAGCAAGCAACACGCCTTCGTGGAGCGAGGTTTCCCTTTCCTCCACCTACCTATTGCAGGATACGCTTACCGTTCCTGAAAGGACGCTTACCGTCGGCGGAAAAGATTACAAGACGGACATCAAATTGACGTACCCCAACGGGTCGATCGAAATGATCGACGCGGGCGAACGGGTTTTGAAAACCGCAGGGGAATATACGCTTACTTACGAAGCGAAGGACGAAAACGGGAAATTCTACAAAGAAGAAACGGAATTTTTCGTCAATAATAAATTGTGGACGGTCGAAAACGCGAAAAGCTCTACGGAATACGGTATCGTCGGCAGCACCTACGGGCTGAAAGTGCGCCTTGCGAAAGACGACGCCCTTTCCTTTAACCGAACGATCGATCTTGCCGATTTGGAAGCGACGGACACCCTGTTGAAAGGGTTCATTACCCCCGATCTCGTCGGCTCTCACGATTTCGGAAAATTGCTGTTTACATTCACCGATGTTTTAGATCCTACCCAGACGATGACCGTGCAATGCACGAAGAGCTTAGATGTATCCAACCAGTACTGCACCAGCTACTGGACGGCGAAAGGTACAGGGCAGGTTTTGGGCGGCTGTGGTAGCGGAACGCTAGATACTTTCAGTAGCTCTTTAACGAATCCGAACTGGAACATCGGTTGGGGCGGCGCAAGCACAACTACCGTTTCGTTCTATTCAAGACTTATTAATAACTGGGGACCTCCGGCGACATTTAAGGACGTGGTTGCGGATCAATGTGCGTTTACGTTGCGTTACGATAAGGAAAACGTGCAAGCGTTGGTCGCTCAAAAAATCATCACCGACTTCAATGAGGAGAGCCTCCATACGAAGGAGGCGCTTTGGAACGGCTTTCCCAGCGGAAAGGTGCGTCTTACGGTCACGGCGCTCGATTATGTTTCCGAGACGGCGAATTTCTGTATTTCCAGCCTGTTCGGGTATGATTTTACGGACGAGAACGTGTTTGCGGAAACGGAAGAGCCGATCATCACCGTCAACGTTGACGAAAAGTACGTGCAGTACGACGAAAATACGGACGGATACGCGTTGACACCTTATGCGGTCGTGGGCGGAAATTACACCGTGCCGACCGCCAGCGCGATCGACGCGTATTCGGGAAAGCTGAACGTAGAAACGCGGGTGTATCATAATTATTCCAGCGAGACCCATAGGGTGGAATATCCCGTTAAAAACGGAACGTTTAGTGTAGATCTGCCCGGTAGGTACGCCATTGTATATAGAGCGAAAGATTATATGGGCAACGTGGCGGAAACGGTGTACTGGATCACCGCGAAAGCCGCGTTGGAAGAACCGCTTACGCTGTCCGTCAATACGACGGGCGTAAAGATGAGTGGTGTTTTGGGTGAAAAAATTCAAGTGGCTGACTACATCGTTACGGGCGGCAGCGGAGATAAGGAGGTCGTGACGCGCGCAAGCAACGGTTCTGCCGTCGTGGATGTCGTGGACGGCAAATTTATGGTGGAACAGATGGGCGAATGGACGGTAACGTACACGGCAAAAGATTTTGCGGGTGTCGTTGTGGAGAAGTCCTACGCCGTCAACGTAACTTGGGGCAACAAGCCCGTGTTCGTGGATCAGCCGATCTTGCCAAAATACTTCGTTTCGGGCGGAAAATATTTCATTCCCGCGCTGTACGCCAACGATTATACTTCGCATGCGTTAGAACGTCGTTTGGCTACCGTCACGGTGAAAGACGCGAACGGTGAAGCTACGTATGAAGCGGGCGAAGTATTTATTCCCGTCGTGAATGCGGACGATCCCGTCGTGACGTTGACGTTCAACGTAGGCGGCGTGTCGCTTGAAAAGGAAGTTCCCGCCGTGAGCCCCTTAATTGAAAACGAGGGCGATATCTACGTCTATTTGGATAAAATGTTCGTCGGGGAAAATTTCACGACGGAAAGAACGAATCAAGGTATGACGGTGCTTGCAACGGCGGACAGTTCGTTTCGTTGGAGTTTTGCCAATCCCGTCGTGGCGACGAATGCGTTGGTGTATATGAAGGGTATCCAAGGGCAAAGCGATTTTGCGGGCGTAAAGGTGACCTTTGCGGATAGTGAAAACAGCGACGTTGCCGTTACGATGTACATAAAGATGAATAGCGACGGCACGATGACTGCCGATTTCGGCGGAGTGACCAAGAAGCTGATTTACGGCTTCGATTTGGGCGTGAGTTCGTCGGGCGTGGTTTTGGATGAATTGAAATTTTCCTACACAGCGGGCTTGTTCTGCGTCAACGACTGGAAGGTGGACGTTTTCACGGACGATGCGGGCAATGCATTCAACGGCTTCCCGTCGGGCAAGGTATATATATCTTCGGAGACGCTCGACGCGAAGGAGGGCTGTGGCTACGTCATAAAACAATTGGATAATAACATCATTGGTAAGTTGATCAAGGACGTGACCGCCCCCAGAATTGTTATTACAGGGGTTTACGGCGGCATACACGATATCAACGAAACCTACACCGTCACGAAAGCGTACGTCAGCGACACGGTGGACGCCAGCGTGCTTGCGTTCGTTACCGTGAAAACGGCGGACGGGCAAATCGTTTCGGACGTCAAAGGGTTGCCTTTGAATAATGTTTCGGCTGCGCAAGAATATGTGATCGAGTTGAGAGCGTACGGACAGTATTTGGTAGAATATACCGCTGTGGATCACGTGGGGAATCCTGCTGAGGAAACTGGCTACGCCATCAACGTATTCGACCGCAAAGCGCCCGTCGTGGAAATTGCGGACGCTTGGTCGGCAACTGCAAAAGTCGGCGATACGGTAACGCTGCCCGAAGTCTATATTGCGGATAACGTTTCCAAAGTGGAAGACATGCAGGTATATAGATACGTGCGAAATCCTGACGGGAGAGCTATCGTAATCGGTTACGATTACACCGTGAAAGACGGTAAAGTGGAATACACGGCGTACAGCTTCACCTTCCAAAACGTCGGCGAATACAGATTTATCGTCATCGTCACCGACGGGGCAGGCAACGAAACGATGGTGGAATACGTTGTGACGGTATCGTAAAGGAGACGAAAAGATGAAAAAGAGAATTGCAATGATATTTTCCGCGTTGCTGGCGGCAACGACGCTTCTGATGGCGTGCGAGCCGACGGAGGATCGAAATTACGTTAAAAATCAACAAACGGCAGACGAAATGGAACATCTCGTAAGCGAAGAAAAGCGGTTGCACCGCAAAACCGTCACGGAGACGGGGAGAGAATTCGTTGTAAACGGAGAAACCGATTACGTGATCGTCGTCGGAAACGACACGACGCAGGCGGACGAAGGGGCGAGATTCCTTTCCAAGCAGATCGGCTACTGTACGGGTGCATATCCCGTCGTTTATAAAGACGTGGATCAGGATTTACTCATCGATGACGAGACGGTGGCGAACAGAACGCTTGCGTTCACGCAGGACGCGAAATATATCGTCTATTCGCACGAAAAATTAGAGGAAACGGCAAACCTTGTTTGGGCGACGGATGCTGAACTTGGATACAGCGGGTATATGATTCAATCGGCAGGGGATTCCGTATTCTTGAAGGTTGCCACGAATTGGGGCTATCAAATGGCGTCGCTGTGTTTTTGCCGTGAAGTGTTGGGTTTCGAGTGGTACGCGGAAGACACGATTACGTACACGAAAAACGGGGCTACTCTTCCTACGATGAATATCGTGGAAAAACCCGATTACGACTTTACTTACAACTCGGGATTTATTTCTACGTCAGGCAGATACGCGTCGGGGCGTGTGTACGATAAGCCATTCGCCTTATCGTATAGCGGCAAGGACGTACATAATTCTTTAGATTATATTTCGCCCAAGAAATACAACGACCCTGATAAAGGAGATTATCACCCGCTGTGGTTCGCAACGAAAGCGGGGGCGAGTTCCAATGGCGCGCCTAAGCAGCTTTGCTATTCTGCGCACGGCGACCAAGCGGAATACGATTTGATGCTGCAAACGGCGTACGAGGGAATTATGTGGTCGTTGGAGGAGTATCCCGAAGCTGCGGCGGTGACGTTTACCCGTGAAGACGCATACGGGAATTGTGAATGTGATATGTGCAACCTCATTTCGGAAAAATACGCCGAATTGACGGCGACCTACGTGATGTTCTGCAACGACTTGGACGATTTGGTGCAAGCAGAGCTACAACGCCAAGCGGACGAGGCGGGCACGGCGAAACGCGACATCACATTGCTGTTCTTTGCCTATCAAGAAATGGACGTCGCACCCGTATTCGGTACGGACAAAAGCAACTACGTCATTCCAAAATCGGACGTGGAGAACAGCAAAAACGTCGTTTATAAGAATGGTGAAACGTACGCGCTTCCTTATCACAGAACGTATGAGGACGGTTTGAAATGCAATCCGCACGTCGGCTGCTATTTCGCGCCGATTGACGCAATGTGGGAAGAATCGTTCTATCATCCCAAAAATGAGGAATTTAAAGTTAAGACGGAAAAATGGAATTTGTTGACCGACAGACTTTGGATCTGGATGTACAATATCAATCACGACTGTCAAATCGTTCCGTTTAAGACCTTCGACGCTTTCCCCGAAACGATACGTTTTTTTAAAGATAACGGCGCGGTGTTCTTGTTCAACCAAATGCAATTAGGGACGGTGGCGACTGGATTTTCTGAATTTAAGAAATATTTGACGATGAACCTTACCCGCGACGTAAATCAGAACATCGGAGAGATGACGGACAAATATTTCGAGAATTATTTCGGCTCGAAAAACGGTGCAATGCGTCAATATTACGATTCGTTGAATGCGTATATGAAGCAGTTGGAAGAAAAATATCCCGAAATGTTCTATACGGCGTACAGAAATTATACCGATAAACCGCAGTATTGGTCTTGGGCGACCTTGCAAAACTGGTTGGAGCTTTTCGAGAAAGCGTACGAGGATATCGAGCTGTATAAAACGAGCGACCCCGAACGCTACGCTACGCTGGTGAAGCATATCAAGATAGAAACAGTTTTCCCTCGTTTCATGATTTGCGAATATTACGCGGGGTATTACACCAACGTGGAAGTGCAGGAAATGAGGCAGTCCCTTGCCGACGATTGCAAGGAACTAGATTTTACAGAGTTTAATCATTACGGTTGGGGTATGTCTTCGTTTTTCGATAAATGGGGAGTGGCTTGATTGGAATAAGGAGAAGATTTATGAAAAAGAGAATAAAGTGGCTTCTGGCGTCCATTTGCACGGCGATTGCGTTTGCTTGTGTGTTGGTGGGCTGCGATTTAAACAATACGACGAATCGTCCCACGCCGCAAATTCCGCCCGATGAAATAAAAATTACGTTAATCGCTTCGGAAACGGTGGTCGAATTCGATTCGCTTACTCTCGAAGCAAAGGTAACGGGGAGCAAAGAAAAAGTAACGTGGGATTCGTCCAATGAAACCGTTGCCGTCGTTGACGAAAACGGTTTAGTGACGGCGTTGAAAGCGGGCACGACCACGATCACGGCGAGCGTCGAGGGAGTATCCGCGACTTGCGCGTTGACGGTGAAAAATACGACGATTGCGCACATGCTTGCGTTTGATTTGGAGACTGTGCGCATGTACGAGGGCATGATGAAAGAAGTCAACGTCGGCGTTACCTACAAGGGTGTGGTGTTGGATGGCGAAACGTACGGTTTTACGTACGCGTGGGAGCTGGTTGGCGGCGAAAGCGACGTGGTGTCGATTGTCACGGAGAGCAACGGCGCAACGGCAAAGTTTACCGCCTTAAAAACGGGCGAGGTGGAATACGAGGTCGTCACGATGGCGCGCGGCTACGAGGCGCGCAAGACCATTATGGTCAAGGTTTTGGAAGAGAGTGTTACGGTCGGTTTTGAAAACGCAGAAATCGAAGAGGTGAGCGGCGGCTTTGCAACGAAGGTTACGCTTGGCGCGGAAACGGCGCATCTTCTTACGATTGGCAGGATATATCCCGTAGTGAACGGCGTACCGAAGGCAACGGAGACGGTGGCCTTAGAATGGAGTTCTTCCAACGCGGACGCGGTAGCGGTGGAAAGCGGCGTGATCGTCGGTAAAAAGGCAGGCAAGACCTCGCTTACGGCTACGGGCGTTTATGCGGAAAAATCGGTTGCGGTTACGCTTTCGGTCAGCGTAGTAAAGAACAAAGTAACGCTTTCGGATACGCTGACGCTCGAGGCGGGCGTGGATACGGCGATTACTTTACCTGATACGGTAAAAGAAAAGAGCGTGGAAAAAATAACCGTCAACGATAGCAATGTTATATTTGACGCGGCGGCGGAAAAAGGATCGGTAGACGGAAAGGTCGTTACGGTCTATTCGGCGGGAATGCCCGCGAAAAACGCAGAGCTCGGCAAGGGCAAGGTAATGACGGTCGAAACAGACAAAACGATTTATAGTATGAACGTAGACGTTTATACTATGATTATCAACGATAAATCCGAGTTGGACAGCTGGCAGGCGATCGCGGTGGATAATTCTGTAAGAGCGGGGCTTTGCATTGAAGAACAGAAGTGGGCGGTGCTCAGCGGATACTTTATTCTCGGCAACGATATCGAATACAATGGGACTTGGAAGACAATCATTCCCTCCAACGGCGCAACGCCGAGTATCAACGGCTTGCTCAGCTGGAATAAGGCACTTATTCAAGAATGGAAGAATACCTACGGCGAGGCGGCGGTAATCGAAGAGGACTGGACTTCGGGCGCGCGCGGAGGTTTTCAAGGCACGTTCGACGGACAGGGCTACGGGATTATCGGGCTGAAAACGGTAAAGGCCGGAGATGGCAGCGCGTTTATTATCACGCTCGGTCGTAACGGTACGATCAAAAATCTTTCTTTGATAGACGCGGAGGTCGGTTCGGGCGCGAGCTTACTGGTTTCCAGAGGACAGGGTACGGTTGAAAACGTTTACGCCGAGTTCGATGCGATCGAGGATAACGGAACGTACGCGTTTATGAACCAATTCTCCTCGTCGTCGGCGGTCGTCAAAAACGTGCTTTTGGATTTCAGAGATTGTAACAATTTAACTTCTTTGACGAATACGAAATTGTTCTATAATTCCGAAACGAATAAAATTGAAGGTATTTATGTACTCGGCGTAACCGAAGAAACGAACGCGAGCTTGTTTAAGGAGAGCGACGGCAAGGATTTGACGGCAGCTTTTCTTACGGCGGCGGAACTGATGACGGACGAAACGCACGGCGAAGTGGTCAAAGCGTGGGATACTTCTATTTGGCGGTTCAACGATACGGCGATTCTGCCTGTAAAGCTTTGGGAAAAATACGCGGGCGATATCACGTTTGAAAATCCGTTCCACAATATCAACAAAAACAGCGCGGTAACGCTGAAAACCAATAAGGACGCCAAGTATCTCGAATTTTCGCTGAAAGAGCAAAAAGACGGCGTGTCGCTCAACGGTAATATTTTGTCGGTTGGCGCAACCGCAACGGTTGGGGAGGAAATCACAGTTGTGGCAACGTCGCTTATCGACAGGGAAACGGCGGAGATAACTTTCGTTATCTACGACGAATTGACGACGACGAACGTGGCTGCGCAGTTCTATGCGGAAACCTCAAACGATAATAAGGTTACCTTAAAACACGAAGACTTTAAGGCGGGCGAGGTTTGGGCTATCACCTCAAGCGGCGAAAGCGCAACGGTTGAAACGGACGGTCGGCTTACGGTTGTTTTGGAGGATATTGCGGTTTCCACCGCGCAAGTAGCGAATATTTACACCGTATGTGTGAAGAACGGTACGAAAGCGTTGAATTTCACCAACGTAATGGCGGTTACGGCGGCTATTTACACGGCGGATGATTTGAAAGGGTTTGCAAATTACAACGGAGAAGGCACTAGCGCATATGCGGTGGACAACGTTGTAGCGGGTTATTACGTTCTTGGCGTGGATAATTTGGATTGCTCGTCAGCGGGTACTTTTGCGGGAAAATATTATACTATTAAGTTTCAAGGTGTGTTCGACGGTAATGGCAAGAAAATTTCCAACGTTACGGTTGGCGAAGGCGGTATTTTCGGCTCGTTGCAAGGTACGGTAAAGAACGTGGAATTTGACGGAGTAACATATTTAAGCAAGTCAAACACGGGATTGCTTGGCGGATATGCGAAAGGCGCGAAGGTGCAGGACGTGACGGTTACCATTACGGATGGTACAGGTATCAATGCAACGAAAGCAAACAACGACGGCGTGTTTATTACGTACGGAGAATGTAATTATGCAAACGTTACAATTAACGCAAGCGGGGTTGATTTTGGTTCCGTCTTTGGTTATTATTCTGTCAGCGGGACTACGTTTAGCGAAGTAACGATTAACGCAAGCAACGTTTCGCGTTACGGCTGGAATACTGACGCTGCGAACGCTGAAGTCACCACTGTGCCCGACGGCGTAACGTTCGTGGATACGGACGAAGCAACGCAGTCTTAAAGGTCAACGCTTTGCGGTTATACCGAGCGTAGGACGGTAGACCGAAGCTGAGTGTATTTGGTTACACAATAGGAAACGCAACAAATAACCAGATACGCTTATCTCATTCGCACGGGTTGAAAAGAGTATATCTCATCCTGAGCGAAACGAAGGGTCTTGTTGTTCCTTATTAGATATAAGAAAAAACGGGATTTTTCGGGCGTTGCCCTCAGAATGACAGGAGAGGTTTTGCTCTCAGAATAACACATTGGTATAACAAAAAAGCAAAACAAACGGCGGGGGCGGGGCAACGTGCTTTGCCCTCGTATAATAAAAGGAGTATCATTATGAAGAAAGAAGCGTTGGATAGAATGCAAAACAGAAAATGGGGCGTAATGTGTCATTTTTTGGACAGCATACAAAATAATCCTGAGATGCCTTCCAATGAGCGGGTGGGCAGAACCTCTTGGAATGAAGTCGTTTCGAAGGTTGACGTAAAGAATATTGCCAAAGAATTGCACGAAATGAAAGCAGGCTATGTATTATTTACGTTAATGCAAGGCTATCCCTATTTGATTGCGCCGAATGCGACGTATAACGAAATTACTGACTCGAAGCCTGGCGAGGCTTGCAGCGAGCGCGACTTGGTGTTGGATTTGTACGAAGAATTGCAAAAATACGACATTGATTTGTACTTGTATTTTACAGGTGACGGTCCGTTTAAAGACCCAAAGGCGGGGCCCGCTATGGGCTTCCATAAGCGCATGCAAGAAGTACCTATTCCCGATAGATTTTTAAAAAACTGGTCGTCGGTATTAAAGGAATATGCCGAGCGTTACAAAGATATTGTGAAAGGTTGGTGGATAGATGGCTGTTACGATTATTTCGGTTATACGGAAGAAAAAATAAAATATTATCACGACGTTTTGTACGCCGCAAATCCGAATTTCTTGGTAACGTATAACGACGGTTGGGCGATAGAAGAAGCGGTGAGAAGAGATACGCCGAAATACGACCCTCAAATCGAAGAACCGCAGCCTGTTGATTTGCAGTTGCGCCGCTACAGCAAATACGAAGATTACGTTTCGGGGGAAGCGCACGATTTTAACATTTATCCAGATGGGCGTTTTTTGAATGGCAGTCAATGGCACATTTTGTCCCCTCTTGGCAAAAGCGGCAGTCCTGGTGGTGGCTGGGGCGGCGTGGACGTGAAATATTCCAAGCAATATTTGTCGGGTTATTTGAAAACGGTTTGGGAAATCGGCGGAGTTGTTACGATTGATATGGGGCTTACGCGGTCGGGAAAATTTTACGCCGAGCAAAAGAACTTTATCAAGAGTTTGATGGAAGATATAATTTGAAAAAATTTACGCAAGATGCGGCGTTTTTTAGGTAACGAATGGATAGTTTTATTGGACTTGAATTGTCAAACAAAATGCAACACTTTATTTTAAAAAAATTCAAGAGGAGTTTTCCAACCCAAACATTTACGAGGACGTTTGTTTAATTTATCAAAAAATGTTGCTATTTCTTCCACGGATAAAGCGTCTATATCCATTACAAAATTAGACGATTCAATCAACGGACATTTACTTGCTTACGCCGCGGAAGAAAGTTGCGAAAAAGGGAAAGTACTTCACCTTAAAATTTAGTGTTTAAACGCGGAGAGGGTAATTGGAAAAATCTCGAAGAATAATGAGGAGTTACGCCATGAATATTTATGAATGTATCGAACGGGTAGACGGTACGGATAAAGCGGAAAAACCGTTGGATAGAATTTTGGACGACGGGGGATATACGGCGATATTCCGTAAGATTGCCTGTGTTGGGGACAGCCTTTCTTCGGGAACAATGGAAGCGGTGGCCGAAAACGGAGCGCATACCTATCATGATTATTACGAATATTCGTGGGGGCAATACGTTGCCCGTATGACGGGCACGAAAGTCTATAATTTTTCCCGTGCCGGTATGACGGCGATGGAATACGTGCAATCGTTTGGAGAGGAAATCAACGCTTGGTTGCCTGAAAAAGCGGTACAAGCGTATATAATTGCGCTAGGGGTCAACGATTTCAGCAAAGCGTTTAATCACCCAGTGGGAAGTATAACCGACATCGATTTAGAGGATTATCGAAATAATAAACCGACCTTTGCGGGGTGGTACGGACAAATCGTGCAACGGTATAAAGAAATTCAGCCGAACGCGAAGTTCTTTTTCGTATCTATGCCGCGAGAATGGACGGATACAGAAGTAAAAACTGCACAAAAAAAAGCGCACGCGGATTTACTGTACGCTATGGCGGGAATTTTTCAAAACTCCTACGTAATTGATTTCAATAAATACGCGCCCGCATATGATAGAAAGTTTACGGAAAAGTTCTATTTGCACGGACACCTTAATCCTATGGGGGATCAACTGACGGCAAAAATGATTGCTTCGTATATCGATTATATTATTCGTCAAGACCCTAAGGCGTTTCGTCAAGTAGGATTTATCGGTAATTCCTATTATTCGGACGCGCTTGATACAGAATAGGGACTCTAAAGGAAATTGTTGGATATATGCATTAAACGTCTAAGAGGTAAAGGTTACGCGATAAAAAATATATCTATTACAGGTCCCGTTTTGATTGAGCAGATTGGTATTAGCGGTGTTGTAAGAAATTTAAGCCGTTATAAACGCAACACATACCGCAAGAGGAACGGGTTTACTTACAAACCAAGTTTACGGTCAATTTGAAAACGTATTTGTATCTGGTTTAATGGCAAGCTGTTCGGTAATAAATGTCGTTTATGCGCAAGGAAAAGTATCTAACGTGGTAGTTAACATTGAAAAGGTTGAAGGGGCTACCCATATAAGCGCAGTTGTGAACAGCATACGGGGTGCGGTAATCAATTGTTTTGATGTTTCGACAACGTTTGAGTCGGTGTTTAATGCGACTAGTGGTAATAGTAGTGGTATTGCCTGGATGGAAACGGCAACAAATTATGAATTCAAGGCTACGGCTTGCGAATTGCTTACCGTCTACTTTAACGGAAGTTTGCTTACAGGCTTTAATAATTATTGGTCTTTCAATACGGAAGTTTAGCGTTTGGGTTAAATACTGTTTTAACAGCCGAACAAGTTAATGTAAACGGAAAAGGGGTTGATCCTCGATTGACCCTTTTCCTATTAAAGTGATAAATTATGAAATTAAAAGAAAAATTATGGAACTGGGGACATTTAGAAGGCAGTCACAATAAAATAGTGCCGTTTGCGTGCAAAATGTCGCCCGAAGAATTCGCAAAAGAATACGGGATCGAAAACAGTTTTATCGTGTCTTACGGTGGAAATATTCAACCGCCGTTCGACGATATGGCGAAACGCTTTTCCGTGTTAAAGGAAGTGAAATGGTCGGTACTCGGCGATGCGAGCAGCCCTCTTCCGCAAGCGGAGCTTGGAAACACGCAAGACATTTTGAACGTTTTGGATATAGGTAAAAATATCACGGGTGGCGTCGTAGATGACTTCTTCGCTCCCGAACGAATGAAAAGATTTACTCCCGAGGTACTCAAAAAAATCAAAACCGCACTCAATGCAAGGGGCTTGGATTTTTGGTGTGTGTTGTATAACCATCAGTTAGGGTTCGATTTGGAAAAGTATATCGAATGTTTTGACGGCGTGACTTTTTGGATTTGGGGTTGTGAAAATATCAAAGAAATAGAGACTTATTTAGAAAAGCTGTTTGGGATAGTGAAAGATAAGCCCCTTATGCTAGGTTTGTATCTTTGGGATTATTTAGATGACGGCTCAAAGCCTATGAACACCGTGCTTTTTGAAAGACAATTGAAACGCTATTTCGCTTTACTCAAAGAGAAGAAAATCGACGGGGTTGTGTTTTGCTCAAATACGATAGGCGACGCGGAGCTCGACACGAATAAAATACTGAAAAGTTATATCTCCGAATATGGAGGAGACGAAATAGGTGAATGACTGCGGCGTTGTTTGGCGAAATCGGCGAAAACGAGCTGGCGCGACCTCGCCGCACGAGCATATCTTTATCAATATGCACAATTGTGTGGATATAATGGCAAACGAACCGCCTTGTTTTTACGAGAAAATATAGCTATGGACGAAGCTCAAAATTTTTGATATATTAAAAATCATAGGTAAAACAAATTATTTTTGGAAGGTGATATTATGTTGTATCCTAAATCAAATAAATACAGGGATTTATACAATCTAAACGGCGTTTGGTCTTTTAAGACGGTTGATGAAAATTACGTGCCCGACGAGGCCATACAAGGCGGAGGGCGTATGGCTGTGCCAGCCAGTATGAATGATATCGTGACAGACCAAAAAATAAGAGACCACGTGGGCAAGGTTGTGTATGAAAAAACCTTTTCTCTGCCGGTGCGGGAAAACAGGCTGTATAGGCTTCGTATTGGCGCGGCGAGCCATCAAAGCGAGGTGTATCTCAATGGGAAATTGATTGGCAGAGGCATCAACGGTTGGTTTCCGATTGACCTTCCTTTGGAAGACCTGCAGGAGGAAAATCGCTTGTCCATCGTTATCGACAACCGATTGAGTTTTCAAACGTTGCCGCCTGGGAAAATTCAGAACGGTAAACAAATTTATAACCATGACTTTTATAATTTTACGGGTATTCACCGCGACGTGCTGGTGTACTCGTTGCCCGAAAAGCATATCAAAGATATCGTTATTAAAACGGTAGTAAACGGCGATTATTCTTTGATTGATGTGCAGATTGACAGCGACTGCAAACAACTTGTCTGTAAGGTAAAGGACAAGGAAGGAAAGGTGGTTGCGGAAGGAGATGCGGGGTTATTGAAAATCAATTCACCGCATACCTGGTCCCCTGAAAACCCGTATTTGTACACGCTTGTGGCGGAATCGGAATGCGATAGATACGAGGAAAGGTTCGGTATACGCAAGGTCGAAGTAAAAGGGATACAATTCCTCTTAAATGACAAGCCCGTGTACTTCAAGGGCTTTGGTATGCACGAGGATTTCTTCGTGTTGGGCAAGGGCAACAACGCGGCGGTAAACTTGCGCAATTTTGAGCTTTTGAAATGGATCAACGCAAATTCATTTAGAACGAGCCATTATCCGTACAGCGAAGAAATTATGGACTTGGCGGACGAGTACGGTATGATGGTGTTAGACGAATTGCCCGCGGTCGGTATGAACTGGTGGGACGCGCCGAACTTCGCGCCCGATAAGCTGAACGACGAAACGAAAGCGTTGCACAAGGAGCTGGCAAAACAGCTGATCGCAAGGGATAAAAACCATCCTTGCGTAGTGATGTTTAGCGTGGCGAACGAGGCGGCGACGCACGAGGACGCGTCGCGGGAGTATTTCAGCGACGTGATATCCGTTGTTCGTAAAAACAGCGATTTGCCCGTAACCACCGTAGAATTTACGAGCTTTGACGCCGGCTGTAAGGTCGGAGATCTGGTAGACGTGATTTGTCTCAACCGTTATTACGGTTGGTATTACGATACGGGCGATTTGAGTGTGGTACGCGAGCAGATGGGCGGCGAGATCGAAAAGTGGTATAACGGCTTCAAAAAGCCGATTATCATTACGGAATTCGGCGCGGATACGGTAGAGGGCATACACGCTTGTCCGAGCGAAGCGTTTTCGGAAGAATATCAAACGGAATATATGGAAGAAAACTGCAAAACCTTTGACGCATATGAATATTGTATCGGGGAGCACGTTTGGAATTTTGCAGATTTCAAGACGAAACAAGGTACGATTCGGGTTCGCGGGAACAGAAAAGGCGTGTTTACGAAGGAAAGACAACCGAAAATGGTCGCGCGGTATCTTAAAGACAGATGGAAAAACAAATAAAATGGCAAAGGACGAGCGGCAGAGCTTTGGTTAGCCGTTTCGGAATGAGTTGAACTGAATTTTGAGCGTCGAATTTTACGCTCTGTTTCGTCAAAAGCCTTGTTAAACTTATGAATAAGAAATATTATAAAGAGACGATACGAAAGGATACGAAAGAGCGCGCGGAATACGTAAGCGGCATAGACCATTTTCTGCAACGGGAAAAAGAACAGGCGACGGCAGAACGTGAGGCGTTTATAAGCCCTGCGTTATATGCAGCAAACGCGGAAAACTATCGAGAAAAGCTGATAGATATGATAGGATTCCCTTTGCGGAAACAGCGGGAAATGCCGATTGTGGAAAAATTTTTTGTGGCGAAAGACGGAAACGTCAATATTTATCGTATGAAATTTGCTTTCTTTGGCGAGCTCAAATTTTACGGTATGTATTTCGAACAATGCGAGAATAAAAAAGCCGTGCCGTTTGTGTTTGGATTTCACGGCGGACAAGGCACACCAGAGGTAGTTTCGAGTATATATTTGGATTCAGCGAATTACCATCACCTCGTGCGCCGTATGACGGACAGGGGCGCAAGCGTGTTCGTTCCGCAATTTTTGCTTTGGGACGCGGAGGCATACGGCAACGCGTATAACCGACTGCATATTGACGGAAAGTTGCGACAGCTTGGTGGCTCGGTTACGGCAATGGAGCTGTATTTTTTGCAATGCGTTTTAGATTATTTTATTGCCAACGAAGATATCAATGCGGAAAAAATCGGCGTAGCGGGAATGTCCTACGGCGGTATGTACGCGATTCATTTTGCCGCTATCGACACCCGCGTAAAGGCTTGCTATTCTTGTAGCTGGGTAAACGATTGCTTTGTTAATTCTTGGGCGGATTGGAGCTATTATAACGCGCAAAAATATTTCACGACGGCGGAAACGATGGCGCTGATCGCGCCGCGTGCGCTGGTCGTGGCTATGGGCGAACACGATCCGCTCTTTGATTACAAGCGAACGATAACGGAATGTGAAAAGGTAAAACCTTATTACGCGGCGTTTGCAAGCGAACGTAATTTCAAATGCGTGATTTTTAACGGCGGGCACGCTGTCGATAAAAAAGACGAGGAGTTAGATTTCTTTTTTGAGAAATTATAGGGCTTAGCTTCCCCGATTTGCGGTATCAGTAGGTGGTTATAAAAAAATTATAATTAAATTGAAAACAGAGCAATTATTTGTTAAAAAGTAAATGTGGAATATGGAAAAAAATTTTATTTTTACCATTGACGATAATATTCGATTTTTGCAAGAATTGACGGAAAACAATTCAGCAAACCTTTTTTTTGCATCCGTATATGAATATGTTGAAAGAGATACACGAAACTTATGGGGTAAAAGTGCAAATGAATTTGTTTTATCAAAATTCTTATTTTACGTTGTCGCAAATGACGGATAAATTTCGGGACGAATGGGTAAAAATTTCGATTGGCTAAAATTATCTTTTCATTCTCGATTGGAAAATGTTTCACCTTATCAAAGTTCCGCTTACGAAGAAGTTTACGAGGATTGTCAACAAGTACAAAAAGCAATTTGCGTTTTGCTGGAAAAAACAGTTTGGCGAAAATAACTACGCTGCATTATTGTCAAGCAACGCAGGAGGGGGGTGGATGCTTTAAAAGATTGTGGAGTTAATGTTGGGCTTATCCGAAAACATAAGTTCAAATGGGAAGTAAGACTATTACCAATTAATTTCGTTGGTTCAAATCCTAGTGTCCAATGGGATATGGATCTTTTTTATGTAAAAAGATTGATTTTTCAAGGAGAGATATTTTAAAACAAACATATTAATATATCGTAGTAAACCAAACAGAAATACATAAAATTTTCAACTTTTTTTCAATAAAAATGTTGACATTTTCAACAAATATGTTTATAATATAGTATATGGAGGTTTATATGCAATTAAACGATTCAATTAAATTATTTTGCGTAAAGTATGGCATCTCCTTATCTGAACTTGCACGTAGGCTTAATAAATCACCTCAAGCATTTTCACAAAAAGTTAAACGCGGAACGCTATCATTAGACGATTTAGAAGAAATAGCGGTTGTTACGGGTTGCCAATTAGATTGCTCTTTGATTATGCCTACAGGCGACAAAGTGAAAATTAATTTATAAAGGAGGATAGCATGATAACTTATCTTGAAGGGGATATTTTTAACAGTCCTGCGCAAGTGATTGTTAATGCCGTTAATACTGTTGGTGTGATGGGGAAGGGAATTGCATTAGCTTTTAAAAATAGATATCCGAAAATGTTTGAAGTATATAGAGAAGCTTGTGAAAAGAAAAAATTTCAGATGGGAAAGTTAATGCTTTGTCATGCACCGGACCATCTTATATTGTTATTTCCAACAAAAGAAAATTGGCGAAATCCTTCTAAGTTAGAGTATATTGAAAAAGGCTTGGATCGATTCGTTAAAAATTATGCCGAGAAGAATATTTCATCTATAGCATTTCCGAAGCTTGGATGTGGGAATGGAGAGCTTGATTGGGAGAATGTTAAACCATTAATGGAAAAATATTTAAAACCGCTTCCTATTGATGTGTATATTTATTTAGGTCTTGGAGATGCTTCTATCCCTGAACATAAGCAACCCAAGGAAATGCAAAAATGGCTTCGAGAAAACGCTAAAGATATGTCTTTTAATGGATTGATTGATGATATATCTTCTCAAACTACCCTTTTGCCTTATGTCTATTATGTTGACGGACAGGAAATTTCAGTTTACTATAGAAAAGGACTGCATTTTAAAAAAGAAAAAGAAGAAATTAATGTAGACGAAGATAGATTTTTTATGATTTGGGATTATATCCGTACACATAATATTTTTAGTCTTGAAAGTGAAAACGTTGATTCTTATTTGATATACGAATTACTTGTTAATTTAGGCTATTTATCTAAAATAAAAATTTTGGATAAATCAACGAATGAGTTTTATGACGGTTATCAATTAAACGAAGGACTTGGCCGCGCTTTTATCTTGCAGGAGAACTAAAAAATGAGTTTTATTGAAACAATAAGAAGAAATACAAGAATTGCACCAGTTAAATGGTGGACAAATTATGCGTTTCATTATACAGATGTTACAAATGCAGTCAGTATACTTCAAAGCGGAAAACTTTATAGTCGTATAAAAGCGCAGGCGGCTAGTGTTATGAAAAATGATAATGCAAGTCGTCAAGTTATCGATATGACGATGAGCCAAGCAACATCGTATGTTAGATTTTATTTTAGGCCATTAACACCTACTCAATATTATAACGAAGGATTTAAACATCCAAATATTCGTTATGATGGTGATTTGAATGCCAATATTCCAGTTCCTGTATTTTTTGTGTTTCGGTTGGACCTTTTATTAGATGATACAAAAGTGCGATTCTCTAATCTATCGCAGGCAGGTTATGGCTCGTCGTTGGGTTCGGGGGAAGAAGAATTTGCAAATCTTGAATTTGATAAAATTTATAGTAATGGTTATGCAGATGAAGAGATAAGAAAGTATCGTCATGCAGAACTGCTTTATCCGGATGAGTATAATATAGATGATTCTTTGGAGGCTATTCTTTGCCGCAATGATATTGAGCGTGCGACATTATTAAATCTTTTATATGATGTTGATAGGAAGGCTTATTATCAATATAAAGATATAATAAAAGTTTGCAAAAGGGAAATGTTTGAAAAGAATGCTTTGTTTTTAGATGATATATATTTTGATTTGAATAGTATATCGTTTGCATTTTCTGAATCATACGATAAGAAGGCATATGAAAATAAACAATTAGAACGTTTGGGTATAGGTATATTGGATCCGATTTCTGTGTTTATTGTAATGGAATGGAGAAATAGTAAAGATACCCTTTTTACAAAACATGTTGAGAGTAGCATTG
>JAZNGH010000016.1:0-11740 GCA_045576335.1 Candidatus Scatosoma sp.
ATGGCAAAGAGGTCCCACCTGTTCCCATTCCGAACACAGAAGTTAAGCTCTTTTACGCCGAAAGTACTTGTAGGTTACTACCGGGAGGATAGGTAATCGCCGCTTTTCAAAAGCAAAAGCCTTGTTCTTACCCGAACAAGGCTTTTTGTTATATTTTTTTATGGAAAATACGTTTTATCTTCTGCTTTTGAAAAGCGGAGGTAAATCCGTCTTGCCCAGACGGGGAGCTTGAAAGCCTTGCAAAAAATCTTCTTGTGCGGGACGCATATAAAACGCTCCGAAGGACAATTCCGTGAGCAAGCTCCCGTTCTTGCCATTCAAAGCGTTTTTCCCGCCTTGCCTGCAAGGCTGAACCTTTTTTGCTGCTTTCGTTGTGGGGGATTTATCGCCGCTTTTCATTTAGAAAGCCTTACCAAGTGGTAAGGCTTTCTTTTTTACGTTTAATAATTACTCTTATTGTACATAATGGATATAGGGGTAAGTATGGGACGAAATCATCAAAAAGCAGAAATAAACGAGCAAAATTACGGTATAAGCCGTTATTTTTTGCTCGTTTTTACACTTTCGTTTTTGGGCTGGGCATTTGAAACGGTGTATATGTGGCTTGCATTCGGCAAATTATACGATAGAGGATTTATGACGTTGCCCGTTTGCCCTATATACGGCGTTTCGTTATTCGTAATGTACTTGATTGCGGGTACGCCCGACGAGGGGCGTTTTTTGTTAAAAAAAGTGGATAACCGCGCTTTTCGTTATCTCTTCTACCTGCTAATTGCCTTTATCGTGCCCAGCGTCGCCGAATTTCTCGTAGGGTTCGTCTTTGATAAAGCCTTTGATACGTGGCTGTGGAATTATTCTTCACTACCGCTCAACGTAAACGGTTACGTGTGTTTGCCCGTGTCCTTCGTTTGGGCGGCATTGATTTTTGTCTTTATGAAATTCGTTTTCACGCCGATAAAAAACTTAATAGGCAAATTACCCATTGCCGCGGCACGCATTTTAGCAACGCTTTTACTGCTTGCATCCGTCGTAGATATTGTATATAATTTTTCACATTTAAGTTAAACGGGGTAGGCAGGTATGCGTTGAAATAAAAAAGAGGCTTTAATTGCCTCTTTTTTTGCGCTTTCAATAATCGGATAAACCCAACAAATAATCTGCCGATACGTCCAAATACTTGCATAAAAGATACAGCGTTTCCAAAGAGGGAACGCTTTTTCCCGTTTTATAGTCGGTGATACATTGCTTGGACACGCGCACCGCGCGCGCTACGTCCGTCTGCTTTGCACCGCAATTTTTCAAAACCTCATTAAACCTTTCCGCGAATATCATATAATAATTATAAAAAAAATAGTAAGTTATTACTTGACAGTCAGTTAATAACTGACTATAATATATAATACATAAAGTATCAAAGAATTAAGCATAATCATAAATTTTGTTACATTTTGAATATTGCTTGACGAGTTGGGGAAAGTGCCTTAATGTTATTATGGGGAATTTCGGAATATATAATAAATAGTATATTAAAAAGGAGAGCGGAATGTCTGCCCATAACGAATTAACTAAAAACAGATTGACGTATTTAATTGTCGCGCTCATATTGATTTTATCCTTCGCTGTATTTGTCGTAGCTTGGCACTTGAAGAACAACGGCACGGCGAACAGCGCGGAGCTGCACGTTACGCTGCAAGCGGACGGGGAAACCAAGCAAACGCTGGAATTTGCGCCGCCCGCGTTGATTCCTGGGGAAAGCACGGAATACGCCCTGCACGTTCGCGTGGAAGAAACGGGCAATTACGCGTTGCGCTTGGAATTTGAAGAAGAGGACGCGGCACTGCTCAAAGACTTCATCACGGTAGAGGTGGACTTAAACGGCGAACGCGTCGCGAGCAATACACTTGCACGGTTATTTTCGGGCGAAAGCTTTTATTTCAATTACGATTTTGTACAGGAAGCGATTGCAATTGTAAATATCCGTTACGTTTTATCCGCGGAGGCGACGGATGAAACGCAAGGCGCGACGGCAGATTTTGACGTGGAATTAACGGCGGTAAAGGGGTAAAAATGAAAGGAAAAGCAGGCAAAGTGGTACGAATTATAGTCACGGTATTGACCTATTTGCTCTTGGCGATATGTCTGTTCGCGCTGATTGTAACGATTATAGCAAAAAACAGCACGGACGGCGTAGCGACAGTATTCGGGGCACAGCTTCGTATCGTGCAATCGTCGTCAATGGAAAAGCACGAGGCGACGGACGTGAGCGGCTACGAAATCAAGGAATTGCCCGTTAAAACTTTGGTCGTGGTACAAGTAGTCCCGACAGATGAAGCGGAGGCGGACGCTTGGTATCAGCAATTGAAAAAGGGCGACGTTATCACCTTTCAATACGTGTTCGGTCGGGAAGCGGAAACGGTTACGCATAGACTTATCGCCGACCCCGAAGCCAACGAAAACGGCGGGTATACCTTGCGTTTGCAGGGCGATAACAGAGGCGGCGAATACGCGGAGGTGGGTACGCAAGTTATCGACACCTCGGATAAGGCTTCGTTCAATTACGTAATAGGTAAGGTTACTTGGAGCAGTTATTTGCTCGGCTTGTTGCTGTATGCAATGAAAACGCCCGTGGGCGTGATTTGTATCGTAATTTTGCCGTGCTTGATTATTATCGGCGTGGAAATTGTGCGTATCGTCAACGTATTCACGGAAGAAAAACGTCAAAAAGCCGAATGGGAAGCCCGCGAAAAGGAAACGGAAATCGAAGAGTTGAAACGTAAACTCGCGGAGCTTGAAAACGCGAACGCGCCCGCTTCGACGGGGGCAGATGCGCAATCAAACGCGGAAGAACCGCCAACGGCGGAAAAAACGGAAGAACAAGACAACGGTTAATCCCGATAGAGCATATACTATACAGTATGTGCTTTCGGTATTGATAAATTTGGAAAGGAGGTAGTTCCAATGGCAAAAGTATGGAGGACGGTGTTTTTATCGCTCGCAATGATAGTTCTGGCGGCGTCCGCAATTATAGCGGGTACGTACGCACTGTACACGGACGACGTGACGGTAAAAAACCATTTGCAGGCAGGTACGCTGGAAGCGAAGCTGTACCGTACGCAACTCTCTTACGCAAAGCTGGATGGCGAGGGCTATTTGCAAGAGGGCGAGCAGGACGAAAGCCAAAATCCCGTGGATTTTACGGGCGAAAGCACGCAAAATATTTTCGGGCTTGAAGCAAACGATGTGATTGCGCCCGCGTGCTTCTACGAAGCGGAAATGCGCTTGGATAACGTAGGCAGCGTAGCGTTTGGGTACTGGCTGGAATTCAAGGTCATCGAGGGCGCGGATACGGAGCTTGCGAAGCAGTTGATATTGACGGTCACAATCAATGCACAAGAAACGGAAATAGCGTTAGATACCGCAAGCGGCGTGATTACGGTCGGTGCAAACAACGACTTCTTAGCGCAAGTAAAAGCGGGCGAAAACGCGAGCTTTACGGTAAAAGCGGCGTTTGAGGATTTGGGTATTCCCGAAAACGACCAAACGGGCAATAATACGGCAAAGGCACAGACGGTAAGCTTTGACTTAATCGTACACGCGGTGCAGGCAACGACGGCGGCGTAACGCCGTAAATGAAGCGGCGTTACGCCGCCAACAAAACAGTCAAAAATTTTTTATAAGGAGATAAAAATTATGAAAGGCAAAAGTAAGGTATTAGTACCCTCAATCGCCACAATGGCGGTTTGCGCGAGCTTGGTGACGGGCGGTACTTACGCGCTCTTTACCAGCGAATCGAAGGTAGACATTTCGGTTACGTCGGGTAAAGTGCAGGTGGAAGCGGTTGCCACGAATCTCAATGCAGATTTGTGGGACGGCTCGGCAAACTTGGAGGCAGGCTACGTCAGCATTGACAGAATGGTCCCCGGCGACAGCGTAAGCTTTAACGTGGAGGTCACCAATTACAGCAACGTTGCGGCGAAGTACAGAACGATTGTGCAGTCTACCGAGGACGGCGGTCTGGCAGACGCACTCACTGTAAGCTTCACCAAAGCGGACGGCAAGGAAATCGCGTACTACGGCGGCTACGGCTTGACTACGTGGGCGGAGATTGCGGCGGCAGACGAGGACGGCGAAACGATTGAAGCGCTCACCGTTACCATTGATTTCAAGGATAACGGCGAAAAGCAAGACGAATATCAGGATAAGAGCTGTAAATATCAAGTGCTCGTAGAAGCGGTGCAGGGCAACGCCGACACGGTCGATCCCATTGAAGAGGACGAAAATAACGCGCTCACGTGGAATATCTACAACGAACAGGGTATGCAGCTTATGACCTCGATTGCAAACGCATACGGACCTAACGAGCCTTATGGTGAAGCGTTCCTCAATTTCAATCTTATGAATGATTTGGATATGAAAGGCTATGAATACACCCCGCATATCAGACGTTTCGTGAACTTCAACGGTAATAACAAGACCATTAAGAATTTGACGGCGGGCTACACGGCAGGTCAAGTTGCAAGAAGCGGTCTGTTTGCGTACGGTACGAATATTAAGGACGTAACGCTTGAAAATATGACGGCAAAAGGCGCGCAAGCGGCGTTGATTTTGGCTTCGGGCGAGGGGCAAACGATTTCCAACGTAACGATCAAGGGCAACAACGTGGTTGAATACGTAGAAGCGGGTAACGATAAGCCTTGGTATGCAATCGGCGCGTTCGTCGCGGTAAACAATTCTAATAATATTTCGGGTGTTACGGTGGATACGGGCGCAACGATTACGTTGAAATATAACGATATGTTGACGGGCTGCCCGTACGTTGCAGACGACTTCGGCGGTTGCTTTTACAACGTTGTTACGGGCGTAACCAACAACGGTACGATTGTAAAAGACGGTGAATGGTGGTATTCGGTAAACGACGGCGAAACCTTGAAAACGGGTCTTGCAAACGGCTGGAATGTGAAAATGATCAACGATATACATACGATTGCAAACACCAAAGCACCCTACGGTAACGACTATGGTGTATGGCAAAACGGCGGCGTTTTGGACGGTCAAGGTTACACGCTTTTCGTGGAGGGTACGCGTAATTCCAATAATAAATTTGACGATTACGCAATTATGACCTCGGGCGGTACAATCAAGAACTTGACGATTGGCGACAGCGACGGTAACGTAGTTGATTGCTTCCGCGGTATCGTGATTATGCAGTTGAACGGCGCGGCAAACAGCGATCTTAATCTTGAAAACGTTACGGTAAATAGCGAAGATTGCGTGTATACGTTGAATACGACGGAAATTTTTGAAAAGGTTACCGTAAACGCAACGGGTTGTAAATTCTATGGCTATATGAGCTTTGCAAATCTCGTGGAATTAAACTTCACGAATTGTAATTTCTATGAAAACACGTATTACGGTGGTGGCGATTTCGACCGTATGGTTAGAGCCTATGAGAAAACCACGTTTACCAATTGCCATTTCTGTGAAGATTTCTATCTTGATTGTAGTGCGTTCAAAGTGGGTAAAGAGGGCTATTTCTTCAACGACGGTTGCACGGTTGGCGGCGTAGAACTTACGACGGAAAACCTTATGCTGTTGTTTGGAACGGACGTAGAAGATAGCTATAACGACTGGAAATTCGGCGGCGAGGTAGACGCGGAATACGTACCTATTTACGTAGACGGGGAGCTTGTTAGCGTTCGTATTGGTATTGCCGACGGCTTCTCTATGGATGAAAACGGCAACTATGTTATCAGCTCCGCAAGCGGTCTTACGTATTTTGCGAATACCGTAAACAACGGCGAGAAATATTCGGGTAAAACCGTTCTCGTTTCGACGGATATCGATATGTCGGGCGTTGCGTGGACAGTTATCAATCCCGTTATAGAGAGGGCTGGCGTGAGCCCCAGTTTCCAAGGCACGTTTGACGGTCAAAACAAGAAAATTTCCAACCTTACCGCAAACGGTACGGCAAACGTCGGTTTGTTTGGTCGGGTTTACAATGCTACGATACAAAACGTATGGCTTGATAACGCAACCGTTACGGGTAACGATTACGTGGGCGGTGTTGTTGGGCAACTTTTGCACGGTACGGTTAAGGATTGTAAGGTTACGAACTCCTCGATTACGGCAACCCCTTACGAAAAGAGTACGGGCGTTTACGACGGCGGCGCGAAAGCGGGCGGCGTGGTAGGACACGTAGTGAGAGACGGCTCAACGGTTAAGGTGGAAAAATGCGCTGTTGACACGGTAACGGTGACGGCGTACAGAGACCTCGGCGGTGTTGCGGGTATGAGCAACAACGCGGCGGACGTGACGGCTTGCGAGGTGAAAAACGTAACGCTGAATATCGCAAGAAACCTTACCTATTGCGAAGATACGAACATAAATGCAGGCTACGTAGTAGGTCGTATTACTACGGGTACTTTGAGCGCGGATAACGTTGTTTCGGGCGATAACGTAATGAACGTAAGCATGGTTGGCGAAAGTGAATTAACGAAGGCTTTGGCGTTGAACACGACGAACCTTAATCTTACGCTCGGCGACGGCAGATATGAGAATTTTTCTACGTCGAATAAGACTATTAACGTTACGGGAACGAAAAATGCGATTGTCGTTGTTCCCAACGGAAACGGGAACCACGACCATATGAGTTTGCGTGCTTGTACTGTGACCTTTGACGGAATTTCGGTTAACTTTGAGGGCGATTATTATACGGCGTTTATTGAGTATAAGAAAATTACTTATAAGGATTGTACGTTGAACGGGCAGGTATATTTATATGGTGACGTAGATTTCATTGGTTGTGAAATCAATCTTGGAAACGGCTATGTATTTACTTATGGAGCAAGCGTTGTAAACGTCACGGGTTGTACGTTTAATTCTGCAAACGGTAAAGCCTTGATTATGTATCAGGATAATGGCACGGCAGAAACCACATTGACCGTAACGGGTACGACGTTTAATGCGGATGCTTCGGGTACTTGTTGGAATATAACCAATCAAGCTTGTGCGGCGATTGAAATCGATAATTCAAAAGCAAGTGAAAACCCTTCCAAATTTACGTTGATTTTGGGCGACGACAATAAGTATGACGTTGCTGACGGCGCATTCTCTGGTATTTGGAGAATTAAGGCTATTGCGCCTGATTCGGTTGTTACGATCAACAGCGTTGAGTATACCAACGCTATCGGCGACGTTATTTTGTATAACGGCACCGAGGTAAAGGGGTATACGCATGACGAAGCGGAAGGAAGTCCTACACGGTATACAGTTACGGAAAAGGCATAAAAAAATTATAGAGTCTTTCTACGAAGGGGCGGAAGCTGTAAAGCTTCCGTCCGTTTCCTTGTGAGGGCGGACGGGAAAGGGGCTTGCAAAAGCACAAATTGTGTAAATCCGATAAAAATTATAAAAACGCCTAAAAACCGCTTGACGGGAAAGCAAATAAAAGTTAAAATAAAAGGGTAATATATTACGGAGCGTTTATTATGGCAAAAGTATTCAAAAAAATCATCAGCGGTGTTTTGGCGGCTACGGCGTCGTTCGGTTGCTTGGGTTTGGCGACCGCTTGCGAAACTTCGCATCCCGAAGTGCAGCTGCAAATCTCCTTTGAGGGTGAAACGTACAAATTGAATTATACCTTATATAGAAAAGTCGCGCCTGCGACCGTAGAGCATTTCCTCGTTCTTGCCGAAGAAAATTATTACGACGGGCTTTGCGTACACGATTACGCTGCCACGAAGCTTTTGACGGGCGGTTATTCTTACGTAAACGATACTTTGGAATATAAAAAGTATTACGAAACGGTAAAGGGCTACAACAATTTCCCGACCACCGTTTTCACGCAAACGGCGAGCGGAAAGGGCGACCCTACGTACACGCTTTGCGGGGAATTTGTCGATAACAAATTCGAGGTCACGAACGGCAATAAAAAGGAATCGTACGGCGCGCTCACTATGTATTACACGGACAAATCGGAAAGCGTAGACGGCGTATACGTCGAGCATCCCGAAGCGGGTGCGTTCCAGCGCGACTACAAATACAACAGCGCGACTTCGCAATTTTATATTTCCCTGTCCGAAACCGAGAGCAGCAACAGCAAGTATTGCACGTTTGCGACCTTGAAGGAGGACAGCGTAGCCACGTTGCAGGCTTTGCAGACGGCAATCGAGGACTACGTTTCGGGGAACGCGACGGTGGACGTCACCGTGAATATCGACGCGGACGACCCGTATATGAAAGAGTACGGCAAAAAAGAGACGTTCGACGTGATCACCTCGCCCGTAGTTATTGAAGATATCGTAATCAATAAGAGATAATTTTTCTAAAAAGCTTACGCCCCGAACGGGAAACCGTTCGGGGCGCTTCGTTTGAAAGTCGTTACGCGTTTTCTTTCAACCACGCTTGGGCTTTTTCCGCGCTTAATCTTTTAATATCTTCTTTTGTGTATTTAGAATTTGCGCCGCCGTTTACGTAGAGAAAGTACGACCCGCTTTCCGTTTGGAAAAGACATTCTTCGTAGCCCTCGGGCGAGCCGAACGTCCCGAACGTAATCTTTTTGAGAAAAGTGGATGTTTCGGTATCGTAGACCTTCTTACAAATAACTTTTTGCATAATAAAATCTCCTTTTACTTTAATCGTTACTATTATATAACATAGCGCGCGCGGTTGTCAACCGCGCGCGTAAGGTATATTTTGACAGTTTTTGACCTTTAATCAACTTTTATATCGGAAATTTTCCCGTCCGTAATTTCCACCGTATAATACGCAAGCTCGTAAAGGCGTTCCTTTTTCTTTTTCACGAGCGCGCACGCGCTTTTTTCTTTTGTCGGAAGCACCGCAACGAACTCGCCCAAAAACGCGCGGATATCCCCCGCTTTTTCCTTTAACCCGTCGGAGAGCATATTTTCGTATTCCGCGCCGATTAACACGCTTTCGAAAAATGCGTAGGGCAGAAGCTCGTGCAAAATCTTTTCCCCGTCTCTTTCGCCCTCGCGCGTTTGCGCCTGTATAAGCGAAAACGCCGTGCGTTCACAGCCCTCGCTATGCAAACGGTATACGCATCTTGCTTCTCTGCCCAAGGAATCGCTCAAAGGCAGAGTGAGGGAAAGCTCGTCGTTGTCAATAGAAAACTCGCGCACCGTTTCAAGAAATACCTGCTCCCCGCGAAAGGTAAAAATGGCGAGCTGCTGCCCCCCTCGAAGGAGCACGAGCGAGCAAGCAAATATAATTTCGCAAACGCAAAAGGAGGGGGGCAGGGTTGCGATGAAAAAGCCGTCGGGCGTTTCAATCGATACCTGTACCCGTCCTTGGGAGAACACGGTGACGAGCGTTTGTTCCTCGCGCTTTTGCGCGATTACTTTTAGGGCGTGCTCAACGGGCGGAAAATCCCGCGCGTAAATGGCAATGCCGTCGCGCAAAAGATAGACTTCGCAACCCTGTGGCGGGGAGAAGCGGATATTCTCGGTGAGGAAAAAAGAGATAGGCTGTGCGTTTTCGGGAGTAAAGCGAATAAAAAGTTTGTCTTTGAGCGATACCTCGGCAAAGCGTTCGAAGCCGTCGGTGATGCCGAAATACGCGTCGTTTACGTACAGCGCGCAAGGTTTTGAGGATAAAAAATAAATTTTCATACTATATCCTATTCTTTTCGCGTTTTGAAAAGTATAAAAGCGGAAAAATCTGTTAATAATTTTTTCAGATTAGAAAAATCGGAGGATAAAAGTATGAACAAAATCAACGGTTATACGGAAGAGGAAGCAAAGAGCTTGGTGGAATTTATCAAAGAGGGCAAGAGTAAGGGAAAAACGCTTACTTATCTGTTCGAGGCGTACGGCTTGCAACGCGGCAGAGCAAAGGGAAGCGTACGGAACTATTATTACGCGCTTATGAAAAACGAAAAACAGGACGAGCGGATCGTCAAGCTGTTGGACGGCTCTACGCTGTCCGTGGAAAAAATCCGCGAGTTCACGGAGGAGGAAACGGACGCGGCACTCCGTAGTATTTTAGCGGAAAAGAGCAAGGGGCTGTCCGTGCGCCGCGCCATTTTCAATCTTTCGGGCGGCGACGATAAGCTGATGCTTCGCTTGCAGAATAAGTATCGCAATATGCTCAAAAAGGAGCCCAAGCGCATTGCGGCGATTGCGGCGGAAATGGGGCTTGGCGAAGAAGCTTCGCAAATGCACCGCCGCGCGGCGGCGGAGGAAAAGGCTTTGCCCGACCGCGATTTTTTGCGCCGTAGACTGGAAAACGAAATCAATTCCTTATACGACCGTTTGGCGCAAGCCTTAAAGACGGAAAACGAACGCTTGCGCGCCGAAAACGCCGCGCTCAAAGCCGAGCTTCGCGGCTTAAAAAATTCTTAAAAACAAACCCCGCCCGTTTTACTGCACGTAAAACGGGCGGGGTTATTTATTCAATCGGAAAGTCCTAAAAGAAAATCCACGGTTTCCCCGAAGAAACGGGATAATTCAATTAACGCGGAGGCGGTCGGCTCGGTCTTTTGTATCTCCCACTTGGCGATTGCCGATTGGCTCAATCCCGTGGCTTTCGAAAGCTCCATTTGGCTCAATCCCCGCTCTTTTCTTAATTCTTTGATACGCTCTGCAAATTTCATATATTTATTATAACGAAATTCAAGTCTAAAAATACTTGACAAGTCAAAAAAGACTTGGTATAATGATGCAAAATACCTATCAAGGAGAATGGAAATGGAAACGGAAGAAAATGGGTTGGACGAATGGTTGCGCGAGGACGGAGAGAATAAATGGTTGCACGAGCGTTTGTATCAATACGCGGAATGGTTGGAAGAAGAAAAAGAATTGCAAACGGCAGCGTGGAAAACGCAAGAGCAATACGTTCTTGATTTACCCGAACGTAAGGTCGAATACGCGGATCCACAGTATTTGGAGTTTGAAAATTCCAAACAGCAAGAATGGAAACAAGTGAAAAAGGCGCAAGGGAAACTAATTTCTGCTTGGGTTTGGACGGTTTTGTTCGGTATTTTGTCAGTAGCGGCGATTGTGCTTATGATAACGAGCGGCGGAGAGAGTGTGCTTGGCGGGGTAGGTTTACCCGTTGGCGTTTTTGGCGTGATTATATGCTTCTCTGGGGGTTTGTCTAAGAGCGAGGACTATAAATATCTGAAAAAGACTTACGTGGAAAACGTAGCGAATATGGAAAAAGCGCGGCGGTGGGTGGCGTATGTGGAAAAATTTACATCGCGTTATCGGGCGAGCGTAAAGGAAGCCAAAGCTGAGTTGAAAACGCTTCACGAGGAAATGGAAACATTACGGTATGATTGGGAAGATATTCCCAAAGATATGCGTAACCCCAAAACCGTGCGGAAGATAGCAAAAGAGATAGAAAGTTCGCGCGTATATACGGTAATGAATGCCGTTGAAAATATCCAAGAACGTGAAAGGGAAGAAAACGAACGCTTTGCACAAGAGAGCAGGGAAAGAGCGACGAATACGCCCAAAAGAGGAGAGTATGCACATTCTTGGAAAGCGGAGATGGAGAAGAACGACCGTTACCGTCAAGAGCAGGAAGAAAAGAGAAGGGCGGCGTTTGAAGCGAAAAAAGAAGCGGATAGAGCACACGCAAAAAAATGTAGGGAAGAAGTGGACGAATATCACCGTGCCCGTAGGGTGTGTCAATCTTGTGCGTATCAATCGAAATGTCGACGCATAGGAACGCCGAATTGCGCGTCGTATTTACCCAAGTAAAAACAAGCGGAAAACCC
>JAZNGH010000017.1:0-67718 GCA_045576335.1 Candidatus Scatosoma sp.
TCCTTGGCTCACAGAACGACATGGCTACGATCCGACTTAACGGGTGACTGGTCGGCAAACTCGGCAACGGGTAACAGGTCGGCAAACTCGGCAACGGGTGACAGGTCGGCAAACTCGGCAACGGGTTACTGGTCGGCAAACTCGGCAACGGGTAACAGGTCGGCAAACTCGGCAACGGGTGACTGGTCGGCAAACTCGGCAACGGGTTACGGGTCGGCAAATGTTACGACAGGGCAGGAATCGTCAAACAACGGCGCGGGGGAAGCGAATATTTGCGTTGGTTGGGGGCGTGATAACAAGTGTAAGGGCGCGATTGGTTGCTATATTGTTCTTTCCGAATGGGGCGAGTGGGACGGCGAAAAATACCCGCTTATCGGTGCAAAAATGGCGGTTGTAGACGGTGAGAAAATCAAGGAAGATACGTATTATACGCTAAAAAACGGCGAATTTGTAGAGGTGAAATGATGGCAAATCGGGCGTATTAAAAAGGCGAACGTAAGCCGACGCACAGGAAAAACCGTGCGTTACGTGGAATACTTCATACGGGAGGCAGTAGGACAATGAGATTTGGAGCGAATAAGAAATTTATGGAAATAATGCGCGAGCGCGGTTGGACGTTTGCCCAGCTCGCCGAACGGCTGAACGGTGAATATTCAGTAAAAACCTTGTTTCAGTACGCGGACGGTCGGAGAGTGCCGAATAAATCGGATAAAAAGAAAATCGCGGACGCGCTGGGCGTGTTGGTAAGCGATATATTTTAAGGAGAGAAGATATGTTTGAAAACGTATATCCGCATATAAGCGCGGACGGAGGCTTGGATTTAATGGGAACGGAGGGCTTTATGGAAAAAGAAACGTTAAGAGATTTGCGAGTGCAAAATAAAAAGACCTGCACCGAAGTGGCACAGGCTTTGGGGGTAGCAAATTCAAGCTATTATAGCTATGAACAAGGGGCAAGAAAAATAAATATTGAACAGGTGCTTATATTATCTAAATTATTTGATTGCTCGGAACGAGAGATTATTGAAGCGCAGCTCAATAGCTGTCTGTCCGCCCGATAAGGTAATCGGCGGAAACGTCGTAGAAATCACAAAGTAGGTTTAATGTTTCCAAAGAGGGCTGTCGTTTTCCTTGTTCGTAATTCGCATAAGTCATTAACGGCATATCTAATGATGAAGAAACTTGCTTTAATGTCATAGCCTTTTCGTGTCGAAGTTCTTTTAATCGGTTAGCAAAAATTTCCATATTTTTTTCTCCTCATATAAAATATTTTACTCAAAATGCGTAAAAATAGTTGACATTACTCAAAATGGGTAATATAATATAATTACTCAAAACGAGTAAAAAAACAATCAAGGAGAGTTAAGGAATGGCAAATCAGAAGTTAATGAACGAGCAAAAGTTTGAAGGTATTATGTGGAGAAACGCGGGGAGTCTATTCAAGGCTCACAAGGACGTGCAAAGAAAGCCGTTTGGCGATTTCACGGTATATTTTGAAATGAATGCAAACACGGGCGAAACAAAAATGCAAGTACGTAGTTGGAGATTTGAGGAACTGAATACCGAAACGAGCGTGTACAAAAACTTTAATCGGGCTGTAAACGCTGCTGTTGAGTTTTTCGAGGAAATAGACGGGCTTGCCAAGAAAGTGCCAAATACGGCAAAATGCGAGGCTGAAAAGGCGTATCAGACAGTTATTGTGAAAGAGTTAATGAAAATAAAGGAGCAGGCGGTATGAAAATAACGATACCCGATTGGCTAAAAAGCAAAAATCCCGTGACGGCGGAATTTTGCGAAATTATCAACGAGGCGTTAAAAAATCGTCCAAATATGAGCCTTGCGGAGTTTGCCGAGCAAATAGACAAGGTGCATAAAGAACGCGCTTTACAACGCCTTCAAGACGCGGAAGCAGCGCAATTTGGAGCGATACCATAGGAGGTGGTTGAATGAAGATAGATGCAAAGGAAAATAAGCTTGTAATTGAAGTTGCCCCCAAGGGAGCCAAGGAACGAACGGATTTTTTCTCTTCCCTTCGCGGCGTAATTTTTCAAGAATGGCTTGGGGAAAACGTAATCGTTTACGATACGACGGCGTTCAGCTTACACGCAACGGCACTCACCGTGCGTTTAATGGAATCCGTGGCGGAGCGTATAGGCTTTGAAATCACGGAAAACGCGCGAATTTTGATGGGCGAGATTGCACTCAAAGACAGGGACGAGCAGGAGCTTAAAGG
This sequence comes from Candidatus Scatosoma sp., assembly GCA_045576335.1. GTDB lineage: Bacteria > Bacillota > Clostridia > Christensenellales > Borkfalkiaceae > Scatosoma. The sequence continues at coordinate 2,233 of JAZNGH010000017.1, forward strand.
AATAGCCGAGGCGGAGCAGGCGGCGAAAAAACGAGCGATTGCAAAACAGCAGCAGGGCTGTGGGCTATGCACTTTTTTGAAAGTAGAGGGGCGGCATTACGTATGCGCGGCAAACGGAAAGCCTTGCGCAACGGATATGCGAGAAACGGAGAGGTTATTTGAGGAATGGAAGCTTACGAAAATTTATCGTCGTGAAACGCCGTTCCCGAATGAAGAATGTCAATATTTGGAGGTAATGAGATAATGGCAAAATTTGAAGAGGTTTACGCGATAAACGTAAACGACAAAACGGAGAAAAAGGGCGATTTGACCTATCTTTCGTGGGCTTGGGCTTGGGCGGAATTTAAGAAAATATACCCCGAAGCGACCTACAAGGTCAACGAGTTTGACGGGAGCTTTTGCTCGGGGAACGAGAAAATGGGTTATATGGTGCAAACGGAGGTCACGGCGGGCGAGCAGACATACGAAATGTGGTTGCCCGTAATGGATATGCGGAACAATACGATTTTGCAACCGAAAATGACGGAAATCAATAAAACGATAATGCGTTGTCTGACGAAAAATCTCGCTATGTTCGGTCTTGGCTTGTACATATACGCGGGTGAGGACTTGCCCGAGGGCGACGATAGCGAGGGGGACGATAGCGAGGGGGACGATAAAAAGCAAAGCGAAACGCCTAAAAATACGCGCTCTTCTGCCCACGGAGCGAATGAAACCGCAAAAGGCTGGCAATCGCTCACCAAGTCGGAAATGGTGCAAAAATGGGGCGTTAAAAACGTCGAGGAAACAATCGCTTGGTTTGAGGGTAAATTCGGATTAAAGATAGCGGACTGGACGGAAGAGCATATTGAGGCGGCGCGCGGGGTGTTGGAACAAAGAAAGCTCAAACGCGAGGCGGAGGAAAAGCGCGTGCGCGAGGGCTTACAAAAAGCGGGCTCGGAGGTGCCATTCCCTTAACGTATGATTAAAGGCAGAATAAAAGAGATATATGAGGACGGAACGGCTGTTATTTATGCGCCGATTGATATATACAAGGCAACGCACCAAGGGGTGAAAGAGTGTTATATCGATTACATAGACAGCCGTCCACTTTCGGACAAGCAAAGAAGAATGTGCTACTCGCTCATAAACGCAATCGCGGAATGGAGCGGGAGTAGTACGGAAGAAATTAAAGAGGCGTTCAAGATGGAATTTTGGGCGGAGAGAATTGATACGCTGGCGGACAAGGTCTTTTCCTTGTCGAACGCGCCTATGAGCCTCGTGGCGGCGTTTCAAAAGTTTTTGATAAGCTTTATTCTTGCCAACGACGTGCCGCTCAAATTCTCGCTTTTAGAGTACGTGGACGATACGAAGGATTACGTATATCAATGTCTTATCCATAAGAAATGCTGTATTTGCGGAAAGAGAGCGGACCTGCACCATATCGACGCTGTGGGAATGGGGAACGACCGGACGAGTGTGCAACACCTCGGACGAGAGGTTATGAGCCTTTGCCGGGTGCACCATACGGAGATACACGGCATAGGCAGGTACGAGTTTATGGATAAATATCATCTTGACGGCGGGATAGAAGCGGACAAGACTATATTAAAAATTTACGGATTAAAGAGGTGAGAGCGTGGAAGGATTTACGTTTTATCAAGAGTATTACGAAACGCTTAAAAAGGTTAAAAAGGTAAGCGATAGGCAAGCGATATTGACGGCTATATTAGAGTTTATCTTTGAAGATAAAGAGCCTGATGGGCTTTCGGAAGTAGCGGAAATCGTGTTTGAAATAATCCGAAAGAGCTTAACGAAGAGCAAGAATAACGCGGGGCGGGGCGGTAGGAAAAACAAAAACCGAATTGAAACCGATTGCAAACCGATTGCAAACCGAATTGAAACCGATTTTGACAGAGAAAGCCCCCTTAAAGAAAGCCCCGATGAAAGAATACCCCTAAACGAAAAAGAAAGAAGCAAAGAAAAAGAAAATATATACCCCCAAGAAAGTTATCCCCAAGAAATAAACCCCCAAGAGACCGTCCAACGCGTACGTACGCGCGTTGGGTCGGACGGTCGGACGGACGGTCAAGGGGAAGATAAGGCGCAAGCGGAATTTTTTACGCTGTATCCCAAAATAAGCATTGACAACTATTCGCCCTCGGATTATGTGGGGATAGATTTCAATTTACTTATTCAACGCTTTGAGGAAAGCTCGTTTTTGAGAACGAGAGAGAGCTTTTCGTGGGTATGCTCGAATTATCGAAAAATTGCGGCGGGAGAATACACGGATTTCGGTAGGGGCAGTATGGACAGTGAGAAGAATATGGGCTATAACGGAATGGCGTTTTTCGACCGTATCACGGAGCAGTTAAAAGAGCGGGAGGCAAAAGGGAATGACGGCTAATACGTTAAACGAGATGATGAAAACGGTGGCGGCGACGTATCGGTATACGTACAAGGACTGCCCCGAGGAGACTATGCAGCGAATGATGGTGGCGTGGTTCGAGAGCTTGCGGGATTACACGGACGAGGAGGTTTTGAAAGCGTTTCGAATATGCTTGCGGGCTTGCAAACAGCCGCCGACGATTGCGGATATCGTGGAAAAGGTGGAAAAGGCGCGGGATTTGCGGCGACCGAGTAAGTCAGAGGTATGGGAGCAAATTCTAAAAGCCGTAGACGAAACGAAGAAGCAGGTTTTTACGGAGGCTTACGGGTATAGACCGCTCTATAAGCTCAAAAACGAGGCTTGTAAGGGGATATTTGCGGGATTGCCGCAAAGCGTAAAAAAGTGGTTGGGCTTCGACGGCTTTTGCTCGTACGGCGAAATGAGCGCAACGGCGTTGAACGTGGAGCGGTCACGGTTTATGAAAGAGATTGACGAGATTAGACAAACGATTCGGGAGCATAAGCAAATCGCGATGAACGAGCTTTTGGCGATAGGCGGGAAATAAAATCCAACGGGCGTGCGACGTGGAAAATAAATAAAAAGGAAAAATCCTTATTAGCTGTGCTTGAAAAAAATAGAGCAGACACGGCAAAGTATGCAAGGTTCTCTGAAAGCCGTCGCGCACGGACGGCGAGTAAGAGGGGTTGATTTTGAAAAACAGACAAATTCTGTTTTGTCGCCAAACATAACCGCCGCGGGGACGGTATATTCCCCGCAAAAACTTAAAGGAGCAAAGAGATGGATAAATACGTAGAATGTCAAAATTGCCAAGAGCAATACGATTGTGAGAGAACATATCTCGGCGGGTGTACAGACGGAAAAGAATGGAAGGAAAAGAAACTAACAAATGACGAGATTGTAAAGGCGTTGGAGCATTGCTTTCATAATCGGTCTTGCGAGTATTGTTACCACAATGACGAAGTAGGGAGTGGAGAGATTGTTTGCCGTAGTAGGCTTATGGGAAAAATACTCGACCTAATCCACCGCTTGCAGAGCGAGAACAGGTTGAAGGACGAATGTATAGACCACTTGAATAGAGATAAACTTTTATTGCAAAACAAGAAAGCCGAGCAAAAGGCAGAAATCGAAACGCTCAAAAGCGAATTGCGGAAAGAGTGCGAAGAACACGAAGGATTTACGAAAAAGGCAAAGGCAGAAATCAAACGGCTGACGGAACGAAAGGAATACTTTGAAATTTATGCAACCGAACTCCAAAAGCAAGTGGACGAGTTGAAGAAACGTTTGGTAGATGAGTTTGAAACGTTCAAAGTCGAAGCTTATGGAAAAGTGAAACAGCAAGCCGAGAAAAACACGGCGAAAGAGATTATCTCGTGGCTTGTAGAGAAGGATAAACAAGGTATGACAAGACCATTTGATATGGTTTTAAGGCAGTTGAAAGAGCGCTACGGCGTGGAGGTGGAATGATGAACCTTTACCCGACAAAGTGTAATTTGTGTGGCGGCAAAGTTATTTACACGACAAACGCAAGAGTGTATCACGGAAAAACATATGGAAGCGGTTATTGCTATCTTTGTACGGATTGCGGTGCTTATGTCGGAACACACGAACCAAGACCAAAAGAAGCGTTAGGGTTGCTTGCCGATGATACTATGCGAAAGGCAAAAATCGCTTGTCACGATATTTTTGATAGCAAATGGAAAGGAAAACAAAGAGCAAGAAAAAAGCGGAACGAAATGTATGCTTGGCTTGCCGAACAGTTAGGTATCAATATATCCGATTGTCATTTTGGGTATTTTGACCTTGAAATGCTTAAAAAAGCGTATTTGTATTACTTGACATAGAACATAAACAGATTGGATATGACAAGCACGGAAAAATGATTTTTATTGACGAGGTGGAATGATGAAAGCGTGGTTGGCAAGAGAAAAAGACGGATTTATGTGCGCTGTTGTATTTGCCGAAACAAGGGGAAAGGCAAGGGCGTTGGCAAGGCAAACAGGTGCTTGCGAGGATAGCGACTGGTGCGACATAGAAGTAAATAGACTGCCGAAAATTGATAAGTATTACAAAGACGGCAAAACTGAAATGGACTGGTCGAATCCGCAAGACCGAACTATCCTTGTTAAAGAGTGCGGTTTTCAATGCGAGGTTATAATGGACGAGTGCGAGGACTGCGCGGCGAGAGAGTTTTGCGACCTATACCAAGATTATCAAGAAGAATTAGAATTAAACGCAAAGGGGTGCGACAATGAGTAAGTACGAAAGAATGACAGTAAGACAAGCGGAATACGAAAAAATATCGCTTGTTTACGACGAAAAAGGAAATGTCGTGGTGGATAAACGCCTGTACGATAGATTTATTGAACAACATAAACGGCTTTCCGAGTTAGAAAACCAACTTGACGACGGCGAAATCGTAAGCAAAGACTGGCACGACGAACAGGTAGGGCACTACGTAGAAGAAAATGCGCGCCTTGAAAAGCGCAACAGCGCGTTGCTTATCGAAAAGGACGCTATGGAGGCGAATTGTATAGCCCTGCAAAAAACAGTTGGACGAGGTAAAGACCATAGGCGACTGGGTACACGAAATCCATAAAAACGCCGTACAGCACGGCTGGTATGACGGCAATGGCGCAAAGAATTTCGGCGAACTGCTTATGCTCGTTGTAACGGAAGTTGCGGAGGTTATGGAAGAATACCGAAACGGTAGGCTTATGAAAGAAACCTACGTCAACAAAAACGGCAAAATGTGTGGGATTCCCAGCGAACTTGCCGACATTGTAATCCGTGTGATGGATATTTGCGGATATTACAACATTGATTTGGAGCAGGCTATCGCGGAAAAGCACGAGTATAACAAAAGCCGTCCGTATAAGCACGGCGGTAAAAAGTGTTGAGGTGGAAAAGTGTACCAAGATAATTTATTGAGAGAGTTGATTATCGACAATTTCGCAGGCGGAGGCGGAGCCAGCACGGGCATAGAACTTGCGCTCGGTGTGCCTGTTGATATTGCTATCAACCACGACGCGGACGCAATCGCAATGCACAAGGCAAACCACCCGTACACAACCCATTATCAAGAGGACGTTTTCGCCATAGAGCCCGAAAAAGTAACGGGAGGGCGACCTGTCGGGATAGCGTGGTTTTCCCCCGATTGCAAGCACTTTTCAAGAGCAAAGGGCGGTGCACCCGTAGAAAAGAAAATACGTGGGCTTTCGTGGGTAATTATCAAGTGGGCAATGAGTAAAAGCGCGCCGCGCTGTATCTTTATGGAAAACGTGCCCGAAATCCAAACGTGGTGCCCGTTGGTGGAAGTGGACGGCAAAACAAATCGCCCGTATGGGAAATGCGGTTTGCCCGCCTGTTGCAACGGCTTTAATACGTGCAAATTGCGCGGAAATGGTTGTCGCGCGGAAAGTTATTCCCACTATGGCAATGCTTGAATTAGAGTATAGGAAAACGGTAGAACGCGCGGCGCGGAGGGTAATATGAGCGACGAAAAGACACAATGGCGAATTATAGGAGCAAGCAACCATTTTTCGGAAGAAAGGGAAGAAAACGACTACTACGCCACCGACCCGATAGCGATAGATAAGTTATTGCAGGTTGAAATGCCAAATTGTTATATTTGGGAGCCAGCCTGCGGCGGCGGACACCTTGCGCTACGCTTGATAAATAACGGTTATACGGTATTTGAAAGCGACATTGTAAAGCGTGGTTTTAGGTGCGACGCAATTCACGATTTTTTATCCGACGCATTACCTAAAAATCTACGTTGCAAATTTAGGGGGCAGGCTTTTGATATTTTGACAAATCCGCCCTATAAACAGGCGACGGAATTTGTAATAAAGGCGTTAGAGGTTTTGCCTGTCGGGTGTAAGTGTTATATGTTCCTAAAACTAACCTTTTTAGAAAGCGAAAAGCGGTTTAAGCAAATTTTCAAGGACAATCCGCCTATACGGATTCACGTCTTTTCCAAACGTGTTGCCTGCGCCAAAAACGGCGATTTTTCACGCGTAAAGGAAAGCGGTGGAAGTGTAACCGCCTACGCGTGGTTTGTTTGGGAAAAGGGCTATAAAGGCACGACAACGGTGGACTGGATATGAAACGCTATTATTGTTGGAGTGGTGGAAAGGACAGTAGCGCGTCAATTATCGTCGGGAATGAGATGGGGCTGGACTGTGATGGCGTGATTATGTCCGAAGTTATGTTTTCCCACAAGGAAAATATAAGCGGCGAAAATCCAAAGCATATTGAGTGGGTTTACAATGAGGCAATACCTATAATCGAGAAAATGGGATATAAGGTTATCATTGTAAAAGCCAAAAAGGATTTTTTGGATTATTTCCACTTGGTACGTGGCGAACGTTCCAAATACACAGGAAAACTGGCAGGATTTCTGCTTGTCGGGCGCGGTAAATGTGAAATCAAAAAACCGTTAAAATTAAGACCAATGCAGGAATTTTTCAAAGGCGTTGGCGAATGTGAGCAAATTGTAGGCATTTGCGCCGACGAAAAAGAACGATTGTTGAGCCTTGCGGGGGGGGGCAAGCGTTCGGTGCTTGCCGAAAATGGTATAGCGGAAAAATCGTGTTTCGATATATGCCGTTCCAAAAATCTTTTATCTCCCTACTACGACGGCGAAGAACGGCAGGGGTGTTGGTTTTGTCCGAATCAGCGTGTATGCACGCTTGCGAAACTGGCGAAAGAGCAACCGCATTTATGGCAAAGAATGTGCGCGCTGGCGGAAACGCCAAACCTTGTGAATTACAATTTTAAGCCAAATGTTTCGTTTGAGAGTATCAAACGGCAGGTGGAAATGATAAACAACCAAATAAATATATTCGATTACTTAAAGGAATTAGGATTATGAAAAAGACTATTAGTAAAAGACTATTAGTAAAGAACAGTACGACGAATTGCACCTGTTATCTTGCCTAAACGATAGCGATTATCACGCAAAATTAGCGGAAATCGGCGTTGACGCAAGACCTTACAGGGCGTATCAATACTTTGACGAATACGGCAACTACAAAGGCGATTCCGACGATATGACGTTGGACGAACTTTTAGACGCTATGGATATTTCGGTAGAGGAGGAAAGCGAGCCGTGAGCAGGACGAAAGAAGAAGTAAAGGCGATATTATCGAAATACACAAAAGAGCAGGTAATCGACGCGTTTTTATCCGCAACAGGAACCTTTTATATTTCCGACGTTTTACACAAACTTTGGCGCATAAAGGGCGATAGGCTTTTCAAGGCAATGAAAGAGGCGAGCAACGAAGATACCAAAGCCTTACAGGCTTATGCCGATTTTGAAAGGAGCCTTATTGAAAAATACAGCAAAGACGGAAAATGTAGTTTTAATGCGATACCACCGCAGGATTTTAAGAAATTGCAATCGCTGGCGACGGCGTGGGAAACGGCAAAAAAGAAGTACGAGAAAGCAAACAAGGAACTGGATAAATTCTATAAGGAGGCAAGGCGATGATGGAATCGAATATAGTGCCGCGGCAAAAGAACACGGAATTTGATAAGGATTTTAAGCTCGCATCGAGCGCGGAGGCGAGAATATGCACGGAATGTCCTTTGCCCGCCAGCGCGTGTAAGGGACGGTGCGAAAGATATGAGCGAGAAAAACGGAGGTTAAGAGGAAAATGAATACGGGACGATATGCGACGATTAGAAAGGCTTTCAAGGAATATAAGCAAAACAAATTGACGCTCAAAAATTATCCCTTTTCTTACGTATCGGGTGTAGATTACACAAAAACGCGTGTAACGCCCGATAAAACGCAAAACGGACAAGAAGCGAGGGTTATCTCGGAAATCGATAAAAAGAACGATTTAGAACGCATTGTGCAACTTGTGGAGGAAACCGTGAAGTGGTTTGAGGTGGAATGCTACGGTCGGGAACGGTACATACGCTTGCGCTTGATAGACGGTATGAGTGAAATTGCGGTTTGCGGACGGATAGGAATTGCGGAGCGCACGGGGCGGAACTGGAAACGGGATATTTACGAAAAAGCAGAGGTAATCGCGGAAAATTTGGGCGTTTTTCAAGAAAAAAAGTGAAAAGCGGCAAAAAGTTTGCCGTTTTTGTTCGGAAAAAGGTGGTATAATGATATCGTGGTAAAAACGTAGCCGCGAAATTTCTCATATCACATCTCTTTGTAAAGACCCGTCGTAAACCTCCAAGTGCGGCGGGTTTTTGCGTAGGGAGAAAAGGGCGTAGGGTGAAAAATGGCAAAGCGAAACAATCGAATAGACGCGGACGTGACCGCTTTTGCAATAGCGGGCTTATCACAGCGGGAAATTGCCAAAAAGTTGGCAATTTCAAAAACGACAGTATCAAAGATACTGAACGAGCGAAAAAGTGACCAAAAGTTGGCAAACGCAAAAAAAGTGACCACTGAATTACAGGAGGAGGCAGAGCGGAATAATCAAAAGAAAGCCCACGACGCAATTGACCAGATTATCAGCGACCTGCAAAAGGACTTAAAGAAGGCTTCGCTGAAAGACAAGCGCGAAACGCTGAAAACGCTCGTAGAGCTGTTTGGACTGCCCGATGATGGAGGCAGGAAAACGCCGCTTGATACGGAAGCGACTGCATTGCGTCGCGCGCTGGAAAACAGACAGATAGAGGGCTTTGACGATGAGCAGGACGATTTACAACGATAAAGCTTTGGATTGCATCGCGCTTTGCGCAAACCCAAGAGTGCGGCAGCTGACGCTCGAAGGCACGGTCAGAAGCTCCAAGACGGTAAGCGCGATAGAGGGCTTTTTTTGGCGGGTGTATTACAGCCGAAATCAAAGGCATTTAGTCGCCTCGTTCAATATGTCCACGCTCAACGACAACATTCTGCTTGCGGACGGATTTGGTCTTTTAACAAAATTCGGGAAATATTGTGAGATAAAAAAGGACCGTATCGGCGGGAATTATATTGAACTTGACAGCGGCAAGTACGGTATCAAGAAGGTAAGCCTTTGCGGGTACGCCAATAAAGCGAAATGGAAGGACGTGCTCGGCGGGAGCATAGAGAATATCCTCGTGGACGAAGCAAATATAGCCGACCCGCAATTCCTTAACGAGTGCTATTCCCGTCAAACGAGCTTTGAAAGTCCCTTGACAATCTATACGCTTAACGGCGACGTGCCTACGGCGGAGATATACCGTCATGTGAATTGTTCGAAAATAATAGGCAAATGCCCCGCAAGTATTCGCGCCGAAATGGATAAAACGGATAAAAAGGCGGGGTATTATTATACCCATTGGACCATGCAGGACAATCCGATTATGACTCCCGAAAAGATAGCGGCGGCAAGCGCGCTCTATCCCGTGGGGAGTTTTTATTATACCATCAAGATTTTGGGAGAGCGAGGCACGCCTGGTAGTCCCATTTATATCGACTATATCGACGAAGCAAAGGTGCTTCAAAAAATTGATTTGGCACGGCTGCATTCCTTCGCCGTGTCAATGGATATCGGCGCAACGCGAGCGCAAAATTCCATTACGCTTATCGGTTATACGAAGGATTATTCCTTGGCGGCGGTGGTGGCACAGGAGAGCTTTGCGAATGTCGGTTATAAGGAAAAGACGGAACGACTGAAAGGCTTTATCCGCAAATGGAAGGGGCTGGGAGCGAGATTTATCGAAAATACGATTATCGACAGCGCGGAGCAGAATTATATCCAAGACCTACGGGAAACGTTTGCCAAAGAGGGATTGCCCGAAGTAATCGGGAGCTACAAAGCGACGATAAAGGAACGTATCGATATGAATATCATTCTGCTTTCCTCGGGAAAGCTGGTGTTCAACGATACGCCCGACGGCAGAGCTGCGCTGGGCGCGTTCAAGGAAGCGACGTGGAAGGACGGCGCAATCGGCAAGGAACGTAAGGACGAAAACGAGCCTTGGAACGATAAGCTTGACAGTATCGAATACGGGCAAACGCGGCATATGAAGGCGTTAATCCGCTCGGCAAAGGCAGGAAAAATATGAAAATTATCGACGCAATCAAAAACAGATTACAGGAAAGGAGGGTGAAAAAATTGGAAAAGGATTTGATTTCGCTCCGAAATAAGAATAGATTTAATCCGCGGGCACTTATGCTTGACGGCTTTACCTTTGACGGGGAAAACGCATTTACGCGCCGTATTTACGAATACAAAACGTGGAGTATGGGAAATGCGGCAATGCTTGCGTGGTTTTACCGCACGGGCAACGGACGGGTGAGCATTTACGACTATAACAAGTTCAATTATTTTTGGGCAAAATGCCCCGTATCCCGCCGTATGGTGCATTGCGGAATCCCCGGGCTTATCTCTACGAGAATGTCGGATATCCTCTTCAAAAACGGCGTAGATGTGAACACGGTAATTTATGCAGGAGAAGGGGACGCTCTTACGGAGAATAAGGAGCTGGAAAAGAAAGCGGACGAGTTTATCAAAAGTGTGCTTTGGGAAAAATTGCGTTTTCAAGAGAATCTTCAAGAGGCGGCGGTCAACGAAAGCTGGGGCGGGCATTGCTTTTTCCGTCTTTCGCACGATTTGTCCGTTTCGCCCTATCCGATTTTGGAAACCTTCGATATCACCCGTTGCGAGATTATCAAGGAACGTAAAATCACCAAGGCAATCGTATTCAAAAACTGGTACGAACACGAACACAAAACCTACCGTTTGGATGAGATATATTCCACGACAGCAGACGGCGATGCGTGCATCGAGTACAGGCTGTACGGCTTTGAGGGGGATAGAGAGGTGGAAAAGCCGCTCTTGTCTATTCCGCAAACCTTTAAGGCGTTTTTCTTAAACGGGCAGGGCAACGTGGAGGGCGTAACGCTCAATCAAGACCAACGTTTCGTATACGAGGGTTTGAAAGGCATTCTCGCCTTTGAAAAGCCGAATAAAACGCCTTCTCGCGAGTTCCCCGAGTGCAATTACGGCGCAAGTGATTACGAAGGCAGTATTGACGAGTTCGACGTACTTGACGAAATCACGAGCGCGAACGCAAGGGAAATCAGAACGAACGAAACGAAACGGTATATCCCCGATATTTTCATTCCGAGGGACGAGAGCAACAATCCGTTGCCCTTCGACGATTTTTGCGATGCGTTCGTAACGACGCGGGGTGACCCCGACCAAAACGCGGAAAACAAAGTGACGGAATCGCATATCGACGATAAGACGGAGAGCTATTTGGCAAAGTGGAAAAAATCCCTTTCGACCGTGTGCAATAACGCTAAAATTTCTCCCTCGTCGTTGGGTATCACGTGGCTGGAAGCGGTTGGACCAAGCGCGGAAAGCCAGCGCGAGCGTAACAAGACTACGCTGGATATGCGCGAAGGCAAATTGAAGCTTTGGACGCCGCTTTTACAAAAAATGCTCTTGCAATCGCTTTTGCTTAACCGTTGGATGCGGGAGAACGTGGACGGTGCAAAGAAAAGGCAGGACGAGGACGGCGTGCCCGAGTTGGATATCACGGCGGCGAACACGGCGATACAGCTCTCTTTTGGCGAGTATATCTCCGAGGGCGTTTCCCAGCGCATAACGACGTGGGGCGGTGCGAAGGCACAGGGTGTGGCAAGCACGGACGAGGCTGTGCGACAAATCCACCCCGAATGGACGAAAAAGCAGGTACAGGACGAGGTGAATATTATCCGCTTCGAGCTGGGCACGGCTACGGACGCGCCCGATAATCTTCCCGATTTGACGGGTATGAGCGAAACGGACGCATGACGAGGTGAAAGGATATGCAAAAACGCGTTTTGTTAAGCCCCGCGGACGATACCGCAAGTAACGCGCTCGTAAGCGTACAGACGGCAATAACGCGCGTTAAAACGCTCGTGTCAAGAGGCGTTTCCGAGGGGTGGGAGCAAAAAAGGCTCACGGACGAGCTGAATAAGACGATTGCAGTTGAATGCAAGGGCGTAGACGCGGGCTATCGCGAGGCGTTTAGAAAGGCTCTTGTGACGGCGGCGCGAAAATGGCATTACCAACTTACGCAAACCTATCGCGTATTGGACGAGCACTTGAAAAACGAGGTCGCGAAGCAGCCGCTGAATATCGAGCTACGCAATCTTTTGGAAAAAACGCCCTATCAAAAGCAAATTGAGTTCAGACGGCTTTTGGATGACGGAACAAACCCCGGTATTCCCGTGATAAAGGACTATCAAAAAAGCGTGCGGCTGCTCGCCAAGGCGTTGTCCGTAGACGCGCCGAAAACGGTGACGACGAAAAACGGCAAGGCGTACGTAATGCCCGCAAGGCTCCGTGCGGAGCTTGCCGTGCGCTACGCGGCGGCGGTGGAGAATTTGCAGCGGCTGATAGAGGACGGCGTGAAATGGTGCTGGATATCCTCGCACGCGAATTGCTCGCCGCGTTGTAAGGATTATCAGGGCAAGCTGTATTCCCTCTTTCAAGGGGAAATAGAGCTTGACGGGAAGAAATACAAGGAAAGCGGGGTGTTGGACGGGATTGCCTATCGTCCCATAAACGAGGCTTTGGCAGGACCAAACGGCGATGGAAACGGCTGTATTTCGGGCTATAATTGCCGTCATAGAGCTATTGAGTACGAGCGGGGCAGTAAAGCCCCGCAAGACTTTTCCGAGGCGGAAATGAAGCGGGAATACGCAATCGATAAACAGCAGCGTAGCTTTGAAAACCGTATCCGTCAAATGAAAACGGAGGAGCAACAGCTCCGCGCTTGCGGAATGGTAAAGGAGGCACAGGCATTACGCAAACGGTGGCGCGTGCTCACCAAGGATTATCAGATATATTCGGTTGAACACAACCGAGCGTATTATCCGTATCGGTGCACGATTGATAGAGTGGAGGAAACGGAGAATATAACGGTTGCCGACAGTAGCCCTATTTTTAGGGGATATTTCGCAAACGGTAAATAAAATGAAAGAAACGCCGCAACATATTCCTATTGCAAATACATTGGGAAAAGCAAGTGCTGTGTTAATGGAAAGGTTTGATATAAAAAGCGAAAGCGTAATCATAACAGATAGGCAATATAAAGAACATATTGCCAAAGGGGCAAACAATCACGATGATATATTTGATAAAATTAAAAATCGTATACCCTATATGATAGAAGACCCTGATTATGTTTTTGTTTCAGATAAAAAAGAAGATACTGTTATTTTTGTTTCAGAAGAAGATAAGATTCAGTTAATAATCAAATTGAATAGGATAAATCCTGACTTATCAAATACAATTATTACGATTTTTGGGTGTGGGGACAATACTTTGAAACGTCTTAAAAAGAAAAACGAGATTTTATATAAAAAAAGTATTGACAAAACCTGAAAAGCATAGTATAATATAGGTGCCAATAAGGTAGTGGAATGTTGCAACTACACGCCTTTATGGCTAAAAGAGACTCGGGAACGGCATCACCCGATATTGGCGCAAAAGCATTATGCGTGAGCATAGTGCTTTTTTCGTACAATTCAATAATTCAGAGCAACGCTTTTCGAGCGTTGTTCTTTTTTATACCATCTCGGCGACCGAGATATAAACAGCGCAAACAAAAATTTCCCTTTCGCGAGTAGGGATATAAACAACGCGACGCGGTCAACGATAGAAACAGCGGACAGGAGAACTTTATGGCAAACCTTAAGGAGCTTTTAGGCACGGCGTACAAGGAAGGTATGACGGTAGAGGAAGCGGACGCGGCACTTGGCAATAAGCGATTTGCGGACGTGTCTACGGGCGAGTACGTATCAAGGGTGAAGTATGACGCGGATACCAAGCTTTTGAACGATTACAAGGCTCAAATCGATAACAAGCAGGCGGAAATCGACGCGGCGGTAGCAAAAGCACAGGCAGCGGCAAAGACGGAATACGAAAAGCAGCTTGCAAGCGAACGGACAGCAGACAAGCGTAAGCGAGCCAAGGAAAAGGCGTACGAGGGCTTGACGGACGAGCAGAAGGGCGTTTACGACGCTTTTTTGAAGGCGGACGATTTGAAGCTTTCCGAGGACGGAGAGAGCTTTTCCAACTTTGACGAGCTGGCAAAGCCCATACGTGAAAAATACCCCACCTTATTCCCCGTGAGTGACGGCTCTTTGAACAGGGCAGGACTTGCTCCCGCGCCCGACCGAGCGACCCCGCCCACGAGCGGTGACCCGTTCGGCTTCGGTTTTATCGAAAGAGCAAACGCAAACAAATCCAACAAATAAATTAAAAAAGGAGAAGAAACATTATGACATTTGTAGCAACGGGCACGAATTACGCCCAAACCTACGCGAACGAGCTTGCGAACGCGTATCCTTATTATCTCTATTTCCACAAGCTTCGCTCCAAGGCGAACGATAACCGTTATAAGGTATTGAACGGTACGACCATTCAAATCCCCGTTTTAACGACGAGCGGCAGAAAGAACGCCGACAACGACAACGTGCAGACGGCGACGAGAAACCACAACAACAAGTGGGAGCCGAAAACGCTCTCCCATCACCGTTATTGGAAGGACCTTATCGCTCCCGCCGATATTGTTGGCACGAACGAGGTCGTAGCAATCGGGAATATTACCCGTACCTTCAACGAGCAGCAAAAGTTCCCCGAAATGGACGCTTACCTTGCTTCCAAGCTTTACAGCGATTACACGGCAGCGGGCAAAACGGCGAACACGACCGTGCTGACGGTGGATAACGTTTTGACGGTTTTCGACGAGCTTTACACGGCGCGTAGAGAAGCGCGCGTGCCAAAAATCGGCGAGCTGTTGTACGTTACGCCCACGGTGAACAAGCTCTTAAAGCAGGCGGTCAAGCGGTACTTAAATTCCACGGACAGCGTGCTTTCGCGTGCGATTACGGTGCTTGACGACGTGGAAATCGTAGAGGTGCCGTCCATCTTGATGAAAACGGCGTACGATTTTACCGAGGGCTGGGAGCCTGCTGGCAGCGCGAAGCAAATCAATATGATGCTCGTCAATCCGACGGCGGTCATTACGCCCGAGTTGTATTCCTACGTGGGGCTTTCCGAGCCGTCCGCCAACACCGACGGTAAGCACGTGTACTACGAGGAATCGTGGGACGACGTATTCATTCTCAAAGAACGCATCGACGGCGTATCCTTTAACGTCACGGAATAAGGGGGCGTAGAGAATGAAATTCGTACAGCGTAACAACGAGGTGCTCCGCGTGAGCGACGACGCGGTGGATAAATACCTTAAAAACGGCTATGACCTTCTTGATGAAAAGGGGGTCAAGGTCGTTAAAAAGGGCGTGAAGGAAAGTTATTCCCGTGCGGAATACGAGGCTGTCGCAAACGAAAACGCAAAGCTCCGAGCGGAGCTTGAAAAGCTGAAAGCGAAAAAGAACGCGTAAAAGGGCGTAAATTTCGCTTTTTTTATTTCCCGCGAGTGTTCCTCGGGGATTGAAAACGAACGGCGAAAAAAGGGGCGTTTTTCGCCCCTTGACGCCGTTTTATGTGAGGAAAACGATATGATTTTATATAGACCCGATTACAACGCGATAAACAGCGCGTTTAACGAATATTATCAAACGACGATAGACGTCTTAAAAGAGGAGCACCCACAGCTTTCGATGTTAGACGTAAACGTTATCGTCAATATGCAATTTGACGTATTGTGGGGCAAAATTCCGAAAACGCTTCTCTGTGGCGGTAGCTTTGATAAATTGCCGAAGCCCCGTCAAGAGGTTTTTTATAAAGCTTTGATACAGCAAATATATTACGTCTTGACGGAGGGGGATTTTACGGCGCCGAGCGGTTACGACGTGGCGACGAATACCTTTTTATCACAGGACGCAATCGAGCGAGCGGCAATCTCGCCCGCGGCGAAGAAAACGCTGAAAGACGGCGGCTTGCTCTATACGGGAATGAACGGCAATATCGGCTTTGCGCCGTTTCCTTATCCCGACAAGAGGTTTCCGTAATGCCTATTCAGCCGTTCGGCAGTAAGCGCATAACGCTTAAGAAAGCCTCAAATGAAGGGAATAACCCAATGTTTTCCAACGGAAAGCCGACCGTGGAAATAATCGCTTGGGAAATGAAAAATACGCGTCAAAAGCGGCAATATTCGCCGTATAGCAAGATTTACAACGACGAAACGGCACTTGTGCTTCGTACGCACAATCCGATTGCACAGGAGCTGGAAAGCGACGATTCCGTGAAATGGGAAGGGCGCAATTACAGCGTGCAAAGCGTTCGACCCGTGGACGTACCCTTGGGTGTGAATAAACAAAACTATGAAATTTCTTTAAGGTGAACGAATGGATTTAGTCGGTGAAGCTTGTAAAATCTTAAAGCTCGTTTTGCAGGCGCGTGCGCCGTACGATACGGGGAATCTCGCTATCAATTCCATTCGGATCGTTGGTAACGCCGTAATGATCGGCGGGGAAATTGCCGATTACGCCATCTATACGAACGAGCCTTGGATACAGCGAAAAGGGAAAAACCCAAACGAAGGCTGGGTGCAAAAGGCGATACGGGAAGCCGCGCCGATTATTCAAAGAACGTTGAGCGGCAAAGCGACGGCGGATGACCTTCGACAAGTGCAAACGAAATACGAAGGCGTGATCGCGGATAGAAAACAAAAAATGCTCGCGGAGCTGAAAAGGCTTCGCGACGGTATTACGGGGTGAATTATGACTTTTGAACGAGAATATGGGAAATGGCTCGTAGGGAGCTTGAATAAAAAAACGGTCGAGCTTTGCGGCGTAACGTGTAAACAGTACGACGACGTGGCGTTTAAGCCCTTACGCAAAAAAACGGAGCAGGTGGCCGTGATTATAAACGGCGGCGGCGCGGCGCGTTCGGCTGTTTTGGGTATGGACCAAAACAACGCTACGTTCAGCGTCGTTTTGCTTTGCCATAACGTTTATAAAAATTTCGCGTTGGCAGCGATTGAAAGCGTGCAAAAAGAGTTTAACGCAAAGGTTTGTCAATTTGCATACAACGACGGGGCGGAACAAATTACGCAAAGCGTAAAATCCGTGTTTTTTACGCCTGTTGTACTCGACGAAAGCGATTATCCCACCGATACCGAAAACGGCACGATTAAAGCCGTTTTTATGATGTTTAACGTTGCGGTGGCGTATGGAACGACGGCGGTGATTACGCCGTCCGAGTTTACGCTCAAAATAGACGGAAAAGGCTATAAAATCGAGCGGCTTATTCAATACAATTGTGCCTCGCAACCTACATACGACGTGTTTCTCGCACAGGGTGACCCACGGGCGAAAAAAAACGTTTTGTCGGCAAATAACGCCTACGTTTTCACA
The DNA here is from genome assembly GCA_045576335.1 of Candidatus Scatosoma sp. Taxonomy (GTDB): domain Bacteria; phylum Bacillota; class Clostridia; order Christensenellales; family Borkfalkiaceae; genus Scatosoma. The sequence goes on from JAZNGH010000017.1 coordinate 19,878, forward strand.
ATCGCCAAATCGGAAGGGGGTGCGTGGGGCGGTTTGCAGGGCTGGCTTCACGACGAGATTAACGCTCAATCGGGCTTGTACGGAAAAACGCTCGTGCTATCTCGCGACGGCGTTGATATTCCCATTCGTGAATATCAGCTCACGGAAAGCTATGTGGATAACGCGGCAGCATACGTGCTTACGCTCATTTATTAGGTGGTTATATGGTACAAAAAGACGCGATTATTATCCCCGTTACACTTATGGTAACGGAAGGAACGGGGAGCACAAAGACGAATAATGCAGCGGATGCGGCAACAACGCAGAACGCAACGCCGCCAAATATGCAAGACGAAAAACAAAAGCAAGCAGGAACTAACGCGTTTTCAAGCGGCGCAAAAGCCGTTCTTTCGCACGTCGGCGGGCAGGTTCTTTCGAACGCTTTGCAGGGATACGGCGATATTACGGGCGATTACGTTTCGGGACAAAATTTGCAGGTTGCGGTTTCCGAAACTGCCAAAATCGTGGGAGCGGCGTCTATGGGCATTCCTGGTATGATAATATACGGGGTGGATAAAGGCGTGCAAGCGTTTAATTATTATTCCCAGCTTAAAAGAAGCGAAGCGCAGGCACAGTTCGCACAAAAGCGCGTCTACGGCACGACGCATAAAAGTTAAAAACCGCCCGTGCGGACGGCTTTATGGTCTTTTACAACTTGTACTAAATCTTTTTTTGTTCGAGTACGTTTTGTTGCTGTGGAATATGTTCAGGGATATTATCTGTTTCTTTGTCAAGCAAACCGCAATGTTTTTTCAATAAAGCGATTTCTATTTTTAAGCGTGCAGTTTCGGTTTGTTGCTCTTTTTTCAAAAAATCTAAGTCGTTTTTCATATCGTGTAGCTTAAAAAAGACAAAAGTATTTGTCAAGGATACACCAAACAACATTCCCATTTCATAAAATTGTTCGGGTGTAGTCAAAAAAGTAAAAGGCAACATTATACCACTAATTATAGCACCTATTAAATTAAAAACCGCAAGTAAAACAAACATACCAACACCTCCTATAATGCTATCAAGACCAGCTTGATAGCAATAAAATACCATAAAAAGGAAGAAATGTCAATGTATTCTATCACAAATCAAACAAAAATTACAATGAACGACCCAAAATTAGATGGGGCAAGATTTTGGCTGAACACGAAGAGCGCACCAACAAACCTCGTGGTGGCGGGTATACCATTTATAGACGTGATTGACGATTCCTTGGATTCGTTCGTGTTTACGCTTAAAGGCATTGAGCAAAGAACACCTTTTACTCCATATTCTTTGGTTACGTATACGGTTGACGACGGGAACGGGGAAGAAAATATTCATCTTTTCGTTTTGTTTGATAAGGTACAGACGTACTCGCGAGTAAATAATACGTATCAGCATACGGTGTCGTGTATAGAAACGTCGAAAATTCTTGAAAAAACAAAAGTTTTTAATCTCACTCTGACCAATCCCAGCGATACTCTTTTTGAGCAATTTGAAAAAGCCTGTAAAAATGCCGAGCCGTTGATATACGATTATGATTATTTGGACGGCTCGGTTCTTTGCAATCCACGTCGCTTTGAGGTGTCATCATCTCTTAAATCCTTCTTGAAGGATAAGCCCAGCCGTGATTTTTATTTTGAAAACACTGATTTTCGTACGATTTGCGACGAAATATTAAGTACCCACAATGCGCGTGTGACGGTAGAGGAAGTAACCTACAAAGACGACGGCGCGATTGAGAAAATCTATTTAGGCTATATCGCAATGAATAAGCTTGCGCCCATAACAGAGCCTATTTGGGATATAGATAACCAAGGAGAAATTATATACGAGGAGCTTGAAAACGACGGGCAAAATTATGCGGGGAAAATCGTTGCGCGTGGTTACAATTCCGTGGCGAACGAGCCGTTGACGGTACACGATACGTTAAAATCCGCTAATGACACTGTAACGACGGACAACGCAACGCTTTTTTTGCCCTTTCCTATTTCCGATAAAGGATTTTCCAGTTTTGAAATAAATCTATCAATAGGGTATGGAGATGCATTTTCTCACGCACCTCTGTATGAAAATTGTACACTTAACTTGATCGACGTTCTTGTACCGCAAGAGCAGTATGATTTGTTAAGCAATTTAGACAAGCAAAAGCATATTCCTTATCAGATAGGAGCTAATATTATTGATTTGTCAGCTACTTATACGTCTTTTATTTTCGAAAAAAGCGTTCTTGAAGAAGTTATAAAAAGCAAAAGGCCTATGAGTGGGGGGTTAATGGCTCAAAGTGTAGATTTGAATGGGAGTACATTTACTTGTTCGTATTATCCTATGATTGATACGGTGACTGAAATCTCCAAGCCAGGTGTATACGATAAAAACACGCTTCTTATGGGTGTTATGGATTCGCAAGCGGAGCGAATGCTGAATATCGACCGTCACGGCAAGAAATTACTCGGTTTAATTAAGCGTACGGGAAATACGGAGTACATAATGGACGTAAAAGCAAGATATCATTCCAAGCTGTTGCCTATTATGTCGAGAATAGATTTGCCGAACGCAACAAGTAACGAGGAGCGGGATTTTGTTTTGTACAAGAGGGAATATTCCGTTTTTGATAACTTCATAAATTGTCGGTATTATTTTTCCCAGCACTACAACGCCGTACAAGCAAATGCGGGTGTAAATCGCGCAAAACATTTGTACGATATTCCTTTGGAATCGAATGAAACGCCTATTGTAATAAAGGCGCATCTTCTTTTCTCTTTCGACGAGCAGGATGAAATATATTCGGAGAAGCCATTTAATGTGTTTAATCGCGATTGTTGTCTTTTTGTGTTACGCACACTTACGGGTGAAGCAAAAACAATCAAACAAGAAACGCAAGCAGGAATAACAAAAGAGGTAAACTGCCAACTTAAATACCTTTTGTTGCAATCAGAGGGGGTAAACGATTGTTATCCACAAAAAACAGAGAATAGCGCGGGGAGCGTTCCCGAGGACCGCACGGAGAATCATCGTTTTATTTTGCCTCTTGCGGGTTATACGCACGCAAATATTGCAAATTTTATCGCGAAGCCTATGGATAATTACAGTATAGGTTATTCGCAAGATCGATTTGTTTTTAGCCTTTGGGGAGACGGAGGGTATAAAATTGCCTACAATCGTTATGTGGATGTTTCGGGTGAAACGGTTGGCGAATGTCAAACTTTTAATTTAGAATACGTTTTTGATGACCCCTTAATTACGGATGCGGAAACAAACACGGAAATAAAAAAATTCCCCATCGTTGACAAAAAGGGGTTTGTAAGCGCAATGCGTTCTACGTCGGATGGAGGAAGAAGCTTTATAAAAGTTGAATACGATAAGGACCGAGCGCAAAGCCCGTTGTTTGTTTTGTCGTTGGAATTTTTACCTACTCCAAAATACAAAAATAATATCATTATCGGGACTGACTTTGTGAAAAATAATTACCTTGTTACGGGTGGCAAGGATTGTGGTGAGTTTACGCTTTATGTTTCTACAAACAATGTTTTTAACGGCGACGAGGAGATTATCGATATTACGGATGCAAGAAGATGGAATAAATTTGAAATGACGGGTGCTTTTACTGCAACCCTCATAAACGAGGGGACCGTGGGATTATGTGTGATAGCCACAGAGGGCACTGCTTTTGCTTCCCTAAATGAAAAAGCAACGTCGTGGGCGATAGCAGATACGAGCGGGCGCATATATCTTGCTTGCAATGGAAAAGTAAGGGATGTATTCGTGCGTATTTGCAATCTTGTTAAGGAACTAACCCAAAAAGGAGTGATAAATTATGATAACATTAAAAATTAGACTGTATAAAGATTCGTCGGGGGCATTACGGATTGATTGGCTGGACGGTTTGAACTGTGTATCACAGAATAGCGTAGGCAATCACGTTGTACAATTCGTTCCCGACGGCTTTGAGCTGGCGCACGGAGAGCACATTCGAATGTCGTTTGCGACGAGCTTGAACGAAGCAGACGTGAACACGGAAAACGTGGGCTGGACGTACGTGCCTCTTGATTGGCTCACACAAACGTATAAGGCGGAAATACCTCCGCTTGTTTTGGCGACACGTGGCACTTGGTACGTGCAAGCGCAAATCGCGTACGGAAACGTACACACCAATCAATATCTAAACGCCAACAATAGCGTAAACACCTTATCGTTTGAGGTGAATAACTCTATCTACGAAGACGCTACGGGGAATTATCCAAACGACGCGGATATCGCCAATTTGTATCGGCAAGCAAAGGACGGAATCGAGTATCTAAAAGGGAACGTCACCATCGTGCAGTTGAATGCAGAATTGGGCGCGTTGATTGAATTTAAGAACTTGGAAAAAGGCGTTGAAATTGATTGGGGCGACGGATATAGGGATTTTACAATAGTGGACAATCAAACGGTAGGGCATACTTATGAGACAGCGGGGAATTATACTTGCAGGCTTTATAATCTTACGAAAGTGGGAGAGAACGGCTTTTGCAGCAAGTATATTACGAGAGTTGTTTTGGCTGATACGATTTCCGCGGTCGGTTATGCCGCTTTTTTGGGGGATACTGCTTTGCGAGAAGTTGTGCTCCCGAATAATCTAAAAGTTTTGGGATTGAAATGCTTTGAACTTTGTACAAGCCTGAAATCTATCGTGCTTCCCGAAAACGTAATCAATATCGGGGGTAATGTGTTTGAGCAATGCGCCAATTTGAGATACGTTTATATGAGGTCAGTCGTTCCGCCCAATTTGTCGGCGAGTCTTGGTTTTGTATCAAATGAACTTACTATTATCGTACCGAGGGAAAGCCTTGAAGCCTATAAAACGGCTCGTACTTGGAGCGATTATGCGGATAAAATCGATGCGGTTGGTTTTCAAGGAGAGTTGATGCAGGGGATACCTGGGCTTAACGCGCTTGTATATGAAACGATTGTGTCGTGTGTAACGAAAGAGGGAAACGTCGTAATGTACGACTTAAACGGATTTAATCGTACGCCTTTGGCGGGGGATTGCTTTACCGCGCTATTAGAAAGTAGTGAGAATTCTTCGGTATATGCGGCGAGCTTGGAGGTTACGAGTATACGCCCAGCAGACGGGAAAGTGGATGCCGTAATCAAAAAATTATCGTGGATACGCGGTGGAATTGAAATCGTGAGGTTGTACTGATATGGCTATGTATATAAAAGGTGCAGACGGCGAAGCGGTCAAAGTCAAAGTGTACGATATACCCGATTATAAAGAGTTTCAAACCACAGAAGCGTATACCTCACGCGTAACGGCAAACGGGGAAAGGGTTGCGGATGGAAGCAAAGCCGAGCTTTTGAGCGTCGAAGGTGCTACGGTGAAAAGCAAGAATTTGTTTGACATTTCAAAGCTTTCTACGTGGGGCAATGTTATCAACAATGGTGATGGAACTATAACAGTAAAAAGCTACGGGGCAGGCACAAAAGAAACTCTACGAATATTATGCCCTTCATTAAGAGCTGGTGACACGGCAACCCTGTCATTTATAACTACCGACACTGACCGTTACTTTATATATATTAACACCGGTGGAACTTACCAAGAATGGAGTAATGGTAAAAGTAAAGTGGTAACCGAAGAGCTACTTGATAGTAATATATGGTTTTACACAAACTCCTCGAGCGATACCGAAGCGATAATATCAAACATTCAAATTGAGCTTGGTACTGTCACAACCGAATATCAACCCTATTTCACAGGCTTGAAATCCGCTTCTTTCAAAGGGATTAAGAGTACGGGACGGAATTTGCTTGATTACAAAAATCCAACATTGGTTAATCCAAACATTACTTATGATATAGATGAAAGTACAAATACAATTATTTTTAATTCAAATTTTAGAACAAATCCAAGGGCATATTATTATGTAAAAGTAAAAGTTGGTAAAACATATACAGTTTCAATTAAAACACTTGAAAGTAACTCAACAATGTATGGTTTATTTGTCGGTAACACAATCAATCCAGATAAAATGGAATACGTAAGGATTGGAAAAGGAGAAAATGTTTCTGCTACATTTACGGCGACCTCGGAGGATTTGTACCTTAAATTTTATATAAATTACGAAAAAAGTACCGATGAAAATAACGACTATTATGTTAAATTCGAGAAGTTTATGCTCAACGAAGGCGAAACAGCTTTTCCTTTCGAACCTTACACCGAAGACACCCTTGAATTTCCCGAAGCTATTGATTGCGGTCTTGGCACGACGATTGACTTTGAAAATCAGAAGATTGTTGAAAAAGGCGTGACGATTGTGCTGACGGGGGAAGAACATTGGATCATATCGAACAGTGGTTATACGGTTAACGATAGGTATTATTCTTCATTGCGAATAAATAATGTTCTGACTTCTTCGGAAAATCGCGCACGAGGCATAGTAACGGACGGTGAATTGATAGGTGCTCGTTACGACGACGGCGGTTGGTGGGTTGGTGTAACTAGTAAAGAGCTTTTTCTTTTAGGCGCAGAGCGTTATTTTGGTTTTACGCAATTTGCCGACCCGAACAATCCCACGGCAGAAGAAAGAGCTACTTTGCTTGCCGAATGGAAAGCCTATCTCGCGCAACGCTATGCTGACGGAAACCCTGTGACTATTCGTTATGTATCTTCCACTGTTCAAGCGGAAACGCCTTTTACAACCGAGCAAAAAGCGGTTGGTGATAGATACGCGGTTTTGAATAAGGGAACGGAAACAACCGAGCAGGGTGAAACGGATAACAGCGTACACGGAGCTATGCTTACGGTCACACAAGGATATATAGACGGTACGCTTGTGAAAGGAGAAATTAGAGACGGAGGAAAAAGCAAATGAGTGTTTTAGAAAAAGTTGTTTATTTAACCAAAGAACAATTTGAAACCTTGCGAACGGAAGGGGCTTTGACGGTTGACGGAAAGACGATTGAATATCAAGTAAACGATATTTACGTTGTGGTCGATACGGAAGCGAGCTTATATCGGCATAACGTATCTTTTACGTTGACAGGCACGAAGAAGCAAAGATTTAATGTGGATATTTTCAATCAATCCAACGAGGCAATCACTTCAGCAAGTGTTTTGGTTGCAAAGATTAAAGAGGCGGGGCGTGTGAAGCTTGGCTCAACTATGTTGGGGCAGGTTTTGAGCGACGACGAAACGGTTGATGGTTATTACGGCAATCTTGCCTTGTACTTATACGTAAATGATTCCGACGAGCTTGTTTTTGTTACGCGTTACACGCTACCGCCAACGGACGGGCTTGACGAGGTTACTGAAAATCAAGCTACGTTTTCGGAAAGTAGTATCACTAACATTGTTGATAGCGTACAAGCATTTCAATTTAGTTTGGGGAATAGCGAGGAAAAGGGTACTGAAATCGACTTATCGGGATATGCAAAGCTTAACGCTGACGCGCAAACATTTACTGGTTTGAATACTTTTAATGGTCCCCTAACTGCCAATGCGGGCTCATATTTTAATGCTTTTTCTGTGTTTTACGACGACACGACTGTATTTGGAGAGTTTATCCAGTCTGATGGTACGGGGCTGTACGGCGTGATTTCTTCTTGGGATGGAACGATTTATTATTGTTACGAGGAATCTATCGAAAATGAGGAAGGGGAAAGCGAAAGCGCGATTATTGAGCGGTCACTATATTTACCTCATACGGACGGTATGCTTGCTACACGTAATGATATTCCGCAACTGTACAAGCATACGTTAGTTTTTGAGATGGATTATGGTGAATTTGAAGAAGTAAGCATTATATGCGAACGCGCTGAACCATTCTACGAACCTCAACAACTTGTGGGACATCCCATTTCTGCAGCCTCTGTGGTTGGTGGAATGGTATTTATTTATACAAATGGTGGAGATGAGTTTATATATACAAGAATATTCGGTACGGATATTACGAGTGGTACAGTAAGTAATTTTGAGGATACTGTAACAGAGGTTGAAACGAAATCAGTAGAATAAAAAAAAGGAGAAATAAAACTATGGGACTTAAAACTACGAACTTTGAAATCAAGAACTTGGGACTTACGCTCCCCGAAGCGTACTGTATTCTGCATAAATTACAGCAGAATCGCAATCACGTAACGGCAACCTTTGCTGTTCAAGCAACACGCGACAAAGCGCAAACGCTTACGCCGTTATCTACCGTAGAGGTGCGATTTTCTTGGGACAGGAAAACGGACCTCGCACAAGCCGCATATGCGGAGCTAAAACGCTCAAAAACGGTCAAGCGTTACGACGAGGAAACAAAGACGGTCGTGGACGTGGAAATTCCGTCCGTGTTTGCCTCTTGGGAAGACGACGTGCAATGAGGTGGAGGAATGACGAGGGCATTAAAAATTAAAGGTAGGACGGGATTGTTTGACGTTCCGTCCTTTTTAGTGAGCGAAAACGAAAGCTTAACGATTAAGCTTAATTTTGCCGAAGAACGACGGCTTGGGCGGTATCGGCTTATAGTTCGGCACGGTGAATATAAAAAGACCTTTTCCTTCAAGAAACCTGATCCGATTGAGCTTTCCCCCGAATGGCTGAAATCGAGTGCGGAAAATGTGGAATTTTCGCTCGTGCTGCTTAACGAGAACGAAACGGCGGTAATCAAAGACGATTACCAGATCGAGCCGTTGAAGCTGGAAACGGTAAACGGCAATTTCACCTTTACCGCCATTTTACAGGAGCTTGTTTCTAAACAAGGAGAGCAAGACCAAAAGCTTTTGGGATTGGAAGAAAGACTCAAACAATTTGAAGACGAAGGCGTACCGCTTTTTGCAAAAAACGATTAAAAGGAGAAAGAAAAAAATGAAAAAGATTATCAAAAGGCTTGCTTTAATAGCGGCGGCGTTTGTCATCGCTACGTGTTTATGCTTATCCACGACGTTCCCTGCGAGAGCCGAAGCGGTAACGAGTGAAACGAACGCGGAAATCACGGAAAATGTAGGCGATACGGTTACGGACGGGGAAATACTCAACGAAGTCGAAAACGACGAGAAAACGGGCGAAGAAATCACAATAGACGACTTACTTGCGCTTGCGGGAAGCGTTGCGAAGGAAGAAGGGCTTGGCGACGAATGGGAACAGACGATGGAAGCCTTGCGGCTTGCCGTCAGTGAGAAGAAATTAGACGTCGCTATCGTTTTAGACGTGATAAAACTTGCCGTCATCGTTGCGTACGTATCCGGAAAAACGATCGGTAAAATTATAAAGAGTAGAAAAGAGAAGAAAAATCCGTCTACTATTCCGCAGGACGTTGCGGAAGTAAAGATGACGACGCGCGCGCAAACGAAAGCCGTGAATGCGTTGATTGAAGAAGAAAAGCACGTGGGGGAAGAGGTGGAAAAGGAAAACGCGAAATTAAGCGCGTTGGCGCAAGCGCAAATCGGTACGAATACCGCGCTACGGTGCATCATACGCGGCGCGCAAATTAAGACGGAGCTGAAAGACGAAGCCTTGCGCGCACTCAATAATTCGGACGAAAGCTGTGACGTGGCGCAAAGGTAGGTGATTTGATGATTTTCAAGCATTCCAAAAGGTGGTACTTTATAGCACAGCTTATTGCCGCCGCCCTGGGCGTATTTTTTGCCGTCGTACCCGCGTTTGTCGCTACGATTATAAATTTCCCCATTATGGTGACGAATAACGCGGAAAGCACGGTTTCTATGCTTTTTGTCGTTGCGTTGCTTCTTTCTTCGGTGGCGTTGCTGTATTTCGTTATCAAAACGATGAAAAACAATCCGTTTTTGATTATTATAGCCGCGCTCACCGTCGTTACCTTCGTTCTGTTAGGCGTATATAACGCCGAGCAAAGCACGATATTAGGCTTGACTTGGGTTGCGGGGACGGCCACGGTTGGGTGCGTATTTTCCGCGATTTTCTTCGCGCTTCATAAGGCTTGGCGGGATTTGTATATGCACTGCGGCGAAATTTACGGGGAGGTACAAACGAAATGAGTGTTGAGAAAATTCCCGTGGAGGCGAACGACGAAAGCCCGAAGCCTCCGATAACCGTGTATCAAACGGTAAAAAATACAATGAGCGTATCCAACGAGGCGTTCGTCAACGGTATATTACTCACGGTTGCGGCGTTGTTGCTCGTCGGTATTCTTGCAACGTATTTCGTTAAAGATTTACCCGACGTCATTCTGGATATTCGTGAGATATCCAAGCAGGCATTGTGGGTGTTTATTGGCGGTTACGCGATAGGCGAGCTGTTAAAGTTTGTGTTTATCAACCGCGCTCGCGTTGGCAACTATTACACGGAGATTCGCGACGATGCCAAAAAGGCTCTGAAAAAAATCGTAGAGGCGGGCAAAGCGGATAGAATAGGCGAGTATTGTAAATGGTATGCACAAGAGCTTTTTAGCGAGAAGCGGCGGCTTGTGCTACAAAGCTCGGATATATCCTTGGAGGCGTTTGAAGAAAAGTACGTGGCTTTATCCAAGAAAGAGATATTGAAACGATACCCCGATTGCGCGTTATCGAAAAAGCAATTTAAGGCGATAAAAAAGGCGAATGCGGTGGAAATGGAAATTTATAATCCCGAATTTCTTTCTTCGGCGTTGGGTGGGAACGTGCGCACGATTCCGTCCAAGCGTTATAATGTAAAAAGCCGAAACGTAAAAAACGCGATATCTTCTATCGTGTTTGGGGCGGTCAGCTCGCTGTTCGGTGTTTCCTTTGCCAACGAGCTGATTTTTCACTTTTCCCAAGAAATAATCGTAGCGGCGGTGATTAAGGTAATTTTGCTTTTGTTGACGGTTGCGTTAAAAATCGTTTTCGCTCAATCCCTTGTGTACGATACCGAGGTGGGACGTTTCAAGCTCCAAGAAGAGGAAGCCGCCGCATATTTGCGCTGGTATGACGAAACGAAATAACATAAAAAGACGGTTACGCTCGTATGGGCGTAGCCGTCTTTTTATTCTTAAAAAAATAAAAATTCGGGGAGCGAACTCTCCGAATTTTGCAACAAAATCTGTGACGACAATAACCGATATTACTTGGGGAACATTTGGGGAACAAACGCTAAACCCCAAGTAATATAAGGGTTTTTTGGTGGAGATAAGCGGATTCGAACCGCTGGCCTCCTCGTTGCGAACGAGGCGCTCTACCAACTGAGCCATATCCCCAAGCGCATTATCAATTATATACCTTTATTTGGCGTTTGTCAACGATTTTTTCATATATTTTTCAAAAAAAATCTACGCGCACTTGCTTTTTTTGCGTATATATTTTATAATAGTCTATAAGAGGTGCTTTATGCGAAATTGGTTGGAAAATAAATACGTGATTTTGACGGGCGCGAGCGGCGGTATCGGCAGAGAGCTTTGCAAGCTCTTAATCAAAAACTACGGCGCGCGCGTAATCGGAATCGGCAGAAGCGAAAAAAAAATGCTTTCACTCAAAGCCGAGCTTGGCGAACGCTTCGACTACCGCTTGTTCGACGTTTCCGTTTTGCAAAACTGGCAGAGTTTCAAAACCGAGCTGTTGGAAAAGCAAATCGCGCCACAGCTTTTAATCAACAACGCGGGCGTGTTTCCAACCTTTGACACGCTCATAAACGCGGGCGTGGAAACAATAGAACGCATAATGCAAAACAACTATTTTTCTATTGTGTACGCGGTGGATTGTCTGTCGCCTATTTTGTGCGGTACGGATAAGGACCTTCCCGCAATCGTCAATATCGCGTCTTCCGCCGCTCTTTGCACCGTATGCGGAACGGGCGCGTATTCCGCGAGCAAGGCAGCCGTAAAGGCGTATACCGAGGCTTTACAAATGGAAGAGAAGGACAAAAAGTATATCGGTATCGTCTATCCCGGCACGACGGCGACCGATTTATTCCGCTCCGACGAAAACACCCAAAACAGCGCGCTTGATTACGTGGCTATGCCTGCCTTAAAAATGGCGAAAAAGATACTCAAAAAGATACTTAAAAAACGCAAACGCGCGGTGGTGGGCTGGGACGCGAAGCTGATGAATTTTACGGCGAAGCTTATGCCCGTCAAGGGGCTGTTTCTCATTCGCGGCGTTATGAAAAAATCAAAGTCCAAGGTTTTTACAAGGGTTTTTCCCGAAGTGAAAAAATAATTTTATATCCTCTTTTTCCTTGCCTTTTTTCAGATGAAGTGATACAATAATACACGGCGCGTATGTGCGAAGAGGGAAGAAATATATTATGGAAAAAATACCATTCAAAAAAATGAGCTTTACCGAATTTTCGCTGTTTTGTCTTATGGCGGGCTGTTCGGGCGGTATTATAGGTATCGGCGGGATTTCGTCGTTGCTTGCAAATTCGCTTTTGGGGGAGTGGGGCAGACTTATCGGCGCAATCCTGTTCTCGCTCGGCATTTTTGCCATCGTATCCTTTGAAATGAAGCTCTTTACGGGCATGGTGGCGGATATCCCCACCTTGGGCTTAAAAAACAGCTGGCAATTACCCGTATGCTTTATATGCAACGCAATCGGCGTAGCAGTCGCCGCTTTGCTTGCGTACTATTCGCCCGTGTCCGAGGTGGTTATCGAAAATGCGGGCAAGGTGATAGAGGGCAAGCTCCACGCGGAGGACTGGGCAATTCGCGCGCTGTGTTCCTCCATTTTGTGCGGAATGCTCATCACCATTTCCGTAAAAGCGCGCTTCTATGCGCCGCAAAAGGGGTTAAGCCCCACGACGGGCGTCATTCTCCCGATCGTGGTTTTCGCGTTTTGCGGATTTGACCATTCCGTGGCGAATATGCTCTATTTTTATTACCTTGGCGAAGTTTCGTGGCAGGTGGTGGGATATATTTTAATCACCGTGGTCGGCAACATGATTGGCGGGCTTACCTTGCCGTTGATTTCTCTGCTTCGCGGCAAGGCTATGATGCAATAAAGGGAATAAGCTATGAAGATACGCAAGATTTTATTGACGATAGCGAGCGTGATGACCTCTCTTATGCTCGCGTTGGGGTTATCGGGCTGCTTTGAATTGAGCGGACCGATTACGCCCGTGAGTATCGTTTCTATCCAAAAAACCTCGTCCTCGGGGCTTGTGGATACCTATACCATTACCTATTCCAACGGCAAGACGGACACCTTCCAAATCACCAACGGCAAGGACGGCGAGGACGGCTTAAACGGTCTGGACGGCGAGGACGGAAAGAGCGGCAAGGTTACGGCGTTGGAGCTGTACGAAACGTATAAAGAGCTTTACGGCGAAGATTTGACCTACGCCGAATTTTTATCCGCCTATATGACCTTCGACGGCACTTCGCGCGAGGATGCTTGCGCGGTCATCAACGACTGTTTGCAATCGGTGGGCAAGCTGTATTGTGCCTTTCAAGAACCAGATACGAGCGAAAACGCACCCAAACCCACCAAGCTCGCCGTATATACGGGTGCTTGCGTGATTTACCGCATCGAGAGCGATTATACCTATTTTATCACCAACTACCACGTCGTTTACGACGAGGACGCGGCGGAAAAGAAGATTTCCGACGAGATATATTGTTATCTTTACGGTACGCAAGCCGAGCCCGAAAAAAAGACGGACACGGAGGGGAATAAGTATTGCGAATACGGAGAATACGCCCTTGCTTGCAGCTACGTAGGCGGGAGCGTGGAATACGATATCGCCGTGCTTAAAGCGGAAACGGCTGCCGTGCTTGCTTTAAGCGGCGGCGTAAAGCCCGTCACCTTCGCTTCCTCCTATTACGTGGGACAAACGGCGATTGCAATCGGCAACCCCAACGGCGACGGCATTAGCGTTACGCAAGGTATCGTCAGCGTGGATAACGAATTTATTTCGTTGGATATAGACGGAACGTCGCGTTCCTATCGCTCCGTGCGTATCGATACGGCGTTATACGGCGGTAATTCGGGCGGCGGGCTGTTTAACGGCAAAGGGGAGCTAATCGGCATTGCCAACGCGGGCAACGTGACCGACCAAAACATCAATTTCGCCGTGCCCGTACAAATCGTCAAGGGCGTAACGGAAAATATTATGCTGCACGCAAAGGACGGGGACGAGGAAACGAACGGCTTGTACAAAATCAAGCTCGGCATTACGGTCGTTTCTCAAAATTCTAAATATACTTACGACGCCGCGAGTGGCTTTGGCAGTATTACGGAAGATATCTTGATTAGCGAAATTACGGAAAACGGTATCGCCGCAAAGCTTGGGCTTAAAAAGGGCGATTTGTTAAAGGCGATCGTCGTCAACGGCGAGCGTTATACCTTAAACCGTTATTTTGAAATCGGCGATCATATCCCGTATCTGACGGAGGGCGTTACCTTCTCTTTCGTTTGCGAGAGGAACGGCGAGGAAAAAACGACTTCTACGCATACCGTTTTGGCGACCGATTTACAGCTCGTTCAATAATGTAAAAATATGGCTCTTACGCTTGACTTGTCATAATAAAATATGATAAAATATAGAAAACGAGCGAAAACAAGGAGCGTATTATGCTGCAAATTGTTGAAGTACAGACGAAAAAACAGAGAAAGGAATTTGTAGAATATCCGTTGCGAATGTATAAGGGCAACCCCTATTTCGTGCCGCCGCTTTACGGGGACGAAATGGCAATGTTCACCTCTAAAAACATATATACGAAAACCTGTAAATCCGTTTTCTATCTCGCGCAACGAGGCGGGGTGACGGTCGGTAGAATACAGGGTATCGTTCAATATCAGTTCAATGATATTCATAATGCGAAGCAGGTGCGTTTCACCCGTTTTGATTGTGAAAATAATCCCGAAACGGCAAAGGCGTTGTTCGAAGCCGTGGAGGCTTGGGCGAAAGAAAACGGTATGGAGGAGGTCGTAGGACCGCTCGGGTACAGCGATTTGGAAAGAGAGGGCTTGCTGATTGAGGGCTTCGATTATCTTTCCACCTTTGAAGAACAGTACAATTACGAATATTACGCGGGCTTGATCGAGGCTTGCGGCTACGTCAAGGACGTAGACTGGGTGGAATCCCGCCTTTTTCCTACGCCCAAACAAGACAAACGCTTCGGTGCGCTCGTAGACCGCGCAATGAAACGCCACAATTTACATATCGGGGGCGAAAAGCTGGGCAAACGCGCCTTTATCAAAAAATACGCGAAGGGCGTTTTCGAGTGTATCGACGAGTGTTATAAGGAATTATACGGCGTAGTTCCGTATACGCCCGAAATGCAAAAACAGATGATCGATCAATTTATGCTCCTTCTCAACCGCAAGTATATTATCGCGATTTGCGACGAGAATGAAAAGGTCGTGGCGTGTGGCTTGTGTTTGCCGGGTATCGGCAAAGCCCTGCAAAAGAGCGGCGGCAGATTGACTCCTGCCTGTATTTTCCGTTTGCTCAAAGCGGTGAAATCGCCCGAGTCTATCGACCTCGCGCTCGTGGGTATCTTGCCCCAGTACCGTAAATCGGGTTTGAGCGCGTTTGCAATGACTATTTTGCAGGAAATGTTCAACGACCCCAAAATCAAGTATATGGAAACCAACCTCAATTTGGAAACCAACTACAACATTCAAGCGCAATGGAAGCATTTTAATCATATTCAACACAAGCGTAGACGCTCGTACATCAAAAAATTATAAAATATAAACGCATCGGTCAGCGACCGAGGCGTTTCCGTTATTCTTTGATAATCAAATCGACGAAATTAAAGGTTCGACAATCGACCAGTCCGCGGTTGGTGAGCCGCGTTTCAGGTAAACACGCCAAAGGAATGAGAGCCATCGTCATAAACGGCGAAGGCATAGAACAACCGATATCCTCCCAAGCCCGCTCCAAATTTTCGACCATTTCGCTCATTTCTTCTAACGGCTTGTCGTTCATAAGCCCCGCGATAGGCAGGGGAACGAGCCCCAACACTTTACCGTCGGCGACTGCAACCATACCGCCGCCGCATTCGATAAGCGTGTTTGCGGCAAGCGTCATATCTTCGTTGTTCGTGCCCACTACGAGCAAGTTATGCGCGTCGTGTGCAACCGTTTGCGCCATCGCACCCTTTTTAATACCAAACCCTTTGACGAAGCCGTAGCCGACCGTGCCCGTTTGATGATGGCGTTCGAAAACGGCAACCTTTAACACGTCGCGCTCGGTATCCGATTGCAGCAATCCGTTCACGACGGGCATTTCGATATGTCTATCGTACGAGCCGACGCGCGCGGGGATAATCTCGATTACGTGTACCTTGACCTTATCCCCCGTAGCGGGTATATTGAAATCGGCAGGGGAGAGCTTATTCAAACGCACCGATTTTTTCGCCGCGTCGGGATAAGCGTAGGGCGGGAATTCTTTGAGAAGCTTACCGTCCTTCGCTACGTACTCGCCGTCAATGAAAACGTCGGTCACGTGGCAGGCTTGCAAATCGTCAATCAATACCATATCCGCGCATTTGGAGGGGGTAATCGAGCCCATATCGTGGTCAAGCTGGAAACATTGCGCTACGTTGATCGTCACCATTTGAATCGCGGTCACGGGGTCAACGCCCTCTTCGATCGCACGCTTGACGATATAATCGAGGTGACCTTGGCTTTGCAGGGTGTTGGGGTGGGTATCGTCCGAAATCAAACACGCAAAACGCGAATCGACCTCGCGGTTTGTCACCGCCTTTGCAACCTCTTTCAAATCGTGCCAAGCCGAGCCCTCGCGAAGCATAGCGTACATGCCAAGCCGCATTTTCGCGAGCGCGTCCTCCTCGCGGGTGGATTCGTGACAGCAACGTACGCCCGAGGCGATATACCCGTTTAAGCCGCCGTCCGTTTCGGGCAAGGAATAATGTCCCGTGGCGATTTTATCCGCTTTGAGCGTTTCTCCGACGATTGCGTGCGTACGCGCGTCCGCGTTGAGAATACCGGGGAAGTTCATCATTTCACCTAACCCCACACATTCGTCCCAAGTCATCGTTTCCGCTACGTCGTCGGGACCGATACTCGCGCCCGTGTCCTCAAACCCTGGCACGGCGGGAACGCAAGAGGGGGTAGTGAGCATAGCCTTTAACGGCGTGCGCTTCGCGTCGGCGAGCATATATTTTACGCCGTCCAAGCCCAAAACGTTACAAATTTCGTGCGGGTCCATAAAAATCCCGCTCGTACCGTGCGTAACGACGGCTTTTGCGTATTCCCCGACGGTGAGCATAGAGGATTCCACGTGAATATGACCGTCCATAAAAGCGGGGGCAAGATATTTCCCCGCCGCGTCGATCACGAGCGTGTTTTCGCCGATACAGCTTTTGCAATCGCCCACCTTGGCGATACGCCCCTCGCCCACGGCTACGTCTACGTTTTCAAGGATTTCACGCGTGCAGACGTTGATAAGCTTCGCGTTTTTGATGACGAGCTCGGATTTTTCCGCGCCTACGGCGATTTTGACGAGCTGTTGCGAACATTCCCAAAGCGGTTTTTTACAAAATTTATTCAGCATAGTTTTCTCCTTATTCGTTTTGCGTGGTCGCGTCGAACTTGTTTTCGAGGAAGCGTTTGACGTCGTAGCTTTGCCGATAGATAAGATAGGTCGTTACCTTCGGCGCGGTAAAATCCTTCAAGGCAACTTCCTCCAACGAGCCGTCCTCAATCTTGTCCTTTACGAGTTTATAGGGCAGGAAAGAATACCCCAATCCCTTTTCAAGATAGGGCAGCAGCTTGGAGGTGTTGTCCACGTCCAAACGGAACACGTGATTTTTGGGGAACAGCGAACGAATGAACACGCCCGCTTCGCTCAAAGTGAGGTCGCACATAAGATAGGGGAGCTTTGCAAGCTGGGCTTTGGTAACGCCGCCCGCGTACTCGTTTTTCCCCTTACCGCAAACGAGGGCTACGCGATCCTCGTCAAAGACGTCGCAATTATACCCCAACCGTTTCAAGGGCACGGCAGAGAATACCATATCCAGCATATTGTCTTGTAATTGTTGGATAAGGTCGAGCGAGTGCCCGAGCATCACCTTGATAGAGGTCACCGAATTGTCTTTTAAGCACTCGTCGATAAGCGGTTTTACGTATACCTCGTAGGTGGCGTTGATTGCGCCTATGGAGAATTTACGGCTGTGCGAGGAGAGCGCGTTCATCTCTTCGATAGAGGTGTCCTGCAATTCGAGAATACGCTCCGCATACCGCAAAAAAATCTCGCCCGCTTCGGTGAGCGTCACCGTTTTCGAGCCGCGGGAAAAGAGCCGTTTGCCGACCTCTTTTTCCAGCTCGCTGATACGGTTTGTCACCGTAGATTGCGCGATACGCAGCTTTTCCGCCGCCAAGGTGAAATTTTTGACTTTTGATAAAAATATAAATGTTTTAAGCTCTTCGGTATTCATAGAAAAAATTGATTATCCTTATCGGTTTTATCTATTTATCTTATTATAACGCGAAAGTCACAAAAAAGCAAGCGAATACAAGAAAAAAATCCCAACGTATGGAAATTTTGTTTTCTTTGCTTTTTTTCGCTTGGGGAGATTGACAAATTATTTCAGATAAGATATACTTATTAAGATGATTACGAGTATAACGGAGAATACGAAAATGCAGGCACAGGATATCGCGCAAGCGGTTGCAACGATAAAAAACGAGCTTTCGCGCGGAAATGCGTTTGGGGAAAAGGTCACGCTGGTCGCGGCGACGAAAATGCAGAGCGTCGAGGCAATCAACGCGGCGATTGAGGCGGGCGTGGACGCGGTCGCGGAAAACAAAGCGCAGGAATTTCGCGATAAAAACGAATTTTTGTTGCCCTGTCCCCGTCATTTTATAGGGCATTTGCAAACGAATAAGCTCAAATATCTCGTGGGAAAGGTGGAGCTGTTCCACTCTTGCGACCGCGACGAGCTGGTCAATGCCCTTGCCGAGCTTTCTATCAAGCGCGGAACGGTATCCAACGTGCTTTTGCAAATCAATATCGGCGACGAAGCGAGTAAAGGCGGTTACGCTTTTTCGGAGGCGAAAGCCGTTTTCGAAAGGGTAACGAAAACGGAGGGCTTGCGGGTTAAAGGCTTTATGGCAATGCTCCCCGAAAGCGAGGACGAGGCGTTGCTTCGAACGCTTACGCGCAAAATGCGCGGCGTGTTCGAATGGGCAAAAACGCAATCGACGGAAATAGAGTATCTTTCTATGGGTATGAGCGGGGATTATAGACTTTGCGTGGAAGAGGGGAGCAATATGATTCGCGTTGGCTCTACCATTTTCGGCAAGCGCGATTATGCCGCGCAAAAATAAAGGGGTTTTATGGCAGAAAAGACGAAAAAAAGGAAAAGAATAGTTGCCGTGCTTTGCGCGGTGGCGTTTTTCCTTTTGGGAATCGTCGGCGTTTTGGAAATCGGCGTACTCACGCAACAAGGTTGGACGCGCTGGAAGCCCGATTACGAAAAAATCGATATCGAGCCGCTCCTAAAAAAGACCGAGCGCACCGACGAGGACTACCTCGTGCTGTATAAGCAAACGGGCTTGACGAGGCTTGGTATCGACGACCTCGCTTCGGTCAATCCAAAGCGCGTGCTGGAAATTCAAGACGCCTTTTTTAAGGAGTACGCCGTTACGCGTACGCATTTTGCGCCCTTTACTTATATGGAAAAGATAGACGGCTACACTTATTTGCCCCTTTTGAAGGACGGCGATATTCTCGTTTCCGCAACGACCTACACCTCGTTTTTCCGTTACGGACATTCCGCGCTCGTGGTCGAGGGGGCGACGCGCACGCTTTTGGAATCGGTGTCCATAGGTCACGTAAGCGCGTTTGGACCCGCCGAGAGCTTTACCTCTTATGCAAGCTTTCTCGTGCTCCGTCCAAAGGTAGACGAAAGCGTAAAAGCACAAGTCGTAGCATACGCCAAAGAAGAGCTTTTGGGCGTGCCTTATCTTTTAACGGCGGGCATTTTTACCCAGAAATACGACGAAGGCAAGGTGGACGGCACGCATTGTTCGCACCTCGTTTGGCAGGCGTATAAGCGTTTCGGTATAGATTTAGACGCAACGGGCGGCGCGGTGGTTACGCCAAGGGATATCGCGCTTTCGCCGCAAGTGGAGTTGGTGCAAGCCTTCGGGTTTGATTTGGATACATTATGGAGTTGATTATGGAAAAATCGTACGCAATGGTTACGGGTGCGACGGGCGGCTTGGGAAAAGCCTTCGTTTACGCGCTGGCAAAAAGAGGCGACGCGCTTATTTTGACGGGCAGGAGCGAGGAAAAGCTCCTTGCGCTTAAAGAGCAGCTGCAAGAAAAATTCGCGGGGATAGAGGTGCGCGTATACGCGGCCAATCTTTCGGACGAGAGGAGCAGGGTCGCGTTGACGGAAAAAATCGCGGCGGAAAATTTGTATATAAAATTGCTCGTCAACGCGGCGGGCGCGGATATCCAAAAGGCGTTTTCTGCGTATTCGCAAGAAAAAATCGCTTTTCAATGCCGCGTCAATTTTGAGGCTGCCGTTTCGCTGTGCCGTTTTGCAATCGAAAGAAAAGCGCAAACCTTGGAAATCATCAACGTTTCCAGCGTTTCGGGTATTTACCCTATGCCCTATTTCGCAATATACAGCGCGACGAAATCCGCGCTTACGTCCTTTTCCGTCGCGCTTCGCGAAGAGGTCAAGGGGCAAAATATCGCCGTCACCGCGCTTCTGCCCGGGGCTATGCCCACGCGCGAGGATATCAAAGAGCAAATTAAAGGGCAGGGGCTTTGGGGGAAGCTCGCGGCGAAATCGCCTGAATGGGTGGCGGAATACGCGCTCAAAGCCGTCCGTAAAAATAAGAGAAAGGCAATCCCAGGGTTTTGGAATAAAGTTATGCGCGTTTCCACGGCGTTGTTGCCCCTTTCTTGGAAATTACATTTTATAGCAAAACGTTGGAGTAAAATATCCAAAGACGCCTTTTAAGTGAAAAAAAACGACCGTTTTTGTGAAGAAACGAAAAATGCCCCGCTCAAATCCTTGACAAATGGAAATTTTTTGGTTATAATCGATTTATTAAATTTTACAGCGGTTATCAATCGAAAAAACAAAACGGAGAGGAATAAAGTATGATAGAATTAAATCCTATGAGTAATTTGTTGGAGCAGGATCAATACAAATACGAATTACAGGACGTTGCAGAGCCGCATTTGTTCCGTGATATATACCCGTACGACGAAGTTCCTAAAACTCCTTTCAATCACCGCCGCGTGCCTATGAATATGCCCCGTGAGATATGGATTACGGACACGACCTTCCGCGACGGTCAGCAATCGCGCGCGCCGTACACGGCGAAACAGATTGTAGATATTTATAAAATGCTGTCAAGGCTCGGTGGACCGAAGGGGATCATTCGCCAAAGCGAATTTTTCGTTTATACGAAAAAGGACAGAGAAGCGTTGGAACAATGTATGGCACTGGGGTATAAATTCCCTGAAATCACCACTTGGATTCGCGCTAAAAAAGAGGATTTCGCGATGGTGCGCGATATCGGGATCAAGGAAACGGGTATTCTCGTCAGCTGTTCCGATTATCACATCTTCAAAAAGCTGAATATGACGAGAAAACAGGCGTTCGATCACTATTTATCCGTGGTAAAGCAGGCGTTTGAAGCGGGTATTTCGCCCCGTTGTCACTTGGAGGATTTGACGCGCGCCGATTTCTACGGCTTCGTAGTGCCGTTCGTAAACGCGCTCGTCGAGCTTTCCCACGAGGCGAATATTCCCGTCAAAATCCGTATGTGCGATACTATGGGCTACGGTATTCCGTTTGCGGGCGCGGCTCCTCCCAGAAGCGTCCCCGGTATCGTTTACGGCTTGCACCACTATTCGGACGTTACCTCGGAAATGTTGGAATGGCACGGACATAACGATTTTTATATGGGTGTTGCAAACGCGGTCAGCGCGTGGCTGTTCGGTGCGAGCGGCGTAAACTGTTCCCTGCTCGGCATAGGGGAGAGAACGGGCAACGTGCCTACGGAAGCAATGGTTATGCAATACGCTTCGCTTCGCGGTACGCTGGACGGTATGGATACCACGGCAATTACCGATATTGCGGAATATTTCGAAAAGGAGCTTGGTTATCCCATTCCGCCTATGACGCCTTTCGTGGGCAGCGCGTTTAATCTTACCCGTGCGGGCGTTCACGCCGACGGTATGATGAAAGATGCGGAAATATACAACATTTTCGATACGGAAAAGATTTTGAAACGCCCCGCGGAGGTGTCCATTTCCAACACCTCGGGCTTGGCGGGTATTGCGTATTGGCTGAACAAGCATTTCAAATTACCGCCCGATAAGCAGGTGGGTAAGCAAGATTGGATTGTACAGCAAATGAAAACGCAAATCGACGCGCTGTACGCGGACGGCAGAACGACGGTTATGGGCGAGGACGAGCTGGAAAAGCTGTTCCTTACCTATTATAAAGACGGACGTTGTTCTTTGAATTTTTTTGATTTATAAGAATGGAGAGAATAGAAAAATGGGCTATACGATAGCACAAAAAATAATAAAAGAACATTTGGTTTGCGGAGAAATGACCGTAGGCAAAGAAATCGGCTTAAAAATCGACCAAACGCTTACGCAAGACGCTACGGGAACGATGGCGTATCTGCAATTCGAGGCAATGGGTATCGATAGAGTAAAAACGGAGCTTTCCGTGGCGTATATCGACCACAACACCTTGCAGGCGGGCTTTGAAAACGCGGACGACCACCTCTATATCCAAACGGTAACGAAAAAACACGGTATCCGTTTTTCCCGTCCTGGGAACGGTATTTGCCACCAAGTACATTTGGAGCGTTTCTCTAAACCGGGGAAAACGTTAATCGGCTCCGATTCTCACACGCCCACGGCAGGCGGGATAGGTATGCTCGGTATGGGCGCGGGCGGCTTGGACGTGGCGGTTGCTATGGGCGGCGGCACGTATTATATCACTATGCCCAAAATGATTAAAATCAATCTCGTAGGGCGGCTTTCCGATTACGTGGGGGCAAAGGACGTCATTTTGGAGGTCTTGCGTATCCTCGGCGTAAAGGGCGGCGTGGGCGCGATCGTCGAATACGCGGGCGAGGGCGTGAAAACGCTTTCCGTGCCCCAACGCGCGACGATTACGAATATGGGCGCGGAGCTTGGTGCGACCAGCTCTATTTTCCCGTCGGACGAGGTGACGAAAGCCTTTCTCAAAGCAGAGGGCAGAGAGGAGGATTTTATCGAGCTTTCCTCGGACGCGGACGCGACGTACGACGCAGAATACACGGTCGATCTCGGCGCGTTAAAGCCCTTGGCGGCTTGTCCGCACAGCCCCGACAACGTAAAGGCGGTTTCCTCGCTTTCGGGTATGAAAATCAATCAGGTTTGTATCGGCTCTTGCACCAACTCTTCTATGCAGGATATGCTCACGGTAGCCGCGATTTTGAAGGGCAAAACGGTACATAAAGACGTGAGCTTGTCCATTTCGCCTGGCTCTAAACAGGTGTATACTATGCTTGCGGAATGCGGCGCGCTTGCCGATTTGATTAACGCGGGCGCGAGAATTTTGGAATGTGCTTGCGGACCTTGTATCGGTATGGGCTTCTCCCCGCAATCGGCGGGCGTGAGCTTGCGTACCTTCAACCGCAATTTCCTTGCGCGTAGCGGAACGGCGGACGCACAGGTTTACCTCGTTTCGCCCGAAACGGCGGCGGCTTCCGCACTGACGGGGGGATTCACCGACCCCACAACGCTTGGCGTCGCGCCCAAGCTTGCAATGCCCGAAGCGTTCAAAATCAACGACAATTTGATTGAAATGCCCGTTGCGGCGGAGGAAATGGATACGGTCACGGTGGAACGTGGACCGAACATCAAGCCCATTCCCGTTGGGAAATCACCCGATAAGGATTTGTCGTGCGAGCTTATTTTGAAGGTGGGCGACGATATCACCACCGACCATATTATGCCCGCGGGTACGAAGGTATTGCCGTACCGCTCTAACGTGCCCAAGCTTTCCGAATTTTGCTTCACGGTTTGCGATAAGGAATTTCCCGAACGTGCGAAGAAAAAGGGCGGCGGCGTGATTTTGGGCGGCGCGAACTACGGGCAGGGCTCTTCGCGTGAGCACGCGGCTCTCGTGCCCTTGTATTTGGGGATTAAAGCCGTTATTTCCAAGAGCTTTGCGCGTATTCACGTGGCAAACCTCATCAACTTCGGTATCGTGCCTATGACGCTTGCAAATGCCGACGATTACGACAAGTTTAATCAGGGCGACGAGCTGGAAATTAAAGGCTTTGCGGAAGCCGTTGCAGGTCAGACGGAGGCGACGCTCGTGGATAAGACGAACGGCGCGGCGGCGAAACTTTGTTTGAATTTGTCCAAACGCCAAAGAGAAATTCTTTTGGCTGGCGGCAGATTGAATTATACGAAACAGGAGAAGTAATATGGAAAAGGAAGTATACGAGGCGCAACTGGACGCCGCTTGTGAAAAATTCAGAAAAATTTTGCAAGATCAGCTCGTGAGAGTGGAGAATATGAAAGCGCAAGGCGATTTTGTGGACTACAATGCGTTGGATTGCATCAAAATCGGCGTTTGCGGCGGCGACGGTATCGGACCTATTATTTCCGCGCAAGCAAGACGGGTGTTGGAATTTATCCTCGACGATTTGGTGAAAGCGGGAAAGGTTGAGTTTAAGGATATCGAGGGTCTGACGATTGAAAACCGTATCGCAAAGGGTAAAGCGATTCCCGACGATGTTATGGCGGAGTTGAAGGCTTGCCATATCATTTTGAAAGGCCCGACGACCACGCCGCAAAAGGGCAGCGGTATGCCTAATATCGAATCGGCGAACGTCGCAATGCGAAAGGCTCTGGATTTGTTCGCAAATATCCGTCCCGTCAAAGTACCCGAAGAGGGGATAAACTGGACGATTTTCCGCGAAAACACGGAGGGCGGCTACGCCGTCGGCTCGTCGGGGTTCAACGTGACGGAGGATTTGGCGGTCGATTTCACGGTGACGACCAAACAAGGCTCGGACAGAATTGCCCGCCTTGCTTACGATTACGCGCATAAAAACGGCTTGGGCAGAGTATCGCTCGTGACCAAAGCCAACGTCATCAAGACGACGGACGGGAATTTCTTGGAGGATTGCCATAAGGTCGGGGATTTGTATCCCGATATCGTCACGGACGAATGGTACGCCGATATTATGACGGCGAAGCTCGTGGATAAAAAACGCCGTCGCGATTTCAAGGTATTGTTATTGCCTAACCTTTACGGCGATATCATTTCGGATGAAGCGGCAGAATTCCAAGGCGGCGTCGGTACGGCGGGCTGTGCGAATATCGGTAAAAAGTACGCTATGTTCGAGGCGATCCACGGCTCTGCACCCCGCATGGTGACGGAGGGCAGAGGGCAATACGCCGACCCTTGTTCGATGCTTCGCGCGTGCGTGATGCTGCTTTCGCATATCGGCTTGCAGGAGCGCGCGGATAAGCTGGAAAGAGCGTTGGATATCTGCTCGTTCGAAGAAAAGAAATACGTAATTACGGGCCGCGATACGGGCGCGACTTGCGAACAGTTCGGAAATTACGTTATGGAAACCCTGCAAAAACTCCTTTAACAGCAACCCCTCCGTGTTTGGTTATGCACGGAGGGGCAATTTATTTTCAGCATGCTTTTCTTTGCTTTTTTTGCAAATTTTGTGAAAGAAAGTACTTGACAAGTATCATTGACGGGAGTATAATGATAATGCGCGCGGGAATAGTTCCCGTCTTTTTGGCATATGAAAAAAATAAGGAGGCGGCAAAAATGAAATTTAATTTCTTGAAATGGAAAAAACCCGTATTCAGCGGACTTTGCATATTGCTTGCCGCGTCCACGGTCGCGCTTGGCGCGGATTCTTATGCCAAATACGCCAACGTGTTTCAAGAGAATGCGCAAGCAGGTGTAAGCGGGTTGGCTTGCTCGGTCGAAACGAAAAGCGTTTCCTCGCTCTCTTTCACCAATGCGGATTACTGGCTGAATGAAGATAAAACGATGGTTATGAACGTCGTTCGAAACACGTCGTTCGTCGTCAAAAACACCGAAAACGGAAAAACCTCGTCCGTGCCAATGGAATACGAGCTCGTATTTTACGCACCACAGGCCTTTGCGACGAACATTGCGTTGCAGCTTTTAGACGAAACGGGCGAAGCGGCGATATTGCCGCAAATCACCGTCGCCGACCTTTTACAAACGGGTACGTACACGACGGCGAACGCGACGGGTTATCAGTCGGTGACGACTTGCGCGGACGGTAGCACGGTGCAGGATTGTACCTTCAACGTGCAGCGTTTAGGGGAAGTCTATTCCGCTTCGTCGGAATGGAACGGCGAGCCGCTTACAATCACGGTCGAGCCAGAAGAAAAAACGCTGAAAGAGACGCTTCATTTCCGTTTGCGCGACGTAAGCGCGTATACGACGGCGGAAAACCCGACGGTAACGGAGGGGGAGCTTGGACGGCTGTTATCTCCGCTCGTTATGGAATATACCGCGACTGTGCCTTGTTACCGTATCGCGTTTCGATTGCCTTCGTGCAAGCTGTCCGCGGGTACGGCAATCGAACACGGATATTCGTTCAATATCATTCTCGTAGAGGGACTGGGAACGGACGACGTGTTAGAAGGAACGCTCGTTGCGGACTGGGGCACTCCGACCGCGGCGAAAGGCGTTTACGGCGGTATGGGAGAAATTACGGTCGGGACTACGACGCTTGCGCCCGAAAAGATATATTACGACGAAGTAGGCTTGAACACGGAGGCTGTACGCCACGAGTTTACGGCAGAAAAGCCGTTCACCATTTACGACGGCACGAAACAAATATATTACGTTTCCGCTTGTTACAGTAAAACGTATCCGTGCTCGGTGAGCGCGAAATTCACACAGCTTTCGTGGAATTGAGAAAAATCCAAGGAGAAAAAGAGTGGGTAAAACGAAGATGACGAAAATGATTATATCCGTGCTTGGCGCGCTGTCGCTTTGCGCGGGTTTCGTCGTGCCCACGGCTGCGCGTTACGTCACCGAAAAGGAAACGGGACCGTTGGATTATACGGTGGCGAATAAATTTACCGTAGAAACACAGGAAGACTTTTTCAACGCGCTCAACCAAGGCTATTCGTATATCCAGCTTGGCGACGATATCAAAAATCCGCTCGTGATCACGAGAGACCCCGCAAGCTTGAATAAAGATTTGATTTTGGATTTGAACGGTAAAGAAATACAGCGTAACAGTCGCGACCCTATCGTCAACGTTGTATCGGGTACGAGCCTTACGATTACGGACACGTCCATAAACGGTACGGGCGGTTTGTATAATCCCGTAGGCTCGGTTTTGAACGTCAACGGCGGTACGCTGTCCGTGACTATGGGTAAATTCGAGAGCGGACCCCGCTTCACCGAATACTATTCCTACAACCTCGCCACCCGCACGAGCGAAACGGTCGTGCAGGCAAGCGCGGTCAATTACTATGAGCAAAACGGCGACGGAACGGCGACCTTGAAAAGCAGTGACCTGACGGCGGCGGTGATTTTGCCTCGCGTGACGCCGTTGGAAAACGACGAGCTTTCCGCCGATGGCAATTTGTATTTCGACGAGGCGTATACGGCGTCCGATTACGATATGGCTGCCGATAGCTATTGCTATTATACGACGGACGAAAATAACGCCGACCATCCCGACCCCGCCACGGCAAGCTATTATTACAGCTATTACGTGGATAAGGACGACCATTCCTACGTGGGTACGCAAGGAAGAAGCGGCGAAGAGGATATTCTCGTCACCGTGTACGTATACGAAAAGGATATCGAAACGGCGGCGACGAAAACCAACCCCGAGGACAGATACGCGGCGATAAAAATGCAATCGGGCGCGTTGGAGGTAACGAAGGGTAGCTTCCATACCTATTTCGGCGTAACGCAATCGGCGTGCGTACAAACGACGGGTGGCACGATTACCGTAGAAAAGGACAGTCAGTTTTACGCGACCGTACCCTCGACGAACCCGACGGACACGGATTATTTGGAAAACTTTTCTTGGGTGGGCGGCACGTATACGGCAGAAGGCGGCGCGTCCGTTTGTATCACCTGCAACAAACCCTCCGTCGTGGGCGAAAATTATCAAGAGCCAAAGCTGAATATCAATAAAGGCACGTTTGCGGCGGATAACAACAATCTCGTACACGTAGAGGTGGGCGAGCTGTCTATCGGCGGCGGTGAGTTCACAAAATACGCCACGACGGCAAAAGCGGATTTGACCGATAAGACCGACCTTGCGGCAATCTGTATGCTCGGCGGTAAATTTACCTTGCAAAACGCGGTCTGTAACGTTACGGGCAACGATGTGGTGGGTATTTATTCGACCGTTACGGGCGACGATAATTTCTTGGTGGAGCACGTGAATTTCAATCTCACGGGCGGCGACAGACAGACGGGCGTTTGGGTGACCAAAGGCAAACTCGTTTTACGGGCGGATAATACCGCGACGGATGGGAGATTTGACGTTTCGGGCGAGAATTCGTACGGCGTAGTCGTCGGAAACGGCGGTAAGGTAGACGCAACGAATTACACCTTTGACGTGGCGGGTGCAAACTCCGTCGGTATTTATACGGAAAGCGGCGGCGTCGATGCCCAAGGCGGTCAATTGATTGTACGCGGTTGCAATTTCACGTTGGAGGGTGAAAGCGCAATGGGCATACAGTCCAAGGGCGGTACGATTACCATAGACGGTACGGCGGACAATACATGTAATTTCACCTTCTACGAGCGCGCTTCGCGCGGGATTTCCCTGCAAGAGGGTACTGCCATTTCCGTCAGTCTGAATTACGGGTATTTCGAATTTTATAAAGAAGAATGTATCGGTATTTATTCGGTGGAAGCAGGCGATACGATTGCCATCACCAACAGTCTTTTTCAATTTGACGAACACGATTGTTGCGCGGCGTATTCCAAGGGCGGTACGATTACCTCGTCGTCGAGCGTCTATGATTTTGAGGGCGAGCGTAGCAACGGTATACATATTGAAAGCGGTAAAATTACGACTACGAACGACGAGCTTATCTTCAAGGGCGCGGGCTCTTACGGTATCAATACGTTGAGCGGTACGGTCGTTTCCAACGGTACTACTTACGTAATGAACGGCGCGCCGACCTATAAAGCGGGCGGAGCGTTAGACGTTACCAGTAAGGGTATCGTCACTTCGGGCGGCTCTATAACGGTCAACGGCGGCTCGATAACAATGGAGGACGCTACGAGCTGTTACGGCGTTTACGCCTATGCCGACCCGAGCAACGACGCGAAAAATACGCTCGTTATGAACGGCGCAAAGCTGACGATTGGCGCAATGGAAAACGGCGTTTCGCAAACGACGGCGAAAACGCAAGGCAACAAATACGCTGCTTCCGTAGGCATTTATCTTTGCGACGCGGCAGGCTCGATTACCGTTCAAAACGGTATCGATATGGCTTGTGAAGAGGTGGCTATTGCCGTTTCGGCGGGAACGCTGCACCTCAAAGGCAAGGTGGGAGCAAGCGCGCCCGAAGAGATTTCTAATGCGATTATTACGCGTAGAGCGTCCGCCGTCGTCGTGAAAAACGGCAGCGTGTATATTGACGACGCTTGTCAATACACGATTGAAAGCACGCTTACGCCCTCGTCTACGGATAACGCGAAAAACGCGTACGAGATTACGCTTCCGACAGGAAAAGAATTGACCGAAATCCGAGATTATCAAAACACCGACGGTCTTTACGTAAGCGGTGGAGATTTGTACGTGAACGGTAGTTTGGATTTAACGCATACTGGCTTGTATAACGACCAAGATTATTATTCTTACGGCGATTTCGTGGTAAAGAGCTACGCTGTCCGCGTAACCAACGGCGAGGTGCATTTCAGAAAAAATCCTACGCTTGCAAACGCGACCGCGCCGACGATTGACGTTTCGGCAAAGCAAGGCGGCGGCGTAGGCGTATTTGACAACGATACGAGCGACGAAGATACGGCACACCTGTATATGGGTAGCTTAAACGGCGGAGAAACCGTTTCCGTAAAGGCGGAGGGACAAAAGCTTGGCAACGAATATCACGCCTATCCAACGAGAAGTCTTCACTCTACATGGAAAATGAAGCGTAGCTTGGACGGCGGGCACGCGGTAGCGGTCAACGGCGGCGCTATTACCATTTACAGCGGTTCATACCAAACGAACTACGGTAACGGCGTGCAGGCAACGGGCGGCGGAAACGTAAGTATTTACGACGGTGTATTTTTGGGTTGGATGACGCAAGGCACGTTAACGGGCGGCTTTAACGATACGTTCTTTACGAGTACGACGCGGTCGGGCCCCGGGGCGCATTACGGCTTAAAGGTAATCGGTGCGGCGACTGTAAACATTTATGGCGGTAGGTTCGACGGCGGTAACGGCGGTGCCTTCATTACGGGTGTTTCAGTCAGCGCAACAGGACAAACTTATGGAGATGTTACCCATACGTATACTTCTCCCGCAAACGTATTGATTTATAAGGGTACGTTTGGAAGCGGTAATCTCGACGGTTTCAATATTTATAATGGTAGCAACGTAGTATTCGGTGCGTATAAAAAGAGCGATTCGGCGGTCGAAGGTTGGACGGAAAGCGATTATCAAAACGCTATCAAAATTGTTGGAAACAGTTGTTCTATGGCTATGAATCCCATGGAAACAATGAATATACAAGAGAATAATCGTTATATTACTAATGCAGGTGGAACGAAAATAGACGCGCCGATTAAAGTTTCCGTGTATTACGGGTCTTACGTTGGAAAAGATAATATCGTTTATACTGCCGCCGACGCAAATATGAATATATATAATAATAAAACGAATAAAAAGCTTACGGCGTTTTATAAATATTATACGGATGGCGTGTTTACTGATGAGCTTACGGAAGCGACGGTGACAAACCACGGTGGTACGGTAACACAGTCCTCTGCTACGGGTAATCCTACTTATTATGGAGATTAGATAAAAATTCCCAAAAAAATGGAAAGAATGAATACTTAAACCGTTGACAAAAGCAAATCGGGGGAGTATAATGAAATTATTAAAAAATCTTTGAAAAAAGAAAAAATTTTTTAAGGAGAAATTATTATGGATAAGAACAAAAAGAACGGCAAAAAAGGTCTTGTAGTTGGCGCAATGGCTCTTATGGTCGCGCTCGTTGGCGCAATGGGCGCAACGACGTACGCAAAGTATGCTTCCAACTTCGAAGTGCCCGGCAACACGGCAACGGTTGCAAAATGGGGTTTCGTTTTGAAATCTGACGTAGCAAAATTGTTTGGTGAGGAATACGGTAATGCGGCGAACGGTGTAGCGTCCGTTGTCGGTACCGATGAGGGTGTAAACGTGGTTGCGCGCAGTGCAAGCGTTGCTCCTGGTACTACGGGCTTTATGACTTTCTATCTCGACGGTACGGCGGAAGTTCCCGCTTCTTTGGATTTCGACGTGAACGTTACGAAAGAGATTAAATACGTTGACGGTAGCACGACGTATTCGCCGATTAAATGGACGATGACAAAGAAGGTTGGCGACGCAGAAGCGACCAACGTATGGGAAGGCACGAAAACGACTTCTGAACTGCACGAGTTTAATTTTGATGCCGAGGCAATTGATGCGGGCGTGTCCGTTGCAAATACCGTGTATACCTTAACTTGGACTTGGGCTTTTGAGGGCAACGATGCATACGATACGCTTCTTGCTCAAAATGCGGCGAATGCAGCTGCACAAACAGAGAATATGTCCTATACGCTTGAATTCTCCGTGTCGGCGAACGTAGTACAGGTACAAAACTAAAACTTATACATAAAAAACGATAAGCGAATACGCTCCTTGCCCGTAAGGGGTAAGGAGCGTTAGCGATTATAAAAAGAGAGTATGGCACGAAGAAGACGGTACGCCCCAAACGGCGCATATTCCTCCTCGCGAGGATATAGAAATAAGCAAGAATTTGATTTTTTCTTGCTCTTTTTCGTGTTGCTTGTTTTATTCTTGGGCGCGCTGTTGGTTTTGCCTTGGGTAGTTACGCCCCAAAAGCAAGAAGAAAAGCAAATTGTGTTAAAAGACAGCGACGGAAATATTGCCGAAACGGAGCTGGATATTTTTGACGATACGATTTATCCGGGGACAAACGGCAGCTACTATTTTTCCATAGAAAACACCTTTGACCAAGGTTATTCGTTTGCGCTTGAAGAGTGCTTGCAGGGAGAAAAGGCGGATACGGGCGTACCTATTTTATACCGTTTGAAAATGGACGGGAAATACGTAGGCTCGGACGAATGGAAAACGATAGGCGATATGCACTTTGACGCTTCGTTGTTTCCCGCGAACAGCACTTCGCGTTTCGTTTTGGAATGGCAATGGCTGTTTGAAAGCGGTAACGACGCGTTGGATACCTTTCTTGGAGAAAACGCGGTGGAGTATGCAATCAAGCTAATCGTTACGGTCGAATGAGGAGATAAAAAATGGAAGAAAAAGAAATGCAAGAGGAACGAAAGGAAAATAAAGCTTGGAAAATCGTGAAAACGGTGCTCACGAGCATTTTGCTCGCCGTTCTCGCCTTTTTGGTGGTGCTCGTAGGCTGGCTTGCAATCGATAAATTTATTATCGGCTCGCCCGTGCCCTCGTTTGCGGGGTGTTCCCAGCTTACCGTCGTGACGGGGAGTATGTCGGGAACGATTGAAGAGGGCGACGTGATCTTTATCCAAAAGACGGACGATTACAAGATAGGGGATATCGTTACCTATCTGCCCGAGGGGTACGACGTACCGACGACGCACCGTATAATCGGTATCAACGAGGACGGAACGTTTATCACGCGCGGCGACGCGAATAACGTCAAGGATTCAATCGACGTCAGCAAGGAAATGATTGTCGGCGAAGTGGTGGGCGTAATCCCGCGTTTGGGAATATTCTTTCAATGGTTACAGCTTGACGGCGGTTGGCTGTATTTGCTCGTCGTCATTTTAATCGTGATTTTGGGCGTGCTTGCGCTGAAATTCAGCGGAAAAGCGGACGAGGAAGAGCCCGAGCCCGTTGCACCGACGGAAGATACGCAAAACGAAGAATAAAAGAAAAGCCAATCTGAAAAGATTGGCTTTTATCAGTCAAAGGCTTATATGGTCGTAAAAGACGGGTGGACGGTCGCACGCAACGCAAACACAGTAGCGTTCCCCGTCGATTACGATATCGCGGGCGTAGGTTTTGCCCGTAAACGAGGAAAAATCAGCCGTGAAAAACGCGGGCGCGTCAAGCGTTTTGAAAACGCTTTCCTTTTCCGTCCATTTACGGAGAAGGTAGGGCGTTTTTTCTTCTTCGCTCAATGAAGCGTACTCTTGCAAGACTTGTTCGCTTAAAACTTTTTTTGCTACGGCTTGCAAATTTCTGCTTTCGTAAAGCTGGATATCCACGCCCACCGCGCTTTGGGAAATCGCCAACGCGACGGCGTTTTTGCTATGCGAGAGGGAAAATTCAAAAGCGTTGCATTTCCATTTCCCGTTTTCCGATTTTTCAAAAACGAGCTCCTGCATTGTTTCCCCAAGCGCGCTTGAAACCGCGTATTCGAGCAATTTCCACGCGTAATACTTTTCCCGCCGCACCTTTTCGCTTGTGCAGGCGAGTATCTCGCGTTGGCGCAAAGGGGGATACACGGGCGTGATTTCGCCTGATTTCGGGATTTGCGCGATATATACCGTCACGGCGTTTTCAAGCCGCGGCGTTTTATTTTTTTCAAAATTGCCGTTCATATTTTCCATTATATCATAAATAACGCGTGCAAGCAAGCAAAAAATTACCCTTTCCCTGATGGGAAAGGGTAAATCTGGCGACCCAAAACGGGCTCGAACCGTCGACCTCCAGCGTGACAGGCTGGCGCTCTAACCAACTGAGCTATTGGGCCGTGGATATTTGATTTTGGTGGGCCTTCACGGATTCGAACCGCGGACCAATCGGTTATGAGCCGACAGCTCTGACCACTGAGCTAAAGGCCCCTGTCGTCAAAAGACGAATTGCTTTTGCACAATGCTTATCTATAATAAAGTATTTAGAGATAAAAGTCAAGTAATTTTTTGTGAAAATCCAAAAAAACTTTTCGACAAAAGAAAAAAAATAACGACGGCTTTTTACAAAATCTTTCCCTTTAATTCCGTTAAAATGGATACGTTCGGAGGAGTATGATGCAAATTTACGCAAACAACGAAAATAATATTTTACGCGTAAGGCTTTGCGGGGAGCTGGACGAGCATTCCGCCGCGCTCGCAAGACGGGAAGCGGATAAGCTCGCCGAGCAGCATATCGGTTGCGAGCGCGTGGTGTTCGATTTAAGAGAAGTGTCTTTTATGGATTCGACGGGGATAGGTTTTTTAATCGGCAGGTACAAAAAATGCAGCCGTCTGGGCATGACGGCGTACATAACCGCTCCGTCCCAAAGCACGGACAAAATCTTGTCTATGAGCGGCGTATATACCCTTATGCCCAAAATTTGAAAACGGTACGCGGAGGAATGATATTTATGGGAAATTATATGAAACTTGAACTCGCGGCAATCGGCGAAAACGAAAGCTTTGCGCGTAGCGCGGTGGCGGCGTTCGCCCTTTCGCTCAATCCCTCGCTTGCCGAGCTGTCCGATATCAAAACGGCGGTGAGCGAAGCGGTGACGAATTGTATCGTGCACGCATACGCGCGCGGCGGGGAGAACAATGCCATTTTAATAGAATGTGAGGCGGAACGCGCGGACGAGGGTGGCACTTTACATATCAAGATTACCGATTACGGGTGCGGGATAGAGGACGTGGAACAGGCGACTTTGCCCTTTTTTACGACCTTGGAAAGCGAGGAGCGTTCGGGTATGGGCTTTACCATTATGCAAGCCTTTATGAACGAATTTACCGTAAAAAGCAAGCGCGGCGAGGGTACGGAGGTGCGTATGCTCAAAAAAATCGGCAATCTTGAAAAAGAGGGATTAAGGGAACGCTTGGATGCTTGACGAAAAGCTGACAATCGAATATATCCGACTTGCCAAAACGGGCGACCCGTTTGCGAAAGAGGAGCTGATAAACCACAACGTTTCGCTCGTCAAATGTATCGTGAAACGGTATTTGGGCAAGGGGGTGGACTACGACGATTTGTTTCAAATCGCGTGTATGGGCTTCTTGAAGGCTATTGCGGGCTTCGACGAGAGTTTTGGGGTTAAATTCTCCACCTACGCCGTGCCTATGATTGCGGGAGAGATTAAGCGTTTTATGCGCGACGACGGCTCGGTGAAGGTGTCGCGGCAAATGAAGCAGACGGCAAAGGAGATGAACGCGTTTATCGAGGAATACACGATTGAACACGGAAAACAGCCCGCCGTCGCCACGATTGCCCAACGTTTTGGCTTGGACGAAGCGGAAACGGTGTTCGTTTTAGGATCGTCCAAAATGCCCGTTTCCTTGCAAAGCGGGACGGATTTCAAGGACGGCAAGGAGCGGGAACTCATTGAAACCCTGCCCGCCGAGGACGACCAAGAGGACTGGCTGGATAAAATGCTGCTCCGCGGCGCGATCGACGAGCTTTGCGAGCGGGATAAAAAAATTATCGTGCTCCGCTATTTTCGGGATATGACGCAAAGCGAGGTCGCAGAGCGAATAGGGGTGAGTCAGGTGCAGGTTTCGCGTATCGAAAACCGCATAATCAAAGAGTTTAGAGAAAAATTAACGGGATAAAGACGAACGCGAAGCGAAATTTTTT
The DNA here is from genome assembly GCA_045576335.1 of Candidatus Scatosoma sp. Lineage (GTDB taxonomy): Bacteria > Bacillota > Clostridia > Christensenellales > Borkfalkiaceae > Scatosoma. The sequence goes on from JAZNGH010000017.1 coordinate 55,566, forward strand.
GCAAGCGTTCGTTTTTTGCTTTGCAAAAGGAAAAAAATCTGTTATAATAACGATATGAAAAAGGATAGAAAGGACAATTTGGTTTATACGCTTTTCGGCGACGCGACGGGCGCGAAGGCTTCGGGCCTTGCCTTTTCCCTCGCGGCGGTGTTTCCTACGCTGATTTTTACCCTTTTTCTCGTTTTTATGCAAGCGTTCGGCGCGGTGGGCGAGGGCTACGAGCAATCGGAATGGTATATATACGCAAGCTATCTTATCCCACAGCTTTCCTTTGGCCTCGTCGTTTTGCTTTGCTTGCGCTATCGAAAAACGCCCCTTAAAAGCGCGGTAAAAGCGCAAAAATGCCACCCGAAATATTTTCTCGTCGCATTCGTTTTGCAGGTCGGGCTTTTGTCCTTGTCCGAGTTAAACGCGCTGTTTTTGGAATGGTTGGAGGGCTTCGGCTATACGGACGGGGGCATACGGCTTCCGTCAACGGAGGGTTTTGGCTTTGTGGGCGTAGTGCTCGCAATCGCCGTCCTGCCCGCGTTATTCGAGGAGCTTCTTTTCCGCGGCGTCGTGCTTGACGGACTCAAAGAAGCCCTTAACGAAACGCTTGCCGTGCTCGTTTGCGGGTTGTTGTTTGCGCTATATCATCAAAATCCCGCGCAAACGCTCTATCAATTCTGTTGCGGTGCGGCGTTCGCACTCGTGGCGATTCGCGCAGGTAGCGTTTTGCCTACCGTGCTATCGCATTTTTTGAATAACGCGCTCATTCTAATACTGTACGCGTGTAACGTGGAAACAATCTCCACGCCCGTATTCGTGCCCTATATCGTGATATCAGCGCTTTGTCTTTTGGGCGCGCTCGGCTATCTTCTGTTTTTGGATAAACCGCAAAAGAGCGAAAAAACGGGGTCAAGCAAGGGCTTTTGGCTGTTTGCGGCGGTGGGTATCTTCATTTGCGCGCTCGCTTGGATATCCGTTTTGTTGCAGGGGTTTTGATTATGCAAAAAATTACGTTCGTGGTCGTTGGAAAAATCAAGGAAAGCTTTTACCGCGAAGCGGTGGCGGAATACACGAAACGCCTTTCGCGCTTTGTGAAAATCGAAATCAAAGAGCTTGCCGAGGGGGCGGACCCCGAGGCGGAAACGGGGGATATTCTCCGCGCCGTCAAGGGCTATACGATTGCGCTTGCCGTCGAGGGGGAAAAGCTGTCGAGCGAGGGCTTGGCGAAAAAACTGAAAAAACTGACGGACGAGGGAAAGGACGTTTGCTTTATTATCGGCTCGTCGTGCGGCTTGTCCGACGAGGTGAAAAGGGCAGCCGATTTCCGTCTTTCCTTTTCGGATATGACCTTTCCGCACCAGCTTATGCGGGTAATACTCGCCGAGCAGGTCTACCGCGCGTATATGATAAATGCGGGCGCGACTTATCATAAATAGTCAACTTTTTTGCGTGTTTCGCGTATAGTATATGCGTGGATATTTATCAATTTATCAAAGACTTTTACCAAAGCGTAAAAACGGAAAAACGCATAATCGGGCAAAGCGTGCTCGGTCGGGATATTTTCGCCGTCAAGATAGGCGAGGGCTCGCCCGTGGGCTTGGCGCAATACGCTATGCACGGACGGGAATTTATTACGGCAAAGCTGGCGTTGCACCATTTCGAGCTTGGAATGAAAACGGGTAGCTTTTGGCTCGTACCGCTCGTCAATCCCGACGGGGCGTTGCTCTCGCAAACGGGGCTTTCGAGCGTGCGCGATTTGGCAAAAAAAGAGAAACTTTTGGCTTGGAACGGCGGGAAAGAGGATTTTTCGCTGTGGAAAGCGAACGCTTCGGGGGTGGATTTGAACGTCAATTTTCCCGCGCTTTGGGGGAAAGGCGTGAAAAACGTACGCACGCGCGGTGGGGAAAACTGTATAGGCGACACGCCCTTTTCCGAGCCGGAAACGCTTGCGTTGAAAAATTTTACGAAAACGGTAAAGCCCGATTACACGGTGAGCTATCATACTAAGGGCGAGGAAATTTACTGGTATTTTTATCAGTCAATGCGTACCTGCCCCCAACATAAGCGGCTTGCACTTGCTTTGTCCGTGTCTACGGGCTACCCGCTTGCTTATGCGCGGGGAAGTGCGGGCGGTTATAAGGATTGGTGTATTCACGCGTTGAAAATCCCCGCGTTTACGGTAGAGGTTGGCGAGGATACGCTGACGCACCCGATTGGCGACGAGGGATTAAAGGATATACTACAAAAAAACGGACGGTCGTTGAACGATTTAACCGAGGAATATTTACGGAAATTATGAGAAAACTGACGAGAGAAGAAAAATTTATGCGCGAAGCGATCAAGGCGGCAAAGCGAGGGCTTGCCCAAGGGGAAGTCCCTATCGGCGCGGTCGTCGTTTTAGAGGATAAAGTGGTCGCGAGAGGGTACAACCGACGGGCAAAATTGCAGCTTGCGTCCGCGCACGCCGAAATGATGGCAATCGATAGGGCTTGTAAAAAATTCCGTTCGTGGCGGTTGCCCGAGGGTTGCGAGCTGTACGTTACGTTAGAGCCGTGTCCTATGTGTATGGGTGCGTGCTTGAACGCGCGGGTGGACAAGGTGTACTTCGGTGCGTACGAGCAAAAGGGACGATCGCTCACCTCCGCGCTTGCCGAAGCAAATTTACTCAATCACAAGACGGAGGTAATCGGCGGCGTGTCCGAAAAGGCTTGCTCGGAGCTGTTGACCTCGTTTTTTGCGGGAATGCGCCAAAAACAAAAGGAAGAGAAAGAGCGTAAAAAAATCGACGAGATTTTTGTGCAAAAAGAAATTTGAAAAACCCTGATATTCTCTTGACTTAATTTGCGAAAACTTGTATTATAGTAATATAAGCGATAAACAGAACCTCGATTTTGCGGGGTAGAGCTTATCGCGTGGGAAAAACGTTGTGCTACGATAGAAAAAATCCGAAACCGATACGCGGGAAAGCGACGGTAAAGCGGAAAAAATAAAAGGAAGGTTACATATGATAACTCACGGCAATGAAATTAAGTTGTTTTGCGGTAACTCCAATCCCGATCTTGCGAAAGCGATTGCAAAAAAGCTCAATACCGAGCTTGGCGAGGTCGAGGTAACTACGTTCTCCGACGGCGAGATTAACGTACATATCGCGGAAAGCGTCCGCGGTAGAGACGTTTTCATTATCCAGTCTACCTGTTCGCCCGTCAATGATAATTTGATGGAACTTCTCATTATGATTGATGCTGCAAAGCGTGCTTCTGCGGGGCGTATTACGGCGGTTGTGCCTTACTTTGGGTACGCGCGCCAAGACAGAAAAGCGCGTTCGCGCGATCCCATCACGGCAAAGCTCGTAGCAAATCTTTTGACGGAAGCGGGTGCAGACCGCGTCTTGACGATGGATCTGCACGCCGACCAAATTCAAGGCTTTTTCGATATTCCTGTCGATAATCTTCTCGGCGGACCTACCCTTTATAACCATTTCGCAAGACAAGGCAATATCGACGTCGTCGTTGCACCTGATCTCGGCAGCGTTAAGCGTTCGAGAAAGGTTGCGGAAAAATTCGGCGTGCCTCTTGCGATTATCGACAAACGCCGTCCCAAGGCAAACGTTATGGAGGTCATGAGCATTATCGGCGACGTAAACGGCAAGAGATGTCTTATGATCGACGATATGATCGATACGGCGGGCACGCTGTGTCAGGGTGCACAAGCGATTAAGGATGCGGGTGCTACGGAAATTTACGCGGGCTGTACGCACGCGGTTTTGAGCGGACCTGCAATCGACAGATTGAACAATTCCGCAATCACCAAGCTCGTTATGCTGGACACCATTCATTTGCCCGACGAAAAGAAGCTGGATAAATTCGAGGTACTCTCCGTTGCCGATATTTTTGCGGCGGCGATTGAAAACGTATACCTTGACAAGCCTATGTCTAAATTGTACGACTAAAACGAAGAAAACGAAAGATAAATTGCCGCCGCTTTTTCGCGGCGGTGATTTTCACAAAAAGGAATAAAGTATGTATTTAATCGTAGGACTCGGCAACCCCGAGAAACAGTACGAAAAAACCTTTCATAATATGGGCTTTATCGCCGTAGGCGACGCGGCGGAAGCGCTTGGCACGAAATTCAAGAAAAAGGAATGTGAAGCCTCAATTGCCGAGGCGTACGTAGGCGGTGAAAAGGTAATCCTTGCCCGCCCTCTTACCTATATGAACAATTCGGGCAGAGCGGTAAAACAGCTGATGTCCAAATATAAAATTACCGAAGATAAACTGCTCGTTATCTACGACGATTACGATTTGCCCAAGGGCAAAATCCGTATTCGCGCAAACGGCAGCGCGGGCACGCACAACGGTATGCGTAGCGTTATCGGGGAAACGGGCTTGAAAAATTTTGCCCGTATCCGCGTGGGGATTCGCGACGAAGAGGTGAATATTCCCATTATCAACTACGTGCTTTCGGAGGTTCGAAAAGAGGACTACGAATTGTTTGGCGCGGCTTGTCAAAAAGCAGGCGAGGCGGCGGCAGAGTTTGCCAAAGGCTTGGATATTGAAAAGGTGATGTGTAAATATAACGCACAATGAAACGGGGATTTTTCAGTTTTGAAAACTTAAAAGGGGAATACCCTACTTTGGAAGCAGAACTCCGCCGCGGCACGCCCACGGCGGTTTTCGGCGTTTCCGATCCCTTGAAATATATGTTTGCGGGCTTGGTGCAAACACCGCTCGTATACGTTACGGCGGACGCCGTTTCCGCACGCAAAGCTGCGGAAAATATCGCCGCGATTTCGGGCAAAAAAACAGAAATTCTTGCGGCAAAGGACGAGGTTTTGCTCTATCGCAAGGCTTTGTCTAAGGACGCGCTTTTTCGCCGTCTTTCGGGCATTTACGCGTTGCAAACGGGCTGTGAGGTGGTCGTTGCGGAAATCGACGCGCTTGCACAGCTTTTCCCTAAAACCCTCCCCGTTATTACTTTTACGGAGGGGGAGGAGCTTGATTTTCTCTCCTTGCCCGCGCGTTTGACACAAATGGGCTATACCCGCGCTTTCGAGGTGGAAAGCAAGGGCGCGTTCGCACTTCGCGGCGACATTTTGGATATCTATCCCGTCAACGCCGATAATCCCGTTCGTATAGACTTTTTCGGTGATACCGTCGAAAAAATAAAACCTTACGATTTCACAACGGGCGACCGCTTGCCAAACGTGCAAAGCACTACGGTGCTTGCGGCGACAGACGTAATCGTGACGGAAAGGGATAAAGAGAAGATCCAAGAGGCGTTGCGGGAGGGCTTGAAAATCTTTCGCACGAGCGAGGCGTATACCCGCGCCAAGGGAATCGCCGACGAAATTCTCGCTACGGAGCAAATCGACAGCTCTTTCGTGCTGCCGCTGTTGGAAAATTCCACCGATTTCTTTTCGGTGCTGCCCGAGAACGCTTTGCTCGTCTTTGACGAGGGCAAGGCGCTTTGGGATAAATTCAACGCGTTGTATAAAGAGCACGAAGAACGCTTTAACCGTTTACATACGGGCGGCGAAGCTTTTGATTTTACGTTGCGGCAATACGCGGATAAGGACGCGTTTCTCGATAACGTACAAAGAGTAAGACGGCTGGCTTTGCAAACCTTTACGGGCAATCCATTCTTTTTCGAGCCGTTGAAAATCTTTAATTTCTCGGCTACGCCCACGACCAGATACTTAAACGGCTTTCCCGCGCTTTTGACGGATATTAAAAACTGGCTTCGCGGCGGGTACCGCGTTATGCTCTTTTGCGGCGAGGAAAACCGCGCCGTCAAGATGACAGAAAATCTTGCCGAGGAGTACGTTTCCACGAGCAAGCTCACGGACGAACTTTCCACGCTAAAAGGCGTTTGCGTGTTAGAGGGGAAGTTGGAAAAGGGTATGGTTTTGCACGATAGCAAAACGGCGATACTCGGCGTGGGGGATTTGTATGCAAAAGCCCCTGACAACCGCCGTATCCGCCGCAAACGCGGGGATATGTTTTCCGCGCCCGAAGTGGGCGATTTCGTCGTGCACGAAACGCACGGTATCGGCAAGGTGCTGGGTACGAAAAAAATAGAAACGACGGATGGCACGAAGGAATATATCGCGCTTGCCTACAAGGACGGCGATACCTTGTACGTGCCGGCGGAATGTATGGATACGCTTTCCAAATACGTGGGTGACGCAAACCCCGCATTGAGCCGTATTGGCGGTGCGGATTTCGAACGCGTGAAGGCGCGCGTAAAGGCTTCCTTGAAAAAGCTTGCGTTCGATTTGAAAAAGCTGTACGCTGACCGCGCGGAAAATAAAGGGTATCCTTTCCCCGCCAACGAAGCGTTTATGCGCGAGTTTGAGGACAGCTTTGAATATCAGCCCACGCCCGACCAAGCGGCTTCGATTGAGGAAATCAAGGCGGATATGACCTCGGAAAAGGTAATGGATAGATTGCTTTGCGGCGACGTGGGCTTTGGTAAAACGGAGGTGGCGTTCCGCGCGATATATCTTTGCGTGCTCGCGGGCAAGCAAGCGGCGTTGATGTGCCCCAGCACCGTTTTGTGCCGTCAGCATTTCCATACGGCAGAACAGCGTTTTGCGGCGTTCGGCTTGCGTATTGCCTCGCTTAATCGCTTTAATACGCCCAAGGAAACGGCAAAAATTTTGCAGGGGCTTGCGGACGGTACAATCGATTTCGTCGTGGGTACGCACCGTATGCTTTCCTCGGACGTGAAATTCAAAAATCTCGGGCTTTTGGTGCTGGACGAGGAACAACGCTTCGGCGTGGAACATAAAGAAAAAATCAAGCATTTGCGTAAGGATATCGATTGCTTGACTATGACGGCAACGCCCATTCCAAGAACTTTGCATATGTCGCTTTCGGGGATTCGCGATATTTCCACCATTCACACGCCCCCGCACGAACGCTTGCCCGTGCAGACCTACGTCGTAGAGGAAACGGAAACACTTATTCGCGACGCGTGCATACGCGAACTTTCCCGTGGCGGGCAGGTATTTATTCTCTATAATAAAGTAGAGAGTATCTTCACGTTTGCCGCTACGATTAAGCGCATATTGCCTGAAGCGACCGTGTCGGTTGCACACGGCAGAATGGATAAAACGCAGCTTGAAAACGCCGTGCTTGATTTTTACGGCGGAAAATCGGATATTTTGGTTACGACGACGATTATTGAAAACGGTGTCGATTTGCCCAACGCCAACACCATTATCGTAATAGATAGCGATAAACTGGGCATTTCCCAGCTTTACCAGCTCAAAGGCAGAGTGGGGCGCGGCGCGCGTTTGGCACACGCGTACTTTACCTTCAAGCCTGAACGCGTAATGACGGCAAACGCCGCCGAGCGTTTGAAGGCGATTATGGAATTTACCGAGCTTGGATCGGGGTATAAACTCGCTATGCGCGATTTGGAAATTCGTGGTGCGGGCAACGTTTTGGGTGCGGAGCAGCACGGGCATATGGATAAGGTGGGGTACGAGCTGTACGCCAAGCTTCTTAAAGAAGAGCTTACGGGCGAAAGCTCGCAATCGGCGGAGTTGGATATCCGCGCCAACGCGTACATTTCCGAAAAATATATCGAATCCTCGGCAGGGCGGTTGGATAGCTACAAACAAATCGCGGAAATCTCGTCGATTGCCGATTATAAGCGCGTATACGCGTCGCTTCGCGACACCTACGGTCCGTTGCCGCGCGCCGTGGAGAATTTGATGGTGATTGCCGTATTGAAGAGCTACGCGGCGAAATTCAGCGTGAAAAAAATCACGGTTGCAAACGGCGTGGGGGCGTTGGAATTCCCGTCGCTCGAAGCAATCGGGGATAAAAGGATACTCGCGGCAATCGATAAATATAAGCAAAGCGTACGCCTCAATATGAGCGAAGCACCTGTAATCGAGCTGTTTGGCAAGCACGACGCGGCGGAATTGATGGCAGAAATGACGAAATTTTTGAAATTTGCGCTAACTTTCACAAACTAAGGCGTAAAAACGTTTGCACTTTGTAAAAAAATCGGTTATAATATAGTGTGACCGCGTATGGATTATAAAAGGGGAAATGCTTTTTTTACCCGACGCGGTAAAATCACGATAAACAAATCGGAGCGATTTTATGAATAACAAACTCACTTTGAAAAAGACGGCGGCGATGCTTCTTGCGCTCGGGCTCACGGTAGGGGCTACGGGTTGTGAATTTATCATTGCCGACAGCGTCAAGGACCTCAATCAGGTGGTTGCCACCGTAGATATTTCCAAACAGCTTGCAAACGACGAGGATTTCCAAGCTTACGCGGACGATATCGAAGCGTTGATTGCAGACGGCGCGCTTTCTACGCAAATTCCCAAACGCGATCTCGTGGCGTATTTCCTCAACGTAGGCTATACCTACGTGCAAAGCTACGGCTACACCTACGAGGATACTTTCAATATGCTGATGGACGGGCTTACCGATCGTAAAATCCTCACACAGTACGCGGTGGCGTATTACATCAAGAAAGCGGCGGACAACCCTACGCAAGTGAAAATCTCTTACGAGGATTTCGTTGCGAAAGAGCTTGCGGCGGTGTCCGAAAAGGAAAAATCGCTGTTAGAAGCGCACCCCGAAGTGCTTACGATGAAATATTACCTTACCGATTTCGGCAATACGGACGATAAGGATTCTATGAAAACGTATCTGGAAGCGGAATACGGCTTGAAGAAATCGCTCAACGATTCCTTGGATTCGGCGGAGGCGAACTACATCAAGGCGGACGACGACGCGCACTCGCACGACGAAACGCGCACCACGCCCACGAACGTGAATACGGAAAAAGATGACTATTTGCCCCTGTCTGCCGACGGAAAAAGCTTGAATTACGATATTTACACGGGGCGTAACGAAGTCGGCGCGTGCGGCACGTACGAAGCGGTGGACGGCTCGACGAAAACGACGAGAAAGAAAGCGTACAACACCTTCCTTTCCAACCTCCAAGGCTACGGCTTAATCAGCAAAGAGGAAGATACGCAATATATCACACAGCTCGATTACTATTATATGGAGCTTTCCTCGACGCTCGGACAATCGCTCGTGAATAAATATTACGAGGAATTAGAGGACGCGGTTATCGCGCATCTTACCGATAATAACTACGAGCAAGTGATTGCAAAATACAACGATATTTACGGCGGTCAAAAAATCACCTATACGGAAGATTATACGGCGTTCGACACCGCGCTTGACAGCGTTTCCGATTCCTCCTTCTTGCTTTACGGTATGCAGGATTTCGGGTTCGTGTACAATATCTTGATTCCGTTCTCGGACGCGCAAAATCAAGACTATTCCGCGGCGGAGAAAAAATATACCCAAGACGAGCTGTTCGCATACAGAAGAACGTTGCTCGAAAGCGTAAAGGCAAAGGATTTGCGTGCGCCTTGGCTGTGTAAAGAGGACGAAAATGCGTATAAGGTCACGGACGAGGATTATTTCGTAAACTCGTACCTTTCCGAAAACGCGGACGCGGATAAATATCTGTTCTTTGAAAACAATTTCAAGAACAACGATAAATACAAGGAATTGACGCTGTATAAGGGCGCGTACCCTTACAACGGTAAAGTAGAGCTCGTGGACGACGATTACGAGGCTACTCCCGCGGAGCTTTCCATTGACGGATTTATCGCGGAAATGAACAAATATATCAACAAATGCGTCGGTGCGGACGTTGCGAGCGGCGATACGCTTGATAAGTACAAGGACGATACCACGTATCCGTTCACCGTGGAAGTTGACGGCGAGGACGTCGTAGATTACAGCAAATTTATGTACTACGAGGGAAGCGTAAACTTCACCGACGGTAAGGGCGCGGCAAACCACTTCGATAAGACGGCGCAAGCGTACAACGCGTTGGCGGCTGTCAACGAGCTGATGTTTGCTTACAGCACGGACACGGGTTGCTTGAATAGCTATTTGGGCTATGCGGTATCACCTTACGGAACGGACTTCGTACCCGAATTTGAATACGCGGCGCAATACGTCGTGAGAAAGGGTGTAGGCTCGTACGTGGTTGCGCCTTCCCAGTACGGTTGGCATATCATTTATTGCTCGTTCAAGTTTGACCAAGGCGACGTATACGGCGGCTTTAAGGCGGCTGACGTAGAAACGGAGGGCACGTTCTCGTATATGTTCTACGAATCGCTCAAATCGACGACGGCGACCAACCATGCGAACGCGGCACAAAGCGCGGTTTTGGAGAAATACGAGGAATCCGCAACGCGTCACACCGAAACCTATCAAGACCTTTTAGACCTTGATTGATTTTTAGAAAGGCTCTGTCCCAACACTCGGTTGATTAGTGCTTCGCGGCGTTTTTCCGTCAAATCGTGCGAAGCACTAATCAACCGTTTATTGTGACATAGCCTTTAGAAAAAAGAATACGAAAACCCGACGGCTTGCCTCGTCGGGTTTTTATACGGGGATAATATGGAAAGAATAAAACTATCCGAACATTTTAATTACGGAAAATTATTCCGTTTCGTATTGCCGTCGGTGATTATGATGGTATTCGTGTCCATCTACGGTATCGTGGACGGCTTTTTCGTGTCGAATTTCGTAGGAGAAACGGAGTTTGCCGCGCTCAATCTCATCTTTCCCTTGATTATGATTTTGGGCTCGGTCGGCTTTATGCTCGGCACGGGCGGCAACGCCGTGGTGTCAAAGGCACTCGGCGAGGGGGATAACGAAAAGGCAAACCGCATTTTTTCTATGCTCGTTTATACGACGGTCGTGCTTGGCGTGGTGTTGTCCGTGGTCGGCATTTTGATTGCACATCCCGTTTCCGAGCTGTTTGCAAGCAACGAAAAGGATATGAGCGCGGCGGAGAAGCTCGTGCTCGTCGAGCATTGCGTGGTGTACGCGCGTACCATTCTTGCCGTGTTGCCCGCGTTTATGCTGCAAAACGCATTCCAAGGCTTTTTTATTACGGCGGAAAAGCCCCGTTTGGGCTTATACGTAACGATTATGGCAGGTTGCAGTAATATCCTTTTCGACGCGTTGTTTATCGTCGTGTTTAAGTGGGGGCTTTTTGGCGCGGCGGCGGCAACCGCGCTCAATCAAGTAATCGGCGGCGTTTTGCCTTTGCTCTATTTCGGCAGAAAAAACGATAGCCTGCTTCGCTTGGGAAAAACCAGCTTCGACGGTAAATTGCTTGGCAAGGTGTGTATCAACGGTTTATCCGAGCTTATGACCAACGTTTCGCTCTCGGCGGTGAGTATTCTTTACAATGCCCAGCTGATGGGCTTAAAGGGGATCGCGGGCGTGTTCGCTTACGGTGTATTGCAGTATATCGGCTTTATTTTCGTGGCGGTATTTTTGGGGTATTCCGTCGGCTCTGCACCCATTATCGGCTTTCATTACGGCGCGCAAAACGACGGAGAACTGAAAAATATCTTCAAAAAAAGTATGATTATTACGGGCGTAGCGGGGGTGCTTATGACGTTTGTCGGCTTGGTATTTGCCGAGCCGCTTTCGGCGATTTTCGTGGGCTCTGACGCCGAGCTTTTGGCACTGACGGCACACGGTATGCGTATCAATTCGCTTGCGTATTTGCTTTGCGGCTTCAATATTTTCTCTTCGGCGTTTTTCACCGCGCTTGGCAACGGGGGCATATCGCTTTTGATTTCCTTTTCCCGTACCTTTTTCTGTCAGGTCGTGGCGGTGCTCGTCTTGCCGCTCTTGATGGGGCTGGACGGCGTTTGGTTGGCACTTTTCGTGGCGGAAACCGTCACCCTGATTTTGACCGTTGTCCTTTTGGTGTTAGAGAGGAAACGCTACCGTTATATTTGAGAATAAATGAAAACACGCCTGTCTGATATGCACCCCAAAAGTTAGACAAACTTTTGGAGGTGCATAATTTTATGGCAAAAAAAGGACAAACATTCAAAAAGTACTCGCCAGAGTTCAAAATATCTGTTATACTAGATATGCGAAACAATCATTTGAGCTATGCTGAAACGGTAAGAAAATATTGGTTAACAACAACTAAAAAAGAAACCAATAATCATCGTGCGCAAATAAAGGATTGGGAGCGCAAATATTTAGAAGAAGGTATAGAAGGCTTGGAAAAAGATAATCGCGGTTGCTCTATTGCAAATGGTAAAAAGCGTGGTCGTCCACCTAAGTTGGATAA
>JAZNGH010000018.1:0-44203 GCA_045576335.1 Candidatus Scatosoma sp.
GGCAGAGCGCAAATTTTTGCCGACGTAAGAACGTATTGGAGCGGCGACGCTATTAAACGCGTAACGGGTTATGAAATCAAAGGGAAAGCGAAAGAGGCGGACGGATTTATTCACCTTATTAACTCGGGCGCGGCTTGCGTAGATGCATGCGGCGAGGTGAAGGATGACAACGGAAACGCGGTTATGAAAAAATGGTGGGAGATGACGGACAAGGATATCGACGCTTGTATGAAAGCAACGACTTGGCCGTATGCTGATCTTGGATACTTCCGTGGCGGTGGATATTCTTCCCGTTTTGTAACGAGAGCGGAAATGCCTTGCACCATGATAAGATTGAATATGGTAAAAGGCTTAGGACCTGTCATGCAAATAGCGGAAGGTTGGACGGTGAACGTACCCGACGAAGTAACGGATAAGCTTTGGAAGAGAACGGACTACACTTGGCCTTGTACTTGGTTTGCTCCTCGTTGTACGGGCAAGGGCGCGTTCAAGACGGCGTACGACGTAATGAACAACTGGGGCGCAAACCACGGCGCGATTTCGTATGGGCATATCGGCGCAGACCTGATTACGATGTGTTCGATGCTGAGAATCCCCGTATGTATGCATAACGTGGACGAAGACAAGATTTACCGTCCTGCGGCTTGGAATGCGTTTGGTATGGATAAGGAAGGGCAAGATTACAGAGCTTGCCAAGCATACGGACCGATGTATAAGAATATTAGAAAATAATTAGATTACAGTAACTTATTACACAAGAAACACAAGGACACTAATGAGGGGGAATTTATGCGTTGGGGGATAACCTGCGCAACGCTGCTTGTAAGAAGCAGTGAATACAGACTTGATATAATAGCGTAAAGGGAAAAAAAGAATTAAATACGCTATATAAAGTAAAGTTGGAATAATAAAAATAAACTCGGCTATCGGTTTTTAATCGATAGCCGAGAAGTATTTAATTTTGAAGGAGAAGGTCTATAGTATTGATTTGTTTTATACCATCGTCGCTCATAGGTACTTCGTCCATAGAAATTATAAATTTTGGATAGTGGTCATTAATTTTTTTAAGGGGCGTAATTTCTCTTGTATAAGTGTTTTCGTCGAGAATAGACGCCGATACTTGATAGTAAATGCGGTCGCCGTCTTTTTCGGCAATAAAATCAATTTCAAGGTCTTGAAATATTATATTATAAAAAAGGAAAGTCAACAGTTTTTATTATGCAAAATAAAAACCTTACAAAAATAGATATTTTTTATGCTAAAAAATTTTATTTCAACCATTTTTCAATAATTTTTCGTGCTTGCGAAGCATTGAGCAATTCTATCCGTGATTTTCTATCTTTCTTTATCTTCTTATTAGATATTACAGGCGGTAAATTCGCAATACTCGTTTTCCCTTCGATTTCTTTTTGTATCTTCTCGTAATCAAAGTTTGGATTTTCGGAAAGCATTTGGTTAATGGATACACCAAAGAAATCCGCAAGTTTTATAACCGCCGATAACATAGGCTCGTTGCCTTGCGCTAATCGAGTTAAGTTTCCTATTGACATATCTATTGCTTTGCCAAGTTTTCGGTAGTTGATTTTCGAGAAAGCGTGCAAATCGTGAAAGTTTTTCGTAAAGTTTTCTACAATCGTTTCGTCCGTTTCAATCTTGATATATCTACCGACACGGTGCAAATCAGCAATAATATCCCGAAAGATTTGGGATACGAGTTTATATACTTCATATTTGGATAACGTTAAATACTTATTTATCTCGGCGAGTATTTTTTCTTTATACGGCTTTATCTCAATACAACCCAATCGCCTAATAAACGAAACCTGTAAAGACAAAACTTCTTCTATATCAAAGTATATCTCGTCCCCACATAAGCGTTCTATATCCGTGCAGTATAAATCCGCAATCTTCTTCGCCACCGTAATATACGGAGAAACGGCTCTCGTATCATACGAAATCATAGTCGATTCCGCAAGTTCCGTATACACCGTAATATCTAAATATCGTAAATCAAAAATAACTTCTCTACAACATTCTATATTTCTTGAAAACATAATTTGTTTTTGCAATACATAATTATTCATAAAAAATTCTCCAAAAATATATAAAAAACGCTTGACATAATGTTCAGTATTATGATATTATAATAACCCAACCCGTCCAAAACCGCAAGCTGAACACGGCTTATTTTATTAAAACCTAATGTTCATTATCAAGATAATTATAGCAGTTATTTTTGAATAAGTCAAGAGTTTTAATGAAAGAAATTTAAAGTATTTTTAAGGAGGTAGTATAATGGAAAAAGTGTTGCTATTTGGCTATATTTTACTAGCAGGTTAAGAAAAATGCAACAACGGCATTTTTGAGGCTTTCGTAAGGCGAAAGCAGGCAAGTGGGAAACCCACTTCAAACGAATAAAATAAGGAGGTGAATAGAATGCGAGGAGAAAGAAATACAGACAGAAATACAAGGAAATTTATATCCATTCCCGATACGCAAAAGTGGGAACAGATAGACGAACTTATGTCTATGGCAAAGTATGAAAAGAGTTTCAATAAAGTTATCAACGAGGCGTTGGACTACGGTTTGCCTTTGCTGTTAAAATCGGAAAAGGGTGAAGTAACCTACGAAAGCGAAACGGAGAAGTATGACGAAAAACAGTTGGATTTATATTATCGTTTAGACGAGTTGCTTATGGAAATAGTAAACTTATTAGAAGAAATCGTATTAAACGGAACAATCACTAAATCGTTAGTATGTTCTTTATTCAATGAAAGAGTAAAAGAATTAAGCGAAACGTCAATAGGTGGAAAGCTATTAAAAGAAGGTCTTTTACGAGATACGCCCGAATATTTGGAAAATTATGAACGTCGTGGATTAAGAGAACTCACGCAAAAGAGGAAAGTAAGAATGGAGAACAAGCAATAGAAAAAAGCATCGGGGAAAATGGTCAAAAAATATTTTAAGAAAATTGCTCAAAACAGTTGACAAACCCAAAAAATTATGCTATCGTATCAATACGATTTTAATAAACAGGAGGAGTGCTATGAAAATAGCGGGGCTGAAAAGGAAAGCAAGAGAGAACGAAGGTATGACGGTTGAAGAAATTATAGCGTATGAAAAGCTCGTCAAACCGAAAGTGCAAGTGTATGGGAAGTATGGTAGCTTGGCAAAGAAATATCTTGAAGAACATAACATCGGCAAGTATATGGCTTTGGCAGGGGATTTGCCCGAATACTTACACGGTATTGATAAGCAAGCGGACGAAATGTATAAGGTAATGTATGAGAAACTGTCTAAATCCGAACAGTTCAAAAAGACGGGGGATTTTATGCACGACTTACATATCGAGTCTGAAATCAAACGTCGGATTGAAGAAGAAATCTTAAACGAACTTGTGTACGTAAGTTAAAAAATGAGGTCAACGATGAAAGGAATTTTCAAGAAATTAGGTAAGGTTACGAAAGTGGCGTTAGGCGTAGGGTTGATTGCTACAAATATCGTTTTGGACGGTGTTGGGCTTATACTTGGCGCGATTACCAAGCAATAGTATCAATACGATTGACAAAGACAATTAAATATGCTATACTTTCCATAATGAAACTTTAAGAGGTGTAGTTATGGAAAGAAAAGCAAGTACCCCGATGCGCGAAAATCGGCGTAGATATGAAGAAAAGCATAAAGAAGAGCGGAAAGCGGCGAATAAGGTATTCCGCACGAGTATTCCGATGGCGAAATACAAAGAAATAGACGAGTTTTTGAAAACTCACGATATTTCCAAAGTGGACTTAATTTATGCAGGATACGAAGCGTTAAAGCAGAGTGTCAAAAAATAATCTACATAAACAACTAGGCAGAGAGCGCATCGAAATAAACGGTGCGTTCTCTTTTTTAATCTAAAAAAGGAGGGTGTAAATGGACAAAGATAGACGATTGAAATTATCTGAATATCCCGAAGTGATGACGATAAAAGACGTGTGCGAGTTTTTAGCGATTAGTCGTGTGACAGCGTATCGGTTTTTACAGGAACACAACATTAAATATATGTTTGTCGGTAGAGAGTATCGAGTTTCTAGGGATTCACTTGCAAGATATTTGGAGATAAATTAAAGGGAGGAATATGGTTCAAGCGTATTTACGAGAAAAGAAAGGGTTGTATTATATCGTCGTGTATTATTATGACGATAATCATGAGCGTAAGCAAATTTGGGTTTCAACAAAATTGAAAATACGTGGAAATAAACGTAGAGCAGAAGAAATGTTATTGGAATATCAACAGTATTACGATATTAAAAAAAGAGCGTTGGTTTATGAGCAATTCGAACAAGAGCTGGTATATCCTAAACAGTCTATGGCTAAGGAAATAAAACAGGAAAGTCCTTTGTTTGGCGATTATATTGAACAATGGAATGACGAATTAAAGGATACTTTACGAGTTACGACGTATAGTAATTATGTTCGGCAAATACAAAGGGTTATTAAACCATATTTTAACGGCAAAGGTATTACGCTTCATTCCATTACGGCAAATGATATAAAGCTTTTTTATAAAGAACAGTTGAAAAAAGTGAGTGCTTGTACGATAAGAAAATATCACGCCAATATCCGCAAATGTTTACAAGAAGCATTTGAGGAAGATAAAATCAACACAAATCCTGCGGATAAAGTAAAATTGCCCAAAGGGGAAATATTCGTTGGAGATTACTATAATAAAGAAGAATTGAAGAAGTTAATACAAATGACAAAGGGTAAGCTTTTGGAATTTCCTGTCGTTATGGCGTCCTACTATGGTTTGAGAAGAAGCGAAATTGCAGGGTTAAAGTGGTCGGCTGTTGATTTCAATTATAAAACGATAACGATTATGCATACAGCGGTTTATTGTCCTGTTGACGGCAAAGCCCAAGTAATCTGTCGGGATAATACAAAAACTTCAAAAAGTATGAGAACTCTACCATTAATGCCTGTCGTGGAAGAAATGTTATTGAAAATGAAGGCGGAACAAGAAGAAAGAAAAAAGTTTTTCAAGAGTTGTTATAATGATTCGGGTTATATTTACGTAATTGAAGATGGAACACCTGTAAACCCTGATTACATCACAAAAGCCTTCATTAAATTTATCAAAGCGAATAAATTAAAACACATTCGTTTTCACGATTTGCGTCATAGTTGCGCTACGCTTATGCGACACGAGGGCGTAAAATTGGAAGATATACAAAAATGGTTGGGGCATAGTCAAATTTCTACGACGGAGAAGATTTACGCGCATTTTTCGGAAGACCAACATAAGAATTCGGCAATGTTAATTTCAAATTGTTTGGGGTAGTAGTGTTATTGTATAATAATCAAAAGCAGGCATTTTGTGGGTTTCCTGATGAAAAATTAAGCTAAAAGTCAAAAATATTTTACTTTTTTAAAAAACTATTGACAAAAGTTAAAAAAAGGCATATACTAATAGTACAAAAAGATATTTGGGCTGGGTGAAATTCCCGAGGTCCACCAACGGCGGGGTGTTCCTCGCCGCTTTTTTTAAGTGCGTATTTCTTTCATAAAACTTGTGTGTTTTTATTGTGAAGGTTTATTATTTGATTTTGATACGGTATAAATTATTGACGAAAATGGCGAAAAGTGATATACTATTAAAATAACGAGGTTTAATGATGATTGATTTATTGCATTTGGAAAAATACCAAGAAAACAATCGAATCGAGGCGAAGAAAGCCCTTGGGGGATTGCCGAAAAGTATTTGGGAAACGTATTCTGCGTTTGCCAATACTTTTGGTGGTATTCTTTTGTTGGGGGTTGAAGAATTATCGGACGGTAGCCTTTCTGTAGCAAACGGAGGAATTTCTACGCCGAATACCTTAATTAAAGAGTTTTGGGATATTATCAATAATCCCAAGAAAGTAAGCGTTAATATTTTATCGGATAAAGACGTGTACGTGCAGGAACTTGATGGGAAGAATATCATTGTAATCAATATTCCCCGCGCAGATAGAGCGTATCGCCCTGTTTATATAGACGGTAATCCGATATCGGGAACGTATCGTCGTAACGGCGAAGGTGATTATAAGTGTACGCAAGAAGAATATTTGGCAATGGTCCGTGATGCGTCCGTAAAAACACAAGATATGCTTGTGTTGGAAGAAATGGATTTGGACGTTTTTAACGAAGAGAGCATCAAAGGCTATCGTATGCGTATGAGCCTATTGCGTCCGAATCACGTTTGGGGTGCATTGGATAACGAAGAGTTCTTACTTCGTATAGGCGCTATCGGTATTGGCAAAGACGGTAAAAAGCATCCCACTTCTGCTGGGCTTTTGATGTTCGGAAACGAGTATTGTATTACGCGCGAGTTTAATAATTACTTCTTGGATTATCAAGAAAAATATGATCCGAATATCCGTTGGACGGACCGTATCGTTTCTTCTTCGGGGGATTGGAGTGGAAACGTTTACGATTTCTATTTCCGTGTATACAATAAATTAACGCAGGATTTGAAAGTTCCTTTTGCGATGAAGGGTGGCGTACGCGTAGATGAAACGCCCGTTCATGAGGCGTTGCGTGAAGCATTGGCGAACTGTCTTGTGAATGCAGATTACTATGGGCGTCAGGGCGTAGTTGTAATAAAGAGCAAAGAAGATATTTCTTTGTCTAATCCAGGTGGATTTAGAATAGAAATAGATGCGGCAAAAAGTGGCGGTGTGTCCGACCCTCGAAACAGCGCAATGCTTAAAATGTTTAATTTAATCAATATTGGGGAACGTGCGGGTAGCGGTATTCCTAATATTATGTCTATATGGGAACAACAAAAGTGGGCAGAGCCTACGATAACGCAAACTTTTGAACCTGAAAGAACTACCTTAACGCTTTCAATAAAAGATAAAAAATCGACAAGAGTCGGCGATAAAAAATCGGCGATAAAAATCGGTGATAAAAAATCGGCGATAACGGAAAGCACAAGACAAATCATTATTGAGTATTTAACTGACCATGTTTCAGCTTCTTGTTCTGAAATAGCGACGGTACTCAATTTACAGTCTTCTCGCACGAGAGATTATTTATCGGCTTTGGTTTCAGAAGGTATAATAGTGGCGGAAGGGGCTAACAGGAATCGTACGTATAGGTTGAAGAAATAATTATAGAAATAGAGAATATTCGGATAAATAGTCCCTGTGTTTGAAGTCAAGATGAGTGAAGAAAATTGAATAGACCTTGAAATATGAACTATAGTTGTTCAAATTCAAGGTCTTTTTTTTATGCAAAAATATAGATGTTTCAAGAGGAAACATCGTGTTTTTTAATATGTATTAAATTGAACACTTTTTTAGAAAAAATTAAAATCTTAGCATCAAAACAAAATAGCCCTTTTAAATGCGAACTATGTTTGTTCAGTTTCACTTTCCGTTTTTCCCTTATGTCTACTGTGATAAGCCTCTTCAAACTTGTCAGGTGTTTGGTTCATCAAAATAGAATGGGGTCTTCGTTCATTATAGAAGGTTATATACGTATTTATGGCTTCAAAAAATTCGCGTTCGATTTTGAATTGATAACGATATAAGCCCTCTCTTTTAAAACTTCCAAAGAAAGATTCCATTACGGAATTGTCGTAAGGGGTACCTGGTCTTGAAAAGGACTGTGTAATATTGAGCGATTTTAGATATTTTCTAAATTCATTAGAAATATAATTGCTGCCTTGGTCGCTATGAAATAATAAATTTGCCGACGGCTTTCTTTTTTGATAAGCCATTTTTATTGTTGCTTTTGTTAATTGTGTACTATTGTGTTTCGAGACTTTGTAAGCAATGACTTTTCTTGCGTATAAATCTAATACAACACAGATATAGTACATTCTATTAAATACGCTAAAATAGGTAACGTCGCTAACCCATACTTCATTTGGTCGAGATACAGTAAATTGTTGTTGCAGGATATTCTTTTTTCTTTCTTGTTGCTGTTTATGAATAGTTTTTGAAGAGCCTCTTATAGAAAATAATCCGTTTGCATGCATGATTTTAGCAACAGTTGATTCTGCTATAGCATAACCTCTATCTTTTAATATCGCATGGATTTTACTGCTTCCAAAAATTTGATTATACTCATGGAATATTTGTTCTATAATAGGTTTCATCTCGGATTGTTTTTGATTTGCTTGTGTATTTTCATTTTTATTACGCAATAAATGATTATAATAACTTCCTTTTGAAACTTTCAATGCTTCGCATAATGTATGTACAGTGTATTCGGTACAAAGATTTTTAATAACTTCGTACCGTTTTGCTAATGGCGCATTTGGAGAACAGGGAGAACGTTGAAGGATTTCTATAATTTGTTGTTGTCTTTCAACTTTCTGTTCAAGGTCGTGTAAGTGACGAAAATTAGGGGCTTTGCCTTTATTAAAGGCTTTGTTGCGCTCTTTAATCCAAGCATAAATAGTTGTTCTAGATATACCTGTTTTACGAGCAATGCTTGAAATAGTTTCGCCGTTTAAGTATCGATTTACAACGGCGACTTTTTCTTTTTGTGGATAACTGTTCATAATTTTATCTCCTTGTAAAAAATATAGTAAGCACGATTATAACAAATTTTTACTATTTTTGACAAGCAAAAATAAAAAGAAATAGAAATATTTTGGAAAAACTTTACAAATAGTGAAAAAAATTCTTGACAAATGAATTATTTTTTGGTATAGTAATACTACCGCTGAAGCCAAATTTAATTTTGGTGGATATGTATTCTCCTTTAAACTGAGGCAAGATTATCTTGACCTGTGGAGCATTAGCTCTATTTTAGCTGGCGCAAAGACTTGTTGATTCATTCAGTAAATCAAAAGCAAGAGCCAGCGACGTCCGGCAGGAGCACGGACGTCGCAAACGAATTGAATAGATGTCGCATTTGTACACCTCTTTTGCAGGAGGGGGCTATTCTCAAATCTTATGCCCCAAAAGGAGGTTTGGTTATGAAAAAGCCAAAAAAGCGGTCAAAACGCGACATGTCTGTACGTAAAAAACGCAAAAGAACATTTCATATCGGCTTTTTTAAAATGGGCATTGCATTTTTAATGTTATTATTAGATGTGTACAAGCTGATTAAAAAAATTATCGATATGTTTAAGTAAGATTGCGACGTGTGGAAAAAATCTATTCAATTTAATTTTGGAGGTTATTATGAATATCGGAGAGGCATTAAAAAGAATAAGGCTCATATATGGCTATAAGGCAAATGATATGAGTCGTGAATTAGAAATCTCGCCGAGTTATTTATCTGAAATAGAGCATGGAAATCGAAAACCGTCGTTAGAGATATTGCAAAATTATGCGGAAATTTTTGATATCAAACTTTCATCGTTATTAATTTTGTCGGAAGAATACACAGAGATGAAAAACGAAAACAGGGCAGAATTATTTATACAAAAAAAGATGATTCGGTTGATAGATAGATTATCAAAGGACTTTTTGGACGAAATAGAAGATGGGGAGCTTGAAAAATTATAAAAGATATCCTTTAAATCAATGTGCATTATATAAATGTGCCCAAAAAAAGAAGTTGTGTCAATTTCTCGGCACAACTTCTTTTGAATTAAAGGCGATTTTAGATACAATTGAATATAGACAGTTTTTTATACCCAAGAAAAATTCGCAAGAATTAAGGACTATTACAACGCCTATTTTTGCTTTAAAACAAATTCAAAAAAGAATTTTTGTCTTATTAAAAAAGGTGGAGAGACCGGATTGGTTAATGTCAGGGGAAAAAGGAAAGAACTATGTTACAAATGCGGAATATCACGTGGCAAATTCATATTGTCTGATTATTGATATCAATAAGTTTTATGATAAATGTCAACGGGAGTACGTTTATTCATTTTTTAAAAATAAATTGAGGTGTGCCCCAGATATAGCAAAAATATTAACCGATTTATCAACGTATCAAGGAGGAATTCCCACAGGAACTTCAGTTAGTCAAATATTGGCATACTATGCGTATGAAGAAATGTTTAAAGAAATAAAGACTATTGCAGATCAATATGGCGTAAAGTTTTCGTTATATGTTGATGATATGACATTTTCTTCGGATAAGTATTTTAGTGCAAATAAATTAATATATGAAATTAGAGGCTGTTTGAATAAATACGGCCACACCTTAAAGCAAAAGAAGACGCGTTTTTATGCTAAAAATACGGCAAAATGCGTTACGGGGGTAATAATTACGGTTAATAAGACTTTAGCTGTCCCCAATGGGAAAAGAAAGGAGATAATGGACGGTTTAGAAAAATTAAATGATGGAACAATGGATTTGAAGGCTGCCAAAATATTAGTGGGGCGTGTTTCAGCCGCAAGACAGATAGAACCGAAAAGTTTTCCTTCTGCTAAAAGAAATGCTACTAAAAAACTTAAGGAATTGCAAGAGAAAAATTAAAAATATAGGAGTAAAATTGAGGGTTAGATATAACTTTTTTATAAAAATATGCTATAATATAAGAAGTAAGTTTTTAAGAGTAAAAAAATTACAAAAGAGGATGATAAAATGTCGGATAGGTTATTAAAATATATTCCTAAAACACTTCAGGAAGATTTCGTTGAAAATAGAGTAGTACCCTTTGTTGGTGCAGGATTTTCCAAGAATGCTATAGCACCAACGGGAACAGTGATATTGGATTGGGAAGGGTTAGGGCGTGCAGTGGCTTCGTATATCACTAATTATGATTATACAAATGCTATTGATGCGTTATCATTGTTTGAAACTGAGTTTTCGCGCACAAAGTTAATTGAGGTCATAGCAAAAGAATTAAAAATATCTTCTATGAAACCCGGAAAAGCACATCGGGCTTTTTGTGCATTAAATTTTGAAGCTATTTGCACAACTAATTTTGACTTTTTAATTGAACAGGCATTAACTGAAAGCGCTACGCCATTTTCAACCATTGTTTCTGAGGCTCGACTGCCAATTAACATTCAGGAAAAAACAAAAGTGATAAAAATGCATGGTGATTTTAATCATCCTGAACACATGGTAATTACAGAAGACGATTATGATTGCTTTTTAGATAAGAACAAGATTTTGGCAACCTATATATCAAATATGTTTATTACAAAAACGCTTCTTCTCGTTGGGTATAGCTTAGATGATTATGATATCCGAACATTATGGAAAATGATCGGAAGTAGGTTGGGTAAACTTCATAGTCCTGCTTATGTAGTACTGGTAGGGGCAAATCCGCTTGAGATTTCTAAATTTGAAAGGAGAAATATTAAAGTAATAAATCTACCCGGCGACAAGAAAAATTATAGCGCAATTTTGGAAGAGTTTTTCACTGAAATAAAGTTATTAATTGATCGTGAAACACCAGAAAAAATAGTGCTTACAAATGAAAAAGCGAATGAAGAATTTAAGATGCCTTCAGGGGATAGTAAATTGTGTTTCATTTCTGCTTCATATAATCGAATTTCTCGCTTGAAAGATATTTTATACCCCATTCTTATAAAGAATAATATTATACCCGTAACTTTAGATGAAGTAATTATGCGTGGTAATATCTGGACGAGAAAGGCAGATTTGCTAATCAATAAATCATTTATGTCTATTGTTGATATCTCAGATAATAATGCAAATGTTTTGTGGGAGTATGCTCATTTAACATCAAAAGGTAAAGATGTTATTTTAATTAGAGATAAAGACATTGAGAACAATGTACCACTTAATATTTCGATGAATTCATATTTCGAATACAGTTTAACAGGAGATAATGAATATTTTATAGAAGCATTAGAAGGAACTATTCAAAAAATAGCAATATCGCAAAACAAGCTGAAAAACCAAGAAGAACATTTTAGATTGCTGGAAAAAGGTGAGTATAATGCCGCTGTTATAAGTGTATTCCGACTCTTGGAGATTACCCTTGCAAATAAATTTGGGGCGACTAACCCGCATTCTGCTTTAGCATATTTAAGATTGTTAAACACTAATACTCAACAAGATAGAGAAAATCTTCGAAGGGCAAAAGAATATTTAAGCATTCGGAATAAAATAGTGCATATGGATACAAAAATCAAAAAAAAGCAAGCGTATGAAATAGTTGAATGTATAACTTCTTTGTGTAGAGCAATTAATGATGGAAGAATAATAATCTTGTAACAATAAAATTAATTAAGAGATTTTTTGAACTATATCACATTAACGAAATAGTTCTTTTGGTATGGAATTTAAATATTTCTCGTAAGTTCGAGAGAATCGCGAAAATGATGAAATATCTTTTTTATGCTGAACACGCATTGTATGGGTCTATAAATATTTATAGACCCATACTAAATATAATAACGGTTTCTTAAAAAGGATAGCTGAGATGCTAATATCGGTGTCAGGGTCACGACCTGTTTATATCGGAAACTGTTGGGTTTGCCCTTAAAGTTTAACACAGTAAGCACCGTTTTGGGAAGTTTGATGTGCTTATAAAATCTGAACCCGTGGTAGTACACGAATAGGGAACGTGTCATGAAAGTGCAACACGAACTAAAGGCTACAAAATGAATTAGCTATTGTTTTGTAGTGACCGTAATGGTTAACGATTGGCAGAAGGAACTTCCAAAATTAAAAACAGAGCAGTCAGTAAAAACTGACTGCTTTTTGCTTTCCAAGTGACCCAAGGAAATTACGATTATTATGAAAAATGTGTGCGGGTTCGGTTTATTCCTTTATAGTATAAAAACGGCAAAAAACTATTTTTGTGACTTTTTTTTGTATTACGGTGACTTGTTGCGTTGCGGGGCTTGACAAGCAGACGGAAAAATAGTATGATAAAGGAAACGTTGAATGTAACCAATTCAATATAATCCAAACCCGCGCAAAAGGCGTTTTTTTAGTGCCTTTCGGCAAATGCTCTCTTGTAGTACGCTTGTACGACGGCGTTCGCCTTCGCCAAAATCCATCTAAAAATACGTACTTTTGCGTGCTTGCAATTTTAAGTAGGCGAATTTTAGGCGGATATAAGGCGAAAGCCGTAGCCAAACCCGACGGTTTGGCAAGGGTTTTAACGCAATATGCGCCAAAATTGGCCACTCAAAATCGAGTTCGGATTATATTGAATTGGTTAAGGAGAGGTGGGCAATGCAAAGCTTTAAGAAAGCAAAATGGATATGGACGCAACGGGAAGCGGGCAAAGACGATTACGCGGAATTTTTAACGCCGTTCGCGCTTGAAAGCACGGACAGCGTTCGCTTACGTATTGCTTGCGACAGCGTGTACGCCGCATACGTGAACGGCAAGCTCGTTGCGTTTTCACAATGTGCGGATTATCCTACGCATAAATTTTACGACGAAATCGATATTTCCGCCTACTGCCAAAAGGGCAACGAATTGCGCGTGCTCGTTTGGCATTACGGGGAAAATTCGCTCATTTACGTCAACGACGACGCGGGCGTGATTTTTGAAATCTCGCAAGCGAACGACCTCGTTTTAGCAAGCTCAAAAGACGTGCTTTCGCGTAGCGAATTTGGCTACAAAAACGGACTTTGCAAAACGATTACCATGCAATTAGGGTACAGCTTTGCGTTCGACAATACGCAAGCAAAAGAAAATTTACAGCCCAGCCGCGTCGTGCAAAAAACCAAAAATCTTTACAAACGCCCGATTAAGCTTTTGCGTTTGACGCCGCGCCTGCCCGTCAAAATCACGAAAACGGACGAAGGATTGCTCGTGGATATGGGCAAGGAAACGGCGGGCTACGTCGATTTGGAATTTGAAAGCAGTTGCGCGCAAAAAATCACCTTTGCCTACGGCGAGCATATCGTTGACGGCAAAGTGCGTTATTTGATAGGCGGTCGGGATTTCAGCTTTGATTTCGTGGCGAAAAAGGGCAAAAACAGCTTTTTCAATCCCTTGCGGCGCATTGCGGGGCGGTATATAGAGGTACACGCCGAAAGCGAAATAAGCGTACGCTATATCGGTATCCGTCCCGTTTATTATCCCGTTACGCTCATTCCCAAGAAGCTCCAAAACGCGCTTGACCAGCGCATTTACGACGTTTCGGTGGAAACCTTACGGCTTTGTATGCACGAGCATTACGAGGACTGTCCTTGGCGGGAGCAAGCCCTGTATACCATGGACAGCCGCAACCAAATGCTTTGCGGGTATTACGCGTACGAGGGCTACGAATACCAAAGACACAACTTGGCGTTGATTGCCAAAGGCTTGCGTAAGGACGGTATGCTGTCCCTTTGCTATCCCGCGGGGACGGATTTACCCATTCCCTTTTTCTCGCTCGCGTATATTTTACAGGTTTACGAATACTTGGAATATTCCAAGGATTACAGCCTTTTGGAGGAAGTGGGCGAAACGCTGGACGCGCTCGTGCACACCTTTGAGGCTCGCTTGGATGAAACGGGCTTAATACCCAGATTTCCCTATCCCTTCTGGAATTTTTACGAATGGAACGAGGGCGGCAACAACGGCTGTATGCCGCAAGGAGCAGACGGGGAAAAGCAATACGATTTGATTTTGAACTGTATGTACGCGTACGTGGCTGCTATGTACGACAAAATGCGCGGTCGCAAGAAAAATTACGAGGGGCTTTTGAAAGCCGTTCACGAACGGTTTTGGGTGGAGAGCAAGGGCGTGTATAAGCTTTCCACGGATACCGAGCTATACAGCCAGCTTGGCAACGCGCTGACGCTGCTTATCGGGTTGGGTGACGAACGGCTTGCGGAAAAAATAGTCAAGGACGAAAATATGGTTTTGGCTACCTTGTCTATGCGCGCCTTCGTTTACGACGCGTTGCTACGCTTTAAGGGCAAATACGAAGCCTTTGTTTTGGCGGATATCCGCGAGCGGTACGCAAAAATGCTGGACGCGGGGGCGACCTCGTTTTGGGAAACGGAAAAGGGGGCAGCGGACTTTGAGGGCGCGGGCAGTCTATGCCACGGTTGGAGCGCGATTCCTATCTATTATTTCAATAAATTACTTGGGTAAATGAAAAACGCATTTCGTAACGAAATGCGTTTTTTGTTATTAGCGTTCTCTTTGCGCGTAGGTTCTGTACGCCCCAGGGGATAAGCCGTATTTTTTCGCGAAGGCTTTATAAAAATGCGAATAGTCGTTGAAGGCGCATTTGAGGGAAATTTCACCGAGTGGGAGCTTGGTTTGCGAAAGCAATAACAGCGCGTGCGTCAGACGCGTATCCATCAGGTATTCCTGTGGCGTTACGTCCGTTGCCGTTTTGAAAATGCGCGAGAAATAGCTTCTGTTTAAGCCCACGTGCTTTGCGATATCGCCCACCGAAATATTTTCGGTGAAATGCGTTTCAATAAAACTTTTTGCGTTGAACACGTACGCGTTATTTTTAATGGAAAGGTGGTTCTTTTGCGAAGCGTAGAGAATATCCCCAAGCAGCTCGTACAAACAGCCGTGAATGGAATAATCGTACGCTATCGGATAGGCTTTCAAGGAATATAATTTACGGATTTGCCGTTTTACCCAGTTGGTATCCGCAAAGGGTAGAACATAGTTGTTTTCCGAAAATCCGCAAGCCTCCATCAATGCTTTACATTGCACGGAATTAAAGCCTATCCAAAAATACGTCCACGGCTCTGCTTCGTCTGCAACGTACGTGGTGCTACGTTTGGGCGGGATTAAAAAAACTTGATTTTTATGTACGGTAAAGGTTTTGTCACCGATTGTGTACGTGCCCTTGCCCTCCAAAACGAAATGCAATAAATAATAATCGCGAACATACGGACCAAACCCCTTTTTAGGGGTGTTGGTTTCCCAACCGCTTTCGTAAATGGTAACGTCCGAAAGAGTAGGCACGGAAGAAAAGTTTTTTTCGACCGTGGTGGGTAATGGGTATTCGTTTTTTGTAGTACGGTAATTTCTCATAAACAAAGCATACTTTTTGCAGAAAAAAAAGTCAAGTAAATGTAAGGAGTTTATGAAAAAAAGATAAAAATTTTCTATTCAAAAGGGAAAAAAGTCACATATTTACATAATTTGGTTGCAAGTGGCAATTGACTGCTCGGGGAGTGGGTGCTATAATTTAGATAGTAGCGTATGAAAGTATGCAGAAAAGCAGTTTTTTTCAAAGGAGAGAAAGGAATGAAAATTACGTTTTTGGGCGCGGGTAGTACCGTTTTCGTGAAAAACGTCGTGGGCGATTTGATTTTGACGCCCGAGTTGGACGCTTTTGAAATCGCGTTGTTTGATATTGACGGGGAACGATTGAACGATTCCTTGCGTATGGTGGAGCATTTGAAGGCGAAATACCAAAGCAAAGCCACCGTGCGTGCGTATACGGACAGAAAGGAAAGCTTGCGCGGGGCAGATTTTATCATCAACGCCATTCAGGTAGGCGGTTACGAGCCTTGTACCGTGACCGATTTTGAAATCCCCAACAAGCACGGATTAAGACAAACGATAGGAGATACCTTGGGTATCGGCGGCATCTTTCGCGCGTTGCGTACGCTGCCCGTTTTGGACGACTTCGCAAAGGATATACAAGAGGTTTGCCCCAACGCGTTGTTTTTGAATTACGTCAATCCTATGGCGATTTTGACGGGGTATATGCAAAGATTTACGGACGTAAAAACAATCGGGCTTTGCCACAGCGTACAGGTATGCGTGCCCAACCTTTTCCATTCGTTGGGAATGGACGCGTTGACGGATACCGTGAAATACGAGATTGCAGGTATCAACCACCAAGCGTGGCTGCTCAACGTCTACGACAAAGACGGAAACGACCTCTATCCCGAAATCAAACGCCGTTCCAAGAGCAAAGAGCACGCGGAGGGTATCGAGTGGGATTTGGTCCGTCACGAGCTTATGCACCGTTTCGGCTATTACGTGACCGAATCGAGCGTACATTCCGCGGAGTATTTCCCGTATTTTATCAAGGACAAATATCCCGAGCTTTTGGATAGATATAAAATCAACTTGGACGAATATCCCAGAAGATGTAGGCTTCAAATCCAAGAATGGAAGGAGCTTCGCGACCGTATCGTGGAAAAGGGCGACGTGGAGCATACGCGCAGTATCGAATACAGCGCGAATATTATCCGTTCGGTATACACCAACACGCCTTACGAAATCAACGCAAACGTCATCAATAACGGTTCGATTTCCAACCTGCCTAACAACGCGTGCGTGGAAGTGCCCTGCTTGGTAAATTCCAGCGGCGTGCACCCCTGCCTCGTAGGGGCTTTGCCCGAACAGCTTGCGGCGTTGAACCGTACGAATATCAACGTGCAGCTTTTGACGATTGAGGCGTATCGTAGCAAGAAGAAAGAGGACTTGTATATGGCGGCGTATTTAGACCCGCACACGAGCGCGGAGCTTTCTATGGACGACATTCGCGCCGTTTGCGACGATTTAATCGAGGCGCACGGGGCTTGGCTTCCTAAATTCCATTGATTTACAGGAGGGAGGAAATGAGAAAGAGTATCGCGATAACGTTTGCCCTCGCCGCTTGTTGTACGCTGTGCGTGCCTGCACTCGTAAGCAAGATTGCCGTTGCGGAAAAAAAGCTCTACCGTATTGAAGCGGAGAGCTTGGTGGAAAATTATGCGAGCGAAGGCTTGTACCAATCGGCAAAGACGGGCAACGGGTACGTTGCGAAATGGGCAAATACGTTGGTTTCTCCTGGCGCAACGGGTGCGCTTTCGATTACCTTTACCGCGCCTTGCGACGCTACGGTAAAGCCCGTGAACGGTAATTCTCTTGCCGCGTATAGAACCAACAAGGTTGAGGAAAGCCACCAAGACGACGGCGTGCGTTTGTCCGTTTTCCAAAACGAAGAAAAAATCTATCCCGCGGGCGAGGAGCTGTTTGCGACGCTTTCGGACGACAGCGCGAATATCACCAAAGCGGTTTTGCCTGAATTGACCTTGCAGGCGGGGGATAAATTGCGCTTTATAATCGATTGCGGCGGTGAGGGCAACAACGCTTGGGACTCGGTGTATCTCAACGCCGAGGGTATGTATACGGACAGCACGGTGACGAGCGAGCAATACGTGAGCTTTACGCAAGGCTTGACCTATGCCAACGCCGAAGAAGCGTCGGGCGCGTCGGGGCTTGGCGAATATACCAAGGGCGAGTTGATTGCCTACGAATACGTAAACGTATTGGAATATACGCAAATGGAAACCGTGCCCGAAAATCCTACGCAAGTGGCGGTTATCGGGGAGGAGTTGAGCTGGTCGAGCATTAACGACACACCCTTTTGGTGCGGTGCGAAAACGGACGTGTATTTATATTACGATCATTCCGTTTTGGGCGATTTTATGGTCCCCGGAAATTTTTCTGCAATCGCACTCGCGTTTACCGCGCCTTGCGACGGCACGATTAGTAACGAGCTTGGCTTGGGTGCGGTGCTCCGTACGGGCAAGGTAAGCGACGAAACGGACGGCGCGCGTATCAGCGTCGTTAAGGAAAATCAAGTGCTGTTCCCTTCCGAGGGGATATGGGCGGAAATTCCGCAAGGCGAAGAAGAGCCTATGGATATCCGTTTCAACGGCTTGGAGATGAAAGCGGGTGAAACACTGTATTATATTGTAGATTGCGGCGGTAACGCCAACAACAATTACGACAACGTGCGCTTTGATAATTGGGGCTTCGTTTGGACGGACGCAAACAATCCTGACGGCGTGTGGTTTGGTATGGCGGACAATTACTATACGGGCGACACGGGCGAGACGGAATCGGCGATTGCGGGCGTGCAAAAAAATGCCGTTATCAAATACCTGTATGCCTCCGTTGAGAACCCTATCCCCCAAGCAAGCGAGCTGCAAACGGAGAAAGTAACGCCCTTTGACGAGAAGCTGTTTAATGAAATGCAAATCAATCCTACGGGCGAGAAGTACTATATCAAAGGGGACAGATATTTGCTTGTCAACGCGTTATACGCACAACCCTCCACCAAATATATGCTGGGGATTGAGTGGACCGCGCCCGACGACGGACGGGTGAATATCTCCAACTCCTATTTAATCAACGAAAACTTTAACGAGAACGTTACAACGAGCAACGGAGTACGCTTCAAGCTGCTGTTGAACGACGAAAATCAAATTCCTTTGAGCGATGGCGAATGGACGCATACCAAGGGAACGGAAAAGATAACCTTGCAGACGGACACCTTTGCTGTGAAAAAGGGCGATACGTTGCTTTTCGTTATCGATTGCGACGGGGAAGTGGATTACGACACGCTGAATATGATGCTCGTTTACGATTTTGCAAAAGAAGGCGAGGTGTTCACGGCGCGGTATAATAACCGTACCAGCCTGTTTGAAGAGGATATGCCCTTTACCTATTACGGTATAGAGATACCCTTGGACGAAGGCAACCGCTATTTCGGCGGTAACCAAACGGAGCTTGAAGAGGTGGAAATCGCGCTGGGCGGCGGCATTGGCTGTAACGCCACGCTCGTAGACGCGAGCGGCGCGTTGGTTGCTCTCACGCTCGTGGGAGCGGGCTTGCTTACCGTGAAAAGAAAGGAGGAATAAAGTATGAAAAAATCTGTTAAAATCGCGGCTTTGTTATCCGCGTGCGTACTTTGTTCTTCGCTTGTCGGCTGCAACGTCACGACTTCTACGATAACGACGCGGATAGAGCTTAAAGACAACCAAGCGTTGCTCACAAACCCGAATATGGGTTGGAATTTCGCCTATTACAGCAATACCTTTACGGAGTTCAATCAATATCTTGGAGAAAACGATTATTTGGATAATTTCCCTTGCGATTTGTTGTTTATGCGCGTGGGCTGGTCGTACTGGCAGCCACAAGAAAACGAATACGACTGGGAACGCTTCGAGGATATTTTAGAACCGTGGTGGGAGCAAGGCAAACGCGTTGTTTTGGGCTGGGTAGTCACCCACCCTGGCGACCAGAACACGCCCCTTTGGGTAAAGGATGCGGGTGCGCAAGGCAAAACCTATTATTGGGATAGAAAGATAAAAACGGAATTCGTGGACGACGCGGGCTACGCTATCGAAGAGGTAGAGGGCGGCGGTACGGTGTACGAAACGGAAATGTACGATACGGAGAGCGAAAGCTATGCGCCTGAATATTACTTTTCGTACAGCGAATACGATTTGAACGGCAACGGCCGCTTGGACGAGAATGAGGAGGATCCCAACGGCGACGGGCTGTTGGACGCGACTTGGCAAAGCCAACAAAATTTCTACGGCTCGACGACGGAGAGCGTTGCTTGGGCATTGAACGAAAGCGGCGATCCCGCTTGGAATAACGGAAATCAAGTGGATAGAGCGGATTGGCAAAATTTCCGTCCGACTTGGGTCGTGGATTACGCCGACGAGATATTCCTTGAAAAGTTCAACGCGTTTTTGTCTGCCGCGGCGGAGCGTTACGACGATAATCCGCTCGTGGAGGTCATTGACGTTTGCTCGCTGGGAGATTGGGGCGAGGGACACAGCGCGTTTACGCGTTTGAATAAATTTAACCGCGCGACGATTAACAAGCACGTAGATATGTTCGTCACCAACTTCCAAAACACGCAAATCGTCGTCAACGACGATTTGGAGCAGTATTACGGCGACGGATTTTCCGAATATTGCGTGGAGCGCGGCGTAGGCGTGGTCGATTGCAGCGTAGCGTGTTCGTTCAGCTCGCCCAACGATTTGGTGGGAAATATCGGCAACACCGCCGTCACCGACCTATTTTGGCGAGAGGAGGC
Organism: Candidatus Scatosoma sp.; assembly: GCA_045576335.1. Classification (GTDB taxonomy): domain Bacteria; phylum Bacillota; class Clostridia; order Christensenellales; family Borkfalkiaceae; genus Scatosoma. The sequence continues at coordinate 20,669 of JAZNGH010000018.1, forward strand.
GGTTATGCTGGAAAACCATTTCGCAAATCCGCCTACGGAAGCGCTTTTAGACAGCGTAAATCAATGCCACGCGTCGTACGCGCGTATACACTACGACCCTGCGGCGTATTTGGCGACGGCGTGGGCGGATAAGATAACCTTGCGGCTTGGATACAGGCTTGCGTTTAAGGAAGTCGGGTTTTCCGCTTTGCAAATGGGCTCGAACGTGACCATTGAATACACTATGCAAAACTTGGGTGCCGCACCCTGCTATCAGGGCGGCAAGCCTACCTTCTATATCCTCGACAGTACGGGGCAAATTTGTTGCGAAGCGTCCGACGATTTCGACGTAAAGGATTTGAAGGTCGCGCAAAGCGTGGAAAAAACGCCCGAATATACGGGTAGCTTGACAATGAAGCTTCCCGATAAATTCTATGAGGATCAAACGGGTAGATACTATCTTGCGGTCGGCGTGGAATACGACGGCAAGCCCTATTACAACCTGCCCCTTGACAATCAAGACGAGAACGGTAGAAAGCTGTACAAAATCGCTACGTTCACGATAGGGGAGGTGTATTGATGGCAAAGCAAAAAAACAACTCCAACAGCGTGGGAAAGCGTATGCGTAAATACTGGATTTATTACGCAATGTTTATCCCCGGCGCAATCTTTTTGGTGTTGTTCAACTACGTGCCTATGGCGGGCTTGGTGCTGGCGTTTAAGGATTTTTGGCCCAAATACGGTATGTTTAACAGCCCGTGGGTGGATCCCGTTTTCAAGCATTTCACGACGCTGTTCGAGGACGTGTATTTTTGGACTTCCGTAAAAAATACCATTTTCATTTCGCTATTGCGCTTTATCGTGACCTTTCCCTCGACGATTATCATTGCGTTATTGTTCAACGAATTGCGCTCGCGTCGGTTTTCGCGGTTCGTGCAAACGGTGATGTTCTTGCCCTATTTCATTTCTTGGGTCATTATCGCGGGTATCGCAAAGCGTATTTTCGGCTTGGACGGTATGGTGAACAGTTTGCTTAACGGTTTGGGCGCGGAAAGCGTTAAGTTCTTCACGGACGACGTGCCGTTTATGATTTTGCTGATTTTACTCGATTTGTGGAAAGGCGTGGGCTACGGTATGATATTATACCTTGCCTCTATGTCTGCAATCGACCAAGAGCTGTACGACGCGGTGGAGATTGACGGCGGCAACCGCTTGACGAAAATGCTCGCCGTTACCCTGCCTGGGTTGAAGCTGCTGATTTCTATGCAGCTCGTTATGTCCTTCTCGGGCATACTCAACGGCGGGTTTGACCAAATTTACAATATGTATTCCGTACCCGTGTACGACGTCGCGGATATTTTGGATACGTATTTGTTCCGCGTCAGCTTCGGCGAGGAGCAAAACCATTCGTTGTCTACGGCGGTGGGCTTGTTCAAATCGGTAATCGGGTTCGTCTTGATTGTTGCGGCGAATAAAATTTCCGACAAAATCAACGGGGAGAGTGTACTGTAATGGCGAAAGTGAAAAAATTACACGCCGCCAACGGCGTAGACGTATGTATCGTTATATTCTTCTCCCTGTTCGTGCTCCTGTCGCTCGTGCCTATGTTCAACATTTTATCGTTGTCCATTTCGGACGAGTACGCGGTGCTCGCGTCGCCTGGAATGATTTTTCCCGATTTTTCGCATATCAGCCTGATTGCCTATAAAGCGGTCATATCCAGCACGGCGATTTATCGGAGCTTGCTCGTTTCCCTGCTCGTGGTGGCGGTTACGACCTTTATTCATATGGCGTTGACGCTTATGGTCGGGTTTGCCGTTTCCAACGCCGCGTTACCGGGGCGCAAGGCAATGATGCTGTTCGTGCTGTTCACGGTGCTTTTTAGCGGCGGGCTTATGCCCACCTATTTGACGCTTTCCTCTTACGGATTGATCGATACCTTTTGGGTGCTGGTATTGCCCAACGCTGTCAACGGGTACAACGTAATTTTGATAAAAAACCATATCGCTAACATACCCAAGGGCTTGTTGGAGGCAGCGGAAATAGACGGAGCAAATCCCTTTACCGTGTTTATCAAAATCATTTTGCCGCTTTGTATTCCCGTCGTGGCGACGCTTAGTATGTTCTGTGCAATCGGGAAATGGAACGATTGGTCGTCGGCGTATATCTATATTTACGACGCGACGTGGTTAAAGCCTTTCCAAAACGTGTTACAGGATTTAATCGTCAATCCCGACACCTCTAATGCAGAGGGAATGGATTTGTCGCACTTTGGCGTAGCATTCCAAAACGCGTTGATCGTAATCGGCTTGGTGCCTATCGTGGTTTTGTACCTGTTCACACAGAAATATTTGACCAAGGGCTTGTTTATCGGCTCGGTCAAGGGATAAGAAACAAACTCCAAACGGAGCGAAAATATATAAAAACGGAGGATTATAAGATGAAAAAAATAAACAAATGCTTATCTTTGTTGTTTGGGGCAGCGTTTGCGGCGAGTAGCTTTGCGGCGTGCGGCGGTACGCCCGCGGGCGGCGGGATCGAATACGATTTTACCGTATCCGACACGACGCTGGAATACACCTTTTTCTCGCCCAACTGGAACAACCTGCCCACCGAAAACGACAAGGTATTGAAATCGTTGGAGGAAAAGTTCAATATCAAAATCAAAATGATAGGCGCGACTTCGACCAACTGGCAGCAACGCCTTTCCAACTTGGTTGCGGACAACGAAACGCCCGATTTGTTCTTCATCCTGCCCAACACCTCGACGATGACCGACTATATCAAAAAGGAAGTCGTCGTGGATTTAGACGCGTTTATCGAGCACGCGGGCACGGAATTGTCGGGCTTGGACGCGGTGCTCAACGCCGAGCAGTACGGTGAAAACGTGCTCATCAACGGCAAAAACTATTTCCTGCCCCAAAGCGTGGGCACGACCAGCCGCGTTCTGCTCATCAGAAAGGACTGGATGAAGGCTTGGAACGAAGCGGCGACGACGGAGGGCGGCAGAGGCTTGACGGGCGAGGACGTATACGACGAGCCCGACACCCTTTCCGAGTTTACCTCTATGCTCACCTATTTCCATACGGCGAACTTGGGCACGGGTAAAAAGACCTACGGTATGGCAATGAATCCCGAGTTCGATTTCTACAAGGATTTTATGGCGACCTTTGGCGTGAAAGCCGATTACTACACGGACGAAAACGGTGATTACCAGCTTTCCGCACTCACCGAGCAGTACGACGATTTTATTAAATGGTATGCAGACGGCGACGGCACGTACTTGTATCCCGAATTTTATTCGGCGACCGAATCGGAAATGATTGAAACCTTCAACAGAGGGCAAACGGGCGCGATTTTGTCCAACGGCGACACTATGATTGACGGTCTGCTCCGTAGCGTAGAGGTGCTCAACCCCGGTAAGGAGCTTGACGAGCTTGTTACTATGCTTGCTCCGCCCGACAGCGACGACGGCGCGTACGACGGCGGCTTTAAGAGCTTCAACTTCTACTGGGGCGGTTGGTGCGTATCGGCTGACGCAAAAGAGCCTATGCGCCTTGTGAAAATGCTGGATTATCTGTACAGCCAAGAGGGGCAAAAGCTCATGGTGCACGGCGTGAAGGACGTGCATTATACGGAAGCGGACGGCGTGATTACGCCCAGCTACGAAGGTAGAAACAACGACGGCGGCACGCAATGCTGGTCGAATAAAGGGGACGGCACGACGGGCGGCTTACTCGGTAGATACAACGTAGGCTCACAGCTGATCCCTTGCCCGTTCAAGGTAGAAAACGGTAAGCTCGTGGAAAACTATCCCGTAGAAACCTCGGCGTATCCCACCTATCAAACGCTTGCGCGACAGCTCACGGCGCAAAATTCCGTACAGGGCGGCTTGAATAAGATTATCGCCGACCCCGACCTCAACGGCTATAACACCAAGATTATGGACGCAATCGAGCAGTACACCCTTTCGAGAATTTCGGGTACGGCAAAGCAGGAAGCGTTGGATTTGTTGAACAGCCGTTTGACGAGCTATAAATTAGATAAAGTATTGCAATACTTAAACGAAAAAATGAAATAAGCAGGAGTAAATTTTATGGTTAAGGTAGTATTGATTTCCTACGGAAACAGAGTGAGATGCTATTCTCAATTCGTGGCAAAGCGCGACGACGCGAAAATCGTTGCCGTGGTCGAGCCTAACGAACACAGACGCAATCTTGCGAAAAAGGATTTCAACTTGGACGAAAAGGATTGCTACGCGTGCTTGGACGATATGCTCGCCAAGGGCAAAATCGCCGATTGCGCGATCAACGGCACGATGGACCAGTTCCATTACGAAACGACGATGCCCCTTTTAGAGCAAGGCTATCACGTGCTTTTGGAAAAGCCCGTGACGAGCAATAAGCAGGAGCTTCTTAATTTACAGGCAACGGCGCAAGAAAAGGGCGTGCATTTGATGATTTGCCACCTTTTGCGCTATACGCCCTTCTACGGAAAAATCAAGGAGCTTATCGAAGAGGGCAAAATGGGCGAGATTATGTCCATTATGGCGAGCGAAAACGTAGCCGTTATCCATTCTTCGAGTGCGTTTATCCGCGGGAAGTGGAGAAAGGAAGCGGAGTGCGGGTCCAGCCTTTTGATGGCGAAATGCTGTCACGATTTGGACTATTTGTGCTGGCTCAACAACAAGACGAAGCCCCTTTACGTGTCCTCGTTCGGCGGCAGGGACTTTTTGACGGAAGAGAAAGCTCCCGAGGGGGCAGGTACGCGTTGTTTGGTCGATTGCCCCGCACAGGTCGAGGGAAAATGTCAATGGTCTGCGTATAAGGATTACGTGAAAAACGAGTTCTTCAACTACTACGCGTTTGAAACGATCGATAAGGATTTGGATAAGATAAGCGTATGCGAGCGTATCAAATCCTTACAGACGGATAATTCCCACGGCACTTGCGCGTTCAAGAGCGATATGGACCTCGTAGACCATCAAATGGTGAATATCAAATTCGAAAACGGCAGTACGGCGGCACTCAATATGACGCTCGGCGCGTACAGACCGGGGCGCGATATCCACATTTTGGGTACGAAAGGGGAAATTCAAGGCTATCTTGAAAGCAACAAATTCTACTACCGTCAATTTGACGAAGTAAGCGGCTTCTACACCGAAGAGGTGTTCGACTTTAACGAGCTGGATTGCGTGCATTACGGCCACATGGGCGGCGACGGATTGCTCGTGGACGATTTTATCAAAATCGTTTCGGGTGAAACGCCCTCGATTGCGTACACGACGATTAACGACTCCGTAAACGGGCATTTGTGCGTATACGCCGCAGACGAGGCGAGAAAGACGAACAAGGTCGTTAAAGTAGAGAGTATTTAAGGCAGTAACGCGCCGCCGCGGCATTGCTCGCCGCGGCGGCGTGAGAAATCAAAAAAGGAGGGAGCAAAATGAGCAAAACAAGAAAATGGCTGTTGGCTGTTTTGAGCTGTATGCTTGCAATCGTGACGGGCTTTGCGGTTGCATTGAGCATAAAACCGCCAACGAAGGTGACCGCGGAAGAACCGACGGAAACCGTCGTGGACTTCCAAGAGTCAACGGACGCAAACGACTTCAAAAAGGTCGCGGGTGACACTTGGACGGTTAGCAACGGGGTATATAATTCGACGACTTACGGTCGTATGTATTATAACGTTGCAATCCCTACGACGGCTACGCGGGTAATTTCCTTTGATATGTACTTACCCACCAACGCGCAACCCAGCTTTACGTTGGTCAACGCAAGCGTAATTGCTACGACGACCACGTTACAAGATGTGGGCTCGGGCGTGGGTATTACTGTGAGCAGTACGACCAATGCTTGGTTATGTAGCCAACCGTCGGCAATACAAGGAAGTGGGTATCTTGCAAGTAAATCTTGGGATTTTACACAATACTACGGCACGACGAGCAGATGGGAAATCACCATCGTCAATAAAAATATTTCCTTTGCTATCAACGGAAAAACGGTATTTTCCGCGGCGACGGTAAAGACGGCTTTGGAAACCAAGAGTATCACCGTGGAAGATACGGTGTATTTTGCGTTTTGTGCAAACGGCAAAACGGGCGTGCAAATGGACAATTTGACGATACGCAATTATATCGCGGGTATTCCCACGATTTCGTCCTTTGACAACCTTGACAAGCTCGGAGGCTTGCACGGCGGTTACGGCGGCGCGCAAGCAATCACTTGGGGCGACGATATCAAGGACGCGGCAAACGGCAGCGCGCTCCGTAGCGTATTGTATGAAACCAAAGCGGGCAACAACAATCGCGGATACGATTTGACGGGTATGGATTATTTCTCCTTTGCCGTCAACAATCAAACGGGCGTGGAGGTCAAATTCCTCGTAGACTTTATCGAGGGTAGCAGTCGGGATATCAACGGCAATGCGACGGACTCCTACGGCAGAACGTGGTCGGCGGCGGAGAGTATGCCCTACTATTTGGAAAGCGAAAGCAGCGTAGAGGGCGGCTTAATCGTAGCCTACAACGCAAACCGCGGCACGATGGCTGTTCCCGCGGGCTTCAACGGCAGATTGGTCATTCCCACGACCTCTTTTGAGATTGTGTATTGGAGCGCGAATACGAATAAAAACCTGCTCTTCAACGACGACGCAAACGCAATGCCCGTTGGGTATTTGAAATGGTTGGACGTTACGTATATTAAAGAAAATACGCCCAGCGAGAGCGGTTCGCTCGTAATCAGCGAGCCTCAAATTTACGGCGATTATATTCCCGCCGTGGCAAATTCGGCAAACCGCGTAATCAACGCGATTGCGGATATCGGCACGGTAACGCTTGCAAGCGAGAAGCAAATCGCGTTTGCGCGTAAGTGGTACGACGCGCTTTCTCAAACGGAACAAGCGAGCGTGACGAATTACGCGGCGTTGACGGCGGCGGAAACGGCGTTTGCGGCGTTGGAGGATAACAGCGCGGCAATCGTCGGCGCGAACGGCAAAGATTTCACGGGCACGGGCGGCGTAGCATTTAGCACGTTGTTCGAGGATTCTCCCTCCACGGTGTCCGCGTGGATTAAAGTAGGCAGAAGTGTAACGGACGAAACGCACGTAGGTACGGTGATCGGCAATATGGGCAGAACGGGTAGCGAGCCGATTGACGCGAGCAACGCGTTCTCTATGGAAATCACGAGAAACGGTAGCCCCAAATTCGAATGGCGCGTTTCGCGTACGGCAAAAAGCGTATTCCTCGTAGACGGCGTGGACGTACGCACGGGCTCGTGGCTGCACCTCGCGTTCACGAGAGATACGCAAAACAATAAAATCACCTGCTACGTAAACGGCGTGGCGGTGGCGTCGCAATCGGCGTCCATTTCGGACCTTGCGGATATTTCCTTTATCAACCCCGTTATGATCGGCAGCGACTACACCGACGATGCTATCCACGCGCTCGGTTACACGCCCGATTTCAACGGTAAAATAGCGGACGCGCGCGTGTATTCGAAAACGCTGACCGCGGCAGAAGTGGCGGCGGACGCACAGGGCGAGCTTCAAAACGGCTTGCTTGGCGCGGTACGCTTTATCAGCGGTGAAAGCGAGGAATATTACGACGACGCAAGCGTTGCCAACGCAACGGACGCGTTCGGTTGGAAAGAAGCGAGCATCGAGGACTTGAACTTGGGCGCGTATACGTTTGCGGTCATTCCCGATACGCAAATGCTGTTCTCCAAGGCAAAGGATTCAAGCGGTAACGATTTGTACACGTCGGGCTATAATATCGCGGATAACGTTTTGTATAAAAACGCAAAATGGCTCGTGGAAAACAAGGACACACTGAACTTGCAATTCGTAATGCACGTAGGCGACTTGACGGACAGCTTGAATTACGATTCTTGGGCAACCAAGGGCGCGGCGGAGCTGTATTACGGCTTGGAGAGTATGGACGTACTCACCGACGCGGGTATTCCTTGGTCGTTGTCGAGAGGTAATCACGACGCGGGCTGGGCGACCGATAGACTTGCATACTGGGACAGCGGCTTTGCAAACGTCGAATTAAACGGCGTGAGCTATACCTCTACGGGCTATTCGGGCGCGGTATACGGGCAAGGCTCGGAGCGTATCGCGGGCTTGAAAACCTCGGGCGCGATTGCCGATTTCGGCACTATGACCGCGGCGGATATGCGTAACACCTATTACACGTTTACCGCGGGCGAGCAAAACTGGCTGGTGCTTGCGCTTGATTTAGAGCCTACGGACGACGAAATCGCTTGGGCGAAAACGGTGGTGGAGGCGCACGCGGATTATCGCGTGATCGTCACCACGCACGCGTATATGAAAGCAAACGGCGGTTTTATGACGAGCGTTATGACCTCAAACGGCGACTCGCATAACAGTGGTCAGGAGCTTTGGGACGAATTTGTTAGTCAGTATTCGAATATCGTTATGGTATTGAGCGGACATTCGAGCGGGGAGAACGTGGTACACCGCCAGCTCGTCGGCGCGAACGGCAACGTAATTCAAAACTTTATGATTGACTATTCGCAACACGAATTCTGTGGCAATAAGCAAACGGGCGTGTTTGCGCTTCTCGGCGTTTCCGAGGACGGCAAATCTATGTACGTGAACTACTATTCGGCGACCGAAAGCAAGCTGTTTAGAAGTATCAATCAATTCGAGGTAAGCCTCGGCGAGCTGATTGAAACGGAAAGCTCGTTCCCCACGGAAGAGGACGGCGATATCTACTTAATGGCACAGCACACCGCGTATGCAAACGCGGGTACGGGCAATGGCAAAGACCCGAACAATTACGGTATATGGGATAACAGTAGTTTAGGCTTGCTGATTTCCAAAGACGTAATTTATTACCGCGAACAATGGGTGCCGCAATCGGTGAGCTTGGACGTAGATACGGACGGTATTTTCAAATGGGACAGCGATAGTCATTTGACTGCTCCTACAGCTACGGACGTAATGAATATAGCGGTATTCGTAACGCGGGCAAGCGACGGATTGACGAGAAAGGTATTCCCCGCCGCGGACTACGGCGCAGAGTTCTACACCGCTACGGCGCAAAAGCTTTCGTTGGGCGAGGCTGGCGATATTGCCGTAAGCGCGGGCGATAGAATTACGTTGAGCTATTATTGTAGTTCTCAAAACGGCAAATGGCGCGGCGCGCGTTTCGACGGTACGGTGTACGATACGGCTGGTATGGCGTTGAAACAGTACGAGTTTGCAGTCGATGGTACGACTACAAACGAAACGTTTGAGGGCTTGTACAACGCGGGCTATAACGGCTTGATGGCGGACGGCACGGCTTCAACGGGCAAGAACTATAACGGCTGGTCTATCGGTTACTGGACGTATACGGGCGGCGCGACCTCTTTCTACAAATACACGGTAACGGTGGTCGACGAGGCGGGCGCGACCCTGTTCACGGCGAAAGCGGGTGCACAAGTACAGCTTCCCGTGCTCAACAGAGAGGGCTACGAATTTAACGGCTACGACGTAAACGGAACGGCGTACGCGGCGGGCGCGAATATCGCGCTTACGGCAAACACGACGGTTACGGCGAAGTTTGAAAAAATCGTCGGCGTGAAGATTTACGACACGGACGGAAACGTTGCGCTTGAAAAGGAAAACGGCTTCACGGGCGCGTTGCCCACGTTACAGCGTAGCGGTCACGCGTTCCTTGGGTATCTCGTAGACGGCAAGCTGTATCAAGCGGGCTACGAATACACGGGCGAGGAAACGAGCGTGCAGGCGGTGTTTATCGAGTTTGCAATGATGAACGGCGCGTCCATGCGCGTAACCGACCCGACGGGTATGCGCTTTACGACGGTGGTCGATAACGGTATCGTAACGTTGCTTGGCAGAGAGAACTTTGCGTTCGGCACGCTGATTGCACACGCGGACGATATCTTGACGGACGGCGTAGTGGATTATACCAAGCTCACCGTGGAAGCGGACGTGCAGAAGCTGGATATTGCAAGCACGGTACAAAGCGAGCTGGGCGATATGCTCGTATTCAACGGCGTGATAGCGAAAATCAAGAGCAATCACTTGGCTTGGAACTACGCGGCGCGCGCGTATATGACGGTGACGTACGAGGGCGGCGCAACGGCTACGTTCTACGCAAGCGTTTCCGACGCTTCGCGTTCGGTTGCTTACGTTGCGGAGCAGGCGTACAACGACAGACGGGCGGTAGCCACGGGCGAATACGTAAACCTGACGGCAGACGGCGATTACAGCCGTTACACGGCGGACGAATTGACGCTGTTGCAGACTTATTTCGGTTAAGGAGGGGAAAGGATAATGAAAAAACAATATGAATTTTTGAAAATGACGGTTTGTTTGGTGTATAACGACGTTATCACGACATCTACTCCCATTACCGAGCCACAGTACGGCACGGACGGTCAAGACGATTTCGGCTACGATTTCTGGGCGTAAATAATTTCCCGCCCCGCGTGAAAACGCGGGGCGGGTTATTTTTTTACCGTTGTTTACGGCGGGTAATCCTCCTTGTGTTTTTTAAGGCTTCGTAGAGCAGAACGCGGTAATCGTTGGGCGTATCCTCTAACGAAAAATAGTATTTTGTGAAAAGCTGTAAATAGTCCTCACGCATACGCAAAAGCTTTTTGTTGTCAAGGTGAAATTCCATGACCAACGCCTGCACGTTGTGGTATTTATAATAGTCTTTCTTATAAATACATTCTAAAATGGCTTTGTGATTTTCGCTATGTAGGTATTGTACGTCGCTGAAATGTCGGTAAACGTCGTCGTAGATACGGCGAAGCTGCTCGTTGGGTTCGTTGTTGCGTTTCATAGCTTCAACAATCATGCGTTCAAGGGTTTTCAATTGAGGGATTCTGTCTTTTGTTCGTTTCATAGCTATATTGTATCACAAGAAATTGCGTTAAAATTTCCATTTTTTGGAAATTTTAACAGGGTAAAGTATGCTAAAATATATATACAATAGATATATACGACGGAGAAAGAAAAATGAGAAAAACGGCAGACGATATTTTGGTGTATTTGATAGAGCTTTTGACCTTGTGCTTGGACGAGCTGCAAGGCTGTTCCAAGAAAGACGAATTTACGTACGGCGAAAAAACGGCGTACGTGGAGTGCTTGGAGGTGATACAGCGTTGGAGCAGAGCCAAAGAATTTGGGCTCAATTACGACATAGAAAAACGCTATCCGATATAACCGCGCGTCTGTCACAACCTTTATATATACCTGCCTTGGGGCGCGTTTGTTCGAAGAAAATGAAAAAAATTTGAAAAATTTTTTTATAAAAAAAGACTTCCTTCTTGAAAAAGGAAGCCTTTTTTGCGTTTGTTTTTGGTTATGCAGGCAGAAGCTCGTTCAAAAGTCCGAACATTTCCTCCGCCGAAAATACGCCCATTACGTCCATATAATATTTATATCCGTCGTATTCCCACATCATAGAACCTTTTGTTTTATTAAAACCATACTTAATAGTAATTTCATGCAAAACGGTTTCAGTAGTACAAGATATTTTATAATTATCAAATTCTTCTAATTCGGTTAAATTATTTGTTACAGATATAATAATATCATAACCGTATTCCGCATTTAAGAATTTTTCCTTAAAGGCAATAATTTCCGCACTCGTATTTAAGGTAAAGGTAAAATCGTATAAATTCTCCATTTGTTCGTACCAGTCGAAATAGAGAATTTTTCCGCCCGTTTCCAAGGAATATTCCTTTAAGGTTTTCGTTACCTCGTTGGGGGTATATTCGGATTGCGCGCAATAACGGAGTTCGTCTTGCGGTTCTTCCGTCTGTAAAGAGGACAAATAAAAGCCCGCGCCCACGGAAAGCCCTGCCACGACGAGGACGGAAGCGCATACGGCGGCGATGCGCTTGAAGCTCCAAACGCGTTTTTTTGCCGTCACGATAGGGCGCGTCGGTTCTTCTATGCCGAGGCGCGCTTTCAAAATCTCCCAGTCCTCCCGTTTTTCTTGCTCTAATTGCGGGTTCTTATTTTCCTTTGTCATATATTCTCCTTTTTTAAGATACCGTCACCGAGTAGCCGTCCACCAGCCACGAGGTCGTTCCGACGTTGATATATGCGTCCAGCATACTTGACCTACCGCTTGCGGCTAATATAAAATAATCGGTACGGATAATGGTATCTCCGCTGTAATAGTTTACGGTGCTATATCCGTAGCCCACCACGATATGTCCGCCCGAAATCGTTTGGTGGGCAAAGGTGGTGTTCTGATTTTGCTCGGAAAAGTTGGGCCAACTTATCGTTACGCCGTTGCAGAATAACAGCACGGGCTTGTTTGCGTTGATGGATTGCTTGTACAAATCGTAGTTGAAAACGGAGTTGCTTTCAATCGAGGAGTACGAAAGAGTAAGTCCTCTGTCCGAGAAATAATCCTGCAAGCCCGCTTTGCAATCGGCTTGGCTCACGCCCACGTCGTCCACGTTGGTACGCATAGAAACGTACAGCTCTTCCATAACGGCGGGCACGTAGGTCGTATCCGCTAATTTATATCTGTTGTTTGCCGTATAATAGGGTGTCCAGTTTGCAATCAAATCGGGATAGTAACGGTCGTAAAAACCTACGACGATTGCGCCTGCGACGGGGCCGCAGCAATTCGTCAGCTCGCCCGTAGCGTCATAGAGGGGTATTCTGTACTGTGTGACTGTTTCCGTTTCAATCATATTCGTACAAGGGATGACCTCGCTCGTATAGGTGTCACAGGTTTGCCAGTCGGGGTAGTAATAGCGAAGCTCGCCGTCGGCGGCTGCATTTTTCAGCGAAAGGGGGCTGAAAGAAGCGATAGCAACGAGGACGGAAGCCGCCAGAGTGGGTAGTACGTGTTTTTTCATAAGTATATCTCCTTTATGATAAATTTTGTACAATATATACCCAACGAGGCGTTATTTCGTTCGATTTTTTTATAAAATTTCTCTCAATTTGTCTACGATATTTTGTAAACGGTAAAAAACCGTGCTTTTCGCAAGATGCATTTTTCTCGCGATTACGTCCATAGAAAGGTCTTGAAAGAAGTGATATTTGACGATTTTTTGCTCGTCCTTGGTGAGCGTTTGCAACGCTCTATGCAATTCTTGCTTTTCCAAATAATCGTCCATTGAGGCAGGGTCGGCAACGAAATCGGTGATTTCGTCGAGGGCGACGTGCGGCGCGGCTTTTTTATTGATATCGTACGCACAGCTTTGGACGATTTTGCAAAGCCAGTTATAGCCGTCCTTTTTGGCAGAGTATGCGTGTATGTACGCGTACATTTTCTCGTACGCGTTGGCAATGCAAGCTCTGTCCTCCTCCAAATCGTTGAGGTAGACGCGGGCAACGATACGCAAATTTTCGTAAGTGAGGTCGTAAAGCTCTTTGACGGCGGCGTTTTTGCGCGTTTCGTCCTTCCGCTCCTTCGCGTCCTTTAATACTTCGAATATTTTATTGACCGTTTTACCAAGTTTCGACATTATATCCCTCTACATAATATATATTTAGTATAACAAATCGGGAAATAAAATTCAATTAAAAATGGTAAAAATAGGTAATTTTTTTATTATCTTGACGAATTTTCACGAAAAAAAGTCCGCTTATTTATATTTTGCACGTTTTCATAATTTTTTTGGGGTATTTTATTGATTTTTGAAAGTGGTTATGCTATAATAAAAGCGTATTTTGAAAAAATACGGAAAAACGTAAATAAAGCAAGGAGAACAAGGGATTATGAAAATGACGTTTCGCTGGTACGGCGAAGGGAATGACAAAATCAAGCTCTCGGATATCAAGCAAATACCGGGCGTTGAGGGAATCGTTTGGGCGTTGCACGATAAAATGCCGGGCGAAGTTTGGCAGGAGGACGAAATCGCAAAGGTCAAGGCGCAATGCGACGAGTACGGCTTTAATATCGACGTGGTGGAATCGGTCAACGTGCACGACGATATCAAAATCGGGCTTCCTACCCGCGATAAATATATTGAAAACTACAAGCAGACCATTCGCAATTTGTCCAAATTCGGCGTGAAGGTCATCTGCTATAACTTTATGCCTATTTTCGACTGGACGAGAAGCAATCTTTTTCACCCCGTTGGCGACGGCTCGACCGCGCTTTTCTATGAAAAGGGTATGATTCAGGACGATTACAACGCAATGGCGAAGTATATCCTTGATTTCACGGAAAAATATAATATGTCTTTCCCCGGGTGGGAGCCTGAACGTATGGCGAAGCTGGACGAGCTGTTCAAGGCGTACGAGGGCGTAACGAAGGAAAAGCTTTGGGCAAACCTTAAATATTTCTTGGAAGCGATTATGCCCACTTGCAGAGAGTGCGATATCAAAATGGCTATCCACATGGACGACCCCCCTTGGGATATCTTCGGGCTTCCCCGCCTTTTGGTGGACGAGCCGAGTATCGACAGATTTTTGAAGATGGTGGACGACGAATACAACTGCTTGACCCTTTGTTCGGGTAGCTTGAACGCCAACCCCAACAACGACGTGGCGGCAATCGTCAGAAAGCATTGCAGTCGGATTGCGTTCGCGCATATTCGCAACGTAAAGCATTTCGACAACGGGGATTTCTCCGAAGCAAGCCACAGAGATTGTGACGGCGATACGGGCATTTTGGATATTCTTAAAGCCTATCACGATTGCGGCTTTGAGGGGTATATCCGTCCCGACCACGGCAGACATCTTTGGAACGAAGGTCCTGGGACTGTGCGCCCGGGGTACGGTTTGTACGACCGCGCTTTAGGTATTATGTATATGCTCGGCGTGTGGGATATGCTGGATAAGCTGGAAAAATAAAAGCGAAACGCGTATATACGTCGTAAGCTTTGTTAGGATAAGATATAATAAGGAGAATAAATAAAATGAACACCAACGTATTGAATACCGATTTGACGGGGAAAGTGGCAGTAGTAACGGGTGCAGGCGGCGTGCTTTGCAGCTATTTTGCAAAGGTTTTGGCGCGTGCGGGCGCAAAGGTCGCGCTTTTGGACTTGAACGAGGCGGCGGCGAAGCAGTTTGCCGACGAAATTGTGGCAGAGGGCGGCGTTGCGAAAGCGTACGCTTGTAACGTTTTGGATAAAGATATTTGTTATGCGGTTGCCGATAAGGTAGAAGCGGAGCTTGGCAAATGCGATATCCTCATCAACGGCGCGGGCGGAAACAACCCCAAGGCAACGACGGATAAGGAGTATTTTGAACTTGGCGATATCGACGCGGACACCAAATCGTTCTTTGATTTGGACGCAAGCGGCGTGGGCTTCGTATTCAATTTGAACTTCCTCGGCACGCTTATCCCTACGCAAGCGTTCGCGCGGCAAATGGTGGGCAGAGAGGGCTGCAATATTTTGAATATTTCCTCAATGAACGCGTACACGCCCCTCACGAAGATTCCCGCATACAGCGGCGCGAAAGCGGCTATTTCCAACTTCACGCAATGGCTTGCGGTACATTTTAGTAAAGTAGGTATCCGTGTCAACGCGATTGCTCCTGGCTTCTTCTCGACCAAGCAGAACGCGAAGCTGCTTTGGAACGACGACGGCACGCCTACGGCGAGAACGGGTAAGATTTTGGCGGCTACGCCTATGGGCAGATTTGGCGAAAGCGAGGAGCTTGAAGGCGGTTTGCTGTTCTTAATCAACGATAAGGCGGCGGGCTTTATTACGGGCGTGGTGTTGCCCATTGACGGCGGTTTCTCGGCGTATAGCGGGGTTTAATATGAAAAAGTTTTTCGGCGCGGAGCTGTTTTTGTCGAATAAGGCTTCCAAGCGTATTTATCAAAGCGTAAAGGGCTTGCCGATTATCGACTATCATTGTCATCTCGACCAGAAAAAAATCGCGGCGAACGCGGGCTTTTCGGATATCGGCGAGCTGTGGCTTGCGGGGGATCACTATAAGTGGCGCGCAATGCGGCTTTGCGGCGTGGACGAGAAATATATCACGGGCGACGCAAGCTATAAGGAAAAATTTATCAAATACGCGACGATTTTGCCCAAAATGGCGGGAAACGCGCTCTATTACTGGACGCACATGGAGCTGTTGCAGATTTTCGGCATCAACGAGCCGTTAAACGAAAACAGCGCGGAGCGTATTTACGCGAAAGCGAATGCGAAGCTCAAAGATATGACGGTGCAAACGCTTTTGCAGGGCTATAAGGTGGCGTACGTGGCGACGACGGACGACCCCGTGGACGACCTTGCCGACCACGGCAAGCACGGCATGACGCAAGTTTCGCCTACCTTCCGTCCCGATAAAATTTACGCGCTCGGGCAGGAATATATCGACAAGCTTGCCAAGGCTTCGAATATGCAAATTTCGTCCTTGCAGGATTTGCTCGCGGCGTTGGAAAACAGACTGGACTATTTCGTGTCCAAGGGCTGTCGGATTTCCGACCACGGCTTTGAGAAATTCCCCAAAGCGTACGCAAACGAAGAAGAGGCGAGCGCGTTGTTTGAAAAACGCGATACGCTTTCCTGTGCGGAAAAGGATAAGCTGTTTGGGTTTTTACTCGTATGGCTTGCCAAGGCTTACGCACAGCGTAAAATGATTATGCAAATCCATTTTGCCGTCATTCGCAACAACAATCCCGCCATGTTTGAAAAATGCGGCGTGGATTCGGGTTTTGACCTTATCGGCGAGGAGCAGGGCGTAAAGGACGTAGTGCAATTTTTCGCCCAGCTTTCGGACGAGGAAAGACCAGAAACGGTGCTCTATACCCTCAACGATTGCAACCTTTCCGCGCTTGCCGCGGTGACGGGTGCTTTCCGCAAGGTGCGTATGGGCGCGGCGTGGTGGTTCAACGATACCGTGGAGGGGATTCGCAACAACCTCAAAAAGGTTGCGGAATATTCGGCGATCGGCACTTCGTTTGGTATGCTGACCGATTCGAGAAGCTTCTCGTCCTACGCGCGCTTCGATTTCTTCCGTAGACTGCTTTGCGAGTATCTCGGCGACCTCGTGGAAAAGGGCGAATACGATTTGAAGGCGGCAGAGGAGATTGCAAAGGATATCTGCTACAACAATATCCGCGCGTATATTTAACGGATGATACGACCAAAAAGAAAGGGGCAGGTACGCTTTGAAGCGTACCTGCCCCGATAATTTTTTTATTACGCGAACATAGGCGGAAGCACGAGCGTGGCGATTACGATCGCGCCGAGCGCGATACGGTACCAGCCGAAAACCTTGAAATCGTGCTTACGCACGAAATTCATTAAGAATTTAATGACGAATAAGGATACGGCGAACGCAACCGCCGCACCGATGATAAGATACCCGAATTCCGCGCCCGTAAAACCGCCGCTTTCAAGCAGAAATTTCAAGAGCTTGATTGCGCTTGCGCCCACCATAACGGGAATGGCGAGATAAAAGGTAAATTCCGCGCCGGCAGGGCGGGCAACGCCGATAAGCAGCGCGCCCAAAATGGTCGCGCCCGAACGGGAAGTACCAGGGATTAGCGAAAGGACCTGAAACGCGCCGATAATAAGCGCGTGCTTATAAGTAATGCCCTCCGTTTCCCGTATGGGCAGGGTTTTGTTCTCGTTGCGTTTTTCCACGAGGATAAAGGCTACGCCGTAGAGGATCAAGGTCAAGGCGATCACGAGCGGCGTATGCAAATACGCCTCTAAAATATCGTCCAAGAGTATGCCCACAACGCCCGCGGGTACGCACGCTACGAGCACTTTTCCCCAAAGGGAGAGGATTTTTTTATCGGTGACAATCTTTTTTTCGCCGTTTTCCCCGCAAGCTTCCTTGTGCCAAGGGAATAAATTTTTGAAAAAAGCAACGACGACGGCAAGGATCGCGCCAAGCTGAATGACGACGAAAAACATTTCCTTGAAGGCTTCGGACGCGTTGAGAGAAAACAGCGCGTCCACGAGCAAAAGATGCCCCGTGCTCGAAACGGGCAACCATTCGGTGATGCCCTCGACGATTCCGAGAAAAACGACTTTCAAAATTTCAATAATATCCATACTTCTTCCTATGGTATGCTTTTTTGTTTCATTATAACACAAAAAAGCGAAAAAAGTCCATTATTTCGCATAAAAAAAGCGAAAAACGGCTATTTTTTTCATTGAAGCGATTGCAAAAAGATTTTGGATGTGTTATAATTAAAATGTAACACACGGAAGAAATTTCGCGGGTGAAGAAAAAATGTATTCGGAGGGTTGGAAAATGAGTCAGGGCACGGTCAAGTGGTTTAATGCGGAGAAAGGCTACGGCTTTATCGCAAACGACGAGGGTGGCGACGACGTATTCGTACATTTTTCCGCAATCGTAGCGGAAGGGTACAGACGTCTGAAAGAGGGACAGAAAGTTTCGTTTGAAATTGAAACCGATCCCAAAAATCCCGAAAAACTGCGTGCGACGAACGTCGTAGCGTTGTAACGGAAAAGGTAAAAACCGCGGCGAAATATTCGCCGCGGTTTTATCGTGAAAAAATACGCTCGTAGGATTGACAAAAACGCGCGCGTATTGTATAATGTAAAGGAGATACTGCTAAAACGGGCAGAGAAAAAAGTGAGGTGTAGAAAAAATGGAAAGAGCAGAAGCAATGCAAAGTTTTGAAAAAGCGTTCGGCGGCGTAGCGGAAGACCTCTTCACGGCGGCGGGCAGAATTAACTTAATCGGCGAGCACGTCGATTATTGCGGCGGTAAGGTATTCCCTGCCGCGCTCAATCTTCGTTGTAACGTATACGCTCGTAAGCGTGCGGGAAACCGTATCCGTATGGCGTTTCGCGGCATTGAGGGTATCGTGGAGCTGGATATTGATAAATTAAACGATTACCGCGACCTTAAAATCGGCAATTATCAGGCGGGCGTTGCGTATTTTCTGCAAGAAAAGGGCGTAAAAATAGTCGGTTGCGATTTATATTACGATTGCACCGTACCCTTTGGCAGCGGACTTTCCTCGTCGGCGGCAATCGAGGTCGCGACAGCGGTCACGCTTTGCGAATACGCGGGCGTTGCGTATGATAAGGTCGAGCTTGCGTTGCTCTCCCAAAAGGCGGAAAACGAATACGCGGGCGTAAATTGCGGGATTATGGACCAATTTGCTTCTGCAATGGGCAAAAAGGACCACGCGGTGCTGCTCAATTGCGCCACTTTGGAATACGAATACGTACCCCTGCAATTAGGGGAATACTGTTTGGTGGTTGCAAACTGCAATAAGCCCCACAACCTCGTGGAGAGCAAATACAACGTTCGCCGTCAAGAGGTGGAAGCGGCGTTGAAAACCGTGCAGACGGTGAAGCAAATCGAAAATTTGGCACAGCTCACCCCCGCGGATTTTGCCGAGGTTAAATATCTGCTTTCGGGCGTCGTCGCCAAGCGTGCGGAGCACGTCGTTATGGAGTGCGACCGCGTAAAAAAGGCGGTGGAGGCTTTGAAAGCGGGCGATTTGGGCGAGCTGGGCAGATTGCTCAACGAAAGCCATTACAGCTTACGCGATTTATACGAGGTCACGGGCAAAGAGCTGGATACGCTTTCCGCGCTTGCGCGCAAGGAAACGGATTGCTTGGGTGCGCGTATGATAGGCGCGGGGTTTGGCGGCTGTATTATCGCCATCGTCAAGAAAACCGCGGTGGAGGGCTTTATCCGTCGCGTCGGTACGGCGTACGCGGACGCAATCGGGTATAAAGCAAGCTTTTACGAAACCTCTATTGAGGACGGAATTACGGTCACGCATTTTTAATAGGATAGGGGCAGGTATTTGATGAGATACGCAAGGCACGACCTTGTCCCGCGTCGTAGCGTATCGAGGAAGTTAAACGGCTGGACGGAAAACAAGCGTAAAAAAATCGCCGACTATATTAGTCGGCGAAATTTTATTTTATCGGGCAATATTTCAACAACCGTTTTTCGTTGTTGTCCTTGGGGTTGACGGCGGCGTGTAAAAGCAACGCCTGTAAGGTGTCGGCGATTTTTTCGGGCGGAACGCCCGCCGCAAGCAGGGTCTTACCCGAAACGGCAAGCTCTTTTAATTGCAACGGCGCGCCCTCTTTTTGCATTTTATCAAGGATTTTGCGCCATTTTACGCAAGTGGGCGCGGGCGAAGTATCGTCGGCACAAGCGGAAAAATCCGCCTGCTTTAACAGCAATAAATCTTCCAAATATCCGTAATTTTTTACGAAAAACCGACGAAGCTTATTCTCGCCCGTTTGGCAGTTGAAATCGTACATGTGCATAGCCACCAGCTTCGCCGTTCTCTCCATCAGGCGTTTGGGAGCTTTCAGCCGACGGAGCACTTCTTTCGTCAGCCGTTCTCCCTCTTCGGGGTGCGCGTACGAGTTCCCGTCGCGAAGCGCGCAAAGGGGCTTGCCGATATCGTGTAGAAGGGCGGCGAGGCGAACGCGCTTGTCTGCGTAGAGAGCCGCTCGAAGGGAATGGGTCAAAATATCGTATTTATGAAAATCGGGGCGTTGTGCCATACCCTTGCCCAAAGCCAGCTCGGGGAGTATTTTTTCAAGCACGCCCGTTTGCTCCAAAAGCAGCAAGCCTTGGTAATGCCCGTTTTTCACGCCGTATTTCTCGTCGGCGAAGAGAATGGCTTGCAACTCGGCGAAAATGCGCTCGGGGGAGATGTCGGTAATGAGCGCGGCGTTTTGCTTTGCACCTAAAAGACAGTCCTCATCGGGAGTGAAGCCAAGGCACGCGGCTTGGCGGGCAAGGCGCATAAGCCGTAAACCGTCCTCGCCGAAAACCTTGCTTGCGGGGGCGACGGTCGTCAGGCGTTTTTCGGCTATGGCGGGAATACCGCTTAAAGGGTCGATAAACGTTTGGTTTTTGATATCGTAATACACGGCGTTGACGGTGAAATCCCGACGGCGTGCGTCCAAGGAAATATCGTCCGTAAAGGTGATATCCACGGGGCGGTGTACGCCGCGGATATATTTATCCGAACGGAAACAGCTGTATTCGTATTCTACGCCCTCGCTATCCTGCAATTTGACCGTACCCGTGTTTTTATACACCGCGCGGACGAGAAAGTTGCAAGCCGTGGCGATTTCCACGAAGCGTTCGGCAGAGAGCGGCGCGCAAATATCCCAGTCGCGCTCGCCGCCTTTTGGCGTAAGCGCGGCAAGGTAGTCGCGGACGCTACCGCCCACTACGAATAGACTCGTGGGGCAAGCTTCGGCGAGCGCGAGTAGGTTTTTCGGCAAAATCGTACGCATAAAAAGTCCTTTTTGAAAAATTTTTCGGATATTTCACATATAAAAGTATATCAAAATCGAAAATAAATTGCAATTCTTCGAAAAGTGTTATATAATAGAAATATAAATTTTTTTGAAAAAACCCAAAAAAGGGGATACCAATGATGAAAACCTATCACATTATATCCAATCCCGTGGCGGGAAAAAATAAATCCCTGAAAAATCTTTGTTTGATCGAAAGTGTTTTCAAGCAACGCGGATTGCAGTATAGAACGCATACCTCGGCGGGCGAACGCGACGCGACCCGTATCGTGCGCGAGCTTACGAGCGCGGGAGAAAAGGAGATTATCGCGGTCGGCGGCGACGGGACTTTGCACGAGGTGCTCAACGGGATTTACGACCCTACGGTTTGTAATTTGGGCTTAATCCCCTCGGGTACGGGCAATGATTTTGCAGAGCATCTCGGGCTGCCTATGCAGGCGGAGGACGCGCTTTCGCTCATTTTGGACGGCGAAGCCACGCCGACGGATTATCTGGAAGTGGGCGGCGTGCGCTGTATGAACGTCGCGGGAATCGGTATGGACGTGGACGTTCTCGAACGCTGTAAAAAGGGAAAATTGAAGGGAAAAATTAAATACCTTTTGAGCTTGGTGCAAAGCTTGTTTGCGTTCAAGGGCTATAAGGTGGATATCGAATGTGAGGGCGTGACGCAAACGCGCGACGTGCTGATTGCCGCGGCTTGCAACGGGAATCAGTTTGGCGGCGGTATCCAGATTTGCCCCGTGGCGGACTCCACCGACGGAAAACTCAACGCCGTAATTGTCGACTGTATCGGCGGGAAATTGAAGATTATCAAGGCGTTTTTGCAGCTGATGAAGGGCAAGATATTACAGTATCCCGCCGCGTCGCATTTCTTGTGCGATAGCCTGCGTTTCTTGCCCGAAAAGCCGTGCACGGTACAGCTTGACGGGGAACTTTATAAGGACTTGGATTTTACCGTTACCTTGAAAAAAGGTTTGCGTTTTTATAGACCATGTACGCGTTGAACGCTAAAAAGTGAGGAGAGTATGACGCCGACGACGTATAAAAAATTATTCGATAGAATGCCCGAGGGGGTGTTCGTGTTCGACGATAAATTCCGCGTGAAGTTTACCAACGCGGCGTTTCGGCGTTCCTTTTCGGAAACCGCAAAGAGAAAGGGTCTGCCCTCCGAGGTTTTCGCTTGCGGAGAACAGGGTAAATGCGGCGAGGGCGCGGCTTGCTCGTATTGCGCTTTTATGCGTACTATGCGCGCGGCGGTTACGGATAACGAGGAAAAAACGGAAACGGTGACGACGACGGTGCGTCGGCTCGGCCGAGCGGATAAAATTTCCGTGCGTATTCGCATTTTGCCCGTGGACGATAAAGGCAAGCTGTTTTTAGGTTTAACGGACGGCACGTATCAAACGGAAATGGAGCGCGAAATGCTCTCCGCACAGCGTATGCAGCAACGCTTGCTGCCGGCAGGAAAAAGCCTTTGCGGCGTGCCGTATGCGTATATGTATATCCCTTGTCACGGCGTGGGCGGCGATTTGCCTGACGTGTACGAGCTCGACGGTCAAATTTACGGCGTATTGTCCGACGTTTCGGGCAAGGGCATTTCGGCGGGTATGCTGTCGGCGTTCGTGAAGGCGGGCTTTGACAGAAAACAGCCCGACCTTGCCAAGGCTCTGTCGGCGTTGAATATGAAATTCAACGAGCTCAATCAAGATGAGAGGTCGTATATCACGGTGGCTGCCGTGCGCGTTGATAAAAAGGCGGGTAAGCTTCGGTATGCGGTGGCGGGGCATAATGCGCCCATTTTGCTCAAAAACGCGTTGGGTATCAACGAAATAGAATCGCCTGCACCGCCCATTTCGAGCTGGATGCCCGATTTTGTGTACCGTGAAAACGAGCTGCCCGTAGAAAGCGGGGATATTCTTGCGTTGATTACGGACGGCGTGACGGAATGTACGAACGCGAAGGGGGAGATATTCGGCGTGGAACGCGCTGAAAGCGTACTTTTGCAATCGCATTCGGCAGAGGATTTTATCGCAAAGCTCAAAACCGCGTTGGGCGTATTCAGCGGTGGAAAATTCACGGACGATATCACCGCCGTCGCATTTGATTTGTAAAAAAGGCATTATGGAATTTTTTTGAATATTTAGAAAAAACGCCGTAAAAACAGTTGACAAAAGCAAAAAAAAATTCTATACTATATAAGCGTTTTGATGAGAAATGCGAAAAAGCACTGTTAGCTCAACTGGATAGAGCGTCGGTCTACGGAACCGAAGGCTAGGAGTTCGAACCTCTTACGGTGCACCAGCAAAACCCACAGCGTTGTCGCTGTGGGTTTTTGCTTTTTTGGTGCGCCGTG
>JAZNGH010000019.1:0-34610 GCA_045576335.1 Candidatus Scatosoma sp.
CGCGTGTAAATACGTAGGCAAACAAATATCAATAATATCCACGTCTGCATTGGCAAGCAATTCCTTGCCGTCACCGTAAAGCGCCGCGTTCGTACCTTTTGCAAGTTCTTTTGCCTTTTCCTTGCGGATATCCGCAAACGCAACGAGTTCTACGCCTTCGATATTCTTATAGCAATTTGCGTGCATTGCGCCCATAAAACCGCAACCGATTAAACCTACTTTTAACATTTTTATTTCCTCCCTAAAATTCTATCCATTGCATAAGACGTGTTATATATAATCGCGTCCGTGTGATGCTTGTAATTTGGTATCATTTCCGCGGAAACCCAATCGTCGTACCCGATTTCGTTCAACGCTTTCACCACTTCGGGATAATCCACGTCGCCTGCAAGCAAATCCACGAAACCGTGCAAGCCTCCCGCTTCCATTCTATAATCCTTAAAGTGAATTTTCTTAATGCGCTTACCTAAAATGCGCACCCAATCTTCTGGATAACTACAATACAGCGTGTTACCGATATCTAAATAACTTCCCACGAAATCACTGCCGATTTTGTCGATAAAATCGCGCATTTCCATAGGTGAAAGCAAAAACTTATTCCATACGTTTTCAAGCCCGATATTCACTTGCAAGCTTTCCGCGTACCCTTTGAGTTCATTTAATCCCTCCAAAGCACGCTCATAAACCACATCGTAAGCAACTTTCTTTTCGGGATTAGAGAACTCCACGTTCACAACACCAGGGATAACCAAAATCGTATCCGCACCCAAAATTTTCGCCGTTTCGAGTTGCTTTTTAATCATATCTTTTGCCTTTTGGCGCATTTTCGGGTCGTCGTCGCTCAAACGGTAATCCCAGCAAAGGCCGCACGAAAGACTGTACAGCGCAAGGCCAAAATCGTCTGCAAGCTTTTTGATTTCCGCGATTTCCTTTTCCGTTGAGGTTAAGGACAATTCTCCCTCGCTGTTCAAGGCAAGCTCTACGCCCTCAAAACCCGCGGCTTTCGCGAGTGTAAGACTTTCTTTAATCGTCCCTTGCGGGAAAGACCAGATATTTATTCCTTTTTTCATCATAAAATCTCCTTGCTTTTATTTTTTATTTATGATATAATCATTATAAAGCATACTGTCTTAAATGGACAGTCAATTTTTTACTTTATTCGTTCATTTTTGTACACAGAAAATTTATATAAAAGGATAAATATGAAAGCTACTTATATCAAAACTACGCTGAAAAGTCTTATCACCGTTTCTAAAATCGTAACCATACACTATTACGAATTTGATAAAAATTTCGTGTTTTCAGGGGAATGCCACGATTTTTGGGAAATGGTATACGTGGACAAAGGTTGCGTACAAATTCAACGGGACAACGAAATCATTTTCCTAAAACAAGGAGAACTAATCTTTCACCGTCCCAACGAATTTCATTCTGTACGCGCATACGGCAGCTCCCC
This sequence comes from Candidatus Scatosoma sp., assembly GCA_045576335.1. GTDB lineage: Bacteria > Bacillota > Clostridia > Christensenellales > Borkfalkiaceae > Scatosoma. The sequence goes on from JAZNGH010000019.1 coordinate 1,457, forward strand.
CAACTTTTTCGTTATTTCTTTCGTTTGCAATTCCTCCGCTATGCAATATTTTGAAAAACTGCATACAAGCTTGGAAAAGCCCTTACAGCCGTTTATTTCCTCTATCCTTCAAGAAGCGGAAAAAACGTATATCATCCCAAAAAACACGCCTGATTTGAAACGATTATTGAAAAAGGAAAACGCCCCGCTCGGGGGCGAACAGCTAATAAAAACTTATTTGGAACAGCTTTTGATACTGCTCGTACGCGGAATAACCAAGCGGGGCGAAACGGCCATCTTTCCCTCCAAGGAAAGTATGCAAAACCACCTCGTTCTCGCAGTAAAGGAATATATTGAAAGTCACGTAGAAGAAACGCTGCGGATAAACGACGTATGCCGTAAACTCGGATACAGCAAAAGCTATTTAAGCAAGCTTTTTCACGAGCAAAGCGGCGAAACAATCGCCGCCTTTGCTACCCGCATAAAAATTGATTTCGCCAAACGGCTCATTCGCGAAGGTAATCTCAATTTTACGCAAATCTCCGACAAGCTCGCCTTTGACAATCCGCAATATTTTTCTCGGGTGTTTAAGCGCGTAACGAATATGTCGCCTTCGGAATTTAAGTTATCCTTACATTATTAAACCGACGCTTTTTTGCGTCGGTTTTCTTTTATCCCTTTACCGCGCCGCTCGTCACACCCTCGACGTAGTATTGTTGCATACTCATAAATAAGCTTACGATAATCGCGCCTACGACGAACGCACCCGCACAAAAGACGGTGAAATTATCGTTAAAGCTGTTTTTTTCCGCGTTAATCATTTTATACAACCCCAACGACACGGTGTACAGCTCACGGTCGCTGATGATGGTATTGACAAAAATGAAATCGCACCAAGGCGAGATAAACGAAGTTAATACCGTATAAACGATAATCGGCTTTGCTAGCGGCAATATGATTTTCCAGAACACGATAGGCTGGCTTGCGCCGTCCAAAATCGCCGCTTCCTCCATTGCCCTTGGAATGGTATCGAAGAAGCCCTTGCAGATATAGTAAGACAAGGCGGCACTCCCCGAATACACCAAAATTAACGCCAACAAGGAATTCGTCAAGCCCATTGCTTTGAGTATAAAATATACGGCAATCATACTCATAAACCCCGGGAACATTCCCAAAACGAGCAAAACGTTGATAATGGGCGTACGGAGCTTGAAGCGCAGTCTTGACAGCGCATAGCTGACCATTAAGATAAACAGCGTAGATAACGCACACGAACAGACGGAAACCAAAATGGTGTTGAGCAACCACCTTGAAAACAGCGTATCCGAAAACAGTCTTACGAAATTCCCAAAGCCAAGCTGTAAATTTTCAGGAAAAAGCTGATTGATAATACCCGTGGACGGCGTTACGCGGAACGCCGTATAGACGAGATAGCAGATAGGCAAAATCCAAGCGACACCCAACACAGCAAGCAAAAAATATACTATCGCATTAGAAAAATAATACTGAAATTTTGCCGACGATTTATTACTCATTGAAAGGTATCCTCCCTCTTTGCCGAAGTTCGGTTATAGGTGATAAGTGCCATCACCGCGCTGATTACGAATATGACGATACCGATTACCGAAGCCACGTTGTATTTGGGGTTTTGGTCGGTCGTAAGGCGGTAAAGCCAAGTTACGAGCAAGTCCGTCGATTGCGCTTGCGAGCCGCTTCCGTAATAGAGGTTATCCACAGGGCCGCCGCCCGTCAATAGCCATATCACGTTAAAATTGTTTATATTGCCAACGAATTGCGTGATAAGGTAAGGCGTGGTGACGTGCAACATATACGGAAGCGTAACGCTGAAAAATATCCGCACGGGCGAAGCCCCGTCAATCCTTGCCGCCTCGTAATAATCGGCAGGCACGTTCATAAGAATACCCGAACACATCAACAGCGTATACGGCACGCCTATCCAGATATTGACGAGAATGATCATCAATCTCGGCAACAGCGAAAAATAGCGTTGGTCGGCAAGCCATAGAATATTCGTACCCAACAGCTTATTGAGTATACCGTCCCCGTCAAGAATTTTCTGCATCAAAAGCAAGGTGACGAATTGCGGCACGGCGATTGCCACCACAAACAGGGTACGCCAAAGAGCCTTAAACCGAATACCCTTTTTTTGAATTAAAAGCGCGATCACCAGCCCTAAAAAATAGTTGGTAAAGGTGGCGAAAAACGCCCAAACGAACGTCCAAAGCAGTACCCGTAAAAATACGAGAGCAAATCCCGAGCTCCCGCCCGAAAGCGAAAACAGCGTAGAGAAATTCGCAACCCCCACCCAATCGAAAAGCTTGCCGGGAGGCATGTGCGCGTAATCGTAGTTGGTAAAGGCTATGAGCACCATGAAAATCAGGGGCATGACCGTAAAAACAATCAATCCCGCAAAGGGTAAAATCAGCAAAGGCACGTAAAATCTTTCGTTGAGCAAAATGCGCAAATCTTCCCGAAAGGTCAACGGCGTGCCGCCCGAAGCGATACGCTTATCCGTTTCGTAAGCGCCGCGGACGTTCATTACCCAAACGGCAATAAAAAACAAAACGAGAACAAGCGTAACCACACCGTAAAGCAGAATAAGAAAGCTGTTATCCCCTTTGACCTTTTCAAAAATCTGCAACTCCTCGTTCCACACCTCGCCCGAAAGCGTCGTTCCGAGGTCGCCCGAAAACAGATGCGCGATATACCCCCAACCGAAAAAAATCATAAACAGCAAAAACGCCGCTTGCGTTAGAAAATATATCCCGCCTTTTACGAGCTGTCCTCGCGCAATCTGTCCGCAACCCATAAAAAAGAAGGAAAGGCGCGTAGCAAACGATCCGTTTTTGAACGTCGAATACAGCTCCTTGATCACGTTCGTACCAGCGCGATTTTTTCTTTGTCGTTCTTTCATATCCACACCTTTCCTTTTTTGATTATTGATTTTCCGATTGACCGACCGCCTTTTTCTCAATCGCGTCCACGCACGCCTTCAACTGACCGTTCAGGTCGAAATTTCCGCTCTGTGCGCCCGTAATCATAGCTGAGCCCAAGCCTTCCATAGGCACCCAAAGGGTAGAGGGTACGCTCTTTTGCGTTTTACTGTGTTGCAGTTGCGCGGTGATCGCTTTTGCACAAGCGTCTGCCTGCACCCTTTCGTCTGCTCTTGCCGATTCGTCCGTCGGTACGAAGCCGCGTTTTTCAAAATGCTTGATTTGATTTTCCTTATTCGTATAGAATTCAGCAAAATCCATTGCGTCCGTTTTATTCTTGGAATAATTGTTTATCCCCATAAGCTTATAGCCCGCAAAGGAAACGAGCTGAACCTGCTCGGCGTTTGCCGTACCCTTACCGAAGGTATAGGTGGGCAGCTTTGCCGCCGCAAAATTCTCACCCAAATACCCTTCTATCGTCGTTTTATTCCAAATACCCGACACCGCCGCAATCAACGACCCGTCGTTAAAGCCCGCCGTGATTTTGGAATCGTCCGCGTCCGCTTTTACGCGGCTATCCTTAACGAGCTCCCACATAGACTGTGTGACGGCAACGCCCGTTTGATTATCGAAATCACAGGTAATACTCGTTTCCGCAAGGTTTTCGTCATACGTGACCTCGTAGCCCAAGCCTTTACCGAAATAGAACGCGGAGGAATACCAACCGTCGTCCATAGGAAAGCCAAATTTTTTATTGCCCGTGCATTTGCTTAAAATGCCGTCGATACTGGCAACGTCCGTTTCACTCAATACCGATTTGTCGTAATACAGAAAGAACGTATTATCCGTATACGGCATACCGTATACGCCCTCTTTTCCGTTTATCGTAACGGTAGCCGAATCGATGGACGCTTCCGAATTTGCCTCTTTAACGCGCGTAAGTCTTTCCCCCGCAATCTGTGCCAAAGCGTCGCCGTTGATGAGTTTGCTCAACTGGTCGTTTGCACAAGAAAACACGTCAGCCGCGTTTTCCACGTCGTTCAACACGCGCGTCGCCACGTCGTTCTCGCCCTGAATATCAATGACGATATCGTAATTTTTATCGGGATTTTTCGCCTTAAATTCGTTTGCGACCTCCGTTGCAAAGGCTCTATCCGCTTCCGATACCCAAACGGTGAGCTTGGTTTTACCGTCCATAGTTCCGCCCATTTTACAAGCCGTAACGCCAAAAGCCGTGCAAAGCGCAAGCGCGCCGCAAATACCCTTTATACTCTTTTTCATCTTCCTCTCCTTTTGCCCGAAATAACGCCGAGCCTCTTTTCTTTTAGTGTTTCTTTATCTCGCGTTTTTTATTCGCCTTTATACAGAAAATCCCACCCGCTTTTCCGCGAGTGGGATATCTTTTATCTCTGATTTTCTTCGTTCATTGCTTTCAGCCGTGCGGCTTTGCGTTTTTTCAAATCCTTATCCGTAAAACGGAACGTCCAGTTTTTCCCCGAAACGGTGCTAGGCGCGTTCAAGCGCGCCTCTTCGCCAAAACACAGAACGTCGTGCATAGGCACGATTACCGTGTTTGCTTTGGAGGCTATGAGCAAGCGGATTACCGTTTCACATTCGTCCTCAATCGTTTCCGTCAAATACGCGACTTCCGCTTGCAAGCATTGCTTTTCTAATTCCTTTTCGAAAGCCTTACGGCTTTTCTCGTCCATATTCTCGATAAACGAACGCAAGGTATCGTTATCGTGCGTACCCGTATACGCCACGCAATTCTCGTCGTAGAACGACGGCAGATACTCGTTTTCGGGATTGCCGTCAAAGGCGAAAGAAAACACCTTCATTCCCGGATAAGCGGTATCCTTCAACAATTTGCGTACGCCGTCGTCGATAATGCCCAAATCCTCGGCAACGATCGCGCACGAACGCAAGCCCTCAAACAATGCCGCCTTGGGTCCGTCGAGCCATTCCCCTTCCTTTGCCGTTTCCGCGTCCGCGGGTATGGCGTAAAATCTGTCAAACGCGCGGAAATGGTCGATGCGTACGATATCAAACAACGAGAACGCGTAAAGGATACGCCGTTTCCACCATTGATAACCGTCTTTTTTCATCTTTTTCCAGTCGTATACGGGATTGCCCCAAAGCTGTCCGTCCTCGGAAAAGGCATCGGGCGGTACGCCCGCGCGTATAGACGCGTCGCCGTTTGTATCCAACATAAATAAAGACTTACGGTTTTTCCAAGTTTCTACGCTGTCGTAAGAAAGATAGATGGGCATATCCCCCATAATCTCTATGCCTTTGCCGTGCGCGTAATCCTTGACCGCATTCCATTGCCGCAAGAAGATATATTGCGTAAACTGCCAAAAGCCGATATCGTCCGCGTTTTCCTTTACGTATTGTGCAATCGCCTTTTTATCACAGTTTTTATACGCCTCGTCCCATTCCCGCCAAGGCTTATACGAAAAGCGTACCTTCAAAGACATAAACAGCGCGAAATCGGTGTACGCGCCCTCTTGCAAAAAGGCAAGCCAACGCGGCTGGGTTTTATCAAAACGGGCGTAAGCCTTTCTCAAAACCTTGACCTTGTATTCAAACAGCTTCCCATAGTCCACGCGACGCTCGTCCTCGCTCCATACGATATCCGCATAATCGCTCTTTTCCAGTAAGCCGTCCTTTTTCAAAAGCTCGAAATCTATAAAATAATAGTTGAGCGCGTCGGAGGCACAGGATTGATACGGGCTGTCGCCGTAGCCCGTAGGAAGCAAAGGCAAAACCTGCCAAATTTTCATCCCCGCCCGTTCCAGCCAGTCGATAAAATCGTACGCGCCCTGACCGAGCGTACCGATCCCAAAGGGCGAGGGCAGAGAAGAAACGGGCATAAGCACGCCCGTTTTTCTTATACCGTTTTTCAAATCCTGCTTTTTCATTTTCTCACAAATTCCTTTTCTTTACTATTTGCTTTCTCCGCCGTTTTTATCCGCTATTTTCGAAAGGAGCGCAAACTCCCATTTTTTTACGCCCTCGATTTGCTCGTAGTGCAAAGCCTCTTCGGCTTGCCTCTTCAAGGTTTGGACGGCTTCCGTTTTCCCAAACGCCGCCGAATACGCCGCCAAGGCGCGCTTTACGCACGGTTCGTCGCTTTCGAAATACGCACGGTCGCAACGGGCGCAAGCCTCCGCGCGTTCGAAATCACCGTTTAGCGAATGCATATATACCAGCTCCGCCGTGATTTTCCGCACCTCTTCGTCCGTAAGATATTCTTGTATTCCCGCCAAGCGGTTGAGTGCAAACGCCGCCTTTTCGTAGTCCTCTTTTTCAAGGTAATAACGGTATCTCAAATCCAGCATTACGGCAAACAACGGCTCGTCCTCCGCAAGCTGCGGAACGTCGAAATAGTATTTTTCGTCAATTTGTGCAAAGGTTTTTCCCTCGTAAAGCTGACCTTGAATTTCCATTGCCGATAGCATAGTGCGTTCGGCGTCGTAACCTTTTTTTAGCCCGAGATACACCAGCGCGTCCGTTTTTCCGCTCGCGTACTCCAAAGGCACAGCGTTGAGGAAAAACAAGTACGCCGAATAGGACATCCAGCCCCACAAAACGAAATTAGAAGCCCCTACGCAAGTCACCACGATTGCAGCAGCAAGCAACAAAAGCAAAAATACGCCGCCGAAAATAAGCCCGCCGAGCGTATACGCTTTCGCTCGCTTTTGCATATTCCCGCCCGTTTTGGGGATTACTTGCGTTTCTTCGGGCGCAAACGGCGAAGCAAAGGATAATTTGAGCTTTTTTTGCTTACTCGTCAGCTTAAAGCAGAAAAATTTTGCGTAAACGACCTGCATTTTCATTGCATTTGCAAACGCGATATGTCCCAGCTCGTGCAAAACGGGTGCGAGAAACAGGCTCGTTGCCAAGCCGACGACGACCTCGATCACGCCCTCCGTTTGCTTTTGCCACGCAAAAACAAAGCAAAGCACGAAGCCCGCCGCAAGCAAAACGGTGCAAAGCACCGCGTATACCGTTGCCAAGGTGTTTTTTCTCATAACAGCCCCTTCTTGATCGCGTAACCCTCTAAATTATCTCTATCGCTAACGATCAGCTTATTTACCTCCGTTTCTTGCATAATAACCGCAAGCGCAAGCGCGCCGCCCGCAAGAATATCCGCTCTGCCCGTAGATACGCACGGCAACGCGGCAATTTCCTCCACTTGCATAGAAAGCAGCTTGTCCGCACACTCCGTTATCTCCGCAACGGAAATTTCCGTGCCCGTGACCTTTTCCGAGTCATAAGCAGTAAGCTGCAATTTCAGCGCGGCAAGCGTCGTCGCCGTACCGCCTATCGCGTGCAAAACGCCCTCGTGCGGGATATTTCCGTAAAGCTTTACCGCATCTTTCGTGCGCTTTGTAAGTGCGGCTTTATCCCGTCCGCATTCGTCCTTCAAACGGACTACGCCGATATCCACGCTCCTTTTATAAATCAGCGCGTTCGCCTTTTTCACGACGATTTCCGTGCTCGCGCCGCCCATATCGATAACCGCGCCGTCCAAAGTCCCCAAAGCACCCAACACGCCAAGCTCCGCTTCCGCTTCACCCAAAACGACTTCCACGGATAATGCGCAAAGCTCGCGTACTTTTTCTACGAACGCCAAGCCGTTTTCCGCCGTACGCACGGCGGCGGTAGCAAAGGCAAAGACCTCTTCCGCTCCCTCCGCGCGGGCTTGCTCGTGAAAATTTTTGACGGCTATCGCCGAACGGGTTATCGCTTCGCTTGTTAAGCAATGCGAAGCGGCAAGCCCCTCGCCCAAACGAGTGGTGGCAAGCCGTTTATATAAAACTTTTCCGTCCGCCACGAACATTAGGCGAACGGAATTCGAGCCGATATCGATTACGGCAAATTTACACATTTATTCTCCTTGTGGACGGATGTAACCGTTTTGAATCGCCAAAATTTCTTTGCCGATTACCGATTCGTAATACTCCGCGTCCATATTTTTTTCTTCAATGATTTGTTCCAAGCGTTTATTTTCCGCTTCCAGCTCCGCAATCTTCTTATCGTTTACTGCACGCGCGATCCATTGATAAATCAAGACGGCAAGCAAAATAACGAGAAGCAAAGTCACCGCGGCGGTGATTGCCGTTATCATTTTTCTCATCTTATCTTGTGTCATATCTTCTCATCCACCTTTTTGAGGTTTTTCTTCCTATTTCGCGCTTTTTTAACCAGTTTCGTTATCTTATTATAACATACATTTTCCAAAAAGGCAACTATTCTTCGCAAACTTTTCAAATATATTATTCCACCGATTAAGTAACCAAGCCAAGTATATGCCCTAAAAGCGGGGAAACGGAGCGTATAGGTCGCAATGATACTGAATACGGTAAAGGAAAGCCAAAAAAGAATATCCAGCGCAAACGCGAACGGTTTATTTTTTCCTTTCACGCAACCGAATATCAGGCGCAAAAAAGCAAACAGCTCGTACAATACCCCGCCGAGAAACCCGACGGCGATACACGAAAGAAAAACGAATATCTGGTCTTTTGTGTCCATTTATTTGAAGAGTTTGGCGGCAAAGCTCTTTCCACCGTACGATATCCCCGAAATAGAGCCCTCGGCGGTGAATATCCCGCGTTCCTTGGAAAAGCTCGTGATTTTCAAATTCGTTCCCGCTACGTGCATTTTTTCGTTGTCGCGAAGGGATAATACGATTTTAATTTCCGAAAACGCCGAAACGCTTTCCACGCCGCTTACCGTAATCGTTTTCCTTTGTTCAATCGTAACCAAATGTTGAATCGTATCCTGCATACCCTATCGTATGCCGAAAAGCTTGTTTATATTACTCTTTTATAAACTTTTCCAAAAACGAACGCTTTTTTCCGTCTTGTTTATACTCCGCCAAGGTATCGAGCTGCACGTTGTGAATGCTTTGGAAAATATTGTTTTCGACGTTTGGATTTTCCTTTTTAAGCTCGGCAATCAAGGCTTTTACCCGTTTACGGGCAGAAAAGGTATCCTCGTCACCGCCCGTGATTTTTTGCGTGAATTTGCAGGCGCAAGCGATAAAATCCAAGCCGTTGTATTCCTTCCACCGAACGATATCCTCCTCCAACACGCAATAAAGCGGGCGTATCAGCTCCATGCCCTCGAAATTCGTGCTCTTGATGCGCGGCAGCATACCTTGTATCTGTCCGCCGTACAGCATACCCATTACCGTCGTTTCAATCACGTCGCTCTTATGATGACCCAACGCAATCTTATTACAGCCTAATTCCTTGGCTTTTGCGTACAAGTGGCCGCGACGCATACGCGCGCACAAATAACAGGGAGCTTCCGCGCTCACCGTTTCCGCAGCGGCGAAAATATCGCTGTCAAATACGGTAATCGGGACTTGCAAAAGCGCGGCATTTTCCTCGATTTTTGCGCGGTTTTGCGCGTTATAGCCGGGGTCCATCACCAAAAAAACGAGCTCAAACGGGATTTCGCTGTGGCGGTGCAATTCCTGCATAAGCTTTGCCAACAGCATACTGTCCTTGCCGCCCGAAATGCAAACCGCGATTTTATCCCCCGCCTCAATCAAGCGGTATTTTTTCACCGCCAGCACGAAGGGCGACCAAATCGTTTTTCGATAGGTCGTGATAATCGAACGCTCGATTTTTTCGTGTTTTTCCAACGCTTTTCCCATAGTTCACCGTATAATCAATAATTTTTCTTTTGCTCTCGTGATTGCCGTATACAACCAACGGTTTTTCTCTTCCCCAAACGCCCAAGCCTCGTCAAAAACGATTACGAAATCAAATTCCGAGCCTTGCGCTTTATGGCAGGTCACCGCATACGCAAACTCAAAGCGGCAAATCGGCTCTTCCTCCACTGCGCGGAGCTTATGAAGCAGGGCAAAATTGCCCTCGTGTACCACCGACCCGTCCGAAAGGGTAACGGCGCGCTCGCCGTATAAATGCTGATACGCCCCGCGGGTGAAAATCGCCGTGTCAAAGGGCACTTTTACGCTTTCGCTTAAAAAATCCGCTTGAAACTCCATCGTCGCCAAATCGTCAAAGCTTTCTTTAATATCCCAAGCCGTACCGATTATACCGTTCACAAGAAAGAAGCGTTCTTCCTTATCCAGCGGCTTCGCCCAGTCGTTGAGCGTGCAAATGAGCTTTTCCCCCTCCGTGGGCAACGCTTGCGTTTCGTCTATGCCCTTATACCGCCTAATCTCCGCGTTGAGCGCGTTTCTCGTCTTATTGCGCCCGCAAATGATTTGGTCTGCTTTTAAGAACAAGCGTTTACGCATTTCTATATTCAGCGCGTTTCTATCCACCACGCACACCTTATCCCCGTAATTGCCATACGGTATGCGTTTACCCTCGCGCGCCATCGTAGCCACCTTGATAATGGGATTATCGGCAGCTTGGCGTACGATTTCCGTCATCGTGTAATGCGGATTTTGTAACAGCGTGCAAACGCCGTTGACGGGCGGCAGCTGTGCGGCATCGCCGCAAAACAGGCATTTCACACCAAAGCTTAATAAATCGGATAAAACCGTTTCGTTTATCATAGAAGCTTCGTCTATGATAATTAAGCGTATACGCTCGTCAATCGTCTGTCTTTTTATAAATTTCAGCTCTTGCTTTTCGATGATTTCGCCGTTTTCGTCCACGTCGAATTCTTCGCCGTCGCGAACGTATATCAAGCTATGCACCGTCCCTGCAACCGTTCCGCACCTGACGAGATTTGCCGCCGCTTTTCCCGTCGGCGATACGAACACCGCTTCCTCGCCGATTTTCAAGCGCAAAACGTTCCGTACGATATAATCAATCAAAAACGTTTTTCCCGTGCCCGCATATCCCGACAAAACGAATATTTTATCCGCCGTATTCACAAACCATTCCGCTATTAAATTTTTCGCGTTCTCTTGGTCGGCGGTGAGCGTCGTTTTCATAGTAATATCATTTTATCACAATTTTTTCCAAATAGCAAGCGTTTTTAATACCTTAACGAACATTTGTTTGTTTTTTATTAAAAAATAACTACCGTGTATATACACGGTAGTTATTTTTGCGTAAATTCCAAACAAAAAATTTGCGAGCCAAGCGGAAACGAAAGGCTCAATTTGCCTTTATCGAGCGGGATTTTGCGTTTCAGTTCTCCGTTTGCGCCCAGCGAAAGATAAATCGCTCGTTCCTTTTCGTCGTAAGTGTATTTGCCCGTTTGTTCCCCTTTTACGCCCTCTTTGGTCTTATAATGCAAAACGAAGTTATTGTCTTTTTCAAGCTCCAAGCGGATATAGGCGAAATTTTCAAGATAATCTTTTTCGCCTACGGTTGCGCGGTCGCATTCGTATTCGCCGAGATAGGGCTTGGTGATATCCTTCAAGCTCCCCGTCCGAAGGTTTGGAAAGCTAAACGCCAACGCCGCGATACAAGAGAGAACGGAAGTTTTTAATAGATGCTTTTTCATAATCACAGTATACGCAAGCTACGCGCTTTTATGCTTTTGTTTCAATTTATGACGGTTGCGCGCCAAACGCGCGGCTTTGTTCTTTGCTTTGCGTTCGAAGGATATTTTTTCGCTATTGAAAATAACCCCCGCAATAAAACATATCATAAGGATATACAGCCAAAGCAAAAACACGATAATCGTGCTTAACGCACCGTAAAGCTTGTTCATATTGCTTATCTGTAAATATACCGTAAAGCCCAACACGGCTACCGCCCAAGCGGCGACGGTCACAATCGTACCCAGTAGAAAACGCTTCACGCTCGTTTTATACGGGCAAATATAAGCGTTTAACAGCCATACAAGCCCAAACGCCAAGACAAGCAATAACGCGTAATCGGCAAAGCGTTCCCAAAAAACGGGAAAGTAGCGCGAAAACAGCCACGCGCCAAGTGCAAAAAGTAGAAACAGTGCAATGACCGCCAAGAGCACGACGAAGGTTAATATGAGCGCCCCCACACGCAACCGCCAACCCGCTTTTTCTCGGGGATATTCGTATATCAATTCGCCGCTTTTTCGCATTTGATAAAAGAGATTGGTCGCCGAATACAGAGAGGTCACGAGCAGCAATATCGACGCCCCAGCCGTTGCGTTTCGGGCTTCCTGTTGCACGTAAACGAGAATATTTTTAACCGATTCAAAGACGGGAAGCTCTAAAATCTGTTCGGTGTTTATGGGTAATTTTCCGATCAAGAGCGTCAGCCAAAAGGTCAACGGAACGATAGACATAATGAGAAAGAATACGAGCGTACCTGCCAGCGTCGTATATTTTTTCAAAGACAACAAATCGTATTTTTCTTTTAGAAAACGATAAACCTTCCGCAATCCTTCCATTCTTTGAGTATGCGCTGTTTTTCCACTTTTCAAACGCAAAAGCGACGGAAAAAATCCGTCGCTTTTTCTTCCGTTTATTCGTTATAATAACCGCAAGAACAACCGCTTCTGTTTTGCCCGTTATACGTATTTGCGTAATACGTATCGCCGTTCGTCGCAAGCGTCGTAGCGTAAGCCGTACGCCGACAACGCGTCGTGCAGAAGAAAGCGTTATCGTTACCGTTGTCGGTATTCGCCGTAGCCGTAGTCGTAGTCGTCGTGGTAGTGTTATTGCAACCGCAACCACAACCGCAACGGTTCCAGTTCCAAGTATTGCAACCGCAAGCGTTGGTTACGCGGATATTGCCCTTACAGTCGCGGCAAATGCTTTGACCGTTTCCAAACAACAAGCTCCAAAGCCCCGTGCAGCACGTATTACAGCCACAGCCGCAACGGTTGGTCGTATAAGTCGAATTACAAGTATTGCACATAGTACTTCAAAACCTCTTCCGTATTTGAGGAAAAACCTCATAGTATACTATATGCAAAATACCCGCCGCGCGGTTACACGCGCGGCGGGTAAAAGGCTAAAAAATTATTCCCATTCAATCGTTCCCGAAGGCTTCGGCGTTAAGTCGTACAACACGCGGTTGACGTTTTCAACCTCCGTCGTGATACGAGCCGTAATCTTTTTAAGGATTTCGTAAGGGATTTCCTCGATCGTTGCCGACATAGCGTCTACCGTATTGACGGCACGGATAATAACGGGATACGCATAGGTGCGCTTACCGTCCTTTACCCCAACCGATTTGAAATTGGGAACAGCCGTGAAATATTGCCATACTTTGCCCTCCAAGCCCGCGTTTGCGAACTCTTCACGCAAAATAGCGTCCGATTCGCGGACAGCTTCCAAGCGGTCACGCGTGATCACGCCCAAACAACGAACGCCAAGCCCAGGGCCGGGGAACGGCTGACGATAAACCATATTATCGGGCAAGCCGAGCGCGCTACCGACCACGCGAACCTCGTCTTTATAGAGGAATTTCAAGGGCTCGACGAGTTCAAACTGCATATCCTCGGGTAAACCGCCGACGTTGTGGTGCGCTTTTACGCCGTCGCTTTCGATAATATCGGGATAAATCGTGCCTTGCGCCAAAAACTCGATACCCGACTGCTTTCTCGCCTCTTCTTCAAACACGCGGATAAATTCCGCGCCGATAATTTTACGTTTCTTTTCGGGCTCTTCTACGCCGTCAAGCTTACCGAGGAATCTATCCACCGCATCTACGTATACGAGATTTGCATCCATCTCGTCACGGAATACTTTAACGACCTGTTCGGGCTCACCTTTACGGAGCAAGCCGTGATTTACGTGCACGCAAACGAGCTGTTTGCCGATAGCCTTGATAAGCAATGCGGCAACGACGGAAGAGTCTACACCGCCCGAAAGCGCGAGAAGAACCTTTTTATCCCCTACCTGCGCGCGAATTTCGGCGACCTGTTCCGCGATAAACGCGTCAGCGAGGGCTTTCGTTGTGATACGAACCATACTTTCTGGACGTACGTTGTTTTCCATATATTTTTCTCCTGTTTTATAAAAAATTTTTCAACTAATTAAGAGCGGCTTGAATTGCGGCAAGCAATTCGTCGTATTCCTCAAACGCGGGCAAATCGGGATTATCCGCCTTGATTTTATCCGTGCTTCTAAATAAAAAGCCCGCTTTGCTTGCCCGTATCATACCGAGGTCGTTATAGCTGTCACCCGCCGCAATCGTTTGATAACCGATTGATTGCAGAGCTTTGACCGTGGACAGCTTGGAATTTTCAATCCGCATCTTAAAGCCCGTAATCTCCCCGCTTTCCGCAACCTCCAAGGTATTGCAAAGCAAAGTGGGAAAGCCCAGCTTTTCCATAAGCGGCATTCCAAATTGCGTAAAGGTGTCGCTGATAATCATGACTTGCGTCAGCTTTCTTAAACGGTCAAGAAATTCCCTCGCGCCGTCCAAGGGTTGTATTTTGTCAATAATTGCCCGAATTTCATTCAGTCCAAGCCCTTTTTCCTTTAAGACGCTCAAACGCCAACGCATAAGCTTGTCGTAATCAGGCTCGTCGCGGGTCGTACGCTTTAACTGAGGTATTCCGCTCGCCTCGGCAAATGCAATCCATATTTCGGGGACTAACACCCCTTCTAAATCTAAACAAACAATATTCATTTATAATTCCTACAAGTAACGACAGACGGGCGTTACCTGTCCGCCGTTTTTTTATTTAATGTTGAGAATAGTTAGGAGCTTCCTTACTGATTGAAATATCGTGAGGATGGCTCTCAATCAAGCTGGCGTTGGTGATACGGACGAATTCCGAGCTGGTGCGGAGCTCTTCCACCGTCGCTTTGCCGCAATAGCCCATACCCGAACGCAAACCGCCTTTCATTTGGTAAATAACCTCTGCTACGCTACCTCTGTACGGTACGCGGCCTTCTACACCCTCGGGTACAAATTTCTTCGTGCCCTCTTGGAAATATCTATCGCTGCTGCCTGCCGCCATTGCGCCAAGCGAGCCCATACCTCTGTACACCTTGTAGCTTCTGCCCTGATAAAGCTCTACCTCGCCGGGGCTTTCCAGCGTACCTGCAAGCAACGAGCCGACCATAACCGCGCTACCGCCTGCCGCAAGGGCTTTCACGATATCGCCGCTGTATTTAATACCGCCGTCCGCGATTACGCGCTTTCCAAGCTTATCCGCCATTTCCGCGCAATCCATAACCGCCGTGAGCTGGGGAACGCCAATACCCGCAACGATACGCGTCGTACAAATCGACCCAGGCCCGATTCCTACCTTGACTACGTCCGCACCCGATTTAATAAGGGCTTCCGTTGCAGCCGCCGTAGCGACGTTACCCGCGATAATCGTAAGGTTGGGGAATTTGGAACGGATTTCCTCGACCTTCTTCAAAACGCCCGCGGAATGTCCGTGCGCCGTATCGATTGCAATCACGTCTACGCGTGCGTCTACGAGCGCGGATATTCTCTCTACCGTATTTGCCGCCGTACCGACCGCCGCACCAACGAGCAGTCTGCCGTTTTCGTCTCTTGCGGAGTTGGGATACTGAATGGATTTTTCGATATCCTTAATCGTGATAAGACCTTTAAGATAACCGTTATCGTCTACGATAGGCAATTTTTCAATTCTGTGCTTACCGAGGATTTGTTGTGCTTGTTCCAAAGACGTTCCCACGGGAGCGGTTACCAAGCCCTCTTTCGTCATAATGTTGGAAATGGGCTGTTCGTAATTGCTTTCAAAGCGCAAATCACGGTTGGTCAAAATACCGACGAGCTTGCCGTCCTTGGTAATGGGCACGCCGCTGATACGGTATTTTTCCATCAACGCAACCGCGTCCTTGACAAGATTGTCAGGCGCAAGGAAAAACGGGTCGGTAATAACGCCGTGCTCACTACGCTTTACTCTGTCAACGTGCGTTGCCTGCTCCTCAATGGACATATTCTTGTGAATGATACCCATACCGCCTTCACGCGCCATAGCAATCGCCATACGGCTTTCCGTAACCGTATCCATTGCCGCGCTCAATAAGGGTAAATTCAGTTGAATTTTGTCCGTCAACTTCGTTTTAAGACAAACTTCGTTCGGCAAAACGCTGGACGCTTGCGGAATGAGAAGTACGTCGTCGAATGTCAAGCCTTCTTTTACAATTTTGCTGCTCATAGGTATTTCTCCTTGTATATAAAACTTTAATTTTTTCCTTGATTATAAAGCGAAATGGATTTGCCCGCTCAAAAGCGGACGCATCCATTTATCCGTTCAAAAGTTGCGCGGTGATTTCGTCAAAATAGCTTTTATCGGCTTCTATAATCGTACTCGCGCGTTCATTCATTTCCGTTTTTATCTCGGCAACCGTTTGGGTATCGTCGGCGCGAAGCGCGGCAACCAACAACGCCACGACGGCGTTGTTTTTAGGAAAGGTATTTTCCGCCAAGCCCGCAAATGCCGTAGCTACGGCGTCCGTCTTGTTTAACGCGTATTTTGCAACGCTTACCTGCCCGTAAATATACTGTTTATAGGCAATATCGGCGGTAAGCTCGCTATCCCGCTTATCACAATACGTTTCAAAGCCGTCTTGGGCAATGAGTACCGTTCCGCATTCTTCCACGCGGGCGTTATCCCCCGTTTCGATTGCGACCTCCGTCGCAAAGGCAATGTATTCGATTTGGTGCGATCTGTCGTACGCGGTTTTTGCAAAATCCACGCTCGCCTCGTTCATTCCAAGGTCGTACGTCACACCCATCATAGTGGAGGGAAAAATCAAACACAGCGCGCCGAGCATAAAAGCGAAAAGTACGAGTATGGATATCAAGGTGCTGATCGCCGCCCGCAATATCACTCTGTCTACGCGCATATACTTTTCCTCCCATTGTATTTATATTATTTTAGCACATTAAAAATAAAAAATCAACTGTATAAACGAAAATATTTCGGTATGTTTGCAACCTTTTTTTAATATAATGAAACTATGAGAAATTTTGAGTGTACAAAACCGCGTTTTTTACTACTGAAAAAGGCCTTTTTGCTCTGCCTTGCCTCCTTCTTGGTATTTGCATTTAGCTCTTGTCAAAGCCAAATCGATTATTTCGAATACGTATCCGAGCTACGTTCGAATATTTTTCGCGTACAAACGGAGGAGCTTTCCTTGCGTATCTTTGCCGTAGAAAAGGAATATCCTTACGCTACGGACGGCGTACCGCGGGAAAAATCGGTGCGTACGGAAATTTATCTCACCGCGCCGTCGGGCGATAAAACGTGCTCGATTGCCTTTACGGTAAACGAACAGGAATACGGCGGGGAAATGTCTTACGATAACGTAAAAGCGGAATATTATTATTCCTGCTCGTTGGACGTTTCCGCTTTATCCGCTATCGATTGCACGCTGACGTACGGGGAAAACGTACATACCTTAACCGTCCCCTCTGTCAAAACGAGTGGCACGATAACGCCTCAAAACGCGCTCACGCTGTTGACGGATACGGAAACGGAATTGTTTGCTTCTCTCACCGATAAATACGGATTTGCGGGAGAAATATATCTTCGTTTGATTTTCGAGGACAGTCCGTATTATTACGTGGGCGTTATCGACCGCGCTGGAAACACGACGGCGTTTTTGATGAACGCCGAAACGGGAAAAATCCTTGCGAAACGGCAATCATAAAAGAAAGCCCGCGCAAGCCGAACGGTTTGCGCGGGCGTTTTTTAGCCAAGCCAAAGATACATAAGCAAAAAGACGATACCACAAGCAAGGACGACGCAGCCAAGCAGCGGCAGCAGCGCGACGAACGCGCCCTTTACCATTGCCCAGTATTCCTTTTTCGTTACCAGAATTTTCTGACGCTTCGGATTTTTTTTCAAAGAAGGGTCGTACCAACGAAAGCCCTCGACGTTCATATCGGCAATCGTCGTTTCAGTGTCTAATTCGTCTTTTTTTTCGTCTTTTGCCATATAACTCCCCAAACGTTTTACGCTTCCGCGTTTACGCTCTCTTGTACTTTTTGACTTTCCTCAAAAGCGGCAAGTTCCTCTTCCGTATCGTACAAATGGCAAGCGCAAAAATGCCCTTCCTCCACCTCTCTGTATTGCGGAGGAACACATTTACAAATTTCCATACAACGGTCGCAACGGGTATGGAATTTACAACCCTTGGGCGGGTTGACGGGCGAGGGAATATCGCCTTTCAGAATTACGCGGTTCATCTTCACGTGCGGGTTGGGCACGGGAACGGCAGAAAACAAAGCCTTGGTATACGGATGCAACGTATTTGCAAAAATACGCTCCTTCGTTCCGTATTCCACCATACTGCCCAAATACATTACGCCCACTTCGTCGGAAATATGTTTTACGACGGACAAATCGTGGGAAATGAACACGTAGGTCAAGCCCAACTTCTTTTGCAATTCTTTGAGCATATTGATAATCTGTGCTTGGATAGACACGTCCAAAGCCGAAACGGGCTCGTCGCAAATAACTAGCTCGGGTTTGAGCGCGAGCGCGCGGGCAATACAGATACGCTGTCTTTGTCCGCCCGAAAATTCGTGCGGGTAGCGTTCGAAATAATGGGGCTGCAAGCCGCACATTTTCATTACTTCAAGCACGTATTCGCGGTAATGCGCTTTATCCACCAAGCCGTGCTGCAAAGCCGCTTCGCCGATAATTTCCCCGACGGTTAAACGGGGCGAAAGGCTTGCGTACGGGTCTTGAAATATCATTTGCATATTCGGACGGAGCTTGTCAAATTCCCTATCAGGGATTTTCGACACCTCTTTACCGTTAAACCAAACTTCGCCGCCCGTTACGTCGTAAAGGCGCAAAATCGTTCTGCCCATCGTCGTTTTGCCGCAACCCGACTCGCCTACGATACCCAGCGTTTTGCCCTTTTTAAGCTTAAACGAAACGTTGTCTACCGCTTTTAAGTACGCTTTCGGACGACCGAAAAAGGTCGTATCCACGACGAAATATTTTTTTAAGTCCTTGACCTCCAACAGCACGTTTTCAGTCTTTTCCTCGGGAAGGGTTGTATTTTCGGTATCAATCATTACCTTCGCCCTCCTTATACAGATAACAGGAAACGCTGTGCGTATCCGACACCTTTACAAGGTGGGGATATTCGCCCGCGCATTCCTTTGTGCAACGGTCGCAACGGTCGCGGAAATAACAGTAGTTGGGCATATCCACGGGATTAGGCACAAACCCAGGGATACAATAGAGCGATTCCACGTCGCCGTCTACGGTGGGTTTACTCTTTTGCAAGCCGATCGTATACGGGTGCAAGGGTCTGTCGAAAATATCCTCCGCCGTGCCCATTTCAATAATCTTACCTGCGTACATTACTACGACGTAATCCGCCATTTCCGCCACTACGCCCAAATCGTGCGTAATCAGCATAATAGACCCGTTTATCTTCGTCTTTATCTCGCGAAGCAAATCCAAAATCTGGGCTTGAATGGTAACGTCGAGCGCGGTCGTCGGCTCGTCGGCAATAATCAGGCGGGGATTGCATAAAAGAGCCATAGCAATCATAACGCGCTGACGCATACCGCCCGAAAGCTCGTGCGGGTATTTTTTATATACGCCCTCGGGGTCGGCGATACCGACCAGATTGAGCATTTCGATACTACGCGCTTTCGCGCCCTCTTTGGAGATGCCTTCAATGTGCAAGAACGCAACCTCGTCAAGCTGGTTACCGATTGTAAATACGGGGTTAAGCGACGTCATAGGCTCTTGGAAAATCATAGAGATTTCTCTGCCGCGGATATAGCGCATTGCATCGATAGGCATTTTCGCAATATCGTATACCTTTTCGTCCATCTCGTAAAGATTGCCGCCAAGCTCGTTCTTTTTATGCACGGGCTTGCCCTTCGCGTCCTTTTTTACGACCGTTTCCCCGTCGATTTCTTCCGTTTCGTAAACGGGGATTTTATTCCCCTTTTCGTCCAAACGGAAAGCGTTGGTGCGGAAACGGATAGCCCCGCTCACAATCTGTCCCGTAGGGCCGTGTACGAGCTGCATCAAGGAAAGCGAAGTAACGCTCTTTCCGCAACCCGATTCGCCTACGACACCCACGGTCGAGCCAGCGGGAATGGAAAAGGTAACGCCGTTCACCGCCTTCACCACGCCCGTATCCGTATAGAAATAGGTGTGCAAATCGTCGAATTCAATAATATTTTTCGGGTCTTTCATCTCCGAAATATATTCCGATTCTACGTTCTTTCTTTTCTTACGCTTTTCAAAATCCTTGGTAATGCGAATATTCTCTTTCGCGATACGACGGGATTCTTTCGCGCTTATATAATGCGAATTTTTTTTGTCTGCCGCCATCTTATCACCTCTTCATCTTGGGGTCGAA
This sequence comes from Candidatus Scatosoma sp., assembly GCA_045576335.1. Classification (GTDB taxonomy): domain Bacteria; phylum Bacillota; class Clostridia; order Christensenellales; family Borkfalkiaceae; genus Scatosoma. The sequence continues at coordinate 21,596 of JAZNGH010000019.1, forward strand.
AGCGTCGCGAAGTCCGTCGCCGACGAAGTTGAACGCCAGAATTGCAAGCGTGATACAAATTCCGGGCGGTACCCATAAATTGAAATACATAGAGTATTTCTCTTGCGTTACGTAGTTAATCATAGAGCCCCACGTAGCCGTTCCGAGCGGCGTACCAAGCCCTAAATACCCGAACGTGGCTTCCGTCAAGATAATACTGCCAAGCCCCAAGGTCATAGAAACGATAAGTTGGGGTAATACGTTGGGGAGCAAATGCTTAAATATTTTCCGCGAGGTGGAAAGCCCCGAAGCCTTTGCCGCAAGCATAAATTCCTGTTCGCGCAAGGACAAAATCTGACCGCGTACAAGCCGCGCCGTACCTACCCAACCGAATAGCGTCAGCACGACCATAAGTATATACAGTCCGCGAATATCGTAAATCCCCATTGCCTTAATCGTTTCGGACAAAATAAGCATTATGGGAAGCGTGGGAATACAGCTTAAAATATCCACGATACGCATAATGAGCTGGTCGACCCAGCCGCCGAAATAGCCCGCAAGCCCGCCAAGCAAGACGCCTATAATCGTTTCCAAAATAACGACTACGAACCCTATTGTCAAAGAAATTCTACCGCCGAGCATCAACCTTGTAAACACGTCCCAACCTTTATCGTCCGTGCCGAGCAAATGCTCCCAAGTGGGGTCAGCCAAAGCGTTGATACCGACAATCGTCGTGAGCGGGATATCGTATACGATAACCGTTTCGCCGTCTGCCGTTTTGAACTCAATCAGCGATTCCTCTGCCGTCGTGACCGTTTCCGTCGCCGTCACCTTACCGTCTGCATTTTCGCCCGTCCATTTGGAGAATACGGGACCTAAAAAGGAAAACAGGAACAACGCGACCAAAATCACCAGCCCGACCACGGAAAGCTTGGAACGGAAAAACCGTTTTGCAACCATAGCCCCAGGCGAAAGCACCTTAACTCTATCGCCGAGGGTTTCGCCGTGCAAATCCTCCGCCGTTGCTTCCGCTTCGACGTTCACGCCTTCGGACAATTCAATTTCGGAATTTTTCTTTTCTTCTTCCATTTTATCGTCCTCCTTATTTACCCAGCTTGACGCGCGGGTCAACCACCGCGTACATCAAGTCCGTAAGCAATATGCCGATAACCGTCAAGACGGCGATAAACATATTGTAGCCCATAATAAACGGAATATCCCCCGAACGGAGTGCCTGATACGCCATTTGACCGATACCCGGCAATGCAAAAAGCTGTTCGGTAATCATAGAGCCGCCGAAAAGTCCAGGCAAAATACCCGCAAGCGTCGTAACGAGCGGAATGAGCGTGTTACGGAACGCGTGCTTGTAAATGACTTTATTTTCCGAAAGTCCTTTCGCTCTTGCCGTACGGATATAATCGGCGTTGAGAATTTCCAGCGTATTCGTACGCGTATAACGCATCATAGAGCCGACGTTGAGAATAACGAGCACGATCATAGGCAACACGAGGTGATACGCCATATTCCAAAATCTCGTCCACTCGCTCGTGCCTACGGGCAACGTGTCTACGAGCCCGTTGACGGGAAACCAGCCGAGCTGTACGCCGAATATCTTGATAAGTAAGCTCCCGAAAAAGAAAGACGGGAAGGATATACCGATCATTGTTAAAACGGTTGCAAAATAGTCAAGCTTACCGTATTGATTGACGGCGCAACGAATACCCAGCGGCACCGCAATAATAAGCTGTAAAATCAAGGAAATGAAGGAAACGGCAAACGAAACGCCCATATTTTTGAAGATTTCGTCCGCAACGTTGTTCCCGTTCGTGAACGTCTGCCCCAAATTCCCCTGCAAAAGACCTCTGAACGTACCGTCGTCGTAAGGCACTACGCCAAGCCAACGGAAATACCCCGTAATAACGCCCCAAGGAGAGCTGTCCTCCAAGCCGTAATACGAAAGCATTTCGTGAAGTCTTTCTTCCTTGTTGATTTCCGCGCCCGAGCTCAAAATACCGTTGAGCTTTTCTTCGAAATAGCTCGTAGGCATCATTCTTACGAGTACGTAAAGAATAAGCGATACGCCCAAGAGAATCAACAAGGAAAGCAATATTCTTTTTATACAATATTTAACCATTACGTTTCTTCACTTTTCGTTTATTTTGAGTAAATAGAAATTACAGATAGTTCACTTCCCAAATTCTGTCAAGTACGCCCGAATAGCCGTTGGGAGAAGTGTTGAGCGTGCTCGCATCGATAACGCCCTTGTTGTATGCGTACAAATCCTTTCTTTGATAGGTAGGCAGCTCTACCGCAAGCTCCATAACGTAGTCGAGTGCGTCTGCATATTTCTCAAAGCGAACTTCGGGATTTATCGTCTGTCTTGCAGGCTCGATATAATCGTCGCTCAACCTATTGATAATATCCTGCTCGTATGCAAATCTCGTACCGTTGTTTTGGTCGAAAATCTCGTCGTAGCCCCAGTTTTTGACGCTAGTTGCCGTACTGTCTCTATGGTATACCTGATACATATCGGGGTCGATTGTAGACTGCCAAGCCGCCGCCCATACTTGAAGCTTACCCGAAGTCAGCTTACTCAAAGCCGTCAAGTCGTTGGTAACGGTGATTTTGAAGCCGCATTGATTGAGGATAGCCGCCGCGTTTTCAAACATTGCGTAAGCGGGGTGGTCGGTCGTATCGCCTGCAATCGTGAATACGTATTCCAGCTTTTCGCCGCGGCTGTTCACACGGATACCCGCGTCGTTCTTGCTTGCCCAGCCTTTCGCGTCAAGCTCTTTATTGATTTCGTCGATAATCCAGTCCTCTACGTCTGCAAACAAATCGGGATTGCTTGCAAGGTCGTCCTTGGTGATATCCTCTGCCTCCATACCTTGGAGCTTATAGCCCGTCAAGTTGCCGTCCGTCGTACCGAACAAGTCCGCACGACCCGTGTATACGCCTACGGGCGTACCGTTCATATCCGCGTCGCCGTCGGCGTTGCGCTTGGGATAATAATCGGAGGAGGAGGACATAGAACGGTAAATCGTCTTTGCAAGGCTACCGTAGTACGAAATAGGATAATCGAGGTCCATTGCGCGCATAATGATACGGCGAATGTTGATATCGGGAACGTAGGTGGGATTAACGCCAACGTAGCCGTAACCGTTCGTATCGTAGTAGTCGGAAGCAATCGTTTCATTCAAGCCGCCCAAATCCGCAACGTTTTGGGGGGTTGCGTTGGGTTGACCGTAAAGAATTTCCCCTCTCGAAAGTCTGCCGATAATCATATCGGAAGAGGTTACTTTATATTCAAGATATTTAATCTTCGCATCCTCAATACCCGTACCGACGGTGTCGAAATAGGTATTGCGCTCAAAATATACGGTGTTGTCCTTATAGAAATTATCTCTCGTTGCTACGCTCGTCTTGTCCTGACTGCAAGCCATGTACGCGCCTGCACCTACGGGCAAGCCGTTCTTTACGGGGTCTTTCAATACAGTGTCGAAATAGTCCTTATCGCCGAACGCCACGCCGAAATGGTATTTTTCGCCCGCTTCGGGATAAAGATTTACGTTCTTCGTCGCGTAGTTTTCATATTCGCCCGAGCTTGCGTTGCCGTAATAGTGCATAGGCGAAACGGTGAACGCAAAGTTCCAAATGGCTTTGGGGTCAACGCCGTCAATCACGATTTTCAATACGTCGTGCTCGCCGTCCAGCTTTTCGCCCATTTTACCGTTGAAGCTGCTCGTTTTATAGTAGGAAATACCCTCGATATGGTCGACGAGAATACCCGATTCACCGAAAATTTCCTCGTAGAAATCCGACCTTGCTTCTGCCGCAAATTCCTCGCGAAGCTCGTCGCCCGTACCCCAGTAACGAAGCACGTCGGGGTTGATATAGTTTTCGCCTACCATACCCGTATATACGCGGTCGATTGCGACCTCTTTCATCTTATCTTCTTTCGCCTGTCCGCTTAAACCCGTCAACGCCGCGACCATTTCTTCTTTATACGTTTTATTATACGTCGTCGTTGCGCCTTGGATTTGGTCTACTTCCGCGTCAAGGTTGGTGTAATATCTCCCCTCGCTGTCCTCCAACGCCTTATAAGAGCCGTTGGATTGCTTTTGATAAGCGACCTGCACCAAACCCGCGTTGAAATAGAACACTTCCCAAAGCTCGGTAAATCTGTATTTTTCCTCGTAGCTTTCCAACGTACCGTACGTTTCCGTCCAGTCCGTCGTTACTTCTTCTTTGAAGAATTTTTGCGCGGTGGCAATATCCGCAAGAATTTGCGGAAGGTCCGAATTGCTATATTCGTTATCCGTCGTGGAAGCGGAGCAATACTGTTGCATATAAGCAAGACGGGTATCTGCCGCCACGTAGAATTGCGACTGGTCAAAGCCGCCGTCGTTGGACGCGCTCGCATCCTGTTTACGGTATGCGTTCAAGCCTTTGATTTTGGTGGAATAAATGGTAGCCGAGCCCATATATGCGGGGTCGAGGTATACGTAGAGATTGAAAAGCACGTCCTCCAACGTTAAATCGTCGCCGTCGCTGAACTTGATACCCTTTTTAATGACAAACTCGTATTCCGTCGAGCCGCCGTTTGCCGCCAAATCGCCGTCCGAGGTCACGTTGCCGCTCGCGTCTTTCATAGTTTCTTTATAATCGAGCACGACCGTCGCCTCGTTTTGTCCGCAAACGGGTTGTCCCTTGGAATCCGTACCCATCATAGAAAGCTGGGTTTGCGCCGCAATCGATACGTCGGGAGCAGACGTAGCGAAAAACGGATTGAAATTCCCGTCAAGCGCGTCCGTACTTAACGTAAACGGGTGCGTTTCGGGGTCGTAATTTTGTTCCTCTGTACAAGCCACCAACGGAAATGCCGTCATAGCTGCCAAGACAAGACACGCAATTCTTTTGACTGTTTTATTCATATATATATCCTCCGTTAATTTTTACTGATTTTTAATTGACCTCTACCGTCTTATCGGGAATATCCAGCGTAAGCGTAGCGTCTACGAAAGAAACGCCCAGCGCATCGTTTGCCGCGTGCGTTGCGTCGGGAATATACCCGCCGTTTTGGTCAATACCGCCGTAAATCCAACTGTTTTCGTGCCAGTCGTCGCTATACATATTAAATACGAGCGCTTTGCTACGCTTAATCGTCATGGTGACGTTACCCGTAAATACTACGCCGTCAAACGGCTTCGCGTTTTCGCCAAGCTGGGAAAACAAGAGCCAAATCGCCTGATAGTTTGCTCTGTCGTCCAGTTCGTAGGTAATCGACACACCGTTAAAGGTCACGTCGTTGATATTCGCCAGCCCGTCCTCGCGTGCGTTGATGACGCCGAAGAGCGAAGTAGCTTTATCCTTACCAAGCCCCGTAACGCTTACCTTTAAGTTGGAAACGGTAAATCCGTTTCCCTCAAATCTCGCTTGTAAGGCTTCAAGGTTGGAAATAGGCGAAACGGTTTTGCCGTCCATATCCACGTCGTGCAAAAGATAGAAGTTTCGGCTTGCGTCGCCTGCGTTATTGAAAAAGCCCTGCACGCCCGCCGCATTTTTAACGACCGTCCAGTCGCCTTTGATATAGCGTGCGTAAATGACCGTATCCGCCTCGTCGTCGCGTACAATCGGCCAGCTGTTGTTTGCGTTGTCCTGCCGCATCATATCCGCGGGATTCGCCCAACTGTTCGTTGCGTAAAATTCAAGGAAGGTATACGCGTTATCCTTCACCTTTAAGGGCAGAGTCGCCTCCGTCGTATACGGATAAGTACGTTTGCCGCTGCTGTTAAAGGAATACGTCCTCAATTCCATACCGTTCGTATACGTCTTTCCGTCCGTGCCGACGATTTCTTCTCCGTCCTCGCAAAGAAGCATTACGCGTACCGTACGTTTGAGCTCCCATTTCGCATAAAAGGTGAGCGCGTCGTCCTTTTGCAATCGAAGCGTGGAAAAGTCCACCTTTTCGCCAAGCTTGACCGTACCGTCCGCGTTCGTCATAGGCTCGCCCGTGGTCGTATCTTCTTGCGCGTAATACCAGCCCTTAAACTCGTATTTATCGTCGCTGTATGTAAGCTTTACCGCACCGCTGCCCGTCGACACTTCAATATCGCCGTTGATATCCATTGCGGGACTGTTCTCTTTGAAATACAGCGTTTTTTCCTTCGCGCTGTCGCCAAAATATATCGCGTCCGTGCTGTTGACGACGTATTTTACCGAAGCAACCAAACCGTGTTTGTTGCGGATATCCTCCAACGATTGATTGAATTTACAACCCGCAAACACGAACAAAGACGCAAGTATCGCGCATACGGTTATCCATTTCCATTTTAACGATCTTTTCATTCTACGATCTCCATTTGATTATCAAACCCAAGGTTTTTACGCTTAATTTTGCCGTTAGTACCCCAATTTTGCTTATAACACAATTATTATTTTAACTTAAAATCAATTTTTTGTCAATCATTATTGATATTATAATGTATAAATAAATTGTTTTCGTCCGTGATATTTTTGTGAAATGAAAAGACCGTACCGCTTGCGGTACGGCTTTGGGTTATTTCGTCATTTTCTCTTGTTTGACTTTATGGTCGATTACGTGACGGGAAGCAAGCTCGGCTTGCACTTCCTCCAAGGAAATGCCCGCTTCCACCATCAAGACCATCACGTGATAGGCAAGGTCGGCGATTTCGTATACGGTTTCCTTTTTATCCTGTGCCTTGCCCGCAATGATGACCTCCGTACACTCCTCGCCCACTTTTTTCAGTATCTTATCCAAGCCCTTTTCAAAAAGGTAGGTCGTATACGAGCCTTGCGGTTTCTCTTCCTTTCTCCCGACGAGAAGCTCATACAAGCCCTTCAAGGAAAATTCGTGCTTTTCTTCGTTGATATACAAGGGATTGAAAAAACAGCTGTCTTGACCTGTATGGCAAGCAGGTCCCTCCTTTTCCACCTTGACCACGAGCGCGTCTTTATCGCAATCCGCCGTAATAGAGGTCACGTGCTGATAATTGCCGCTCGTTTCCCCTTTGCGCCAAAGCGTTTGGCGGCTTCTGCTCCAAAAGCAGGTTTTTCCCTCCGCCAAAGTGATTTTTAAGCTCTCTTCGTTCATATACGCAAGCGTCAAAACGTCGCCCGAAATCGCGTCCACGACGATTGCGGGGATAAGTCCGTTGTTATCAAATTTCAATTCTTCTATTTTAATCATAATTTCGACCTCTCTTACAGTCTTACGGTGATACCGTTTTCGTGCAGCGTTTTCTTCAAATCGGAAATGGCAATTTCGCCGAAATGGAATACGGAAGCCGCCAGTCCAGCGTCTACGGTGGGAACTTGTTTGAACAAATCGATAAAATGCGATTTCGCGCCCGCGCCGCCCGAAGCAATCACGGGAACGTCCACCGCCGAGCAGACCTTTTGTAACAGCTCGATATCAAATCCGTTTTTCACGCCGTCGGTATCCATGGAATTGACGACGACTTCACCCGCGCCCTCGCCTACGCAACGCACTATCCATTCCACGGCGTCCAGCCCTGTGTCCTCTCTCCCGCCTTTTGCAAAGACGTGAAAACAACCGTTGACACGCTTAATATCGGCAGAAATCACCACGCATTGATTGCCGTATTTTTTTGCCGCTTCGCCTATCAAAGCACGGTTTGCGATTGCGCCCGAATTGACGCTGACTTTATCCGCTCCGCAAGAAAGCACCCTTTCAAAGTCGCTCACGTCGCGAATACCGCCGCCGACGGTGAGCGGAATAAACACGTTCGCCGCCGCCTCTTTCAAAACCTCGGTAAAGAGTTTTCTTCCCTCGGCAGAAGCCGTAATATCGTAAAACACCAGCTCGTCCGCGCCGTTTTCCGAATAAAATTTCGCAAGCTCGACGGGGGAAGCTACCGTTTGCAATTTATCGAAATTCACGCCCTTGACGACTTCTCCGTTTTTAACGTCCAGACAGGGAATTATGCGCTTGGTAATCATTTTGCCACCTCTATTGCCTGCTGCAAATCAATCGCGCCGATATAGTACGCTTTACCTATAATCGCGCCGTATACGCCCGTTTCCGCGAGCGTTTTAACGTCCTCGATAGAAGAAACGCCGCCCGAAGCAATCAACTGCAAATGGAATTTTTCATGCAAGCTTTTATATAGTGCGTGGTTTGCGCCTTTCATTGCGCCGTCCTTGGAAACGTCCGTGCAAATAACCGTTTTTACGCCCAGCCTTTGCATTTTTTCTAAAAACGCTTCGATACCGTAATCGGATTTTTCTATCCAACCCTGAATGACAATTTTTCCGTCTGCAATATCCGCGCCAACGGCGATTTTCTCGCCGTATTTTTCAATCGCTGCTTTCAAAAATGACTCGTCCGTAACCGCCGCCGTACCCAAAATCACGCGTCCCGCGCCCGCTTGGATATATTTTTCCACCGTTTGCATATCGCGGATACCGCCGCCGATTTCCACGAACAAGCCCGTTTCCTTTACGACCGCCTCTACGATATGCGTATGCGTGGGAATTCCCGTTTTTGCGCCCGCAAGGTCCACCATGTGGATTTGCTCCGCGCCACGCGCCTTAAAATCACGTGCAACCGCGACGGGATTTTCGTTATATACCGTCATTTGCGCGTAATCGCCCTTAAACAGACGCACGGCTTTGCTATCGTATAAATCTATTGCGGGAAATATTTTCATATTTTTTATCCTTTATTTTTGTTCGACGAACGCGCGCAAAAGATTTAAGCCCACTTCGCCGCTCTTTTCGGGGTGAAATTGACAGCCGAGCACGTTGTCTTTCGCGACCGCCGCCGTCAATGCCTTATCGTATTCCGTCGTTGCTATCAGACTATCCTCACAGCCTACGGCGTGATAGGAATGTACGAAATACGCGTAATCCCCTTCCTTGACGTATTTGAAAAGGAAATGCTCGCGAGGGAAATGCAATGCATTCCAGCCGATATGCGGCACTTTCAAGGACGGATTTACGTAGCCCTTTATCGGCGCGACGTTTCCCTTTAACAAGCCCAAGCCCTCGTGTTCACCGTATTCGAAGCTCTTTTCAAACAGGAGCTGCATACCAAGACAAATGCCCATCGTATACTTACCCGCTTTGACCTGCTCTTTCACAAGCTCCGCCATGCCCGTATCGCGAAGCTTTTTCGCCGCGTCCGCAAACGCGCCTACGCCTGGTAATAAAATTTTATCGGCGTTTTCAATCGTTTTTTTGTCCGACGTCACCACCGCTTCCGCGCCTATTTTTTTGAAGGACGAGCAAAGGGAAAACAAATTCCCTACGCCGTAATCCACGATTGCTATCATTACAATACTCCTTTCGTGGACGGAATCTCGTTTGCGCGGCGCGTATCGATTGCCGTAGCCGCGCCAAGCGCGCGCGCCACCGCCTTAAACGTACCCTCGATTATATGATGCGCGTTTTTACCCGCAAGCTGTTTTACATGCAAGGTAAGCTTTGCTTCGCGCACGAAAGCAAGCCAAAACTCCTCGCAAAGCTCGCAATCGAAATCCCCCACCTTTTCCGCGGAGATTTGCAATTCAATCGAAGCGTAATCGCGTCCCGAAATATCCACCGCCGCCATAACGAGCGTTTCGTCCATAGGCAAGACGATATCTCCGTAACGGACGATTCCGCGCTTTTCGCCAAGCGCGTTTGCAAAGGCTTTTCCAAGCGCAATGCCGATATCCTCCGTCGTGTGGTGGTAATCGACCTCCGTATCGCCCTTACAGGTCACGCAAAGGTCATAGCCCGCATGCTTTGCAAACAGCGTGAGCATATGGTCGAGAAAGCCGCAACCGCTGTCGATTGTGCTCTTGCCCTCGCCGTCAAGGTCAAGCTTTAATATTATATCCGTTTCTCCCGTTTTACGGGCGATTTCGCTCACTCTTTTCATTGCCCTTTCTCCTCTAAAATGTCCTTTACCGTTTGCACAAAGGTCTGCATTTGCTCCCTTGTTCCGATGGTTACGCGGTTAAAATCCTTTATTCTGTCGCCCGTGAAATGCCGTACGAGCACGCCGCGTTTCTTCAAAGCCAAATACAGCTCTTCCCCACCGATTTTATCCGAGCGGACGAACAGGAAATTCGTTTTGGACGGTAACACCGTAAAACCCAAATCGCGCAACGCGTTTGCCGTATACGTCCGCGTTTTACAAATCTCTTGGCATTTGCCGTCAAAATATTCCCGCTCGTTCAACGCCGCCACGCCCGCCTCCATCGTCATACGGTTGACATTGTACGGGTTGGTGGAATACTTGACCGTGTTCAAGTCGGCAATCAACGCTTCGTTGGCAAAGCCAAGTCCTAATCTCGCGCCCGCAAGGCTTCGTGATTTGGAAAAAGTCTGGGTGACGAGCAAATTGTCGTATTTGTCAATCAAGGGCACACAGCTTTCGCACCCGAAATCCACGTACGCCTCGTCTACCACTACGATATTTTCCGCGTTGGCTTTGAGTATCTCTTCAATCTCTGCCCGCGATAACGCAAGCCCTGTCGGCGCGTTGGGATTGGCGATAAATACCGTTGCTTTCGCACCTAAATAATCCCGATAATTGATTGAAAAATCCTCTTTAAGGGGTACGGTTTTATACGGCACGCCGTTGAGCTGTGCAAACACCGAATAAAAGCCGTAAGTGATATCGGCAAACACCGCGGGCGCGTCCTTATCGCAAAACGCCATAAACGCAAAATTGAGAATTTCATCCGAACCGTTGGTCGGCAGGATTTGCGTGGGCTTTACGCCGTAATATTCCGCGGCTTTTTCAACGAGTGCGGCGCAAGTGGGGTCGGAATAGAGTTGGCATTTCGCCGCTTCTGCCCGCGCTGCTTCCACCACCGAGGGCGGCGGCGGGAAAGGAGATTCGTTGGTATTGAGTTTGATATACTGCAAATCCTTGGGCTGCTCCCCAGGGGTATACGGCGTGAGAGCGGCGTATTTTGCACTAAAAAATTTACTCATTCGTTTTATCCTTTACGCGTATGACCGCGCTTTTTGCGTGCGCGCCCAAGCCCTCCCTTTCGGCAAAGCGCGCCACCTTATCCGAAGCCTCACACAAGGCGTCCTTGGTGTAATAAATATACTGTGTTTTTTTCACAAAATCATCTACGGAAAGCGCGGAAGAAAAGCGCGCCGTGCCGCTCGTTGGCAGCGTGTGGTTGGGACCTGCAAAGTAATCCCCGATTGCCTCGGGACAATACCTGCCCATAAACACCGAGCCCGCGTGCTTGATTTTATCCAGATACGTAAAAGGCTCGTCTACGCAAAGCTCAAAATGCTCGGGCGCGATCTCGTTGGCAATCTCAATCGCCGCCGCCAAATCGTCCGCAACGATAATTTTACCGTTATCGTCAATGGATTTCCGCGCAATCTCGCTACGCGAAAGCAGCGGGATTTGTTTTTCCAGCTCGCTTGATACCGCGCTTGCAAACGCCGCATCGTCGGTGACGAGCACCGCGCTCGCCATTTTATCGTGCTCGGCTTGCGAAAGCAAATCCGCGGCTATATGCGCGGGGTCGTTTTTATTATCGGCTACGATTAAAATTTCGCTCGGTCCTGCAATCATATCGATTGACACCAGCCCGAAAACCTGTTTTTTGGCTTCCGCGACGAACGCGTTTCCGGGCCCTACGATTTTATCTACCTTGGGTACGCTTTCCGTACCGTATGCGAGCGCGGCAATCGCTTGCGCGCCGCCGATTTTGAAAATGCGGTCTATCCCCGCAACTTTCGCCGCCGTCAAGATATCGGGGTTGACCTTGCCCGTTTTCGTGGGCGTGACCATAACGATTTCTTTACAGCCCGCGATTTTGGCGGGAATGGCGTCCATAAGCACCGTAGAGGGATACGCCGCCGTGCCGCCCGGCACGTACAGCCCGACTTTTTCTATCGGCGTGATTTTCTGCCCGACGATAACACCGTTTTTACGCTCGATTTGAAAGCCGTCGCGCATTTGTTTTTCGTGAAATTCACGAATGTTTGCCGCCGCCTCCTCTAAAATCGCAACGAACGCTTTATCCGCGTTGTCGTATGCGTCTTGCATTTCTGCTTTGGTGACTTCGAGCGCGTCCAAATCCACGCCGTCGAATTGTTGCGCGTAGGCTTTGAGGGCTTTATCCCCGCCCCGTTTTACCCCTGCAAGGATATCCGCAACGATATCCGATACGCTTGCCGTGGGGCTAAAACGGGCGAACAGCTCCTCGTTGGACACCTCGCCGCATTTGAAAATTTTAATCATATCTTAATACCCGTATCTTAACCGAGAAGCGCGGCGACCTTTGCCGTCAACGCCTCGATTTCTTCCGTTTTGAATTTGAAAGCGGCTTTGTTTGCAATCAGCCTTGCGCTGATAGGAAAAACCGTTTCTACGACCTCTAAATCGTTTTCTTTGAGCGTTGCGCCCGTTTCCACGATATCCACGATTACGTCCGAAAGCCCTAAAATGGGCGCAATTTCTATCGAACCGTTGAGCTTGATTACATCGATCGCTCTGCCCTTTTTTGCATAAAACGCCTTCGTTGCACGCACGAATTTCGTCGCCACTTTCAGCGTCCGCTCGCCGTCGTCGTAGAAATCCTTTTTCGCTGCGACCGCCATTCTGCAAACGCCTTTTTTCAAATCAAGCAGCTCATACACGTCAGGCGCGTACTCGACCAAAATATCCTTGCCGCAAACGCCGATATCCGCCGCGCCGCGCTCTACGTAAATGGATACGTCGGAGGGCTTTACCCAAAAATACCGCACGCCCTTTTCCGCGTTCTCGAAAATAAGTTTTCTATTCGGCTCTTTTATAGACGGACACTCATAGCCCGCTTGTTCGAAAATATCGTAAATTTTTTCCCCTAACCTGCCTTTGGGGAGCGCTATATTTATCATTTGCATGCACCTCCGCCGCGCAAGTCAAGCACTTCTTTATAACGGATTTTTCCCTGCTGCGTTTCCTGTTGCACGCGCACGCTTTTGTTTTCCGCAATTAAGGCGCGCACGGTTTTGGAAAGCAAATCCAAGTCCGTTGTTTCGTCGTATA
>JAZNGH010000020.1:0-80263 GCA_045576335.1 Candidatus Scatosoma sp.
TTTTTTATAAAAGAACGCGAAAAATAATAAAAATAGACCATTTATAATTTTAACTGTTCTTTTTTGCTTTTCTTTATTATATCATAAAAGTATAGAAAAAGTATTTAACTGACCTATATTTTTAAGGAAAATCTAATTATGTCGAAAATACCTGCCGATACCGAAAAGAAAATATCCGATTCATTCCGTAAAAGGCTCAATGAATTGATTGCCGAACAAGATTGTAGTAAAAACGAATTCGCGAATCTTGTTCAGGTTAGCTTGCCCGTAATTACGCGCGCCGCTATTTACGGTATCATCCCAAGTTTACGACCTTTGATTAAAATTGCTGATTATTTCAAAATTTCCTTGCCCTACCTTTTAGGTGAACATGACGACGAGATTTTTTACCCGTCTGAAAGACACGAAACTTTTCATACAAGACTTGAACAACTCGCCAAAGAGAAAAACGTCAAATATGCTAAAATAGCCCACTCGATGCCGTTTACAAAAACGTTCTTCTACGAATGGCAACGCGCTAAAACTTTACCATCGTTAGAATACTTGGAAGCAATAGCTGACTACTTCAACGTTTCTATTGATTATCTTTTAGGCAGAACTGATGAATGCGACTAAATAATAACACCGCTAAACCTTTACGTTTTAGCGGTGTTTTCTTAATTCCAACCGTTCCCTAAAAAAGAATGCCGCTTCCCTTACGAAAAGCGACATCTATAGCATATATCCTCTCGTAGGTTGCTACACTCTATTTGTCGTTCAGTTGTCACATTGGAATGGACATTGTAAACGCGATTAGATATAATACTACCAAGGTATTATATCCATTCCATTTAATATTTAATTGTAACAACTGAAAACATATCTCCTTACGACAATAATAAGAATGTAGCATATTTATTATACTGACTTTTTTTCATAAAGTCAATAGGTTTTAGTAGCATAAAATAAATCCGTGTTCAAAATAAACACAGATTTTTGAAGTAAATTAGCATCTACAATATGTATATATTTTTTAGATATTAAAAATTTTAGGGTAAAATTGCAAAGTAATATTTATATCACTTGACTTAATAAAAACTTACGCTTATAATGCTACACAGTGCCATAAATTGCATCACTAACATACTTTACCTAAATTTGGTTTTAATTATAAGATTTTAGGTTTGCTCACATTTGCTCACATTTTTTTATGGGAATTTTGGTGCATTTTTTGCGATTTTTTGCTTGCAAATTGCTTGCATTTTGTACGACAATTTACAAACTAAAATCATTTGAAATAACAATCACTCAAAGGACTATGACGCGAAAATCCTTTATTTTCCGTTGATTACCATTCAAATCATTTCAAGTATTCTCAAGTAATAATAGGTTCAAAAACTTAAAATCCCTCGGTTTAACGACCGTGCCGGTTCAAGTCCGGCCAGCGGCACCAGAAAAAGGACGCTTTTGGCGTCCTTTTTCTTTGTTTTTGAATGATTTCGGCGAGATTTCCTTATATTATTTTTTAATTTTATTTAATCATTTGAACGTTATTTATTAGTTGTTTTTTGGGCAAACCCAGAAAAATGCTAATGGATTTGGTTTTTCAACCGTTTTATAATAAAAAAATCCACTCTTTTGTGCAAAACTTTTGGAAAAGCGTCTAAAAGAGTGAATTTTATCGTGGGGAAACTTGGGGAAAGTGTGGTTTTCAAACAAAATCGGTGTTGCACGCGAATTGTATGTTTTGGGGCGTTTTGATAATCTCACTAAAATCCTCCCCCGATTATTCCTCTATTTTAATAAGCTGATTGATAGATTTTCCCTCCGAATTAACCCATACGTCGCGCCCGTTTCTCCATTGCCCCGATACGATGTTAGCAGCCATGGATACGTTTTCAATAACATAATCAACCGTAAATATATAGTGAATTCCTTCTTTAACCATTACTCCAGATTGTATTAACGCATTTCTTCTTTCTAAAACACGTCTATACGTTCCCGTTTCCAAACAAGGAGCAGTCTTTACACTAGCCTGCGAGCCTTTTTGAATAGTATACCGTCCATCTTTAATCAATAAAATCGCACGTATATTCCCAATTAGACGGAACTCCCCTTTAAGCTTTTGTAATCTATCTATTGACCGAAGCGTCTCTGCACTATTTCTCGCCACTTCGGCTCTAATTTCGACAGGAAATGTACCAATGACTTCGTCAGTAACATTTCTACCTTGCGCACATTTCATAAATTCTATTATGTTTTCTACTTGCAAAACACTTAATTGATACCATTCACCACGCAATTGCGTGTTAAAACTATTTAAAAGGTTATGCAAACTTTTTTCAAGCACTTTTTGGCAATCGGTTTCATGCGCATATAAAACTTTAATACTGTCCGGACTAAATGTTCGAAAATCTTTCATCCTTTTTTTCACATTTTTTGCATGCCCTACCTTATAAGTATCCTTACTTTCATAAGTATCGTTCGTTGCAATATATACATATCCTTTGTCATCATTGTTTGGCATTTTCTTTCTCCTTATATTTGACTGAAATCCACCTTGGGAATCTTGGGTAAAATTAAATCCTCTTCTTGTAAAAACATACAGAAATAAATCGGATAATAAACAATTGTTTCATTTATCGTAACATTACAATTCGCAAAGACGAAAGCATGCTTAATACTATAGTCTTTATTAGATAATATGTTATTCAATGCCGAATGAACGGTATATGCTTTACCGCTTTTCACTTCGATCGGTAAAATCTCCCCGTGATATTCAATAATAAAATCAAGCTCCCCTTGCTTTTTACTGTTAAAATAATAGGGTTTATAACCATGCGCATACAATTCCTGCGCCACAGCGTTTTCATATAACGCACCGTTATTAATATCCTTATCCCCGTTCAAAATTTTGATTTTCGTCGCTCGACCATACATAGTCGTAAGCATACCAACGTCAGATAAGAACAACTTGAATAAGTTACTCTTTTCGCTTAATAAAAGTGGGATCTTGGGCTCTGCGGCATTAAACACAGGAAACGCTACGCCCGCCTTTTGCAACCAGATGAAATTATCTTGCGCCCTTTCAAATTTTAAGCCTTGCTTAATATCGGCAAAATTAACCCGCTTGTTTTTCTCCGATAGTTCAGCAGGAATAAGATCATACACTTGCGTCAAGTAAAACTTTTTATCTTGTGCTTCGTATTTTGTAAAATCTTGCTTATATTGTTCAATGATTGCGATATGCTCTTCATACACTTCTTCCAAACTACTTGTTTCCACATACCTCATTACCGCAGAAGGCATACCGCCTATCAACAAATAAAGATTGAAAATATCTAATAATTTCTTATTCACTATTTCATCAACAGGTAGTCTTTTTTCAAAAGACTCCCGCAAAGATTTAATAAGTTTAGGCTGTACGTTGAATACCTGCAAGAACTCTTCAAAATCCAACGGATACATCGTGATCGTATGCAAGGAACCAACGGGCGCTGACTTTAAATTCGTGATCTCAACTCCCAATAAAGAACCGCTTAAAATATAACGAAAACTCCCCTCTTCGACAAAAAATTTAATTTTCGTTACAATTTCTTTATACTCTTGAATTTCATCAAAGAAGATAATTGACTTCCCCTTGACCAGTTTTTTATCCGTAAAAAGAGATAATCGCAAAATTAAATCGTCCACTGTTTCCGCGCTCGCTAATAAACCGACTATTTCCGGCTGTTCAATTAAGTTAAATTCAACAAATTCGATTTGCTGCTTTCGCAAACATTCGCGGATCAAAAAAGTTTTACCAACTTGTCTTGCCCCCGAAACAAGCAATGCTTTTTTACCGTTTTTTATCCATTCGGTAATCTCTTTTTCTTTTTTTCTAATAAGCATTTATCTTCTCTCCTTCCCTTTTTCAATACCATTATAACATAATTTCGCCACTTTTTCAATAGATTTTAATAGCATTTCGCCACTTTTTCTATAAAGAATTAGCCAATTTTGCCACTTTTTCAGTTTTAGAAGTCTAAAAAGTGGGGAATTATGGGGAAATTTGTCGTTGAAGAAAGGAAAATCGAACGCAAAAATACGTCGTTTCAATCCCTTAGAACAAAAGAAAAATCACACTTTTTTGAGAAACTTCTAAAAAAGCTCTTAAAAAGCGTGATTTTATCGTGGGGAAACTTGGGGAAAGTGTGATTTTTGAACAAAATCGGTGTTTTACGCGGATTTCATATTTTGGGGCATTTTGATATAGTCTTCGTGCAAAATCGCCGGATTTTGCACTTTTTACCGCCTTATAAATTTGCTTGAATTTCCCCGCCTAAGCCTTAAAAGATTCAACAAGGTCTTTTTTTGTAAATATTTATCATTAAATATCATAAGCATTATGATATATTTTTATTACGTTGCACCTATATATCCAACTTGAAATTTTCACAAAATTATGGTATAATATTTTTAATAAGTTTTTAGGAGCCAAAAGATGATAAATTTATGCGAATTACTTCAAATTAAGAAAGAAGAATTTTCAGACTATAAAGTTCACTTTGCAACGGGTTCAACGGATAAGAAAAAACCTTACAACACTTTTCTAATAGATGAGTTTCAAGATTGGCAAGAACATCAAACAAATAAAAATTTTGGAAGAGCCTATATTTTGTCTTTAATTTATTACGATAGAGATATTTGGATGTTCGGTGGCATTTATAAAGTCTTATCGAAAAATCCAGCACCAATAAAGCTTGATAATGGCAAAGATGGTTGGAAATACCAAACGGAACTAGCCGATAAAGCGACAGAGTACATTGGGAGAGTCTTTTTCAAATTTAAGAAAGAATTTAGAGCGTCTTATCCTGCGTTAGAATTAGACCCCAAAAATGGCGAGCCAATAGCAGAAATGCCCTTATCCTACATTCTTGAAAAGCGTGTGGCTTTAACAGATTTTTTAGGTTTTGATTCAGTTAATATAGATTACAAAACACTTAAATACATTGTTTCAGACAATATTTTATCTTGGAAATCTGCATTATCAAACGTTAAAGGAATCTATTTAATTGTTGATACATATACAGGAAAACAGTATGTCGGAAGTGCTTACGGAGATGAATGTATATGGCAACGGTGGTCAAATTATGCTAAGGACGGTCACGGTGGAAATGTAGAGCTAAAAGAACTTCTTAAAACCAACAGTGCAGATTACAAGTATAATTTCAAGTATTCTATATTAGAAGTTTGCAATATGAATCTTGGCAACGAATATATAATAAGCCGTGAAAGTCATTGGAAAGAAGTTCTACTCACACGACAGTTTGGATTGAATTTGAATTAAAAATTAAGGGTGGGAAATAAAATTTGATATGCACCCCAAAAGTTAGACAAACTTTTGGAGGTGCATATTTTTATAGCAAAAAAGGGAAAAACATTCAAAAAATACTCGCCAGAGTTCAAATTATCTGTTATACTAGATATGCGAAACAACAATTTAGGATACAATGAAACAATGCGTTAATTGCCCTTAAAACGCATAAAGCGCAAACGGATGAGTATTTATCCGTTTGCGCTTTTATTTGCGTTTTTTGAGCCAAAAATCGGGGTTATACGCTTTGACCTATTGCGAGCATTCCCAAAAACAGCAGCGTTAAAATCAGCAGCACCACGAGCATGGGTATAAACATCATTTTTACGCTTGACCAGTACGTGCGCCATTTATCTCCAAAGGTGGACTGGCGCTTATTTTCAATATACGTCGGCTGTTTGGGCTGTTGTGTTTTTCTGCCCTTGGACACGCCCGACATATCCGCGATAGTCGAGCCGTCGTCGTAATAAACGATTTTTTCCTTCTTCTTTTTCGACATACTTACTCCTGTGAATAACAATGGCAAGCCACGAAATGTCCTTCCTCGTACTCCTTATATTTCGGTGCAACGTGTTTGCAAATTTCCATTGCCTTGGGACAGCGCGTATGGAATTTACAGCCCATCGGCGGATTGGCGGGAGAGGGAATATCCCCCTTCAACACCACGCGGTGGGATTTTTCGTTGGGGTCGGGGTTGGGTACGGCGGAAAACAACGCTTGCGTGTAAGGGTGCATAGGATTATTGAAAATATCCTCTTTATTGCCAAATTCCACCATTGAGCCCAAATACATAACGCCGATTTTGTCCGAAATATATTTAACAACCGACAAGTCGTGCGAAATAAACAGATAGGTCAAGCCCCTTTCCTCCTGAATTTTCTTCAAGAGGTTGATGATTTGCGCCTGAATAGACACGTCCAAAGCCGAAACGGGCTCGTCGCAAACGACGAGTTTGGGCTGTACCACCAACGCGCGGGCGATACAAATACGCTGTCTTTGTCCGCCCGAAAACTCGTGCGGGTATCTTTCGTAATAATAATCGCGCAAGCCGCATTGGTCCATAATTTCCAACACGTAATCCTTGACCTTATCGGGCGGAACAATCTTATGCACGTTCACCGCCTCCGACAAAATTCCGCCTACCGTGCTTCTGGGCGGTAAGGAAGAATACGGGTCTTGGAAAACGATTTGCATTTTCGTACGCAACGCGCGCATTTGCTTGGGCGTATATTTCGCAATATCCACGCCCTCGAAGAAAATTTGACCGTCGGTGGGTTGGTGCAATTTGAGCACCGTTCTGCCCATCGTCGTTTTTCCACAGCCCGATTCGCCTACGATACCCAGCGTTTCACCCGGCTTGATTTTGATGGAAACGTCGTCCACCGCTTTCAGGGACGAAAGCGGCTTTCCAAGCAACGTCTTTTTCAAAGTGAAATATTTTTTCAAGTGCCGAACTTCCAAAATCGCTTCGGGGTCGGGCGGGAGCTCTTTATCCGCGTCTATCTTCGCTTGGCGCGCCGCCTCTTCCTTTGCTCTTTCGACTTCGTCATCGTACCCTGCAAACGCTTCCGTTTCGGGAACGGTAGTATTATTTTCTTTCGTTTCCATTCTCAAACTCCTTGTCAGCGTATAAATGGCAAGCAACGTAATGCGTAGGGCTCACCTGCACCATATTGGGATAAGCCCCCGAACACTTGCCGACGCATTGCGTGCATCTTTCTTTGAAATAGCAATAATCAGGCATATCGATCGGGTTGGGTACGTTTCCGGGGATATTAAACAGTTTCCCCGAAGCCGTCTTCATCGTCGGCTTGGACTTTTGCAAGCCTTGCGTATAAGGGTGCAAGGGATTGTTGAAAATCTCGTTTACCGTGCCCTGCTCGATAATTCTGCCCGCATACATAACCACGACGTAATCTGCCATTTCCGCGATAACGCCCAAATCGTGCGTAATCAACAAAATCGAACTGTTAATCTTATGCTTTAAGTCGTTAAACAGCTCCAAAATCTGGGCTTGAATGGTAACGTCCAGCGCGGTCGTCGGCTCGTCCGCAATGATAAGGCGGGGCTGACCTGCAAGCGCCATAGCGATCATAACGCGTTGACGCATACCGCCCGACAGCTCGTGCGGGAAAGACGCGTACACGCGCTCGGGCATAGCGATACCGACCATATCCAGCATTTCCACCGAACGCTTTTTAGCAAGCTCTTTGGTTGCCCCTGGGATATGTAACAAGGTCACTTCGTCGAGCTGGTCGCCGATTGTGAACACGGGATTGAGCGACGTCATAGGCTCTTGGAAAACCATTGCCATTTGTCTGCCGCGGAGGCGGTACATTTCCGCAATGGGGATCTTCGCCAAATCGAACACCATTTCTTCCATTTCGAACACGCCGATACCGTTTGCGTCCAAAAGCTGCTTGGGGCGAGTGACGACGTTGCCGTCCTTGTCCTTTACCTCGTTGCCCTTTTGGTCGTAAACGGTTTCGTAAACGACTTCGCCGTTTTCGTCCTTTTCGTAAACGGGAATGGCATTCCCCTTTTCGTCGCGCTTATAATCGTTTGCCTTGAAGCGAATCTGCCCCTCGACAATCTGTCCCGACGGGCCTTGCAAAAGCCGCATAACGGACATAGAGGTAACCGATTTACCGCAACCCGATTCACCTACGACGCCTACCGTCGAATTGACGGGGATATTGAACGAAACGCCGTTGACCGCTTTCACCACGCCTTGGTCGGTGAAAAAGTACGAGTGCAAATTTTCGATTTCCAAAATATTATTTTCGTCTTTAAGCTGGGTCGTGTAAGCAGATTGTGGCAGCTTACGTTTTTTCTCTTTTTCCAAGCGGCGCATAATCTTGCCGTTTTCTTTGGCAATCGCCCGAATTTCTTTACCCGATAAATAATGTTTTTTCTCGCTCATATTTATCTCCTTTGCTTCGGGTCAAGCGCGTCGCGCAAGCCGTCGCCGATAAAGTTAAAGCCAAGCACGGCGATAACGATACAGAATCCCGGAGGACCCCAAACGTTGAAATTGTTTTGCAAAATATCGCTTCGCTTGGAAATAATCTCTATCATTGTACCCCAAGAAGCAAACGGGATACGTACGCCCAAACCCAAATACGACAACGTGGATTCGTACAAAATCATACTGCCCAGCGACATGGTCATAGATACGATAATTTGCGGCAGAATATTCGGCACGAGATGCTTAAAAATTCTTCTTGCTGTAGAATACCCCATGGCTTCCGCCGCGACCATATATTCCTGCTCGCGCAAATATAAAATCTGACCACGAACAAGCCGTGCCATTCCCGGCCACGAGAACAGCGATAAGAGCGCCATCAATAAATAAATATAGTATTGTGACTCTACTCCGTTCGCGTCTAATACCGTACCTATAATCAACATTAACGGCAACGTTGGTAAGCACATCAAAACGTCGCAAATACGCATAATTAAATTGTCTACCCAACCGCCGTAAAAGCCTGCCAAGCCGCCCAAAATAATACCCAAGGCAGAAATCAGAAATACCGCCAAAAAGCTAATGCTCAACGACAGTCTACCGCCGTACATCAAGCGGGTGAAAATATCCATACCTTGTTCGTCCGTACCAAACAAATGCTCGGCAGAAGGCGGAGCCAAAGCATTCACACCGTTGTTGGTTACGATAATTTGAACAAATTCTTCTCCGTTATCCGTTTCCATTACGTATTCCGCATATTCGATTGCGCCCGTACGATCCGTTTCCGTTTCTCCCCAGCTCGTATACACGACGGGGCCTAACCAACAAAACGCAAACAGTACCACGAGCATAATAATACCCGTAATGGAAAGCTTAGAACGAAAGAATCGACGCAATAACATTCGCATTGGCGACATCAATCGCACGTTTTGATCAAGCGGCGTTTCCGTGTCCTCTATATTAGCGTTTTCCGCTTGCGTAGAAGGACTTACGTTCTTCTCATTTACTTTTTCTTCTAATTCTTCCATTTTTAACCTCCTTTACGCAAGCTTGACGCGAGGATCGACCACCGCATACATTAAGTCAGCCAACAATACGCCTACAACCGATAGGAAAGCGAGGAACATATTATACGTCATAATAACGGGAATATCCCCTTGCGTCATTGCATTAAGCGCGTAGCTACCGATACCCGTTAAGTCAAAAACGGATTCCGTAATCATTGCGCCCGAAAAAAGGGACGGAATAAGCCCCGCAAGACCAGTAACGACTGGAATCAAAGTATTGCGGAAAGCGTGCTTGTAAATGACCTTGTTTTCTTTCAAACCTTTCGCCCGTGCCGTACGAATATAGTCGGAATTCAATACTTCAAGCATATTCGTTCTCGTCATTCTCATTCTGCTGCCGATACTTAAAATAACGACGGTCAAAATAGGCAAGAACATATGTCTTATGTAATCTATTATTGCCTCCCATTCATTTGCGTACGTAACACCGGCATCTTTCATACCCGATACGGGGAACCAGCCAAGCTTGTTCGCAAAAATATCTTTAAGCATTTGCCCAAAGAAGAAAGAGGGAAGAGAAATACCGATTAATACGAATACGGTAACCACGTAATCGCGTACCGAATATTGATGAGTTGCCGCCGTAACCCCAAGAGGGATTGCAATCAAGAACTCAAAAACGGTAGCGATTGCGGCTACGACAAAGGAGGTGCCGATTCTGTCGGGGTTAAAAACCTCCGACAGAACGTCGCGTTGGCTGATGAAGCTCTTACCAAAATCAAGGCAAAAAACGTTTGTCAGCCAGTTAAAATATCCATCAACAATACCGCCGTCTAATCCGTAGGCTCTATACATTTCTTGTGTAAATTCTTCGGTAACCGTCGCGCCAGACGTCGCAAACTGCAATATCTTTTGTTCAACGAAGTCCGTCGGCATACAACGAAGTAATGCGTACAGAATAAAAGAAACACCAAGTAAAATTAAAATGGATATTCCGATTCTTTTGAGTATATACTTAAACATTTCAGCTCCAGTTTATGATTAATCTTATTTTACTAATTCAAGCTCCCAAATCTTTTCAAGCGGCGAAGTGTAAGGATTTATCTTCGAAGAATCCGCAAAGCCCGTTACGCTGTTTGCATTATAAGCGTACAACGTTTCACGTTGATATACCGGCATTTCTATCGCCAAATCCAACACGATCGTCATTGCCTGCTTATACAACGCACTTCTCTTTGCTTTGCCAAGCTCCGTGCTGCTGTCAATCGTACGAGCTTCGTCGATAATGGAGCTTAACGATTTGATTTGATTATATTCGTAAGTATACAACGTCTGATTGCTCTTGATTTCGCGATAACCCCAAGCGTATACGGAGGTTGCCGTGGAATTCATATGGTAGACCTGATACATATCGGGATCGATTGTCGAGCCCCAAGCCGCCGCCCAAACTTCAAGCGAACCCGTCGAAAGCTTGGTCAGGGCTTGCGAATCGGCTTTAACTTCTACGTTCCAGCCCAAATCGTTCAAGATTTCCGCCGCTTGCTTAAATACCGTATAGGTGGGATGTTCAGTGATGGACGCGCCTGCAATCGTAAATTTAATAGTAAGCGCAGAATCTCCTCCGCTGACGCCAGCTTGACCCATAAGCTCTTTTATCTTGCTCTTGGCTGCATCTACGCCCGTCCATTGTGCGTGCGTAGCCGTATTTGCCGCATACGTACCATCGTCATTCTTGGGATATGCCCAGCTTACCTTGGACATAGGCCAGTCAATCGTTTCACAAGTTCCCGATTGATAATAGTCGCAAGCAAGAGAAGGCTGCATCGCCGCCATAATAGCACGACGGATATACACGTTTTCTACTTTACCAGCGTTAATACCGATATAACCGTAGCCGAGCTGCTTGGAGGAAATCGATTCGAAGCCTTTTTGCTTCATATTTTCCAAACGTTCCGCATTCGTTTTGGTGAATTGCGGCGTAATGTAGTCTACTTCCCCTTTTTCAAGCTTATCCAACGCATTGGAAGGGCTTACGACCTGCATACGAATTTTATCCGCTTTCACGTCAAACATAAAGTTTTCATTCGCCTTGAAATACACGATATTGCTCGACCAGAAAGCAGCTCCGGTAGGATTATCGCTGTTATTCTCGTCCGTTGCCATAAACGCGCCTGCACCTACGGGAACTTCCAAGTGCTGTTGCGATTGAATTACCTTGCTTTGGAATTCACTGCTTGCATATTCTACGCCAAACTTATGGCTTGCAATATTTATTTCTCTGCCGTTAGGGTGCTCGGCGTCTGCCGAATAATAATGTGCGGGCGCAACGGTAAAGCCAAAGTTATAAATCGCTTTGGGGTCCGTTCCATCTATCGTTATCTGCAATACGTCGTATTCATTAGCGCGTGCAGGCGTACCGTCAGCATTGTGCTCGTGTGCAACGGTATACTCTTTGCCGTTGACCGTCACTTTCGCAACGTTGGAAGTATGACCGAGCGATTCAACACCCTCTATATAATCACGCCACAAGCCACCCGAGTTTGCACCGTGCAAAATAACGGAAATTGCGTCTGCCGTATATTGCGTCGTCAACGTTCCCGCCGTTCCCCATTGCGTAAGAACGGTGTTCAAATTAGAGGTTATCGTATCCTTATAAACTCTCTCGATTGCCTGCTCTTGCGTGTTGCACGATTGCAATATATCCGTACCTTCGAATTTCTCAATTTTAAGCTTATTCTTTTTCCCCGCTACGTCTTGGTATTTAGGGGTGATATAGCCCTCGTACAAGAAGAACTTAAATACGTCGTTGGAAAGCTCCGATTGCCAATCTTTATACGGCATAGTCGTCAAATCGTAAGATTCTTTCGCCGCCTTATAGTCCGATTCCAATTCGTCCTTGAACGTCTTTAACGTCAATTCGTAATCTTCCAAAAGAATCGCTCTATAATCCTCTTCCGTCATCTCCGCTTGCTCCGAAGCCGTAGCAACTGCCATACGATAACCGTTGCTTACGGTCCAAGAGTTAATCGCCGCTCTCATTCCAGCTTCATCCAAGCTGTACGAAGCCGTAGAGCCGGGGATTTTTCCGTGCTTTTCAAAGACGCTGATAAGTTCAAGCTTACGATACGTCGCATACGTCGCCGCTTGCGTTGCAATTTGCTCGTCTGCACCAGCGGAGTTTTGTTCGCTCTTTTGGTATCTGTACTCGTAAAGACCTTTAATGTCAATGGAATACATAGTGGACGAACCTGTATAAACGGGATCGAGGTATTCGTAAATATTAAACATAACGTCGTTCATAGTAAGCGGTTTGCCGTCCGAGAACTGCAATCCGTTTTTCAATACGAACGTGTACACTGTTTCCGTGTCTTCACCCTCGCCAATCGTTTGTTGCTGGAAATCTTTTACTACCGTGGGTTGATCGTCGCCCGCTATGGGAGCACCCGAGCTATCGGTAGAAAGCATACTGATTTGCGTCATTCCCACTACGTCCATATCCGTACCCGACGTCGCGTAGAACGGATTGAACAAACCGCTCAATTCTTCCGTCATAATAACGATGCTGCTCTTTTCCTCCTGACAAGCGGCAAGAGACGTAAGCGTCGTTCCGAAAATTAAGCCGCAAAGCGCAAGACTTACCACTCGCATTGTTCTTTTCTTTTTCATTGTTTTATTGCCTCCGTTTATTCTTCAATATTGATATTATAAGTTTCCCTATCCAATCTCTCGATAGAGGAACTGATTTCTAAAGTAATTTCGCCGCTTGAAGCCACGCTCACGCTGCTCGGGATTACCGTATACGTATATTCGTTCGTTCCAAGCGATTGTCCGTATACCGACAACGCAATCGAGGTCTTGGTAATACCGTCCGTTTTACCGTTTGCGATCAAGTGGAAATTATACGTTGAAAATCTTGACGTTACCTGTCCAAGCTTCAACGCGCCGCCTACGGACACACCGCTGACAACCGCCGTTTCTTGAATATAACCCGCAAACAAACCGAAATTCGAATCGTTTGCAAGCGTTACCGACGCCATATCAAGAGTTATGTTTTCAAAAGACAAGTTCTTTATCTCCGCACCAGCGCCAAGCTCTCCAAACAAGCCGCCGTACGAAGCCGAGGAAGAAGACGCGTATTTCAGGTCCACGTTTTTAATCGCAAACGTATTCCCTTCGCTTGCATACATCTTACCCGTAAACGTGCCTCTCATAAATCCAGCGGGCCAAGTATATTCCGCAAAATCCAAATCCGCTTTAATCTCGTATAATCCATTCAAATTGAAATTATCTTGCAGTTGTTTTGCCGTTTCAATTTGATAACGCTCACCCTCTTCAAATACAACATAAATGTTTTCTACGCGGTTCAACGCCAACGCGTGTTCATAATCCAACGTACCGCGGTGCTCGAAGGACCCCTGCGTAAGTTCTTGCGTACAAGCCGCATCCAAATACGCCGTAGAAAAAGTCATTCCGCTCTGTTTGGGGAAGGTGTACACCGATTCGTTTGCATAGGCGTGCTCGTGCTGCATCATACCGTCTTGCCAACGCGGCAACCAAATCGTATCCTTATCCGACGTTTTCGAGCCCTCCGCGTTCGTCGTTTTGTAATCGAACTTCGTCGTAGCATACTGCGTCCAAGCACCGTCTTTTTGATAATAATAGTTAAACTCGTAATAAGGCACCCAACCAGCATATAACGTCTTGGAAAGCGTACTTTCAATCTCCGAGGGCTTTATGTCCCAAGTCGCGTCAAAATCCCAATATCCGTCATACTCGTAGGCGGGCGTAACAGACACGTTTTTCTCACTTTCCGTCGGGTCTGCATACAAATAAGTACCGTCCTCTTGTAAAATCAGTTCTCGACCGTTTTCATCTACGGGCGTACCCTCTACCGTTTTGACAGTCCGCGTTTCATACCAGCCAGCGAAGAAATAACCGTCCTTCCGCAAAGTAATGGAAGTAGAGGAGCTACTCGTCGGACGGCTTGCCGCCGTCGGCTCCGTTAACAGAATATGTATCTCTCCGTTTGAATCCGTTTCAAAATTATCGGGATTGAACATATCCATTATGCTAACGCCCGGACGGTTCAAATAAGTGCCGCCGTTTGCGTCATAGGTCACCGAAACGGTATAGCCCCTTTCTTCCAAATCTTCAATTTTTGAAGTCGGCTTACAAGCAGCCAAGCCCAAACAACCAAGCAATGCGCTTGCCAAGCTTAAAAACAAGATGATTTTCTTTTTCATACGATTGCTAATAAGTATTCCTTATTCCTCCTTGGCTTTCGGTTCATTTTCCGCTTGCTGCTCTTCCGCCTGCACGTCGTTCGCTTGTGCTTTTTTCTTGCGCATAATATCAATAACGATATACGCCGCAAAGGCTACGAGCACACATCCTGCAATAATCAACCCTACCGCATTGTTCGCAAAGAACGTAGTGCAATCCTGCGCCCCTTCAATCGGCTCGTTGTTTTCGCCGTCTCCATTCGTCGAATCCTCGTTTCTTACCTTTAAGTATTCCAGCATACTCTCCGCTTTGGATAAAACGGCATAGTAATTTACGGAATTGTAGTTTTCAACGATTGCCTTTTGTTCAAACGAAGGAAGCTCCTCATACGCCGTTCTCGCCGCAACGATTGCCGCCTCGCTTTCGAGCGTAATATTTTCGGGAAGTGCCGAAATCAACGCGATTACACGCAACGTAGCGTCCGTTGCCGCATTGTCGCCTTGGATCGTCGAGCTGAAATATTGCGAGAAGATAAACGAATTATAATTCTGTCCGTTTGCGGGCTTCACCATTACCAGCGGTTGCGTAATATGACCGATATAATTTACAAAGTTTGAACCGAAATAGAAGTTATTATAGCTCGACGTAACGTTCCACATATAATATTTAGAAATTCCTAACCCTTCGTACTCACCCATATACCCAGAAATAGGCAGGTTCTCCATAGTGATATACGACGTGTTGTATTCTTCTTCTAAAATAGGAGCGTCATACGATTTGAAAATAACAACCGACAAATATCCGCATCCGTAGAACGCTTTATCGCCTAACGCTTTCAAGGTAGACGGCAACGTCACCGTATTCAAGCTGCTGCCGATAAACGCTCTCGCGCTAATTCTTACCGTGCCTTCCTCTACTACGTATTCACTTCCCGATTTTGCCAACGGATAAGAAACAAGCTCCAAACCGTTGGGTACGACCTGATAAAGTACACCGTCAATAACCTTTACGTTCTTACTAACGTCAAACGTGGTATTTTCCACCGTTTCCACCGTCGTCCCGTTAAACAGCTTCTCTTCCGTAACCTTGAAATTGTCCATATAGCAAAGGTAGAACGGATTTTCACCAAGCGAAACAAGCTTTTCACCGAATTTCACCGTTTCCACGTTCGATATAGCAAACGCATAGTCACCGATACTTTCCGCACTCGAAACGTCAACGTCAGCCACACCAATACCCATAAGGGCATACGCGCCGATCTCTTTTACTTTGTCAAGATTTACGATTTCCGTTAAGCTCGCGCAAGACGCAAACGCGCTGTCCGCAAGTATCGCCCCTTCCTTGAAAATAACCTTTTCAAGTGGCGTCGTTGCAAACGCTGCCGCACCGATATAGTTTACGTTCGAAAGGTCAATTTCCGTAAGTCCCGTTCCGTAGAACGCTTGATCGCCGATTTCTACCGTTGCTTGCGGCAGCGCAATCTCGACCAAGCTGTCACAACCCGCAAACGCATAATTTGCAACGGTTTGTAATTGCTCGCCAAGCGTCACGTCATTCAACGCGGTGTTACCTGCAAACACACCTTCGCCAAGCACGGTTGCATTCGTCAGATCCACTTTCTTAAAAGCAGGTGCAAACGTAGAAGTGATATAGCTCCGTGCGGATAATTCATTCTCCACGACAGCCAAATCGTAAGCATACGACCACGCATTGTTATATTTCCAATAATCGTAGGTCGAAGAGCCAGAGAACGCATAATCGCCAATCGCTTTTACCTTCGACAGATCCACCGTTTTAAGATTTGCTGCGTTATAGAATGCGTAATTGCCGATCGTCGTATTTTCGCCAAAAACAAGGCTTTCCAACAACGCGTGTCCGCAGAATGCGTAATCCCCAAGCGTTACGTCTTTACCGAGCGTCAGCGTTTTCAGCATAGAAACTACGCCCGCATTATAATTGTAACGATAATACGTATACGTTTCCACCACGTTACCGTCTGCATCTTTAACCTCGTAGGCGTACGGCGTGTAGTTGTCAAAATTACCTTTGTTTTCATACGTATAGAGAGCTACGGGGCAATAGAACGCCGCTTCTTTGATTGTAACTCCGTTTCCGATTGCAATGCTTTCCAAGCTGTAATCGTAGGCAAATGCGTAATCCCCGACCGTGACGTTATCGCCGATTGAAAGCTGCTTCAACTGCGTCAAAGCAAAGGCGTACTTGCCTATTTCTTTCACGTTCGTGAGATTGGGAGTTTGCGTCAACGCCGTACCTGCAAACGCATAATCGCCTATGGTTTGCACCGCGTTCATCTGCACGGTTTTAAGATTTGCACAATCGGTGAACGCATACGCGCCTACGCTTACTACATTGTTTGCGATAACGTTAAAAATCTTTAAGTTACCCGCAAATGCGCCCGTGGCAATCGAAGTCGCTTCCGTTTGTACCGTGTTAATCGAGCCGTTTACCGTTTCGCCTTTATAGAGAGGCGCTGCCAACACCAATTCACCCGTTTGTTTATTGACGATCAACGCACCGTCTTTTTCCTTTCCTAACGTTTCATTGGACGCCGCGAGATCAAATTTCTCTACTTGGCTGTCCGCAAATGCGTACTCGCCGATAACTGCAACGTCTTTACCAAGGCGTACCGTTTTCAAGCTCGTACAATCGTCGAACGCATAGGACGAAATAACCGTAGCGTTTATGTTTGCCGCACGAAGCGACGTACAGCCCGCAAACGCCCCGCTGCCAAGCTTAACCTTGGAAGCCTTAAATTCCACGCTCGTCATATATACGTTCGCTTCAAACGCCCCGATGCCAATGGATTGCGCGGATTGAGGCAATTGCACGTAAGCGAGCTTACAGTTTTTGAATGCTTGGTTGCTGATAGCAACGATTTTACCGTTTACGTCGTCGGGATCGTCGTTATCGTCTACCAAATCCAGCTTTTCCAAAGCACAATCCAAGAACGCTTCTTCGTTAATGAATTTCACGTTTTCCAAATTGATGGTTTTCAGCTTTTCACAACCAAGGAATGCGCCTACGCCAATCCTTGTCAGCGTAGTGGGAAGTACTACCTCCTCCAAAGCCGTCAGCTTGGCGAACGCATACGATTCAATCGTCGTTACGCCTTCTGGTATCACGACCTTCGTAATCGTATCTTCACCGATATACATTTGCTTGATATGGTAAGGATCTTCGTCGTCAATAACGTCGCCCGCCGCCAAATCTTTTTCTACGTATTCATAGTTGGAAAAGGCGTAGGGATTAATGGTCGTAATACCTCTATCCGACGGAATCACAACCTCTCCGCCAAGCCCTTTGTAGGACGTTAAGTAAATGGCGCTCGTAGTAAACGGATCCTTTACCGTAATGCTTACGCGTCCCGAATACAACGTCGGTTTGCCGTCAAAGGTCACGCTGATATTAATAATCGTCGTACCTTCCGCTTGCGCCACAATCGTCCCGTCCTCGGTAACGGTAGCAATTTTCGGGTTACCTGCCGTATATACTATTTGCGTTCTCGTCGGGAAATACGAATCCAACGTATGCTTTAAGGTCACGCTTTCGGACGGGAACATAGAAAGCAAATACGCGCCGTCAAACTCGTATTCACCGTCCGTAACGCCGATTTCTCTCTCTTCCGAAGACAATGCGTAATACGCTTTATTTACCTTATATCCCGTAACGGAAAATTTATTAACTTCGGGAATCGTGTATCCAGGGTAATAGCCCTCGTCACCCTCTGCATATACCGTTATTTCGATACTGTCCGTAACAAGTTCGCCTTTTGCGTTATATCCCGTCGCCGTAATGGTCGCCGTACCGCTTTTCTTCGCCAAAATCGTCTGATTGACCACTTCAACGACCTCGGAATCCGTGGTAGTGAAATCCAAGGTTTCAATCCAGCTCTCGGAGGGATAAACGCTTAATATTTTTGAAACGCTTAACGTTTCGTTGGGGCTTAAACCGATTTCGTCTTGCGTGAAATTCATAGCCAGAATTTCATCAGGCAAACGAATTTCATACGTAGCCGCATTCAAAGCGTAGTCGTAACAAGAAACAATGAAACTGTTATTATTCGTCACGACTTCGTACGTTCCGTCTGCATTGTATTGAAGTCCAGCCGAATTCTTCAACTGTGCAACGTAATCCGTCAACTCTATCGTTACCGTAGAGGTAGAATTATACGAAGAATAGATAGGCGTTACGTATTTTCCAAACGTGTTCATATTAAACGTATATTCTACATCGGGATCCTCGTTTTTCACGATTTGACCGAATTGCAAAGCCATTGCATAATGGTTGTCATATACGCTTAAATCCGCAAACAGTTTGGTCTTTTGCGTGATTTTATCATATTCCGTACGATAAACGACGTCTGTAACAATCGGCGATTCAAAGTCTATGTACAACGGGAATTCAAACGTGTTCCGTACGTTGTTCTGCTCCTCTTTTGCGCCGTAATCAATATACGTCGTCACCGTTACCGTATATTTCGTATTATTTTTTAAGTTCTTTTCCAAAGCACCGAATTCTACTTCCAGCGACGAATAGTAAATATTGCTGCCGCCGTTACCATACGATTTTCTTTGGTTATAGTTGGTTTTTTCAAATACGACCTTCCCCGTAGAATCCTCTACGATAGAAATCGTCGCCTCTTTTACGTTTCGCAATAATCCCGCCCAAACGTAGCGTAACGTATTGATTGCCGAGCTTTGGTCGTTTTGCTGATTAGAGATTGCAATATATTCCTTGTTTGCTGCAATTTGGGTTGCCGAAGGATCTTGTACGAAATAATAAGAACCGAGCGTTGCGATATAATCGCTGTACAGTCCACCGATAACGCGCGTTGCGTAAGCGTCTGCCATCAGCTTATCTTCCGGTTCGATACCGGGGTTAATCTCGTCTACGTTGGTGTCGTAATATTCCTCGTCAAAGATAGGAGCTTCCGTCCAGTCCCCGTAAAAGGCAAGCATGGGTATGCTCATATCCACCGTCGCGCCGTTCTTGGCTTGCAACTTGATAAAGCCCTCTACGTACATACCGTATTCGAACGAATCGTCCATATATTTCTTGTCCGCATCCGAAAGCGTGATGGTTACCGTAACCGTTGCCGTTTGATTTGCACCAACCGTCACAACGTTGCCGTTCGCCTCTTGCGTACCGTTCACAACGTTCGTGAGCGTCGCAACGGTACCACCGAGTAAATAACCTTCTTGCGTAACCGTCGTATCGCTATGACTCGTATACGTTTCGCTTACGCCTTCGGTAATTAAAAGGGAAGAAATATCGTAAGAAACGCTATTTTTGCTAACGTTATTTATCGCAAACGTTACGTTATAAACGCCCGTTTTTTCTTTATCGTCACCCAGCTCTAATTTCGTCTTATCCATAACGCTACCGTCTGCATTGAAGGTAGTCAAATAAGAGGAGGTGGTAACGGCTTTCGTAATGTTTACAAGTCCCGAGCCTTGTTTTCTTACCGCATACGGCAACCCGTTTTTATTGAGTATAATATCCGTCGTAGACATCATAAGCTGGTTGACGATTTGCGTGACTTCTTGCGCCGTCAAATCCGTGCCGAACGTACCGCTATATTTTACGTATTGACGAATCAACGCCGTTGCACCGGACAAATTGGGTGCAGCCATAGAAGTACCCGATTGTATGTCGTAATCTTGTCCGGGTATAGCAGAAAGAATCTCGCCGCCGTGCGCCGTGATTTCAGGTTTTATCTGCATATCGGACGTGGGGCCCCAAGAAGAGAAATCCGACATAAACGGACCGGCTACTTGCGCTCTACTAATACGCAAAATACCCGTTCCTTGCTCGGCAAGCATCTCGCCTTTATCTTGCGAAATGGAACAAACCGCGCCAACGTCCTCGCCGACAGACATAGAAATTGAACCGGATACGTTATTATAAATAATGATACCTGCCGCGCCTTTTTCTTTTAATGCAACGCGAACCTTATCTTCAAACGTCGTCGTGCCACGTTTTACAAGAACGATTTTTCCTTCGTAATAAGACGCCTCTCTCGGATAATCGGACGACCGACCTATACCGGGTATGGTTACGTATTCAAAGTCGTGGCTTTGCACGTCTTCGCCCAGCGTATCTAAAATATCGTCTACAAAATCTTTCGTTTCCGCCGCCGAAGTCGAAGCTTCGTTGAAATAGATAATTTCGTCGTTGAAAAGAATATACGGCGTCTTTACCCCGTCAACGGAGGCTACCGACATAGAAGCCGCGTACGTGGAAGGCGAGCCTACCGTGCCCGTATCGGGGTTGGAGGTCAAGCCCAAGTTTCCGTTTTTCTCCGAACCAAATGCGGAGTTATACGCGTTACCCGCCGAAACGATGAGGGAAATACCCGCGTCACGAATGGAGTCGTATACCTCGTTTACGTTTTCCTCGTCAACTTCACGAGCAAATCCGCAGCCAGAACCCAAGGACATATTTACAATATCTACGCCCAGCTTTACACAGTCCTCCAACGCCGCCAACAGCCAAGAAGTTTTTGCGCCCGTCGCGGAATCGGAAAATACTTTCATGAACGCAAGCTGTGCATTCGGTGCAACGCCCGTTATCGTATCGTCTTTACCCGCGATAATACCCGATACGTGCGTACCATGGTCGGAGTTCGTAGGAAGAACGTCCGCATCTTTATCGGCGTAATCGTACGCGTAAGGAATCTTTTTGTTCAAGTAAACGTCCGCGCCCGTTAAACCGAAAGTAAAGTCAGCCGCAACCGTTCCCGATACCTTTTCCGAAACGTTCGCCAAAGTAAACGCTTCTTTTTCCGTCGTAAAATTGTCTACGCTAAACGCCGAATGCGTATAGTCCAAGCCGCTATCCAAGACGGCAACGACAACGCCGTCGCCTTGATATTCGGAAGTGGACGTATCAAAGATACCCGTTTCGTATACGTCAACGTCATTGTTGATGACTTCCGTTTCTGCAGGTAAATACGTCTCGCCGATAATCAACGTAGCGTCCGTTCTAAAAAGGTTGCCAACCTGTTCAAAATCCTTTGCTTGAATGGTGATTTCAAAACCGCTTAAAATCGTATCGTATTCCGCGCCAAGCTCATAGCTTACACCCGATTTTTGCAGTTTCTTTATCAGCTGCTCCCTTTCTCTTTTAATCGATTTCGCGATTGCTTTTGCCGAATAAGAATTTACGTAGCCGCTCACCGTTTCGTTCGAGCTCGAATTTTGATACTCGTCCACAAGCGCGTCCTTGTTCATACTGACGATAACGGAAATTTCTTGCGTTTCCAAAAGATTTTCGGGCAATTTATAAATTACGCTATCGTCATAATAATCTTCTTGGTTCGTTTTGATTAAAGCGTTTACCTTTTGCACGTTGTTCTCGCCGGAAGCGGAAATTTCTTCCCCCTCCTTAAAGCTTTGTACGCAAAAGCCGCCAAATAAACAAGCCGCGCCAACAATCGCTATACATTTAATTGCAACATTTTTAAGTTTCTTCATGGTCCTTACCTTTTAGCTTGATTTTCTGCCGTTTATAAATCAATCTGCTTCCTCTTCCGTTTCAACTACTTGCGTAATCGTAACACTTTGCCCGTCTTCCGCAACAACCACCGAATAGGTAAGCGTTTCGCTCAACGAAACGGTATACGTTCTCGTCGTGGCGTCATAGGAGCTTTCCATTACGATATAAGGCTGACCGGAAATAGCCAACAACATCACCTCGCCCGTATCTTCATTGACGTCAATATACGACGTATTGTCACCGTCGGCGTAGATGGTATTTACCTTCTCTACTGTTACGCTCTTAAGCGAAGCGTAAACGGGAATCACGTTGGTCTTGTTTTCTTCTACCGACTGGTCGCCAGAAGGCGCTTCCACAAGCTCCAACTTATAATAGAGAGAAGACGTTACCAACCCCGTATCTTCATCATAGGTACGCACGATATAGTAGAAATATCCGTTCTGTTCATACCACAAGTGACCTTTCACTTCCGCAGTGTCACAGACGATGCTCGCCTTAAAGCACGAACCCGCGCTCATACTTGCGTCCGAAGCGATTACCCGTTCAAACGTCACCGTATATTCCTTTTCATCTGCCGCCGTGCAGGTCAATACTTCCTCACGTACAAACGCATATACGCTATAACCGTAGCCGGACGTGTAACCGTTTTCATAAATCGAAAAATATAAATGATAAGTGTATCCTTTACATTCGGCCGACACCTTATAAATGCTGTTCTCCGAATTCTTAATACTTTTAACGAGCTCGTCGAAGCTTTCCACAAGCTTGCCTTCCGCATCGTAAATTTTCAATCCGGTTAAGCTTTCTACAAGCTCCCCTTCCGTATCGTACATTTTCGAATCGTCAGCAAATTCACCGTTGAAATAGAATTGTGTAATATTACCGTTTTGGTCGTATTCCGCAATAATGGAAACGGTACCATAGCTATTTTCAAGCGCGTTCGCCGCGTCTGCCCCTACGAACATATTGTAGAGGTAATAATACATTAAGTATTTGTTGGACGGCGCAACGATAACCTGCGACATCTTCGTGATACGATAGGTATTCACTCTATTTTCGTCCATATCGCCTTGATAGTCGACGAGAATATCGAAACGATAGAAATCAACCGTTACGTAGAAATCAACCGTGCCGTCATCCAAAACGTTACGCACGACGGTACAATCGTAGTTCTTGCTACCGATCGTCACAATTCCGCGCACCGAAAATTCGCCGTCGCCCGTGGGCGCAAACGTCAATTTGGTAATTGCGTTGCCGTTTATGGGATAATTTGCAGCGTTATCCGTTTGACGGTCAAACACGAGCGCGGATTTTTCGCTTGCGTAATAAAGCTTATTGCCATATTCTTTCGTGTCGCTAAACGCACCGAAATTCTCCGTCACGAAGCCGTATGCGTTCGCTTCTTCTCCCTCTTCTGCCTCGCGGTAAATCGTCACGTTATCATTATCGTCAATATAATAGAAGTAACGCGTCTGACCGTTAAAAATTGCAAAGCCGTATTTTGTGAACAACAACGATTCAAGGTTTTGCGTATAGTAGCCTCTCGCTTTAAGACTAACGGGAGCAGCAGTACCTTTGACCGCGTCGTATACGTACAGGGAAGCGTCCGTTGACGACGAATTTACGTAATAGAGCAAGGTATCGGTAACAAGCGTATAATGACCGTATTCTACAACGCCATAGTTGCCGTAAACGGTGGCGTTACCAAAACCGTCGAGCTGCATTACGGTATAATCTGCAGTATTGACATAGGTTGCTTTCACCTCTTCGTTATATTCAAAGAACGTATTATACACGGTCGAGGAATCGTAATAGTAATAACCAAGCTGTCCGTAAAGCACAATCGGTTCGTCCGAACCAGTCAACGTGTAAGTAAACGTAACCCATTCATTATCGAACTTGTACGTACCCGAACCCATTTCTTTTTCTACGTAAGAGCCTTCGTTTTCAGGATCCTCCACCATTTCACAAACGGTCAACGAGCCGTAACCGTCCAGCTTGAACAGTACGTCGTCAAACAGTTGGTTGTTCATATACAGATACGTACCGTATTCCGTTCCTCGCAACGCAAACGACTTCTCGCCCTTCAAATCGAAATAGACGAACGCTGCCTCTCCTACGGTAAACTTGATTTCGTTTTCGTTTTCGATAAAGTATTTATCCGTATACGTGTAGCCGTCTACGTCCGTGTAGGTCGCCAAATAGCCAAAGCCGTCCAGTTCGAGTTTGCCGTATTCTTCCGATTGATATATGCCGTTATACGTTTCATTGTATTTCGCAAAAACACCGTGGTCGCTGATAACGATAAACTTAAATTCCTGTTCGGTAAGCTCTCCCTTGGCTTCTGCATAGAATCGGAAAATATAGTAACCCTGCGGGGTTTCGCCTATTTTCTCAAATTTACCTACGTACTCCGCGCTATCGTCGCCGCTAACGACCGTATAGGTCGCCCCGTCTTTTGTTTTTCCGTCAAAATAAAGGGTTTCCGACGAATTAATATTGTTTCCGTCCTCCTTCAATAAGCGAAGGCTATACGGTTTATGCTCCAACTTAATAAGCGCACCCGTGTCTTCGTATACTTCAAAATAATAGGTATTGTCCGAGGTCGTAAGCGTCAACATACCTTCCGTGGAATATGTGACTTTATCCGATTGCTCGTCCTCAATGCTTTGATACGTTTTTGAATACGTACCCATAGCAATGATTGCGCCGTTTTCCTTATAAATTGCCATACCGGAAACGAGCAAAAGCGTTTGCGTTCCATCTGCCGAAGCGTAAGAAACGCTCCTTTCCGTCGTTCCTTCTTCCGTCGTATAGGAGTACCAATAATGTACGTTGTAATTCGTCGCCGACGAATCGATGGAGAATACCATCGTTTGTACCGTGGACAAATCCATTATAGACGTGTTCACTTGTGCGTCATAGAAGGTCGACGCTTGATAGGTATATAAGCCCGTTTCTTTATCATACGTATACGTACCTTCCGAAATCTTTTCATACGTCGAAGCATCGGTATACCCGTACAAAATGGCGTCGCCCTGCTTTACGTTGTTGATCGTCAACAAAGGCGCGTAATAAATTTTCGTCTGATCCACCTTTTGCGATTTGGTTTCGGTGGTGCTTTCTTGAATATAATAGAACTCGGCATAGGTAGCAAGCTTTTCATCCACCGACGTCGACGTCATAATATAATCGCCTACGTTGGTTTGCGTAATCGTAATCAGCATTGTATACGTATTACCGTTTGCCGTAACGGTTACAAGCGTACCGCCAAACACAGAGGTAGTATGGGTGAAATAGCCGTTGACTTTCCCTTCTTCCGTTTCATAAACCGCGTTACATACGCCGTCCAACGTAATCGTTCCGTCACCATAGCCATACGTTCCGTCAAGATTTTTTTCATAGAACATATACCCCGTCTTATTAAATTGTTCGTCGTAGATGATTTTCGTCGTGCCAATCAAAGAACCGGAGTTCGTGTCGTAAAGATACAACGTTTCCCCGTCGTCGTCAAGAATATAATAATACGTTTCATATTCGCCGCCGCCAAGATTGAAGTGCGCCGAACCAAACCCGTTGAGCGTGATATCGTAAACGGGCCCGTTACCGTCTGTATAATAAGATTTTTGTCCTTGATAGAACCCAAAGCGAACAAGCGAGCCGAGCTCGATTTCCGCATCGTTGCGGACTTGATAAGCGGAAACGTACGTTCCCGTCGAAGAATCTCTTACGTAACCGACGGTCATAGTGAATGTTTCGCCTGCAAGCGCACCGCTCGTAAACGTAGCGACGTAATATCCTTCGTCGTTGATATAATACGTGCCCGTTGATTCTGTATCAAGGCTGTTTTCATCCGTGGTGATATACGTAATACCGTTATACTGATCGAACTTGATTTTTTCCAGTTCGTTCAAACCATAACCGAATTCGTATTTCGTGCTTACGTAATCGGCACGAGCGGAATTCTTATAGATAAATTTACCGTCGTCGTGCAAACGACCTTCCATAAGCGTTTTGCCGTTATGTTCGAAGTAAAAATCTCCCGTTTCTTCCTCGTACTCACCTTCAAAAAACGCGCCGCCACGACAAAGATAAAGATTGTATACCGTTAGGCTCGCCTCGCCAACCGTCACTTCTTCACTCGTAAGATAGAGATAGTCGCTATTGCCAAACATATCTACGTACGCTTTAAGCCATACGCCGTAAAGCGCCATATCTCTGCTGGGGGACACTTTTTCGGGCGTTACGCCGTCTTTACCCAACATGATATCTATGTAATTCGCCTCGTACGCAACGTTTCCCGTCGTACTGGTAGCCCAGCCGAGCAAGCAATAACCGTCCGCCGTATAATTATAGGGGACCTGCAAATCCTTTCCAAACAAAACGTTGTACGTTTCGCTTTGCGAAGAACCGTCGGGGGCATTCGAATAGAACGTCACTTCGTATTCTTCTCTATCAAAATACAGCTTGAACACGTTTTCCGCTACGGTACTCTTGATTTCTTTTTGACGGACCGTATCAGCATGGTCCACTTCGTAAAATCCCGTCAACGCCTGTTCCGCTAAAACGGTACTGCCTACGTAAGCGTATCCTACGTATTCTTGTTCGCTCTTTTGATAGCCGTCAAGCGCGAGGGTTTGTTCATAGCATTCTACAACGTATTTGATTTTATATTCCGCTTTCAACGTAAGCGCGGCTTCCGTCATACGCGTATTTGCGCCAAGCTCATTTTCGCCAACGAACCATGCGCCAAATTCATAATCCGTTTTGGTCGGAATGAGCGTCTTGACTGCATTATAAACGTTTGCTCCCGCCTTCAAGTATAAGGAGCTTACGTCTAAATTACCGCCGTTCAAATCAAGCGTGACCAAATACATTTGTTCCCACTTCGCATAGAACGTCATATTTTCGCCCGCCACAATTTCCGTAACAGCAGCGCCCGAAAAATCCGAGCTCGTATACCAGCCCTCAAAGCTGTATCCTTCCCGTTCGGGCGTGGGCAACACGAATGACGTACCTTCTTCCAAAGACTCGTCCAAAATAGACGAACCGCCGTTGGTATTAAACGATATCGTTACGCCTTTTGCATCTGTGCAAGAAAAGCACCACGCAAACGTTGCTATCATTAGCAACGTTAAACAAATCGTTAATAATCCTTTCTTTATCTTCCTCATTACAACTCTCCTTTTTAAGGATTTCTTATTTTTTCCGATTTCCATAAATGTTCACAAACCGTTTTTCGGTTATTCAGCACTATCCTCTGCACTCTCTTCTTGCTTGGGCGGCGTTTCTTCGCCTTCCGCCCAAACGGCGTATACCGTCGAGCCTATCGGAGCTTCTACAACTTTTCCCGTTTGATAAACGACCGTTTCTGCCGCGTCGCTTGTATCCCAGCCAAGGAACGTATATCCCTCTCTCATAGGTTTCGTGATTGCCGTTTCGGTTTTTGCGTTTGTGAACGTATCCGCCCCAACCGTCACGGAAACGACGTACGACTTATCCTCGGACAAGGTACAGCCCCAAACCGCCGGTCGATAGGAAGAATTCCAACGGACGTGCCAACCGTCCAGTTTCTCCGCAGCGTCCGTGTATACCGTTAAGGTTTTACAACCGTAAAAAGCATGTGCACCAATCTCTTCGATACCGCTATGCAATACGATAGATTGCAAATTGTTACAACCTTTGAAAGCATAGTTACCGATAGACTTTAAGCTTTGCGGTAAAGATACCTCTAAAAGATTTTCCAAACCGTAAAACGCATAATTGTCTATGCTTGTTACTCCTTCGCTCATTGTAACGCTACGTACGCTCGTACATTTATAAAAAGCATACGCACCAATCGTTTTAATGTTCTCGGGAACAACAACCTCTTCTAACGAAATGCAATTTTGAAACGCTCTGTCGCTGATTGCGTCCAAGCCCGTTCCAAACGTGACCGCTTTTAACTTTTCGCATTTTCCGAATGCACGAACACCCATTTGCGTCAACGAGTTGGGAATCGTGAGCGTTTCCAAGGTCGTACATTTATAGAATGCGTAGTCGCCGATTGTCTTGACGCCTTGCCAAGATTGCGTCAATACATCCAACGTTTCCTTAAACGTGACGGTATCCAAATTGATACAACCGTAAAACGCGTATGCATCAATCGTTTCCACCGAAGAGGCTATCTCGATTTTACCGAGATGCTCACACTTATAGAATGCAGAACGCCCGATTTCCGTCAGTTTTCTCGGCATATCCACACTGATAAGCGAGGTACATTTATAAAAGGTATACGGTTCGATTTTCGTAAGATCGGAATTGAGGTTTGCAACCTCTAACGACGAACATTCGTAAAACGCGCCTCTGCCGATATAACGGACCGTTGACAGTCCCTTCACCGTGTTGAGCGTTGCACATTGATAGAACGCATAATCGGCAATGCCTCTCGTGTCTTCGGCGATTTCCACCACCGAAATCCCTTCTGCATTGTAACCTACCACCCAGTTCCCCGCATAAACCAATCCGTCGGCAGCGGGTGCGTTCCAAAGCGCGGTATTACGAAAAGCGTACGTACCTATCGACTCTACGCTTTCGGGAATAATCGATTCGCCGTAGCGGTCGTTATTCAGCATAGAACAACCGTAAAAGGCATAAGAACCGATATGCTTAATCGGGGAATCCCCCGTGTTGCTCTCCAAACGAAGCGTAGACAGCATTTTACATTTATAAAACGCTCTTTCGCCTATCGTTTCAATACTGCTGTTATATAAGACCACTTGCACCAGCTGTAAATTATTATAGAACGCATATTTCCCGAGATATTTAACGGACGAACCGAGGTTGACGGTCGAAAGCTTTTTACAACCGTAAAATACCTCGTCGGCGATTCCTACAATCGGTTTTTCCAGAGCAAACGTTTCTTGCTCTGCCTCTTCGCCTTCTTCGTGGTCGTATTGCACGATAATCGAATCTTGATTGATTTTATACAACGTATCCCTAACGGTACACGCTATTACCCAATTATCGGCGTAAATAAGAGGTTTTTTCGCCGCAACGGCATCTATATACAGTTTTGTCGCATTAAATGCTTTTGCGCGAACGTACTCGACGGAATCGGGAATAACCACGTTTTCCAACGATTCACATTCGTAAAAAGCCTTGCTTCCTATTTCTATCAGTCCATCGGGAAATTCCACCGTTGCCAGCGACGTGCATTGTGCAAACGCGAGATCGTAAATTACGGTCAATGCACCTTCGGAAGCAAAAGAAATATCCGTCAAAGCCTTGCATCTGTAAAAGGCATTTTGGTCGATAGCTTGAAGTCCTTTACCCGTCTGCAACTCTTTCAACAAAGAATTCTCGGAAAAAGCATACGGTCCGATATACGTTACAGAGTCAGGAAGAACGAGTTTTTTTAAGTTGGTACAATTCGTAAACGCCGATTCCCCGATATACGTAAGCTCGTTACCGAGCTCCACCGTTTCCAAGCCTTTACAGTGGGCAAACGTATATTCGTTCAATATCTCCACCGAATTAGGAATGGTAACTGCGTTCAACAAGTAACAAGACTGAAAAGCCGCCG
Source organism: Candidatus Scatosoma sp. (assembly GCA_045576335.1). GTDB lineage: Bacteria > Bacillota > Clostridia > Christensenellales > Borkfalkiaceae > Scatosoma. The sequence goes on from JAZNGH010000020.1 coordinate 29,613, forward strand.
CACCGATTGAACTTACCGATTCGGGAATGGTAATAGCCGTAAGTCTTGAACAGTTGTAGAACGCTTTGCTTTCAATTGTTTCTACGTTATTTCCGATTACTACCTCTTGAATGGCGGTATTTCCTCTAAAAGCCGCCGCACCAATGGACGTTACGGGTTTACCGCGATATACGTCTTCAATAATTACCTTTCCGTTTGCCGTACCCGCGCCAACAACTTGATACTCCGCGTTGTTAATCAAGGAATATAAGCAACCCGATTGATAATTCTTCTTAAAATAGTAAACATTGGACCATTCTGAATCCTCATTGCCCGATTTTACCAAAGTCGCCTTAATGCGGATTTCATAATCCCCCTCTGCCAATCTGGAAAGGGAATATCTCGCACTGGCTACGGTATCCGTATCGGATATACCCGAGTCGACGTCGGTGATTTCCACAACGTATCGTCGCGCATTCTCTACTGCCGTCCACGTAAGTTTGTTGTCTATATCCACGCTCAAATCCGCGGGCGTTGCCAATCTATTCCCGCAAGCCGCAAAAAACGCCATTACGCCGATAATTAGACTTAACAACATTAGTATTTTTATTTTTTTCATATTACCTCCCCCCACGTCAAGCGGTTTTGCTTGCTATGCAGGTTTGAAAAAACGAGTAAATTGCTTATCATTTCTTTTCGTTTTTCTTTTCTTGATATTCACGAATGAGCTCGTGCGGCCACTTGAACTTAAATTTACGCACCACGATATCAAGCAAGAACAACACAATCGCCAAAATCATAAATAATATTCTGGGATCATACACCTTATCGAGGTCGGTTATAAAGCCTTCAAAAACCTCCCAAGGATTTTCCAAATCCTCAATGACGCTACCGCCGCTACGAGCCGTCAATTCTTTCACAAGTGTCAAACCGTTCAACGATTCTTCATCCGCAAAAAGGAAGGAATCGTATTCTTTGGAATACGTAAAGTTTTTATAGAAAGAAAGCGTAGAGGTCACGCCGCCGTCCGCATCGTATTTCGTCAATTCAATCTTATATAAACCGCTTTCACGGATTACGAAATTACATCTACTGTACCCGTTCTCCGCGCTCAAAGGTAAATTCACGTAGCAAGGCACTTCGCTTAAAGAAACGTCCTCCGTCTTTTCGTTCAAATTGCCAACCACTTGACCCGTCGCAACGTCGATAATTTGTCCCGTCACCTTTTCGCCCTCTTTCAAGCTCTCGAAAAGAAGGCTTAATTGATTGATGTAGTTTTCCTCTTTCATTTCCGCCGTAATTTCCGTCGGACGGATATTTTTAATCGGCATTAGGTTATCGACAACTTTTTTCAAGAAGGTTTTACCGTTCACGTCCGACATAAACGAGGCTGACCACACGCCGCTTAAATCGCACATAAAGCTACCAACCATACCCTCGCCGTATTTCCATTGAGCGTATAACGGTACGTTATATTCGCCCGTCAAAATCAAATCGGCAGTCGGACGGACCTTCACACCGTAAAATCCGTCAAGCGTAAGGGTAAGCGTATCGACGTCAACCGTTCCGTCCTCCCCTTCCACGCGCGTAAGACCTTGCACCAACGGGGACATAATGTCATTGACACGAACGTTAAAGGTTTCATAGTTGACTTCTTTAAGAGCGGTAGTATTCAATTCCTCTCTCATCTTCGCCGTCAACTCGTCACCAGACGCCATAATCACTCGTCCGTTTGCCGCTTCCGTGATAGAAGACGCTAATTTATAACCCGAATCCTCGGTACTTTTCATACTGATACCGACGACGGACACGGTAATTCCCGAATTTTTATGCAAATCCGTTGCAATATCCACAACCGTTTGCGTATCGCCCGTCAAGCCGTCCGAAATAACGACGATATGCCGTTTATCAACGTTTTCCAAAGCGCGGAGCATTTGTCCCGCCTTATCGATTGCGTCCGAAAGAACGGTACTCGCCGCCGCATTCGTAATAGAAGCAATCGCCTTTTTGATTTTAGATTCTTGAATACGGGGCGTCATTTCCAAAATCGTATTCACGTAATCGTCAAACGTAAGGATACCAATATAATCGCGTTCCGTCAAGGAGGATAAGCAAGCCGTGATACCGTCTTTAGCGGCATCCACCTTGACAAGTCCCGACGCATCGTCCGTCTGTGCCATAGAGCCCGACGTATCCAAGCAGAACACAACGCCGACGGGAGGCGTATAATTTACCGCTTGTACGGGCAACATCTGTTGATACAAGCTCCCGTACATATCCTCACGGTTGTAAGCGTGCGCCGTTTGTACGGTTTCACCGTTATCGCCCGTTGTTTCTTGGCTGCCGCCAAGGGTGAACAAGCCGCCGCCATACCCGTAAACGTATTCATTCAACATTTCGTCAAATGCAACGACCGAACATTGCTCAACAAGGTCGTTGTTGGAAATATTATTCAAGACAATTTGATCGTACGCGCAAAGCTCCTTCACGGACTTCGGCAAGTCCGTCGCCGTAATGTTCTTCACGTCAATATTATACGTATCGAGGCTTTGCAACAAATTCACAAACAGGGTAGACGAGCCGTCCACACTTTCCAATATGAGAATTTTATTGAATACTTCCATATAATAATAGGAACAGTACTCGTTATTTTTATCCGTCGTTTCCGACTTATTGGTCGTCAACGAAAATACGGTTTCGTGCAAACCGTCCTCGGTAAACGTAAACGGCAGTAAAACGGTTTGTGTGCCGGCGATTAAATCGACCGACTTGGAAGCGGTTTCTTCGCTGTTATCTTGCATCTTAATCGTCGCGGTCGCTTCCTCTTTGCTTTGGATTTTAACGGCTACGGTATATTCCTCGTCAACCGTCATATGATATTCGGGAAACTCTACCCCAACGATTTGCGCGTCGTAGCCTTTTTCTTCGGTAGGAATATACGCCACGTCTAATTTAATACCGGAGGCAACGATAGAACGAACCACGGAAAGTGCTTCTTCATCCGTTTCTTTACCGTCTGTAACAAAAACGATTTTTGCCGTTTGCGGATTGCCGAACAGATTTTTGGCATACGTCAAAGCCGCGGCGATATCCGTCGCGCCCGTTTCGGGCAGCTCTGCCGACAAATATTGCTCGTACACCGTGTCTACCTGATAGGTCAAAGGCGCGGCGTATACTTGGTCGAAACCAAACGTAACGACGCCTACCTTATACCCGTCGTATTGGCTGTCTTGTAAAACGACTTCCACAAATTCATCCCGCGTCTGTGCAGCAGATTCTTCGGAATCGGAAACGTCCACGAGATAAATAATCTCGTTTTCTTCGTTTGTGATTTGATAAGAAAATTGAATTCCCGAAAGCGCGCCGATAGCAAACACCATCACGATCAAGTGCAATACGATAGACGTAATACGGTTTCTTGTTCTACGATAACGCTTCGCCAATCGAAAATAAGGCAATAGCGTAAGAACAACCGCGGGGATAAGTAATAACAGTAACCAAGGATGAGAAAACTCAATTCTAAAATTGTGCATATTTCCCCTCCTTTACATATTCTCGCGGCTTTGTAACCACCACTCCACGAAGAGTAGCGCCACAAGCCCTGCGGCGAGATAGAGTAATAAGTCTTTGAAATAATCCGATTCTTGCTGTTCTTTGTACGGATTGCTCAAAATCATACCCTCTTGGAAGATATTGCTTTCCGAAGCAGGTACTTTTACGTAGACGTATTCCTTGATAGAAGCGTTCGTCAACGGATTTTTTTGTACTAAAATATAGTTGCCCGGCTCTTCCAAGGATAACTTTGCGGGGAAAGTTGTAAGCGTTTCCAAAGTAGTATCGCCGATTTTGACTTCCAAATCACCCCCGCGCGACTGCAAGTTGAACGTTTCGTACACGTCAAAAGAATGATCTGCAATCGTCATAGGGAAGAAATAATCGAAAACGTTGCACATCAGCATAGGGAAATCCAACAAAATCGCCAAGTTGGAATAGTGCATACTCCACGTCATCAAGACAACTTTGGAGGACGGCTCGTTTCGTACCATAAACACGGGATTTCCGTCACAAGACATCAACGTTTCATACGTATCGTCCGTCCTTACCGTCGTATACTGACTGACCGTGATATTATCCGGATTAACTTGATTGAGAATAGAATGCGACGATTCTGCCGTCAAAGATATACTGTCACGGAACGTTTTATTCGCTTCGGTCACACGGAAGCCCGCACCGTCCGGTGCAGCATCGGGATTAACCAGCATTACAACGCCGTCAAGCGGCAAGTTTTCAGGCATCACGTGCTCAAAAAGATAGAAATCAAACCCTTCTTTTGCCGGTTCGACACCTTGCTTTACTTCCGTAATCTGTATATCCCAGTATTTTGCATACGCGGATTGCAGCGTTAACAACACGCCACGGAAGAACGGGTTTGCGTTTCCGGAAGAATACTGGATTTTGACAATTTGCTTTTGACCGTTGAACAAGTTAAAGTTGTTGTCCAACGCCAAAGAATCTGCCGTCGTGTCCAAATTGAAATAGATTGCCTCGTACGAATAAATACGTTCACCGTCGCCGAGAATTACGTATTCTAACCCCTCTTCCTCTTCGATATCGAGGTCGCCGTAGAGTTCGGCGTAAGAAATATCCGTAATGAATACAATCGTCTTTTCTTGTGTTCCGCTAAACGAGAAGGAGTGTTGCAAAGTCATGGGCTGACCGCCACCGTCCTCCGTCGAATTGGCGTTCACGGCTTGCAACGTCAACGTTACGGCTTTGGTTACGTCCGGTCCGTAATAAGCGACGTCCACGCTAAACGTATAGTAGTTGTTATTGATTTGTGTGGAAACGTCGAGGATTGCGGCGTTCCACTCTTCCTCTGCCGCTACGTTTTCAATCGTAATCCCTTCGGGAACGTAAGCGTATTCCGTATCCGAGTAAAGATAAATTTTTGCCGACGGATTTTCCGTAAGCACGTCCTCGCAAAGGGAAATTGCGCCTTCAATATTCGCTTCACCGTAAGAACACTTCTTTTCGCCATTCGTCAACGAGGCAAAAGCTTTGTCCAAATCGGTTTTTTCGCCCGTAGAAATTCTTTCAACGAGGAATACGGGTTTGGGTTCAGCCAAAATCACGGAAACAATCCCCCCGCCGTTCAAAACCTCGTCTGCATGCCCCTTCGCACTCGTCAACGCGCGTGAAAAACGCGTTTCGTCGTCAATTTCCGTCCGCATACTCGCCGACGAATCGATAATAGCGATAATTTCCGTTTCTTCCACCACCGTTTTAAGAACGATTGCGGGTTTTGCCAAAATTGCGGCACAACTTGCAAGAATAAGGATTTGACACAATATCAGGAGGATATTGCGTAACTTGCTAATCGGTATTCTCTTTTTTCTGTATTTTAGGCTCAATTTCCAAATATACGTACTGGAAATATATTTTTGTTGATAGTTGGGACGAATGATATAAATAATAATCAACGCCACAATACCAAGCAAACCAAGCAAGCCCAAAGGAGCTAATAACGTCATGCCATCACACCTACTTTTAACAATTCTCCAAATAATACCCTTTCAATAGGCTGTTCCGTATTGATAGAAACGTAATCGACGTTGCGTTTCATACAAAACTCTTTAATGTCAGCCTTAAAATCGCGTAATGCTTCTTCGTATGCCTTTTGCATGCTACGCGTGATTCGCATTTTCATATTTTTCGTGTCTGCCAAATCAACCGATTCTACGTCAATCAAATTGACGCGACCGTCATAAGAGGGGTCTAATTCTTCGGGAGTCAACGTCTGCACGAGCAGAACTTGTCTTTTTTTATAACATAAATAATCGACCGCATCTTTCCACGAACTATCCGTCAATAAATCCGAGATGATTACGGTCAAACCGTTTCTTGTACCCGTATCAGGGCAATTTTTGATGCACGCATTCAAATCCACTTCACCGTCAAACTCAACTTTTTCCAATTCGCTAATTGCGCGGAAAAAAGAATTTTTACCAACGATCGTTCCAAAAGGATTTTCCGCGCGATTCCCGTTCATCAAATGAAAGGACACCCTATCCATATTTTGAACGGCCAAAAATCCCATTGCCGCGGCAGTTGCCGTAGCATAGGACGCTTTTTGCGGATTATCTTTCCCCATGGAGGCAGAGCAATCCAAAAAGATTTGGATTTGCATCTGTCTTTCGTCGGTGAACAGTCTAAGAAAATATTTTTCAAAACGACTAAACAAATTCCAATCGATACGGCGAATGTCGTCACCGAGCTGATATTCGCGGAAATCTGCAAATTCCACCGTTTGACCGTAGGAATGAACAAGATTTTTGCCGCCGAAATATCCGGAAAGATTAGAGCGCAAATGTAAGGACATTGCCTCTAATCTACTGAAAAATTTGTCGTTTAAGTGGGAACCTTTCATGCGTTAAACTCCGATACTGCCAAGCTTCATTACTTTTTGTTCTTGGGATTTTTGCTTACTTCTTCTACAATCATCTTTACAACGTCGTCGGCGGAAACACGCTCGGCAATCGCTTCAAAGTTGAGCTTAATACGGTGACGAAGCACGAGCAAAGCCAAATCGTCAATATCAGAAAACGCAACGTTAAATCTCCCTTTAATCAAAGCCAAAACCTTGGCAGCGGAGATAAGTGCCTGTCCCGCACGAGGCGACGCACCGACGCGCACGTATTTTTTCGCCGCTTCGGAAGCACATTCACTGTCGGGGTGCGTTGCACTCGTAAGAATCATTGCGTAACGCAAAACTTCCGTTGCAACGGGAATTTGATTTGCCGTCGCGCGCATTTTGAGCAATTCTTCGCCCGTACAAGCGCACTCGGCAACCTCCGCCATCGTCTTTTGCGTCATATCGACAATCTGCATCAATTCTTCCAAGCTGGGATTGGGTACGATAAGCTTGAACATAAAACGGTCCATTTGCGCTTCGGGCAAAGGATACGTACCGTCTTGTTCAATCGGGTTTTGCGTAGCCAAAACGAAGAACGGCTCGTTGAGCTTTCTCGAAACACCCATAACGGTAACGGTGTGCTCCTGCATTGCCTCCAAAAGTGCGGATTGCGTTTTGGGCGTCGCACGGTTGATTTCGTCGGCAAGAACAATGTTGCTGAACACGGGACCGGGTTGGAACTTAAAGGTAGAATTCCCATTTTCGTCCTTGATAATGATATTCGTACCCGTCACGTCGGCAGGCATCAAGTCGGGCGTAAACTGAATTCGCGAGAAAGGCAAATCAAATACTCTGCCCAAGCTTCTGACAAGACGAGTCTTGCCGACGCCAGGAACGCCTTCCAGCAATACGTTGCCCCCTGCAATCATTGCAATAATCGTACCCTCGACGATTTCTTTTTGACCGATAACGTCGCGCGATACTTGCTCAAAGATGTTTTTGCATTGACTGCAAAATTGCTCAATGTCTTTTTCTGTTGTCATAATAAACCTCTATGTTTAATTTTTTATTTTTCAATGTTATCGAAGTAATCCTTGATGATATCCTTGCGGTCGTCTGAAATTTCTTCGTTGCTTTCCAGCTCACCGACCACTTCTTCCACCGCGTTCTCGTATTCGTCGCCGTAGAAAGTTTCGTTGTCGATAATTTGGTTTTTATCTTCGTAGCGACTTGTACCGCTTTGTTTGTCACCTTCTTCTTCGCTTTCAGAGGGAGGAGCGTCGCTGTTATCGCTTTCGTTTTCGTTCTCACTCTCTTCGCCCTCTTCGCCTTCTTGCGGTGCTTGCTCGTCGCTTTCCTCTTCGCCCTCTTCACCTTCCGCGCCTTCGCCGTCTCCGCCGCCTTCGCCTTCACCGTATTCGGCTTCCGCAAAAATCGCGTAGATTGTCATAGGCCCGTTCACGACCAAGTCCTCAACGTAAAACACGTTCGTTTCCGCCAGCGAGAATTGTTCGCCCGCAATTTCCCAGTACCATTCGCTGAAATACCAATCGTTGTCGGGAATGGCAACTACTTCGTCGATCGTCTTTCCCGCCTCTACGAGCTGAAAGATATCTCCCTCTATAAAGCCCTCTCCTTCTTCCACGAATTCCACTTCGTAGTAAACAGGCTCGGGTTCAAGCGCGCTGTCTATAATATCCTTTCCGCTGGAAATATTCCCCGCGGCTGAAAGCATGGAAACGGTGGTCATACCCGACCCAAACACGAGCGCAATAGAAAGCGCGATTATCAAACGCGCGGATACCGCGATTTTCAAATAACTCGCCGAAACCGTCTTTAATGCGGCTTGGGCGTCTTCTCTTTGGCGCATTGCGATATAAGACGTATCGTTTTGCAGCTGGTGCATGGTAAGCAAACGCTCTTCCAAACCAAGGTCGTCTACACGGCGGGCAATCTGCCGAGCCGTAGGACGGAATTTTTTGAAAAAGAATATAGGCGCAGCCGCCAAAAGCACGACCGCCGCAATGATAAACGCTATCCAAGGATAGGAAAAGCCTATCAGCCAGAATACCAAGCTGCTGACGAGCATTACCGAAAAGGCAACGATAAGTCCGCAAACCGCGGATTTAAGCCACCCCTCCAAGGCTAATTTTTTATAATATTTTTCAAAAGGTTTTTTCTCCATGAAAGCAGCCTCCTTTTTGCGTAATGAATAGCTTTTTTGGGAAAATATTATGTAAAAATTTAACAAATTTCCCATTTCCTCTTAAAAGCCAAAAACCGTCCGCCCGCCCGCGCTGTTCGCGCGGGCGGACTTCCGTATTTTGTTGAAATGTTATTTAGAAAACGAAATCAATTCCTCAAATTGTTACTCTTCCGCATCAACGTTCAAGCAGTCGTAAACGACCGTCGCGCTACCGCTCCACGTACTAACCCATTCGTACGCCTCTACGGCTTCTTGCGTCGCAACCACGTAAACGGTTTGCGTTTTCGCCCAACTGCCGAACGCATTTGCACCTACTTCCGTCACGTTCTCGCCGATCGTGTAGGACGACACGGCGTAATCGTAACGGAACGCACACGTACCGATCGATTGGATACCGTTACCAAGCTCGACGCTTTCAAGCACCGTGCAGTACTGGAACGCGTACGCGCCAATTACTTTAAGTGCATTGTCGCTCGCTTTGATGGAAACGAGCCAATCGTTCGCCGTAGCCGACACAGACCCACCGTAGAACGCATACGCGATAATCTCGGTTACGCCCGCGGGCAATACGACTTCGCCCGAAGAACCAACGTATGCCACGAAAATCTTATCCTCGCCGTCGGTGTAGATAACGCAATCGTTCACGATGGAAAGCTTGCTTGCGCCCTCCGTCGGCGTGTAAACGTTCTTCGCATACTTCGCAACCGAGCCGTTCGTTATCGCGCCGATTTCAAGTTCAAGTGCGGACTTGTTATAGACTTCGATAAGCTTATAGCAGGTCGTGAATGCACCCTCAATCGTCTTGACGTTCGTACCGAGCGTTACTTTATAAAGATTGTAGCAATCCTCAAAAGCATTTTGCTCGATCGTGGTAAGCGTGTCGGGAAGAACGATGGTGTAAAGATTCTTATTTCCCTTAAACGCGTTTTTCGCAATGACGGTTATACCTTCGGGAACGACGACGTTCTTTTCCGTACCGACGTAGTTGACGAGCGTCTTATCCGTACCCTCGGTAAGGACGTAGAAGCCGTTTTCAACCGTCATCATCGTTTCGCCAAGCTGGTCGGTGTAGATGTTTCTCGCATTATAGCCAAGATAGCCGTAATCCGAAGAGCCAGCCTCTACCGTGATATAAAGCGAACGGTTGTAAATTTCCACAAGCTTGTCGCAATTATAGAACACCGAGGTATTGCCAAACGTTTCCACGAGCAGACCAACCGTAACCTTGCTCAAACTCGTACAGCCGTAGAACGCCGATTGACCAATCGACTCGACACCGTCGCCGATGACGACCTCTACCAAGCTCGTACAATTACTAAACGCCTCCTTGGGAATTTCGGTAACGCCGTTGGGGATAACGATCTTTTGCAAAGCGGTATAAGAGAATTGACCGCCGCCAGACGCTTCGGTCCAAGAGCCGTTGTTTGACAAATAAACGGTCTCCAAGTTTACCAACGAAGCGGGGAGCGTGATCTCCTTCAACGACGTACAGCCATTGAATACCTTGACTCCAAGATATTTCATTCCGTCGGGAAGCTTGACTTCTTCCAGCTTCTTCATATTTTGGAATGCATAATAGAGCGTGATATTAGGATTTTTAATCGTGAGCGATTTAATGCCCGAATTTTCAAACGACCCAACCTGACCGCCAATAAAGCCAACGCTTTCGGGAATCGTGATTTCCGTCAACGCCGTACAGCCGTTGAACACACCCGCGCCGATTTCCTTCAAGTTCTTCGGCAACGTAACCGAGGTGAGCGACGTACAATTCTGGAACGCGTAGTTATAACCCGACGTTTCAATCGTGTATTCTTCATACTCTTGCGTTGCGCCAAGCGAAAGAACGCCGTCGGGAATGACGATAGACTTCAAGCCCGTGCCCTTAAACGCACCGTTGGAAATATACGTAAGCGATTGAGGAAGCGTCACGCTTTCAAGCGCGGTACAGCCCGCAAACATAGAAGCAGGGATAATTTCCATTCCCTCGGGAATCGTTACGCTCGAAAGCAGCGTACAATCTTGGAACGCGCCACCACCGCTCGAAGAGGTGCTCCACGACGTAACGGACAGAGGAACGTTCACGCTCGTAATCAAGGTTTCCGCAAACGCCGCACCGCCAACGCTCGTAAGCTTATCCGTAAAGTTGACGGCAGCCAGCTTCGAGCCTTGGAACGCGCCTTCACCAAGCGTTTCCACGTTGTTGAAAGCAACGGACGAAATATTGGTATAAGCAAACGCTTTATTTCCAACCGTTTTGAGCGTCGAAGGGAAGGTAATCGAAGTCAAAGGCACGTAAGCAAACGCATTCGAGCCGATTTCTTCCAGCCCTTCGGGCAACGTGATGCTCGTCAAAGAGCTGCAAGCAACGATGGAAGTGCCGCCAAACATACTCGAACCAATCGTCTTAATTCTCGAAGACAATACAACGTTTTCCAAGGACGAGCAATAATAGAAAATCATATTTCCAAGTTTCAGCTCCGTGTCGCCGTCCTCAAAGATGACTTCTCTCAAATTGGTACACTTTTGGAACGCATATTGTTCAATCGAGGTGATCGTTGCGGGAATGGTGATTCTTTCCAACGTATCCAAGCCGTTGAACGCGTACTTGGGAAGCGTGGTCATCGCGCCCGAAAGCACGATTTCTTTAATGCCCGCGTTGTTGAAGATATTACCGTCAGACGAGCTGCCCGCAAAGCCGGTACACGATTCGGGGAAGGTAAGCACGCCGTCGGAAATCATATTTTTCGAGAATGCAATGAGCAAGCCGTCCGAGGTATACAACGAGCCTTGCAGCGTCCAGAAGGCTGCACATTCGGGGTCGATAGTATAAGACGTTACGGACGAGCCAGCAAAGACGCTGTTACCCAAGCTTTCCAATGACTTCGGCAAGGTGATGCTCGTCAAGCCCGCATTTGCAAACGCCTCGTTACCGATCAAGATAACACTTGCAGGAATGGAGATATCCTTCAAAGCCGTACAGTTCATAAACGCATATCCGGGGATATATTGCAAGCTCGTAGGCAGCTTCACCGTCTCTAATTTCGTACAATCGGCAAAGGTGTAAGCGTTGGAACTCGTAGATTTAGAAGTACCGCCGAGAATGGTAAGACCCGTTGCCGCAGACAAATCGATAGACGTCAAGCCCGTGCCTCTAAACGCATACGTGCCAATGCTCGTCACCGTGGAAGGCAATGCAGATATGCTCGTGCTCGTCAAAGACGAACAGTATTGGAAAACATTATTGCCAATCGTTTGCAGGCTCGTAGGAAGATTGATGGTTTGCAACGCCGTACAACCGTTAAACAAGTCATTGTTCAAAGCGGTCAAGGAATTATTCAGCGTTACGCTCTTCAAGCTCGTACAGCCCTGGAACGAGCTTGCTCCAATAGCCGTTGCGGACGAAAGATCCGCCGTTTGAATTGCCGTATTCTTAAACACGTAATTACCAAGCGTCTTGACTTTCGACAAGTTTTCTACCGTTGTCAAGCTCGTACAGCCGTCGAAGAAGTAGTAAGGCAAGATGGTGACCTTATCCGTAAGTTTAATCGTTTTCAAAGCCGTACAGTTTTGGAACATATTGATATGGTTACCACTACTCGAAGCCGTGGTCAAACCAAGATCGAAGGAGGTGCCAAGCTCTACGGTCTGCAAGCTCTTCGCATTATAGAATTCAAACTTACCCGCTGTTATCTTCGAATTTAAGGTAACCTTGGTAAGCGCGGAATCTTGGAACGCCGCATAGCCCTTGCTCGTCGGGAATTTCGCTACTTTGGACAGGTCAAGCTCGGTAACAGCCGCGCCTTGGAACGCATAGTTCTTAATTTCCGTACATTTCGTAGGAAGCTTAACCGTCGTGGTCTTCGCGTACTGGAAGCCTTTTACGGGAACTGCCGTAACGGAAGTACTCGACAAGTCGATGGTTGCAATATTCGAGTAGGTGAACACACCTTCGCCCAGCGTCGTAAGCGTCGAAGGAAGCGACAAGCTCGTCAAAACGGGAGAAACGGTGTCTTCCGAATTACCGAACAAATAGTTACCCAACGCTTTCGTATTTGCACGAATCGTCACGCTGTTCAAAGCGGTACAGCCCATAAATACCTTTGCACCAAAGCCCGTTGATGAGTTAACCGTCGTCAATTTCCCACCGAACGTTACCGTCGTCAATGCCTTGTTATTTTCAAAGGCTTGGTCGAGAAGTTTAGTCACCGTTTCGGGAATAACGACCGTGGAGAACGCAGCACCGCTGAACGCCTGTTTGCCGATCGTTGTAAGCTTACTGGGGAAGTGATACTTTTCATCCTCGCTTGAATAATAACCGAACTTCGTCAACAGCGCGTCGTTCATAAAGGTAGACGCATTAATGGTCGTTAAGCTCGTGGGGTCTGCCGCAAACGTTGCGGATGCAAGCTTGACGCAGCCCTTAAACGCGCTCGCTCCCAGTGTTTCCAAACTAGAGGGCAACGTCACGCTTTGCAGGCTCGCACAGTTTTCGAATGCGTTTGTACCAATGCTCGTTACCGTACTGGGAACGTCAAAGCTCGTGAATGCCGTGTTATAGAACATATAGTTGGGAATGCTCTCTATACCAGAAGGCAACGTGACGCTTGATAAGGTCTTTACGTTGTAGAACATATGCGTACCGATGCTCGTCGTGGTATTGTGGAAGGTAAAGCTCGTAAGAGCCGTACCCGACAAAGCGTAGTTGCCGAATTTCGTTACCGTATTCGGATACGGAAAGCTTGTGAGCTTCGCCGCATTTTTGAATGCGTTAGCACCGATTTCTGTAAGCTCGCTCGTAAGCGTCGTATCTTTCAAAGCCGCAAAGTCGACTTGTGCCAGCTCTGCACAGCCCTCAAAGGCGGACGTGCCGATACTCTTCACGCTTGCAGGGATTTTCACGCTTGTAAGAGCCGTGCCCTTGAACATATAATTACCGATTGAGGTGATACCCTCGGGAATCGTCACCGCGGACAATTTCAATGCTCCGCTAAACGCGTAATCACCGATTTCCGAAAGCTTACTGTTTAACGTTGCCGTTTCAAGGTAAGCACAGTCTGCGAATGCGTTGATACCGATCTCGGTTACGTTTTCGGGAAGAGCAATCGATCTGATGGGCGTACCTGCAAACGCGTAGTCGCCAATCGATTTCAACTGATATGCTTCGCCGTCCTTGGACAGGAAGGTCACGTTTGCTAATCTGTTACAGCCTGCAAACGCGTAGTTACCGATGGATTGTAACGTGTAAGGCAAGATAATAGAGGTCATAAGAGATTGATTTTCAAACGCGTAGTCACCAAGCTCTACAATACCTTCCATCGTGCCTTCGTTGACCTTCGTGGCAAGGTCAAGCACGCCTACAATCGAACCATAGATATAACGGATACCGTTTCCGTTTGCATTATAAAGGATCTTTTCGCCCTCTTTGGTCGAGAAGTTTGGATGTTGATCCGCAACCTCAATCCAATCCAACGAAGGACAGTTTTGGAATACGTCTTGAACGTTCGTTACGCTCTTGGACAGGTGTACGTCCGTCAGATTCGTACAGCCTGCAAACAAGCCCTCGCCAAGCGTAATCGTAGACGAGCTTTCGGGGAATCTGACTTCCTCAATCGCCGTTCTTCTGAATGCGTGATCGCCGATGCTTGCCAATTTACTTTGGTTTTCGTCCGTGCTGACAAAGTCAAGGGCGGTAAGTGCGGTACAAGCGTTAAATGCGTCCGCGCCGATACTCGTCACGCTCGCGGGAATAGATACGCCCGTCAACGATTTACAAGAATCAAAGGCATTTGCACCGATCGTGGTAAGAGCGGTCGCTTTCGAGAAGTCTATGCTCTCTACCGCGCAATCGGCAAACGCATAGTTCGAAATCGTCGTCAATTTTTCGCCGAACGTCAACGTTTTAATCTGCGCATACTGGAATGCGTTTTTACCAATCGTTTGCAGGTTTGCGGGCAAGGTCAAGCTCGTGATACCGCCTGCCGAATAAGCAGAACCCGTCTGGAACGCGTTATCCGCAATCGACGTGATGGAATCGGGCAGAACGACCGTCGTCAACGCTCTACAATTTTGGAACGCATTTTTGGGAATAGCCGTCAATGCACTGTCTTCAAGCCCGAACGTCAATTTTGCCAACGAATAACAATTTGCAAACGCGGACTCACCCAGCGACGAAACCGAGGCGGGAATATACGCTTCTTTGATCTTTAATCCGTAGAAGGCGAACTTGCCGATCGTGCTCGTTCTTTCGGGAAGAATGAGTTTTTCCAGCTTGCTACAATTATAGAAGATACCCGACGAGGAGTTACACGCTGCAAACGTGAGTGCTTCCTCATTCTCTTTCTCTTCGGGCGGCGTTTCAGCAAATATGACTTCTTTCAGCTTTCCACAGCCATAAAACGCCTTACTTTCCATACTCTTTACCGTCCAAGGAATGGAAACGGTTTCCAAAGCATCGCACTCCTTGAACATATTTGCGGATATCGTCGTGATACCATTAGGCAATTCAATCTTTTGTAAGGTTGTACAGCCGTTAAATACGTCGGTACCGATATTAATCGTGCTTGCAACGTCGCCGTCAAAGGTGATTTCCGTGATACCGCTGTTGTTCTTAAACGCATCTTTCCAGATCTTGGTGACCGTGGAAGCGATTACAACCTTGCCATCCGTACCCGCATTCTTGATGGGGTTGAACAGCAATTCCGTAAAGACGTTGTCGCTTACGACGTACAAAACGCCGTTCTTCGTTGCAAAGTTTTCATTCCCGTCCGTAACCGTAACGCTCGTAAGCGCGGAGCAGTTAGAAAATACGTTCATACTGCTAATCGCGCCTGCCGACGTGTACGCACCGAGCTTGGTGAGCGTGGTAGGCAACGTAATACTTACAAGCTTTTTGCTCGATTCAAACGCGTAATCGCCGATTTCCTCTACACCCTCGGGAATATTCACGCTCGTCAATGCGCTGTTAGAGAATGCGTATGCGCCGATCTCGTCCAAACGCGTAGGCAACGTGATCGTTGCTAATTTTAACGTAGGAGTTTGCGCTTGGGTATTACCATACGCTTTGCTGTATGAAGCAAACGCGTATTCGCCGATTGTAAGCGCGTTCGTTGCGCCGTTTGTAAACATAAGCGCGTCGCCCTCAATCGTAATAGACGTAAGGCCTGCGTTGTTTGCATACGCGTAATCGCCAATGGAGATTACACGCGCAGGAATTTCTACGTTGTTGAGAACCGAGCAATGCTCGAACGCATAGCTGCCAATCGTAAGTGCAACTTCTTGCGCGGTGTTTTCCGCCGACTTGATCGTTACCGTCGTCAAGGCGGTACAATTATAGAATGCGTAATCACCGATCGTAGTGGTGGTCGCAGGAATGGTGACAGCCGTAATCTTCTTCGATTCAAATACCCTAGCACCTATTACGACAACCGTATCGGGAATGGTATAAGGGTCCGTTTTATTTGCAGGGAAATACACGATTTCCGTGATGTCTTTATCAAAGAGAACGCCTTCCTCCGAAGCATAGTTTTGGTTGTCGGGACTTACTTCTACGCTGACAAGCTTGTTCCCGAACACGCTCGCAATCGCAACGTCTTTTACGTTCGCACCGATATACAAGGCTTCTACGTAGCTCGTGCCGTCCGTCTTCATAAATACGTTATCGCTTAAAACCGCTGTTTCGCCGATTTGTAAATATACCTTCGTTAAGTTTCTGTTATAACCGAATGCGTATTCTTCAAGCTTTGCAAGGTTTGCAGGCAACGTAAGCTCCGTGATATTGCTACAATCGTAGAACGCATACTTATCGATAGTAAGCGCGCTGGAATCTGCCGTGCCCATAAACGTAACGCTCGTTATGCCCGAGCATTTGCTGAATGCGTACATACCAATCGAAGTAACCGCTTCGTGGATCTTCACGCCCGTCAGCTTGCTTGCGCCGTTAAACGCATAATCGGCAATTTCGGTAAAGTCGGTATGTATCGTATAGAATCCCTCTTTTGCTCTGGGATAATATATGAGTACGTTACCCTTACCTACAACGCCGCCCAACGCTTTATAAGGCATTACGCCGTCTACCGCGTTGCCTACGATTTCTACGTTCGTTAAGTTTTTAAGATCGTCTAAAAGCAACGCCGTGATCGATTGAATACGAGCGGGAAGCGCGATCTCTGTAATCGACGTACAGCCTTCAAACGCGCCTTCGGCGATATTTAAGGCTTTTTCTTCGCCGTCAGTCGACGCGAGGAATTCGATTTCCTGTAAGTAACTGCTGTTTTTGAATGCACCTACATCGATTTGTACGACGGAAGCAGGGACTACTATCTTCTTCAATCTCGATTGATAGAACGTTCCGTAAGGAATCGCCGTTACTTTTTCGGAAACGTAGTACTCTTCTACCTCCGCGCTCTTACCTTTTGCTTTCGGCACGTAGAACAGCTCAACTTGACCCGTTTGCGTGTTGTTCTTAATGAGCGAACCGTTATCCGAAATGAATACCGTGTCCTCCGTCACTTCACCGTATACCGTAATTCTTTCCAAGTTAGAACAACCGGAAAATGCCGAGGTGGACGCATACGCGCCGTCCGCGGAAAGGAAGATATCCTTAATCGAGGTGGGAATGTTGATTACCTTCAAGCTGGCACAAGCAATGCCTTGTTCGCCGCCAAAGGCAAGGTTGTCAATCCGAACGACGGGAAGGTCTTTATACGTAGCGGGAATGGTAAGCTCCGAAACAAGCTCCACACCGTAAGACGCCTTTACCGCGTAGCCAATCAATACGTCGTTTTCTTTTACTTCGTCAAACGTGAACAGCTCTAACCAGCTCGCATAAAGCACGAGCTCGTTATCCGCTTGCAGCCAAGGACCGATAGACGTACCGTCTGCCTTGGTGTATTGCGTGCCTTGATTATTCGGCTCTAATCTCCAACCCGCAAAGACCTTCGTGGTGTCTTTACATTCGGGCGTAGGAAGAATATAAGAGCTACCGTATTCGCGTTCTTGCGTCGCTTCTTGCGCGTCAAGAACACCCAACTCGCCCGCATTTAACGTGACCGTATATTTATTTGCGGTCCATTTTGCGTAGATGGTCAAATCGCTTGCGCCTTGCGTAAGCGTGCCTTCGTATTTTTCACCGTTTAATCCGCTTGCATTATACCAGCCTGCAAACGTGTAACCAGACAACGAAGTAGCGTAGGTATCCACGGAGAACGAATCGCCTTCCGCTTTATACAACGCCCCAACGGACGAGCCGCCGCTTACGTTGAACGATACTTGGTATACCTTCACCGTCGTGCTGACCCAATCGGACACGGCGTTTTGCGCGTTGTAGCAGCGTACCTTGACGGTAACGTCACCCTTTTGCGCGAACGCAACCGTTGCTTGATTTGCGTCCTCTACGAAGAACTCTTCACCGCCGCCGACGACGACTCCGTATTTCGTTGCGCCCAAAACGGCATCCCACGAAACGGTACCGTTGCTGTAAACAAGCGTGTCCGCCATCTTGTTGTCCGCGCGCACAGTATACATATCCGATTTAAGGGACGTCTTTGCAGCGTCGGCACAGGTTGCTTGTACGTAAATTTCCGAAACGTTGTTCGTGAAATGTATATCGTCAAGCGCAAATTCGTTTGTGGAAACGGTATATTCCTTGTTTCCAATAGTAATCTTATACCCCGTTGCGTTATCTACCGCATCCCAAACAACGGAATGACCGCTCAATTTCAGACCCATAGGTACTGCCAATCTTGCGTTGTTAAACGTTACGGTTTGCACCGCGGACGAATTGTACGCTCTTGATATAGGATATACTTTTACTTCAAGCACACCCGTCAAGCCGCGCAAAGAAACGCTCGTTTCGGTAATCGTATTTTTACCGCGCGAAGCGCCGTCGTCAAAAATTTCCACTACGTAACCCGTAGCGTTTTCCACCGCATTCCACGTAGCGATTTCCGTAGCTGAATCAACGTTCAAGCCCGTCACCTCGGCAAGGTTTGCTTCAAACTCGTATTGCACGGGCGTAGAAGCGGTATAGCCGTCTGCAACCGCTTGCACGGTGAATATGATACCTTCTTCCTGCATTGCACAAGCGGAGAAATCATAGGCGGGCGACGTTACTTCTACTTGCGTATGAACGTGCGTGTCGTCACCACAGTCGACGGTAATAAGATATTTGGTTGCGTTTGCAATTTCGTTAAACGTCAACAAACGGCCTTCGCTAACGTTAAAATGCGTTATCTTATTCAACTGCTTATTCTTATAGTATGCCGTCGTAGAAATCGTCGTTCCTACCGAAACCTCCACTCTGTACTCGCCAGCAGGACGTTTCGAGAAATCCAAAGCACACGACGTTTCCCCGGGAATAACCGTCGAATAAGCAATTTGATCGTTTGCATCGTATACAAACACGTTATAAGGCAACGTATTTCCGGGAATCGAGTTCCACGTGATCCCCGTAGGGGTTACGGAAACGTTGAGTTTGTCGCTCTCTTCCCAAACGGCGTAAAGCGTGGTATTTTCACCAAGCTTATTTTCATTATATTTATATGTAAGCTTTGTTCCGTCGGCGTAATCGCTCACCCACCAACCGGCAAACGTTGCACCCTCTTTTTCGGGCGTGGGCAATTCCGTGTTATATACAACGCCCCCCTTCGTTTGTACGGACGAAAAAGCGTCTTGTCCGTCTACAACGAAATTCACGGTAAATTCCGCCGCTTCCGTTTTTTCCACAAAACGGGCGTACAGCGTTACGTTATCTTTTATAGCGGTATCAAAATCGTATAACGTTTGCAAAGCTTCGTCCGCGTACCAACCGACGAACCAGTAGTTTTCTTTGGTCGGATCTGCTGGTTTCGTCGCCGCTCTGCCGTTGAGCACCGTCGCCGCCGCCACTTCGCTGCCGCCATTGGTATTGAACGTCACGGTGTAGTTGACTTTCTTATAGAAAGTATACTCCGCGTTGGCGTACTTCAACTGCAACGTCGTACCCTCTACGGTAAATTCCGCCGTTTGACCGTCGCTAAACGTAGCCGTTACTTTCGTGCCATCGTACGTGTAGCCGCCCGTCAAGGTCGCGCCGTTGATTTTCAGCGTAACCTCCGTAGGCGTTACGCTTACCGTCGTTTGATCCGCGTTTTCGCTCGTGTCCGTAGAGCAATAATACTCGCCAACCGACTCAAAGGTCAGCTCCTGCGAGCTGGACGACGTGGAATCGCTGTCCCCGCCGCAAGCCGTCAATCCGACAGGCAGCACGGTAAGCGTAGCCGCAAGCATCAAACTTACTAAATAGTTTTTAGCCTTCATAATTCAGCCTCCTTTTCCAATATGAACATCTCTTTCTCTGTCCGTCCATAAAATTTTTCAAAGTAAAGATTTTTTTGTTTTGCGAAGCAAAACAAATAGGGTACCCTATGCGCCGTCGAAAAAAAGTGCCTTGCCGTTTTTTGACGATAATTAGCGAGAATACTCCTTATACGTAATCAATTTTATCATAAACCGTGGATTTAAGTCAAGCAATTACTTCGTAATTCCATAAAAAAGTAGCATTTGTTTTTTTAATGAAGACAATCGAAAAAATAAATAGATGATTTCCCGTCTATTTGTTTTTTTGCTAAACAAAAATGCGCGCCCCGAGGGTCGAAAATCGACCCTCGGGGCGCGTTATTATCCGTTTTTTAGTGGTTTTCTTTCCACGAAATCGTTTCGCCGTCCGCCTCGAATTGCACGCCGAGCAGCTGCAAAGCGTTTTCCATACACTCGACGATTGCGTCGCCTGCGCGGGCAAAGCCGAGCTGCGTAGAAATCAAGCGGAACAAACCCGTTTTTTCCACCGTTACGTTGAGGCGCAACACCTCCCGAATCCCCAGCGCAAGCTCCTGCAATTCGATATACCGAGCTTCACGGGGCGCATCCCCCTCTTCGGGTACGCGGAGCATAGGAACGGGCTTATTCGCCTGATATAAAAATCCGTTTTCGCGAATGATGCCGTACTTTTCACAGCCCCACATCAGTCTGTCAAACTCGTCGTGTACGATATTCGTCACCTTTTCCCGACCGCCGAACATACGCACGATACGCCGCAAAAGCCATTCCTCCGAAACGGGAGATTCCGCCTCTACGATTGCCCGCGTTACCTTGACGATATCGTTTTTGTGAATGATAGCAAGCCTGTTCTCGTCCGCTTTTTTGTACTTGGGAAAAGCGAAATGCTTTTCTTTTATCTCTTGCTCGAAGCCGTCTTGCGTTTTCTCTTTTTTCTCCTTTCGGGGCGGATTTGCAATCGCGTGCTTAACGGCGGCAAGCAAGCGTTCCCTTTCCACCCGTTTATTCGCAAACCAGTCGATAGACCAAATACGGTAGAAATGCCAGCCCATGCGCTCCATAACGTCCTGCTGTAAGCGGTCCCTATCGCGCGTCGTCTTGGAAGCGCGGTACGCCTCGCCGTCACATTCGATTGCCAGCGCGTACTCCTCCGTTTGAGGGCGTTTGACCGCCAAATCGATTTTGAAGGACGAGCTTCCCAGCCGTCTTTCCACCTCGAAGCCCTGCTCCGTCAGGAAATCGTAAATTTCCCCCTCCAAATCGGAATTTTCCGCCGCGAACGGGTCCGTTGCCACGGAAGCGCGCGTGAGCGCGATATCGCCGTTTTCGGCGTAATCCAAATAATCCCGAAGCAATCTCGCGCCCACCGAATTCGTACGCGAAATATCGATATCCGTATAGCGCATAGAGGAAACGAGCTGTACGTTGTATTTGGCGCGGGTGACGGCAACGTTCAAGCGTCTTTCCCCGCCCGCACGGTTGACGGGTCCGAAATTGAGAAACAATTTCCCCTGCGCGTCCTTGGCGTACGCCACGCTGAAAATGATGATGTCGCGTTCGTCGCCCTGCACCGTTTCCAGATTTTTGACGAAAAACGGCTCGTTTCTGTCCGATTTGAAGAACCAGTCTTTGGACGGATCCTGTCTTCTACGCTTGGTTATCAGTCTGTCTATCAATCTCTGTTGCGAGATGCTGAACGCGACCACGCCCACGCTTCTTTCGGGGTATTTTTCAATGTTTTCAAACACCAAATCCACGACGCGTTCCGCCTCCAAGCGGTTGGTTTTGCTCGTTCTGTCGAACACGCCGTCCACGAAAAAGTAGTCCACGCCCAAGCCCTTTTTGTCCTTTTGCGAGGAGGGGAAGGTGACCAAATCGCCGTCGTAGAAATTCGCGTTGGAAAAGGCAATGAGGCGTTCGAAACGGCTTCTGTAATGCCATTTGAGCCGCCGTTGCGGGAACGCGGTGGAGCAAAGGTCGAGAATGGACTCGAAATCGGTGATATCCTCCTCTTCCTCGTCGTCGTCAAGCTCGGCGACCGAATTGAAGAAATTGCTCGGCGGCATTTGCTTGGAATCGCCCACAACGATCAACTGCTTGCCGCGATAAATCGCGCCGATCGCGTCTTGCGGGAATATCTGTGAAGCCTCGTCGAATACCACGACGTCGAACTGCATTTCGGGGCTTAAAAAGGTGCTTACGCTCAACGGCGACATCAAGAAGCAGGGTTTGAGCGTTTGCGCCAGCTCGCCGATTTCCGAAAGCAGCTGCCGTATGCCCTTTTGCTTGCGTTTCTTTTCCCCCTCGCGGAGCAATACCGAAACGCTGCTGCCCTGTGCAATCATATCCAGCGACGGTCTTTGCGCGGACAACGCCGCCTTGATTTTCGCCTTGTTGATGTCAAAGTGCAAAACGTCCTTTTCTCTGAACCGTTTTACCGCCTCGTCGTGCGGGATTCTCGCAAGCGCGGCAAGCTCGGGCGTATCGCGCAAAATCAAATCCACCCATTGCGTGCAGTACGCCTTTTGGAATACGTCGGCGACGGCGCGGGCGGGAATGTTTTTATCCACCGTTTTCGTGACGAACTTCAACAAGGACAGGTCGTTCAGCTCGTCTAAAAGCTTGACGAACGAGCACCAGTGCCCGAGCTCGTCTACGTGCTCCAAGCAAGATCGATATTTTTTACTCAAATCGTCCAACGGCGCGCGTTGGGTGTCGTACGCGTTGCAATCGAAACGCGCCGTAAGTGCTTTTTCGCCCTGCTCGTAGCTTGCAAACGCCTTTTCGTACGTCTCGGCAAGCCTTGCAAACGCGAAGCGTTTGGCGACGAAGTCGCTCGGTGCGATTTTTTGCAGCTTTGCAAAGTCCAAGCCCGCGGCTTGAAGCTCGCTCAAACGCTCCAATTCGTTAAGCAAGCCCGCAAAATCGGTGTTTACGCCCGCGTACGCCTTGCCAAGGGAAGCCTTTACGCGGTTTTCCAGCGCGTTGAATTCCTGCAAGGTCTGTTGATACGCACACAAATCGTCCATTGCCGCGACCGCTTTTTTGTACGAGGGCTTTTTGCCGTTGGTAGCGCAAAGCTTGATATCGCGGACGATACCCTTATAGTCCTTGGAGAACAGACGGGTGAAAAAGCCGTCGAATTCTCGCGTTAAGCGTTTATGTAAATCCCGTCCGTTTAATTTGTAAATATCCTCGTCAAAGCACGCGTCCAAAGCCTTTTTCTTTTGCAAAACCTTTTGTGCGAGCGTTTGCATGGTTTTGCAAAGCTCCGTAACGCGGGCGTTCTCCCCCGCGTTCAACAGCGCGGGCGTGATAAAGCTGCAATCCTTTGCGAGCGCGAAAAACCGATGCAGCGTATGCGCGTTTTGTACGCCGTCCGCACGGACGCCGTATTGGTTCTTTGCCTCGTCGCGAAGCGAAATAAGTACGTCGCAAAGGGCTATCGCGCTTTGAAGCTCCGCTTTCAGCTTGTTCACGGCAGAATAAGAGGAATCGGGGTCAACGTAGCCGTACCACGCGTTTTGGCGGTAATCGTAGCCTACGGACGCGGTGTATTCCGCGTAACGCGTCAAAGCGGTTTCCGCTCTCTCGGCGTATTCCTCGCCCTTTGAAAGAAGGTCGGGTATCACGAACACGAGGTCGGGCGCGTTTCTTCTCGCCGCAATTTCCTCGTAGAGGCGGTAAAGGGATTTGTTGACGATGGTGCGCGGCTCGTGCAACGCCTTTGCGTATTCGTCCAAACGCGCTTGGGCTTCCTTCTTTAAGCGCAATTCCTTATCCGCTTTGTCCGAAACGCCGCTCTTTTGCAATTTGAGCGTATGGCAAAGCTCCTCTATCACCTGCTTTTTGTTGGCTTTATGGCTGTGCAATTCCAAACAGAACTCTTCCAGCCCCACTTTTTTCAATTTTTCGTATACGACGCTGAGTGCCGCGAGCTTTTCGGACACGAACAGCACTTTTTTGC
This sequence comes from Candidatus Scatosoma sp., assembly GCA_045576335.1. Taxonomy (GTDB): domain Bacteria; phylum Bacillota; class Clostridia; order Christensenellales; family Borkfalkiaceae; genus Scatosoma. Next base: position 53,490 of record JAZNGH010000020.1, read on the forward strand.
CGTCGCTCATACATTCGGCGATCAGGTTGGTGATCGTTTGGCTCTTGCCCGTACCGGGAGGCCCTTGTAAAACGAAGCTCTCCCCGCGCTTGGCAAGCGCAATCGCTTCCCCTTGGCTGGAATCGGCGTCTACGACGTTGCGTAAAGACAAAAGGTCGGGGGCAGGTATGCGTTCAACCTGTTTTTGCTCCGCTTTTTCCTCACGCTGACCGAGCAGGGCGCGCACGTTCGTATTCTCTACGATTTTGGCGGCGTTGTCCTTTAAGTCCTTGTACATATTCAGCTTCAAAAAGGAGAACGTACCGATTTTACATTCGGTTGTCACCGTCCATTTCAAGCGCGATACCACGTCCTGCACGCGTAAAAAATAGCCCTCTATTCCCTCATCCTCGTCAAACTCGGGAAGCTTTACCCCGTACTCGTTTTGCAGCTTGAAGGAAAAAGTGGGATTGACGATAACCTCGTCGTCCGTGACGCGGATATAGCACGGCTCGACGGGGGATTCGTTTTCAATGGAAACGGGCGCAAGCAAAATGGGCGCGCGCATGGTCGTGGGCGAGTTTTCATTCTCCCGCCAATGGATAAAGCCGAAAGCAAGATAGGCGATATTCACACCCGTTTCTTCCATTGCGCTACGCGCCTTTTTTCCTATGGCTTTTAAGGTCTGAATGGGTTTGTTTTCCGATTGATAGACGAGGATTTGACGGTTTTTTACCTTTTTCCGATAGGCAAGAAGATACTCGCCCTTGGTTATCCGTTTATCGTACACATTCCCCTCCGATAAAAGGGAAAAATCCTCCTCGTCTTCCAGCTTGGGGTCGTATACCTCAAAAACGGCGGAATGCTCCGCACGGGAAAACACCGTGGCAAAATCGGGATGGACGATTTCCGCCGTACCCGTTTTTGCGTCCCTGAAATTGATTAAGTTGTTGCGCTTACCCGTATCGAGCAGCAAGTCCGCCCATACGCGTAATTTTTCCGTTCCTTTATTCATAAGTAAATCCCCCTACGCGATTACGCGAAAAATTCTTCTTCCAGCATTGCACAAAGGCAATGATACACGGGCAGGTGCAATTCCTGCACCTTGTACGTTTCCGTTTCGGGTACGCAAATACAAGCGTCGCAAACCGCTTTGAGCCGTCCGCCGCCGTTGCCCGTGAACGCCACGCTCTTCATTCCCTTTGCCTTTGCCACCAACGCCGCGTACACGCAATTTTTGGAGTTGCCCGAAGTGGATAACACGAGTAGACAATCCCCCGTTCTTCCCAGCCCGTAAAGCTGTTGTGCAAGTGCGCTGTCCCACGCCTTATCGTTGGCAAACGCGGTCAATATCCCCGTTTGGGAAATGAGCGAAACGGCGGGAAGCGAGCCTTCCAGCTTGCTCAAAAGATACGCGCCGTCCTCGCCGTAGCCCGACAACGCTTGCGCCGTTTTTTCGTCGATAGCGCGGCGTTTTTTGAAGGATTTGAGCAGCTCCCCTACGATATGCTCGCTGTCCGACGAGCTGCCGCCGTTGCCGCCGCAAAAGAGCGTGCCGCCGCCCTTGTACGTTTCTTCCATAATGGCGTACGCCGCCAAAATATCCGCTTTCGCGCCTATAAGCGCGGGGTATCTTTCAAATAACTCGTCAAAGATGTTTTTCGTCGTTTCCTTCATTTGCTTATTCCCCCATAGTCGTAGCGATAGCCAAAGCCGAATAGTCGCCCACGTTTTCTCCGATTTTTGCGGGTAGTATCTTGCACACGGCAAGGGATGCAGGCAAGCATTCCCGCTCCAAAATAGGGCGCATATACGACATGAACAGCTCGTAATTACGCATAAACACGCCGCCCGCCACGATAACCTCGGGATTGAACAAATCGACGAGCATACTCACCACCCGTGCAAACTGTTCAGCACATTCCTTGACGATTTCTACGTAAAACGTATCGCCCGCTTTCGCGCCCGTGAAGATATCCTTTGCCGTAACCGTGGACGGAAGCGATATCCCCCTTTCCGCCGCGCGAAGCAACGCGAGATTTTTCACGCCGTTGCCGCTGCAAAAGCCCTCTGCCGAGCCAGCTTTATTATACCCGACAGGTCCGTCCTTTTCCATACGCACGTGTCCGACTTCGCCCGCGTTGCCGTTCGTGCCCGCATACAGCTTGCCGTCCAAAATCAAGCCCGCGCCCAAGCCCGTGCCAAATGTCATAAAAATCATATTGTTCGTGCCCTTGCCCGCGCCGAAAAGCCATTCCGCGACCGCGCACGCGTTCGCGTCGTTTTCGAGCTTGGTGGGGATTGAAAAACGCGATTGAAAATACGCCACGATTTCCACGTTATCCCAGCCGGGTAAGTTGGGCGGGGATTGAATTATCCCCTTTTTATTATCCAGCGGCCCGCCGCAAGCGATACCGATACTCTCCACGCGGTATTTTTGCAAAAACGCGGCGACGATTGCTTCGAAGCGTTGCAAAATCACGCCGTAGGGCTGATTGTCCGTGGCAAAGGTCTGTTTTTCCAAAATTTGCATTTGCTTATCCGCCGTCAAGCCACCCACGCAAGCCCCGCATTTCGTACCGCCGATATCCAAACCGATATAATATTTCATTTTTATCTCCGCACATTATAATACAGAATTATTATAAAACTTTTTGCGCGTTATGTCAAATACATTGCTTATTCTTTTTTGACTTTTCCCTGCCGATATGTTATAATATCCCTATGAACGAAAAAAGATTGACGAACTTTAACGAACAAGATTTTGAGGGCTTGTACGCTTTTATGAAGCCCATTTGGCTGGAAACCTACGGTCCGATTTTACCGCGCGAGCAGATTTTGTTTTTGCTGGATAGGTATTTCTCTCCCGCGGGCTTGGCGCATTACCGCGCCCTCGGCTATCAATACCGCAAAATCGATAATATCGGCGTAGTCGTGTTCGTTGACCGCGGCGAGCATATTTATATGGACAAGCTGTACCTGCTTCCCGCCGCCCGCGGCAAACGCTATCCCGCGTTCGTGTTTTCCGAGCTTGCAAAGGCGGGCAAGGATATCGTGCTCAACGCCAACGCAAAAAACGAACGCGCCGTAAGATGTTATCTTAAAAACGGGTTCGTTATCGAGCGGGAAGAGATGATAGACCTTGGAAACGGTATGCTCAACCGCGATTTCGTAATGCGGAAAAAAAATCAAACGGCGGATTGAAAAATCCGCCGTTTTTTTATGCGTAAACTTATTCGAGCTCAAACGCGCCCGTATAGAGCTGATAGTAAGTGCCCTTTTGGGCAAGCAGCTGTTCGTGCGTGCCACGCTCGATAATATGCCCGTGGTCCAAAACCATAATGGCGTTGGAGTTGCGGACGGTGGAAAGCCTATGTGCAATGACGAACACCGTTCTGTCGTGCATCAGTTTATCCATACCGTCGGTGACGAGGGCTTCCGTACGCGTATCAATCGACGAGGTCGCTTCGTCCAAAATCATTGCGGGCGGGTCCGCGACCGCCGCGCGGGCAATGGACAAAAGCTGTCTTTGTCCTTGTGAGAGGTTTGCGCCGTTGTTTGTCAGCATAGTGTTATACCCCTCGGGCAAACGGCAAATGAAATCGTCCGCATTGGCAAGCTTCGCCGCTTCGATACATTCCTCGTCCGTTGCGTCCAAACGGCCGTAACGGATATTTTCCATTACCGTACCCGTGAACAGGTTGGTATCCTGCAAAACGATACCCAGCGATTTCCGCAAATCGCTTTTACGGATTTTATTGATATTGATGCCGTCGTAACGGATTTTGCCGTCCGCGATATCGTAGAAACGGTTGATAAGGTTGGTAATCGTCGTTTTTCCCGCGCCCGTCGCGCCCACAAACGCGATTTTTTGCCCGGGCTTGGCGTACAGCGTGACGTCGGTAAGCACCTGCTTTTCAGGCACGTAGCCAAAGTCCACCATTTCCATAACGATATCCCCTTTCAGCTCGGTATACGTCGTCGTGTTTTCCGCTTTGTGATAATGCTTCCAAGCCCAAAGCCCCGTACGCTCCGCCGTTTCCGTAAGCCCGCCGTTTTCGTCCTTTTTCGCATTCACGAGCGTGACGTAGCCCTCGTCCTTTTCAGGCTCTTCATCCATAAGCGTAAACACGCGGCTCGCGCCCGCAAGACCCATGGCGACCATGGAGATTTGCTGGGACATTTGGTTGACGATTTGCGAGAAGTTTCTCGAAAAGCCGAGGAACGCAACGATCGTACCGATATCCAGCACCGCTTTTTCCGCCAAGAACAGGTTGGAAAATCCCCAGTTAGGCACTTGCAGCGTAAACAGCAGCGCGCCGACGATTGCAATCAAAACGTAGGTGAAATTGCCGATATTGCCAAGGATAGGACCTAAAACGTTGCCGAAGATATGCGCGCGTTCGCTGTCCTTGAACAGCTTTTCGTTGAGTACGTTGAAATCCTCTTTCGCCTTTTCCTCGTGCGTAAAGACCTTGACTACCTTTTGCCCCTTCATCATCTCTTCGACGAAGCCCTCCTCCACCGCAAGCGAGGTTTGCTGCGCGACCATATATTTCGCACTGTTCCCCCCGATTTTTTTGACGACGAAGGTCATTGCCACCGTGCAAAAGCCCACGACGATAGACAGCCAAAAGCTAAACGAGAGCATCATAGCCACCGAAACAATTAACGTGAGCGCGTTGGAGAAGAGATGGGGCAGGCTTTGCCCGATAATCTGGCGTACAGCGTCGGTATCGTTGGTGTAACAGCTCATAATTTCGCCGTGCGCGTGGGTATCAAAGTATTTGACGGGCAGCGACTGCATTTTTGCGAACATTTCCTCGCGCAAATGATACAGCATACCTTGCGTGACCGTCGCCATAATGCGCGAGTACACGAAGTTCGCCAAAATCACGAGCGTGTATACCGACACCATCATCACGATCAAGCCCGTCAAAACGCCGTACAGCGCGTCCGTCATTCCGCCGCCCTTAATAGCGGGCGTGATGACCTCGTTGACGAGGTCCTTCATATACAGCGTGGAAACCAAGCTGCCTACCGAGCTGAAAATCAGGCAGAAGAAGACCACGATTATTTGCCACTTATAGTATTTGAACAGCATTTTCAAAAGGCGGGGAAGCGTGCCTTTTTTGATTGCGCCCTTGGGAACGGGTATTCCGCGGCCGCGCATAGGTTTCATTGCGCGGGGTTTTTGTTCGTATCTCTTTTCGTCAGACATTACGCCGCGCCTCCTTTGCCGTTTTCGTCCTTGCCCTTGGTTTGCGCCTCGTAAATTTCACGGTAAATTTCGCTCGTTTGCATAAGCGTATCGTGATTGCCGCAAGCGACTATCTTGCCGCCGTCCAAAATGAGAATTTTATCCGCGTGCTCCACGGAGGAAACGCGCTGGGCAATAATAATTTTGGTCGTGTCGGGAATTTCCTCTTCAAACGCCTTACGGATAAACGCGTCCGTCTTGGTGTCTACCGCGCTCGTGGAATCGTCCAAGATAAGCACCTTGGGCTTTCGGAGCAACGCGCGGGCGATACAAAGGCGTTGCTTCTGCCCGCCCGAAACGTTCGTGCCGCCCTGCTCGATATACGTGTCGTACCCGTCGGGGAACGCGCGGATAAATTCGTCCGCTTGCGCGAGCTTACACACGCGCACGATATCCTCGTCCGTTGCGTTCTCGTCGCCCCAGCGCAAATTTTCCTTGATCGTGCCTGAAAAGAGCACGTTCTTTTGGAGCACTACGGCGACTTCCTTTCGAAGCGCGTCTAAATCGTAATCCTTAACGCAAACTCCGCCGACGGACACCGTGCCCTCCGTGGCGTCGTAAAGGCGGGGAATGAGCTGAATGAGCGTCGTTTTCGAAGACCCCGTGCCTCCTAAAATGCCCACCGTTTCACCCGATTTGATATCCAAATCGATATCCGAAAGGGCGTATTTGTTGGCTTTTTGCGAGTATTTGAAATTGACGTTTTCAAAACGGACAGAGCCGTCCTTGACCTCTTTTATCCCGTTTTCGGGGCTGACAATATCCGATTTACAATCGATTACCTCCGCGATACGGCGACCCGACTCCAAGGACATAGAAAGCATTACGAATATCATAGAGAACATCATAAGGCAGGACAGCATTTGGATACCGTAGGAAATGAGTGCGGAAAGCTGTCCCGTGCCGAAGCCCTCGTATGCCGCCCAAAAGGACGGGTCAATGATTGCGTACGCCGCGAATACGGAAATGAGAATGGAAGCAAAATTGATAAACAGCGTCATAATCGGGCCGTTGAGCGCGATTACCTTTTCCGCGCGAGTGAAGTCGTCGCGTACCTCCCCCGCCGCTTTTTGGAATTTTTGCGTTTCATAGTCCTCGCGAACGAAGGCTTTAACCACGCGGATACCGCCTACGTTTTCCTGCACGGAATTATTCAGCGCGTCGTATTTTTTGAAGATACGGCGGAAGTAGGGCATTACGAAGCGCATAATCGAAATAATCAAAAACGCAAGGAAGGGCACGATTACCACGAAAATCCAAGCGAGCTTGGGATTGACCGTGAAGCTCATAATGATTGCGAAAATGAATTGCAACGGCACGCGCACCACGATACGCAAGCACATTTGAAAGGACTGCTGTACGTTGGAAACGTCCGTCGTCAAGCGGGTAACGAGCGAAGACGTGGAAAAAGTATCCACGTTCCCAAACGAAAATTTTTGTACGTTATAAAACAAATCGTGGCGAAGATTTTTGGCAAAGCCGCAGCTCGCCGTCGCCGCAAAGCGTCCTGCAAGCACGCCGCTGACGATAGATACGAGCGCGAGCGCGAGCAAAATCACGCCGTATTTAAGTACGAGCTGCATTGCCGCGTCCGAGGAAACGACGGAGCCGTCGTTGGGCTGGATTGCGGTGATGAGCTGTGCCATAAAAAACGGGATTAAGCACTCACACAACGCCTCTAAAACCATAAATATCGGCGTGACGATTGCAGGTTTTTTGTATTCCCTTACGCTTTTGAGCAAGGTTTTTATCATACCCATTTCCTCTTATTACTCCTTTTTTACTGAAAATGAAAACTTCGTAACGATAACATTATATTTTTTATAAAAAAATATGTCAACCGTTTGCGGGAAATTTTTTGTCCTTTCACGAAACTTTCATTTTTTACAGCGTTCTTTCTTCTTTACAGGTAAAGTAAATAATTTGATACTTTTTGGATAATTCTTTAATCAAAGCCTTTGCACGCGCGGTTTTGTCGTCGTCAAGGTTGGTAAGCGGATCGTCCAAAACAAGCGGCGGCGCGTCTTTGGTGAAGATCGCCTCTGCAAGCGCGACGCGAACACAAAAATCCAGCAAATCCTTCATTCCCGCGCTAAAATATTCCGCGCCACGCAACGTCCCGCCCTCGTCGGATATGGGCGTGCCGTCCGCGGCAAAACGCAAGCCTTGTGCCCGTGCGTCAAAGCCCAGCGTTTGCGCGTACGCGCGCAAAGCCTTTTCCACGGGGTCGAGATAGCGCGTCGCCATATTCGCGCGGGCACGGGTGAGCAGCTCCTTTGCATAGCGGATTGCCGTCAGGCGTTTTTCCAGCCGCGCCTTTTCTTCGGAAAGCGACGCTTCCTCCGCCTCGTAATCGGTCAGCTCCGCCGCACGCCGTTGAAGCGTTTCCGCTCCCGCAATCGCCTTGCCGAGCATAGAGGTAAGATTGTCCTTTTCTTCCTCTTTATAGCGTATCTGTGTTTTGATATCCTCGATATCCGAGGGGTAAATTTCCCGTTCGTTTGATACACGGTACGCCTCTTCCCCCGCTTTTACGGGCGCGAGCGTGGATAACTTATGTGTGTATTCGCGCGAAATTTGCGTATATTTTTCGTGCGCGGCAACGCCCTCTTTGAGTTTGGCGAGCGCGGCTCTGTAATCGTAAATTTCCTCAAAACGGAAATTGCCCAAAAAGCGTTTTATCGCCCCGTCCAGCTCTTGCGAGCGCGCACGCGCGTTCTCTACGCGCGCGGTAAGCGTTTCAAACTCCGTTTCCGTTTGCGCGGCGTATTGCGACAGCTTATGATCGATTTCAATGATTTCCGCTTTGATTGCCTCGTAACGGGCAAGCAGGGCGGGGTCGGTCGGCTCTTCCTCTGCTTTTTTGGGTTTGTCCACGCTCCGTAGCATCACGATAAAACAAACGAGCAAGCCCGCCGCCCCTACGGCAAGCAGCGACGCGCCAAGCGCGGGTATGCTTTCTACGAACACCGCGCTGACGATGGACAAAACGAGCATAAATACGAGCGCAAAGGTCGCTTTAAGACTTCTTTTTTGCTTGGTTTTGTCCTTTTCAAGCTTCGGTTTTTCCTTTTTCGGGGGGTGAATAAGAAGCTCGTAGCTTTCCAAGGTCTTTTCACAAGCGACGCGTTGCGTTTCCAAGGTCTGTTTATCGCGGATTTGTGCCGAAAGCGCCGCGTGCTTTTGCTCGTCCTCTGCAAGCCCCGCTTTTACGGCGTAAAATTCGTTGACGGCGTTTTCCAAGCCCTCGGTGTTCAAGGTCGCGGGCGCATTTTCGCCAAAAAAGGCGTTCCAGCCCGCAAGCGCGTTTTGCGCCTCAGAAAGCTTGCTTTCCACCTCCGCCCGTACGGCGCGTTGCGCCGCAAGCTCGCTACGGCGAGTGTACTCCTCACTCTTCGCCGAAAGCCTTGCAATTTCCTCGGAAAGCCCCTGCAAGCGCGCCGTGCGCGATTGAATTTCCCGTTCCGTTTCTTCTAACCGCTCGGCAGCGTTTTTACAATCGGCTTTTTGCGCGTTCAAATACGCGAGCCGCTCGTCAATTTCGTCTAATTTGCCCTTGGCGGGACGACGCTTGGCGCGAAGCGCACGGTCGGCGGCTTCCAGCCTATCCAACGCGTTCTGCCCGCCCTTTTCATTCTCCGCAACGCTCAAAAGGGACAAAAGCTTGCCCTTAATATCCTCGGGAAGCCCCGCACAATTTGCGCCGTTTTGCGATAAGTACGCCGTACGGCGATAGCTTTCTCTGTCCATAGAAAATACCGTTTCGCCCACACGCTCGGCTTTGTCGCCGAAGTCGTAACAAAGCATATTGTTGCCGTCGTACACGCGAACGGTGTCCCCGCTCGGCGTACGGCCGAAAAAGCGTTCGATACGATAGGTCTTACCCGCGTACACGAAAACGAGCGAGCCGCCGAAGCGCGCACCCGACCACGGCTCGTATTTGAGCCGTGCGTTTTCGTTCACCGATTTGCTCCTGCCGCCGTCGATACCGTAAAACATACTTTCAAAAAACTCGGCAAGCGTCGTTTTGCCCCAGCCGTTTTCTTCCTTGAAAACGGTGACGAGTGCGGAAAAATCGAACGAGCAGTCCACGAATTTACCAAAGCCTGCAATATAGCAAGAAATAAGCGTCATAAATCGATTTCCTCCCCCGCGAGAGCCTTCAACCCCACCTCTAAAATTTCCTCGCGCAAATCCTCGTTGATCTCGTACCTGCCCACCTCTCTTACGAATTCGCCGCGCTCGGTCAAGTCGTTTTCGTACGATTTGGGGTCAAGAAAAAGACGGCTTTCGTCCACCGTTTTTACAAAGAAAAAGCGTTCGGAAAGGCGCGCGGAAAGCAGGGCGGTATCCTTTTTCAAGCCCGCCTCAAAGCTCCCGCAAAGCACGAGCCGTATCATATTGTCCGCGTTCTCGCTCTGCAAGGCGGTGAGTGCGGCGGTTTCCAAATCGAAATAGCTGTGACAGGCGGAAATATCCACCCGCTTTTCCACGATTTCACGGCGGGCAAAGGAAAGGAATTTCTCGCTTACGACCGCACCGCCCGCAACCTCCAACAAGAAGAATCCGCGCTTGCCTATCTCGTCAAAGCCCCGCCCCTCGGGACAACCGCAATAGCGGTATTTGCCGCGCATATCCAGCCGTTCCGCTTGCGGCGTGGGGATATGGATATGCCCCAGCGCGAGGTAGTCGATATACTTGTTTTGCAGGGTCGCGAGCGGGATTTCGCTCTTGATATCCCCGTGCATTAAGACGATATTAAACGCGCTTGCGTCCAACGCGAGCGACGAAAGCGCGAGCGGGGAAATATTTTTGGTGTCTATACCCGTGACGGTCACACCCTCGCCCAACGCGTACGCCTGCCAGCCGTGGTTTTTGGAAAAGGTATAAAAATTATCGGGCAGCTCGCCGCGCGCAGCGAACTCGTCGTCGTGATTGCCCGAAGCGTAGAAAAAGCAAACGGGCTTCGCCGCGGCGATAAAGGACAGCGTTTGCTTCTTCACCGCGGGGGAAACGCGGTTTTCGTCGAACAAATCGCCCGCAATCAGCACCGCCGCCACGCCGTGCTCCTTTGCGTATAAGCAAAGCTTCTTAAAGCCGTCCAAAATCTCGGCTTTGCGAAGCTGTGCCTTTTCGCGCGGCAAATTTTTCATTGCCGAGCCGATATGAATATCCCCCGTATGTATAATTTTCACGATTGCCACTCTCCTTTTTTCCATTATACCACAAAGCCGCGAAATTGTAAACAAAAAAAGCGAAAATTCGTTCGCTTTTTGACGGCAAATTATGGGGAACGGTTTGCCCCGTTCCCCGTATAGCCTTATTGCACGAAAATCCCGTTTTCGTCCGCGTCCACGACGAGGGTATCCCCCGCCTTGAAATCGCCCGCGAGAATGCGTTTGGCAATCGTCGTTTCCAACGCGTGCTGGATATACCGTTTGAGCGGTCTTGCCCCGTACACGGGGTCGTAGCCCTTTTCCACGATTGCTTCCACCGCCTTTGGCGTGAGGTCAAGCCCAAGCTGCTTTTCCGCCAAGCGGTTTTTGAGGTCTTGCACGAGCAAGCGCACGATTTTGCCTATCTCCGCTTTGGTGAGCGGCTTAAAAAACACCGTTTCGTCAAGCCTGTTCAAAAATTCGGGACGGAAGGAGGCTTTGAGCATAGCGTTCACCTCCGCTTTGGCTTCCTCGGAAAGCGAGCCGTCGTATTCGATACCCTCTAAAATCGCCGACGAGCCTAAATTCGAGGTGAGTATGATAACGGTATTTTTGAAATCCACCGTCCTGCCCTGTCCGTCCGTGATACGCCCGTCGTCCAGCACCTGCAACAACACGTTGAACACGTCGGGGTGCGCCTTTTCCACCTCGTCGAACAGCACCACGCTGTACGGTTTTCTCCGCACCGCTTCGGTGAGCTGACCGCCCTCGTCGTAGCCCACGTATCCCGGGGGCGCGCCTATCAATCTCGACACCGAATATTTTTCCATATATTCGCTCATATCGATACGCACCATATTCTTTTCGTCGTCAAACAGCGAACGGGCGAGCGTTTTCGCAAGCTCCGTCTTTCCCACGCCCGTAGGGCCTAAAAAGAGGAAGGAGCCTATGGGTCTGTTGGGGTCGGCAATGCCCGCGCGAGAGCGCAAAATCGCGTCCGCGACGGCTTCCACCGCCTCGTCTTGCCCCACGACGCGCCCGTGCAGCGTTTCGCCAAGCCGTAAAAGCTTCTCCCTTTCGCCCTCGACGAGCTTTGCTACGGGTATACCCGTCCAACGCGCGACGATTCGCGCGATTTCTTCCTCGCTGATATGGTCGCGAAGCAGGGAATTTTCCGTTACACTCGTACCTGCCCCCGCTTTTTCGCTTTCTTCAAGCTGTTTTTTGAGTTCGGGTATCTTGCCGTATTGAAGCTGGCTCGCCCGCTCCAAATCGTATTCTCTTTGCGCCTTTTCCAGCTGTGCGCCCGCAAGCTCCAACTCCTCGCGGAGCTTTTGCACTCTGCCGATAGAGTTTTTCTCGTTTTCCCACTTCGCTTTCATTTGCGCGTAATTTTCGCGAAGCTCGGCAAGCTCCTTTTCGATTTGTTCAAGGTGCGAAGCGGAAAGCGCGTCCGTTTCCTTTTTCAAGGCGTTTTGCTCGATTTCCAGCTGCATGATTTTACGGGCGATCTCGTCCATTTCGGAGGGCATAGACTGCATTTCCGTTTTAATCAGCGCGCAAGCCTCGTCCACGAGGTCAATGGCTTTGTCGGGCAAAAATCTGTCCGTGATATAACGGTTGGAAAGCGTAGCCGCCGCAATCAACGCGTTGTCTTGGATTTTCACGCCGTGATACACCTCGTAACGCTCTTTCAGACCACGCAAAATGGAGATGGTGTCCTCCACGGTCGGCTCGCCCACGAGCACGGGCTGAAAACGGCGTTCCAAGGCGGGGTCTTTTTCGATATATTTGCGGTATTCGTCCAAGGTCGTCGCGCCGATACAATGCAGCTCGCCCCGTGCAAGCATAGGCTTTAACAGATTGCCCGCGTCCATTGCACCGTCTGTTTTGCCCGCGCCGACAATCGTGTGCAGCTCGTCGATAAACAAAATAATACCGCCCTCGCTCTTTTTCACTTCGGCAAGCACCGCCTTCAAGCGTTCTTCAAACTCGCCGCGGAATTTCGCGCCTGCAATCAGCGCGCCGATATCCAGCGAAAAGACTTTTCTGTCCTTCAAGCTGTCGGGAACGTCCCCCTTCATAATACGAATGGCAAGCCCCTCGGCAATCGCCGTTTTACCTACGCCCGCTTCGCCGATTAAGACGGGGTTATTCTTCGTCTTTCTCGACAAAATCCGCACGACGCTACGAATTTCCTCGTCGCGCCCGATCACGGGGTCTATCTTTTGCGCGCGCGCCTTTTCCACGAGATCCACGCCGTATTTGTTGAGCACGTCGTAGGTATCCTCGGGATTTTCGCTGTCCACACGCCTGTTTCCGCGCACGCTCGCAAGGGCTTGCATAAACGCGTTTTGCTCTATTTTATACGCACTGAACAGCTTTTTCACCTGCGCGTCGGGCTTTTCGGTCAAGCCGAAAAACAAGTGCTCGACGGAGAGATAGCTATCCCCCATTTTTGCGGCTTGCTTTTCGCCCGCTTCAATCGCCTGCGCGAGCGCGGTGGAAATATATTGCTCCCCGCCGCTGACCTTGGGCAGCTTTTCAATCGCCCGCAAAGCCTCCGCCGCAAGCGCGCCGCCGTCCTTTTGCATTTTTTGCATCAGTTGTCCGATCAAGCCGTCTTGCGCCGTCAAAAGCGCGTGCAAAAGGTGCAGCTGACCGATTTCCTGATTGCCGTATTCGCGCGCGGTGGCTTGCGCGTTTTGCAAAGCCGCCGTCGTGTTCGCCGTAAATTTACGCATATCCATATTCTATATCCTCCCTCGTTTTGTTTTCATTTTATTTGTAACCCTTTTTGGGAGAATTAAAACTTTTCGTAAAAACTTTTTGAAAAAGTAAAAAATTCCCCGCTTCTACGAAGCGGGGAAAATCCTTTTATGGAAGCTGGGTTATGAGAAACCATATCAAAAACGCGGCTACGCAAACGCCGCCTACGATAAGGCGGATTTTGTTGCGTTTCTTTTCGTCCATAGGCACGTAGACCTTAAAACCGCAAGTCGGGCAGACGCCGTTTTCCATCAGCGTATGACAACGCCTGCAATGCAAATTTTCGGGCGTAGCGTCCTCAAACGCGCTCCAACGCTTTGTGGGTTGCGGCTCGCTTTCCGCCTCGGGCGTAGCGTTCGCGTTTTCCTGCATCGCCTCTTCCATTTCCGCGATAACGCGCGCTTCTTCTGCTTTTTTTTCTTCTCTCGTAAGCTTGCTCATAGTTTTCCTCACATCAAAGTTTCAAATACGCGAAGAACGGAATCGAACAACCGTCCTATAAGCCCCCTCTTCACGTTTTCTTTCGTGCACAATTGAGATACGGCGAACACCTCTTCATAGTCCCGCTTCAAGTCCGTCACCGCTTGACAGCCCGCAAAATATACCGCGTTTTCAAAATGGTGATAAAGACTACGGTAATCGAGGTTGATAGTGCCCACGACGGCGTATTCGTCGTCGCAAATCACGCTTTTGGCGTGGATAAAGCCGGGCGTATACTCGTAAATTTTCACGCCCGCGCGCATTAAAATCCCGTAGTTTGCGCGGGTAAAGCGGTAGGTCAACTTTTTATCGGGTACGGCGGGCGTTACGATACGCACATCCACGCCGCGCGCCGCTGCTTCGCAAATCGCCGCGCGCATATAATCGTCCAACACCAAATAGGGCGTGAAAAACCAAACGTACTTGCTCGCGCGGTGCAGCATATCCGCGTACACCGTTTCGCCGAGGTTGTATCCGTCCAGCGGCGAATCGTCGTAGGGCTGTAACCGAAACGCCGTCGTTTCCGCGCTCTCGTCCGTTTTTTCAAGGGGCAAGAGATAGTTTTTCAGCTCCTCCTTGTCCTTGCGAAAGGCGTTCCAAAGATTGAAAAACATCAGGGTAAACGACGAAACGGCGTTGCCCGTCAGCTTTACGCCCGTGTCCTTCCAGTACCCGAAGCGTACCTTTTCCGCGATATATTCGTCGGCGAGATTGATTCCGCCCGTAAACGCCACTTTCCCGTCAATCACCAGCATTTTTCTGTGGTCGCGGTTGTTCATTCGCACGGTAAAGAAGGGCACGACGTCGTTGAAAGTCATACACTTGATATTTTTATCCAGACTTTCCAAATACAGCTCGTACTTGGGCGGAAGCGTCACCATACACCCGAAATCGTCGTAAATGATGCGTACCTGCACCCCTTGCGCCGCTTTTTCCAAGAGTATTTTCCTTATCTCGTTCCACATTTTCCCGTGCGCGATAATGAAATATTCCAGCAGAATAAATTTCTCCGCTTTTTTCAGCTCTTCCAGCATAGCGGGGAACATTTCCTCGCCGCTTTTATAATATTCGATATCGCCGTCGTAAAAAACGGGATACCCCCTATCGGCAAGATACCGCGTAAGCCCGTCGTTGCGGTTTTGCGGTACGGGCAACGCCCGCTCCTTGTAAAAGGCAAGCATTTGCGCTTCGTTCTCTTTTTGCGTTTCGCTTATGCGCTCCCGCATCTTCCGCGTAGGTCTGCCGCCGCCGTTGAACAAATACATGGGTACGCCGAACACAGGCGCGAACATAATCACGACGATCCAGCTCAGCTTCGTGGACGGGCGTTCGTTTTGATTGATGATGTATAAAACGAACACGATTTCCAAAACCCCTACGAGTACCTGCAAGCCGATTGCCCACTCCGAGCCGTACACAAATAATAGGATAATCAACGCGTAGCCGACAAGCTGCAATAACACCGATACCAGAAAAATAAAAAAGCGGTTGTATAAAAAAACCTTATAGCTTCTGTCGTTCGCTATCGTCCTTTCTATCCATTTTTTCTTTTTCGCGCTGATTTTTTTCATTATATATTATATACCCTTTTTCCTTTTTTGTCAATATATTATAGTATATCGTTTTCAGGTTATCGTTATGGGTAAAAACCGTTAAATTTCGGTGAAAAAAATTTTTTTCAAAAAAATTGAAAAATTTACCGTAAAACTATTGACAAATACATTTTTTTATATTATACTATAATCACTTAATAAAACCAAGTCCTAATAAGGGGACAAGAAAAAAGAGGTAAAAGGTTATGAAAAAATTTGAATGTTCTGTATGTCACCACGTAGTAGAAGCGGACGTTGCGCCCGAGGTTTGCCCCGTATGCAAGCAGGTAGGCAAGTTTGAAGCGAAGCCCACCTTGAAAGGCTCTAAAACGGAAGCGAATTTGCAAACGGCGTTTGCGGGCGAATCGCAAGCAAGAAACAAATACACCTATTTTGCAAGCAAGGCAAGAAAGGAAGGCTTCGTGCAGATTGCGGCAATCTTTGAAGAGACGGCAAAGAACGAGCAAGAGCACGCGAAGATTTGGTTCAAGCTTTTGAACGGCGGTTCGATCTCCTCCACCGCGGAAAACCTCCTTGCGGCGGCAGAGGGCGAAAACTACGAATGGACGGATATGTACGAAGGCTTCGCAAAGGAAGCTCGCGAAGAAGGCTTTGACGAGATTGCGGCTTTGTTCGAAGGCGTTGCAGCTATCGAAAAAGAGCACGAGGAAAGATACAGAAAGCTGCTTGCGAACGTGAAAGGCGATTTGGTGTTCTCCAAAGAGGGCGACGCGGTATGGCAATGCTCCAACTGTGGGCATATCGTCGTTGGCAAGAAAGCTCCCGAGGTTTGCCCTATCTGCGCGCATCCCCAGGCATATTTCCAGGTTCGCGCTGAAAACTATTGATTTGACAATTTAATTTCTCACAACTAAACGACCCGTCCTACGAAGCCCCTTCGTCGGGCGGGTCGTTGAAAATTTCAAGACAAGGAGAGAAAGATGCAAGAGCGACAGACGAAGCAAAAACAAATTATTTACGACGCCTTGACCACGCTCAATCATCCGACGGCAACGGAAGTTTACAATTTAGTGCACCAAAATCACCCCACCGTTTCAAGAGCGACGGTATTCCGCGTGTTGGGCGGCTTTGCCGCAAACGGGCGGGCGTTGGAGCTTCGCACGGCGGGCAATGAA
The DNA here is from genome assembly GCA_045576335.1 of Candidatus Scatosoma sp. GTDB lineage: Bacteria > Bacillota > Clostridia > Christensenellales > Borkfalkiaceae > Scatosoma. Next base: position 69,862 of record JAZNGH010000020.1, read on the forward strand.
ATTCGTTACGATTATAACGTGCATACGCATTGTCACGGTCGGTGCGTGCAATGCGGACGGCTCGCGGACGTGGAAGCAAAGGGCTTGACGGAAAAAGGCTTGGAGGCGATAGCCTATGACGACTTTGCAATCGAGGGCTACGCGCTGGAATTTTTTGGGCTGTGCAAGGAGTGTCGAGCTCAACCCAAAGCATAAAAAAGATTTTTTCCACAAGGCAAGAAAAATCGTTGACATTTATCCTAAAAACGGATATAATAAAAAAGCCGTTGAGAAAAACGGCTTTTATATGCAGGTGTCGCCTAGCGGTATGGCGGCAGCTTCCCAAGCTGTTCCCGGCGAGTTCGACTCTCGTCACCTGCTCCACGATAAGTATACAAACCTGTGCTAAGCAAAAGCACAGGTTTGTTCGTTTAATGGACAAAAATAAAATAATATGTTAAAATTATAATGCCATATTTCATAAAGGTGTTATAATTTTATTTTTTAGAAAAACAAATGAAGAAAAGAGTTGCTGCATATTGCCGAGTGAGTACCAAAAAAGAAATTCAATTGTATAGTTTGGAAGCTCAAAAGCAATATTATAAAAATTTAATCGAATCTAATGAAGATTTTACCTTTGTTGGTATTTATGCGGATACTGCAAGCGGATTAAAAAAGAAAGACCGAGTGCAGTTCAGGAAACTAATAAAAGATTGTAAAAAGAAAAAGATAGATATTATTTATACAAAGTCTATTAGTCGCTTTGCAAGAAATACTCTTGATTTTTTAGAAGACATACGAAAGTTAAAGAAGATGGGAGTTGATGTATATTTTGAAAATGAACGAATATGGTTAAAAGAAGAAAGGAGTGAATTAACTATGACAATTTATGCAACGGTAGCACAAGAAGAAAGCGTATCGAAAAGTAGAATTACCCGCTGGGGGCTGGTAAGTGGATTTAAGAGTGGCACTTCCAAATTAGCAAATCGAGTTTGTTATGGATACAAACAAGATAAAGATGGAAATCTTATTATTGACGAAGGACAGGCGAAAAATGTGAAATTAATTTTTGATTTGTATTTGCAAGGATATAGTTTATCGGGGATAGCTAAAGAATTGAGTAAACGCGGAATATTGTCTCCAACGGGAAAAGAAACATGGACGAGCGCTGCGATTGATAAACTTTTAGGGAACGAAAAATATATAGGGCAAGCGATGTTGCAAAAAACGCACGTTCCAAACGTGTTGGATCAGAAACAAAAGAAAAACAATGGGGAACTTGCTAAATATGTATACGAAAATAATCACGTAGGAATTATTGATCTCGAAACCTTCGAAGCAGTACAGACAGAGAAAGCGAGAAGAACGAATGTTGTTTCGAGTGAGCATGGTAAGCAGATAAGAAAAAATACAAGACATTCAAGCGGGAATTCATTATCGGGAAAGATAAAATGCGGAGAATGCGGTTGCAATTATCGTAGAATAACTACGCATTCCGGTGAGATTGTTTGGCGTTGCGCAGGGCGTGTTGAAAAGAACGGCACTTGCAAAGCGGAAACGATTAAACAAAGTGATATTGATAAAAAGTTGCATGAAAAGTTTGGAGAAGGGTTGTCAATTGACGAAATATATAAAGAGGTTCAAGAAATTTCTATTTCCAAAGATAATATAATTATTAAATAAAGCCATACGTTTTTTTGAACGAATGAATAGAATATTGCGCACAATAAAATCAAGTGCATAGATTTTTATTTCTACGCACTTAATTAAATTAATAATTATTTTTAATATAAGTTGCAACGCATTCCACTTCAGGGAAGAGGGAGGCGTAGTTAATTGAAAAAGTCGAAAGCTGTTCCAATATCTTTTTTTTGTTGGAAACTAATACGACAATAGTTTTGCCACCTTTTTATACCTAAATTGATTTAAAACGTTGAAATCCTCGGAAAGTCCGCATAAAATAAAAGCGCCGTCTTGCTTAATAATTCGATTATTATTTTTATTCGCGAGAATAATTATGTTTTTTAAGAGGTCTGCCTTATTTATATCTGCCCCAAATGCGGGCTTTTCCAGCCGAATTTCATGTAGCAATCGAGCGACTTTTCTATTAAATTCCTTTTTGGTAATAGAAGGGTTAAGTGCCAAATCGAGGAACTTTTGTTGCGTTTCATAGTTAAACGCAGAAAGGCTAGCTAAAATGGAAGCGGTGTCGCTTTGCGGATAATAAACGGCGTTTTTCTTTGTCGAGATAAGTATGACTTCGCCGTAATTTTCAAATTCAGAATTGCAGGCGAAATATAGAGCCACCAAAGCGTTTTCCGTTATATCTAAAAGCCGAGTGGGCAAACCGTAGTGTTGCATTTTTACGAGCTTCTCAAAATGGCTACTACACTTTTCAAAATCCGTAGGGCAAGTGATGAGCAAACGATTATACATTTCGCGCTCGTTTTGAATCCAAAACCTCTTGCGTGCAATAGAGGGTTGAAGTAGATAATTAGAATTTGCGTGTCCGCGATAATACAATGCGTTGCTACCTTTCTGATATGCGGTGAGCGTTTCATTAAATTCGGCAATAGAGGAAACAAATTGCAATTCAACGGTTTGTGAATTATAGAAAACACCTCTTTCGTATTGAATATGACATTCGATTGCCGCCAACTCTTTTATTTTGGAAAAAAACTCAAAGGTAAAATCTTTACGCTCTTGTACGTTGGGGCATATCATATATACCCAGTACACAATGGCGGTTGCTTCTTCCATAAGCATATCGTCAACGTTTCCTACAGCTTGTCCAAACAATTCATTCCATATACGAACGGCTGTTTCTTCGTTTAGATTGTCGGTATTTTGATATAATTCGATATATTTAGATTTACAGGTAGCCAAACGATATCGCATTTCCTCGACGGAAATTTTCCGTTCGATAAAATGGCTCATATCGCAATATCCGTCCACGAGTATTTTCCGAGTACAAATTTTCTCGAAAGCGTTATAAACGTCGGGGATATTGTATAACCTATCAAAAAAGAAGAAAAAGAAGAAGATACTCACCTCCAAAAGACAATATTATAAATTAAGTATAGCATAAATAAAAATATTTGTCAATTTTTTCGAGAAAAAATATAACTTGCAACATTTTTATATTGCGGATATTCAGGAAAAGCCCAAAAAGAGTTGACATTATTTCGGTAAACCGATATAATAATAGTAGAGAGGTGTAAAATGACAATAAACGCATTATTAGAAAAAAAGGGTATAACGAAATATCGTCTTGCAAAGCAAAGCGGAGTTCCACACGCAACGCTCAACGATTTATGCAGCGGAAAAACGAGCATTGGGAAATGTTCGTCGGAAACGCTGTATCGTATTGCAAGGGTGTTGGAAGTTTCTATGGAAATGCTGATAAAAGACGAATTTTTAGAAGCGGAACGCTTGCGTTCGTATGAGTACGGCTTGCCTGAATATCTGCAACACGATTTAGACGCATATAAGAAAGGATTGAAAGAATGCTCGACTTTAATAGATTGTCTGTGGGGCGAGTTGTACGGCAGTATCAATATGGCGGAAATCAGCGACGGTTTAATAACGTCTGAACACGCGGACTATTTAAGGCAAAAATATCTTTGGAGGTAAAGGGAAATGATAGATTTTACGAATTGTAAGAGAATTATCAGTAAGGCATATAGCGGTGCGAATGGCAAGAAGATTGCAATCGAATACGACGGTAAGCAATATATGCTGAAATTCCCGCCTTCGGGAAAAGAAAAACCGACGGAGTTATCGTACACGAACAGTTGCTTTAGCGAGCATATCGGTAGCAGTATTTTCAATATGCTTGGCGTAAAAGCGCAAGAAACACTTTTAGGTAATTTTACGGTAAACGGCAAGAAAAAAATCGTTTGCGCCTGTCGGGATTTTACTGTCGACGGAAAGCAATTATACGATTTTTGCGCTATTAAAAATACGGTAATTGATTCCGAACACGGCGGTACGGGTACGGAACTTGAAGATATAACGGATACGATAGCGGGACAAGAATTTGTCGATGCGAAGATATTGTCCAACCATTTTTGGGATATGTTTATTGTAGACGCATTCTTGGGAAATTTCGATAGACACAACGGCAATTGGGGATTTTTAGTGGATACAACAACGCAAGAAACGAGCGTTGCGCCTATATACGATTGCGGTAGTTGTTTATTGCCACAGGCTGATGAAAAAATTATGAAATTGGTAATTGAGAGGGAAGAAGAACTTAATGCCCGTATTTATCAATTCCCCACGTCGGCTGTAAAATTGAATGGCAAAAAAATCAATTATTACGAATTTATTGTTTCTTGTAAAAATGAAGAATGTGATAAGGCCCTTAGACGTATTGTTCCGCGAATTGATTTAAAAAAGATAAATCAGTTTATAGACGGGGTGGAACAAATTTCTGAAACCCAAAGGAAATTTTATAAAAAATATCTTTATGGTCGTTTCGAAAAGATTTTACAGATTGCATACGACAAAAATAATAAATAAAGATAAGGGCAGTTTGGGTACACTAAATAAAATCCTATTGCAGCATATGTGGTGACGCTGTCCAAAAGAGAAACGCACCCAAGCGGTGCGTTTCTCTTTTGGAATAAGACGAATACTGACGAGAGGCGAGGGTGGAGCCGTGAGCGAGAGCGAGCGTTTTGCCCGAACTGCAACAATACCAAAAGAATTTGACGGCAAAATGGACAATTGATAATTGTCCAGCGGGGCGCGCCGCCAAAGGCGCGACTCTCGTCACCTGCTCCACAAAGCAAAAGCACCCCACGAGGGGTGCTTTTGCTTTGTGGAGCAGGTTCTATCCTTTTTTGGGCAAACCTCTTGAAAAGTATTGACAAACTTTCTTAAAAGTGTTACAATATTTTTACCACATTATTTCACAATAACTATTTTTCGGGCATATTATGCCCTTTTTAGATGATACTTCATATTGGTAGTAATATGAAGTTTCGCGACAAATATCGTCTGAAAAGGGTTATTTGAAATAGTGTGGTGACTATGCGGAACGAGTATTCTACGGGTGTCGTTTCTGCAAAGGAGCGGCACTTTTTTTATGTCTATGGCTTGTTAAAAATACTTGACAAACATATACGTATATGATACGATTAAATTACGCTTAACGCGTATAAAAAAGGAGAATAAAAAATGAAACACAACCAACGCTTTTTGCCCATCTTTCTTACGTTGATAATGGGCGTAACCGCTCTTGCTTCTTGCGGCGATAACGGCGGCACCAGCTCGTCGGACGGGGAAGTCAACACCCCCAACGCGACCACGATTTCGTCCACCGTTTTAGACGGCAAAGTGGCGAACCTGATGTCCGCAAACGGCATTGCAATCCAAGACAAAAACCAAAACGCCCCTACCGTGGTTGCGACGAATGCAAAAAACACCCCGCGTATCATCACCGCAAAAGCCGAAGGCGATTCGACAATGATGCCGCAAGCGAAAAACGAATTTGTCAAGGAAACAGACGACGGTATGCAAGACGTACGTTTCCACAGTAGCGAAAAAGGCAGTTACCGTGAATGGAATAAGCGTTTTGACAAACACCACCACAAGGGGCAAGAATGCCCCACCACCGATTGCGACGAGCTTTCCGACGAGATTGAAAGCGAGGAGCAAAACACACCTACTATCGTTTCCTTGGACGCGCGCGTGAACAAATTATATAACACGGGAAAATTCACCTTCCTTTGCGTAAGCGCGGCGATAGAAGGCGAGGTGCAAGTACTTACACAATATACCAACAATCCTCAAAGCTTGTCTAATCAATTTTACGCAAACTATAATGCTTGGCTGAACACCGAGGAGCATTACCGTAGCAAAGAAGACTATTCACGTTGCGTGAGCTATATGACGGCGAGAACGAGCGACAAGACGGGCGTTATTTTGGTAAAGCGTTCGGAAGCGGAAAAGGGCTATCACTACGCAAACTATTGGAGCGACGACTTTAACCAAAGCTATATCATTGACAACGAAACGGGCAAAACGTACTCGTTAAGTCAATTCCCCCGTATCTATTCGGTTAAAAACGGAATTATTCAAATAATCGACGCGCCTAATCCATCTGCTTCTAAATTCTACAAGCCGCAAATCGTAGACGGGGAATTGAATTTGCAACAGGTGGAAATTTCGGCAGAATTGGGGAGCAAATACTCGTTCAATCAACCCTGCACGGACATTCACGGCAATATGCTGTTTTTGAGCACGTCGCCGCTCACGGGCGCGGACGAATACGGCGAGGTTCGGGAAGGCGGTTTTATTTTCACGGGCTACAATCAACAATTTGCGGACAATCTGGGTCGCAGCGGTGCATTCGGTCAAGCGCAAGCGAATAGCTATATCCGCGCAAACCGCTATCAGCTCGGAAGCGACGGGCAAATCTACCGCCTTGATTTCCGTGGAAATATGAACAGTATTCCTATGCACGTATTGAACGCACAAGGCGAATGGGTGAACGTACCCGAAACGGCGAACGTCGATTTCACGTCCACGAACGGTTGGATTACGACCATTTCCTTGAATGCGGGGCAACAGCAATACTTACTCTTAACGCAAATCAGCAACGGCAAAGCGTTCTTTGCCAACGCCGCGCTCGGCAGTGATTTACCCTTTACAATGTATACGGATATGGCAATGTACCGTGATTATGGCTTTATCGGCGTTTCCGCGTTGCCCACGGACGGCTCGGCGGATACGCAAATGCAAAGCTTTATGTCCCAAACCAATCTTACGAGCAACGATATCGTTTACCGCGTCGGTTCGACGGCATTTGCTTACGAGGACAGACAAACGAACGAGCTTGTCATTTGGGATAGAGCGACCGAAACGCAAAAACGCATAGCCGTAGGCGCGCCGATTTTGGAAAACAAAGGCACGGCGTTGTGCTTACGCTTTATGGCGAATTATCCCGCTTGCTTCCAAGCAAGCACCGCAAACGGTATGCGTTATATAGAATATAGCGAGCAAAATCCCACCAAGGAATGGAGCGAATATTCCGCAACGCCCGTAGAAAGCACTTTGAAAATAGACGCTTATTATCAATTCTTGAACGCGAAATAATTTCTACAACGAAATAGAACAAAAAAACAAGCTCGCCGTTGACTTTGGGCGAGCTTGCTCTTTTCGGTTGTTTTTCCGAATTTCTTAAATTTTTTCCTTAACTTTCGCTGCTTTACCCGTCAGCTTGCGCAAATAATACAGCTTCGCTCTTCTTACCTTACCGCGTCTAACAACGGTAATGCTCGCAATTTTCGGCGAGTGAAGAGGATAGGTTTTTTCTACGCCTACGCCATAGGAAATGTGGCGTACGGTGAACGTTTCGGACACGCCGCCGTTCTTCTTTGCGATTACTACGCCTTCGAAGTTCTGAACTCTCTCTTTGCCGCCTTCGATAATCTTATAACCGACTTTAATCGTGTCACCAACCTCGAATGCAGGAACTTCGGCTTTCATATTTTCAGCTTCGATCGCTTCAATCAATCCTTTCATTTCAGACTTTACCTCCGTTATTTACGAAACGTTCATAACCCGCTGCATAACTCCTCGTTATGCCCAAAAAAAGGCAGCGGAACGCTCGAAGTCAACCACTATTATATATAAATTTTTTTTCTTTGGCAAGCGTTTTTGTGGCGTTTTTTTCTTTTATTTTTATTTTTTAGTGATTTTTTTGCTTTTCGCCTTGACAATATTCTCCATTTCTACTATAATATATATAAATCATTATAATGGAGGCATTTATGGATTTCCTTCTTCAAGGGTTTTCCGCACTCACTTGGCAGCAGGTCGTTATGTGGGTAATCGGCGGAGTACTAATCTATCTCGCCATTAAAAAGGATATGGAACCCGCTCTGCTGTTGCCTATGGGCTTCGGCGCAATTTTAGTCAACCTTCCCCTCTCGCCCGTAATCGGCAGCGGTGTGGACGGCGAACACCTCGGCATTATCACTTCACTTTTCAAAGTTGGTATCGAAGCGAGCGAAGCTATGCCCCTTTTGCTGTTTATCGGTATCGGCTGTATGATTGATTTCGGGCCGCTTCTGACCAACCCCAAGCTCTTTATCCTCGGCGGTGCGGCACAACTCGGCATCTTCGTAACGATTATTCTCGCGGCAATGATCGGCTTCCCGCTCAACGACGCGGCGTCTATCGGTATTATCGGCGCGGCGGACGGTCCTACGGCAATCCTCGTTGCTATGCAACTCGCCTCCAAATATATCGGACCGATTATGGTCGTGGCGTATTCGTATATGGCACTCGTGCCTATCGTGCAACCCGCCGTCGTGCGTCTTTGCACCACCAAAAAGGAACGCTTGATTAAAATGAAATACAGCGCAAAGCAAGTACCTAAGCTTATGCGTATTCTCTTCCCGATTATCGTTACGATTATTTCGGGCTTGATTGCACCCGATTCCCTTTCGCTCGTGGGTATGCTGATGTTCGGTAACCTGCTCCGCGAATGTGGCGTGCTGCAATCCCTTTCCGAAACAGCGCAAACGACCTTCTCGAACATCATCACCCTGCTTCTTGGTATCACCATTGCTTTCCAAATGCAGGCAGAAGCGTTCCTTGCGTTTGAAACCTTGATTATTATGGCACTCGGCTTGTTCGCATTCGTGTTCGACACGGTGGGCGGCGTTATGTGCGCGAAGCTTATGAACTTGTTTTCCAAGGAAAAAATCAATCCTATGCTGGGTGCGGCGGGTATTTCCGCATTCCCTATGGCGGCGCGCGTCGTGGAAAAAATGGGTATTAAAGAGGACCCGTCCAACCACCTTTTGATGCACGCGGTCGGCGCAAACGTGTCTGGGCAAATTGCTTCCGCAATCGTCGGCGGCTTGATTATCGGCTTGCTCGGCCCGTTCTGCTTATAAGGAGGAAACGTATATGTTGAACTTAATTTTGGCATTCGACAACCTTACCCCTATGAACTGGGACGTAATCGCGCCCGCGCTCAATTTTCTTTGGCAAGGGCTTTTGGCGATATTCGTCGTAATCGGCTTGATTATCGTCGCCGTCAAGCTCACCTCGTTTGCGATTGCAAAAGCCGCGGAAATGAAAAAACGCCGCGAGGAAGAAGCACAAGCGCAAGAAAATAACCAAGAATAAAATTTGACGCGGGGATATACCCCGCGTCCCTTTTTCGGAATTACTATGAACGAATTTCTCATTCGCCTGTTTGTAGGCAAGGACAAAGACCCCACCCACCCCGCCGTACGCAACAAATACGCGTCCTTGGCGGGCTTTACGGGGATTATTATGAATTTTTTGCTCTTCGTAGGCAAGCTCACGTTAGGGCTTCTTTCGGCGAGCGTAGCCATTATCGCCGACGCGTTTAACAACATCTCGGACGCTGGCTCGTCCGTGGTGACCTTAATCGGGTTTCGGCTTGCAAACAAGCCCGTAGACAAGGAGCACCCCCTCGGTCACGGCCGCTTGGAATACGTGTCGGGCTTTATCGTGGATATGCTGATTATCCTCGTTGGCTTCGAGCTGTTAAAAAGCTCGATTGACAAAATTATCAATCCCACGCTTCCAAGCGTGGGCGTTGCGACCCTCGTCATTTTGGGCGTGGCAATCCTCATCAAGGTGTGGCTGTTTTTCTTTTATAAAAAGATAGGCAAGCGTATCAACTCCGCCTCCATCAACGCGGCGGCAAGCGATTCCCTCACCGATTGTATCGCGACGACGCTCGTGCTCGTTTCCGCGCTGGTGGCTCGGTTTTGGAACGTGGCAATCGACGGCTGGGCGGGAATTTTCGTTGCGGCGTTCATACTGTATGCGGGCGTGAAAGCGGCAAAGGAAACGATTGATTTGTTACTCGGCTCGCCGCCCGACCCCGATTTCATCAACAGCATTTACGAGTTCGTTAAGGATTATCCGAAAATCGTGGGTATTCACGACGTTATGGTCCACGATTACGGCCCCGGTCGGCAAATCGTGTCCTTTCACGCCGAAGTCCCCTCCGATTCGGATATCAACGTAGCGCACGAAGAGGTGGACCAAATGGAGCGGGATATGCACGAAAAATTCGGCTGTATCGTGACGGTACACCTCGACCCCTTGGTCGTGAACGACCCGCTCGTAAACGAGCTTCGCGAGCTGGCGCAAACGGCCGCAAAGTCGGTGAACGCGGATTTTTCCATTCACGATTTCCGTATGACGAAGGGCGAAACCAACGTGAATTTGATTTTTGATTTGGTGTTGCCAAGCGATTGCAAAATGTGCGCGGAGGAAGCGGAAAACGCCGTTGCGGACGAAATCCGAAAACACCGCCCCAACTGCTTTTGCGTTATCCGTGTGGAACACCCGTTTGTATAAAATACATAACCGCCGTTGCGCTACGCGCCACGAAGGCGGAGGGCAAGCGGTCTTAGGAAGA